>CAIUSO010000118.1 GCA_903901875.1 uncultured Geobacteraceae bacterium | reverse complement strand
GGCATACTGGCGCATGGTCCAGAAACGTCCCCGGTACATGGTCGGCTGCACACCACGGGTGTAGGGGTATTCCCCCGGCAGGCCCAGCTGTTCCTCATAATCCGGATAGTCAAAACCGGGGGTGAAACAACGCTCCAGCTCAATGTTCGAGGTTGTCAGAAACGTATTCATCCGTTCCGGCGATTTGGCAAGCCCTTTGGCTACTTTTTCATCCCACTTCTGTTTGCTGTCGTTTATGCTCATTATTGTCTCCTGTTGGTTAGCCGTTGTGTTGGGCACGCTCCGCTGTGCCCAACACAACATCACAAAACAACAAACGGCAAGAAGTGTGGGAAATTAGTTCCAAACTCTTGCCGTTTGATCGTCACTCTCTATAGGTACCTCGTAATCAGCAACAGTTCCTTACATGACCGCTTTCAGGTACTCGGCCGTTTTTTCCCGTTTTTCCTTTTCCAGAGCCTTTGGATCAACTTCGATGAATTTCTCGTCCGGAGTGATTTTGAACAACGGCTGTCCCTTCTGGACGATGGAGCCGTCGCCGCTCTGGATGACGATCTTGTCGATGGTACCGGAGAAGGTGGCACGGACCGTATTGAACATCTTCATAACTTCGATGATGTAGAGGGCCTGTCCCTTGTTGAAATGCATCCCTTCCTGGGCAAAGGTCGGCAGACCGGGGGCTTCCTGACCGTAGTACATACCGCCGCAGATGGCGACGATCTCGTCGGCCTTGGTAGAAGGTGGCGGCACCAGAATTTTCTTCATACGGGCCTGCAGCTCGCTGTCAAACAGACATTCAGGAATCGTTACCTCAAGATCCTCTTCAACCTTGAACTCCCAGAAGCTGGTTTTGCTGGCGACAAGAAACAGCATGCCAAGCAGCTCCACACCGGCTCCGAAACCGAAATGTGAGGCGCGGACTTCGTCCCACAGTTCTGGAGAGAAGCCCCCCTGAGGGGCAGTGTTGTTTAACAGCGCGGTCAATTTTGTGTAGTCCCCATCGCCCAGGCCAAAGGTTTCGTTAAGGGTGCCGTAGAAGGCGAGGGCTTTTTGCAACACGTCGTTATCGTGGCTCCAGATGATTTCCGCAGCAGGAATACCGGCACGGAACGTCATGTTCAGATACTTGTAAGTTTCATCAAGAATGGTCAGCGGGTTTTTCAGCCAGACAACCTTGCCATCTTTCTGGGTAAAGTTTTTCCGGTTAAGGCTAAGCCAACCGGCCAGAAGATGGGGATCTTCGATGAATTTCTCGATGGGACGGGTCACCAGGGTGCCCTTCCGATCCAGAGTCTGGGACATTGCTTTTGCCACATCCGGCTGGTTCGGGAACTGCTCGGCGATCTGGGCTGCGTACTGTTTTTTCAACTGGATGAAGGCATAGACCGGGTCGATTTTGCTCGCCTCTTCCTTCAACTGTCCCACCATGGTCAGGTATGGTACCACAAAACGGGTGGTCGGCTTGGCCATGACGTTGTAACCCAGGAACCAGTTAACCAGACCGTAGTGGAATTCAAGGTTGGTGCCCAGATCATTCCCCCGCAGGGTTGTGTGGCAGAGAACCCGTGCCATATGCTCATAGCTGTCCAGACGGTTTACCCCTTTGGTCAACAGCAGGGCGATGTTGGAGTCATAGGCACCGGCAACACGGTAGCGCATGAACATACCGGTGTCCGGGTTCACCATGCAGATACCCTGATCGTCGCGGATTTCCCCTTCAATCGGCTTGGACCAGTAACGGATCATGCCGCCTGCATGGGGAGAAAGGGAGGAGTCAGTTGCATTGAGGCGCGCCTCTGCTGCCGCAGCAAAACGGGGGATCCGCTCCGGCTTCGGCAGGTTTTTCTTGTGACGGGTCACCAGTGCCATGGCTTCTACCAGGGATTCGACGACGAAGAAATCATCTTTATCAGCCGGGTTGGTGAATTTCAGACTGTAACAAAGCTCCGTCACCCGATGTTCCACCTGGATACGGGTGTTCACCTCCATGAAGTAGTGACGGTCACGGTCAACGATGCACTCAAAGGTCGATGCCGAATCAAGACCGACGGCCTGCCCAAAACGGGCCGACTCCTCTTCCATCCGCTGCAAAACTTTCAGGTCGCTTTCAAGTGCCGTGACTTCGGCTTTGCGTCCGCCTTTCTTGGCTGCGTCGATGGCAGCTTGCAGCATTTCCTGGGTGACGGAAACTTCCAGCAGCTTTTGCTCGTGCATCTGTAGCGAACAGTCACGTCCGCCGAGGGAGATACACCAGTCACCATTACCGAGGAGCTGAATTTCATTGTGACGGGTCTGCTCAATATTCAGCTCGACCAGCACGTTTTTATTCTCACCTATGCCGTTGGCCTTGACTTCGTTGAGGACTTCACGCACCAGGGTCGGTGCTTCCGCAGAGGCTTCGGCAATCTGCTTTTCGGTCGGCTTCTTCACGGTCAACAGGGAGCCACCGAGAATGCGCTGCCCTTTACCGCCACCGCCGCCGATGGCCTTGATACGAAAACGGCTCTGGGGGAATTTGCGGAACAGATCGGCAACTTCAATCTGTACCTGATTGGCCAGCTCTTCAATGGTAAAGAGGTCAATCCCCTTCCGGTAGGAGGACATGAGGATAACATCGGCCAACGCGGGTAACTCAAGGGCACTGTTGCTCAAGGCTGCCTGATCGCAATCCAGCCCTTCGGCCTGTGCCAGCTTCACCAGCTGATCACGGGTTGGGTATTTCTTCAGCAGGGTCAGGGCCGTGATGTTATTGATACCGGGGGTAACGCTGACGTTTACCGCCAGGGCGGTCCGCTTTGCTTCATCTTTTTTGCCCGCTTTTGCCTGGGTGGCAGCGCAGGGGCCGATAAATTTCAGGCCGGCATTTTCAATGGTGGCAACAAACTCTTCATCTTCCGCCATGAAGCCATATCCGGCAAAAACCGAGTCATAGCCGTTGTCTTTGGCGATGGTGATAATCTGGTTCATCCGCTCAACGCGTTCTTCCTTGGAGGCACCGCTGTAATCGGGCACCCGATGAACACGGGTCGAGTCGGTCAACTGACGCAGCTCGGGAGCCAGGGCGTTCGGATAGACGATGGAGTCTTTTTCCGACAGGAGGATGCCGAAATGGCTGATGCCCATTTCGCCGTAGACGTCCATGGCCTCTTTACGGATAGGGCCGCGACAGACGATCAGCGGTTTCAGGTCTTCGCAGGCAAAGGAGCGGACCCAGGAGGATTGGGACAGGCTCAGGCGCCGCTCGCGGTGAATCAGTGGATTGTGTGTATAGTGATCAGTCATTCTATGGTCTCCAATCGTCGGATTAATTATATTAGTGGAATTCTCTCTGTACGCCGCCCATCGGTGATGGTTTGTAGTGGCGCAGGAAGAAGTTCATGTTTTCCCCCAGAACCTTGCGCAGATCGGTCGGCATGACGATTGAAGAAATCGAACCAAGGGCAAGACCTTCACGGGGGTTCATCAGTTCCTTTTCATAGCGGGTGCTCAGGGAAGCTTCCTGAAGTTTTAACCAATCAGCCGCTTCCCGTTCTGCATCACGCTTGGCTGCGCCGCCATCCATACCGGCGGCTACGCGCTCGCTGGTACCTTTTTTGACCATTTCAGCAGCACTGCTCCTCATTTTGCGCACTTCATCCTTATAGACAAACTCCTTACCGGCAGGTCCCATAACCGCCAGGCGGGTGGTGGGGAGTGCCAGTACCAGATCGGCACCGGTCGGGTAGTTGTTGTAGGAGGCGTAGGCACCGCCGTAGGCGTTGCGCAGGATCAGCAGGATGCGGGGGGTACGTACATCGACGATGGAGTCGAGCATGGAACGACCGGCCTGAACGATACCGCGGGATTCCTGTTCACGCCCCGGCAGGAAGCCGGTAGTATCTTCCATGAAGATAATCGGAATATTGTAAATGTTACAGAAACGGACGAAACGGGCAATTTTCACCGCCGAGTCGCAGTCGATCTGACCGGAGGAAACGGCACTGTTGTTCGCGCAGAAGCCGACCACGTTGCCGTCAAGACGACCGAAGGCGGTGACCACTTCGCGGGCACGGTCCGGCTGCAGTTCAAAGTAATCGCCATGGTCACAGATCTGCTGAATGATGATCGACACGTCGAAGGGGGTATTGAAACCGGTCGGCGAGTTGAAGGCTTTCTTCAGCAATGTGTTGATTTCCCAGGTTTTCCGGTCCAGCGGATCGCTGGTTGGCTGGTAGGGAGCCATGACACTGTTGTTGTCCGGAATGTAGGAGAGGAGCCGCAGGGAGGTACGGAGTGCAGCCACTTCATCGTTGACCGTCAGGTCGGCGACGCCGGTTTTGCCATGGACCTTCGGTCCGCCCAGCTCTTCCGGAGTAATATCCTCACCCAGTACGGATTTGACGACGCCCGGCCCGGTCAGACCGAAGAAGGTGTCGTTCGGCTGAATCACGAAGCTCCCCTGCCGTGGCAGGTAGCTGCCGCCACCGGCGTTGAAGCCGAACATACACATGATGGACGGTACCACTCCGCTGATTTTCCGCAGGGCGGTAAAGGCTTCGGCATAGCCGTCAAGGCCGCCGACGCCGGCAGGTACAAAGGCACCGGCACTGTCGTTCATACCGATGACCGGAATGCCCTTTTCACCGGCCATATTGAACAGCTTGGCCAGCTTGCTGCCGTTGGTGGCATCGATGGATCCGGCGCGTACCGTGAAATCATGGCCGTAGATGGCAACGTCACGACCGTCAACATTGATGATACCGGTCACGAGGGAGGCACCGTCGAGGTTCTTGCCCCAGTTTTGGAACAATATGTTCGGCTGACTGGCGGTCAGGGTGCGGATACGCTCCCAGACGGTCATACGCTTTTTGAAATGCTGCTTTTCGATCTGATCGATACTGACCGAATGAATCGGGCGCTGTATCAGTTCGTGGCCGGCGTGCATTGCCTCCTCATAGCCGCCTGTCTTGCCCGGAATCTCCCCGGGGATCATGAAATCAAGGGTCGCGGCAGGGGCAAACGGGTTCTTTAGTGACGGTTTAATTGCTGGTTTTGACATCTTCGCCATCCTTCCAGTTTAATGTGAATCCAACTTTGTATGGGGTTTTACCTACGAATCAGCTTTATCGTGTGACAATGGCCAATACTTTGACTTCCGAACCATCACGGGAGAGGAGCCGGTGCTTCAGTGACGAATCAAAGTAGACACAGTCCCCCTTTTCAAGAATGATCCGTTTATCTTCAAGCAACAGTTCGGCAACCCCTTCCATGATAAAGAGGAACTCTTCTCCGTCATGGCTGTAGGTATTCTCTTCAAGGGCTTTTTCAGTGATGGAGAGCAGGAACGGTTCCATCTTTTTGTTCTGCTTATGGAATGACAGGGACTCGTACGAGTACCCCTGGCTGGTGCCGGCCTTTGATATCACCCGAGGGATGGCTTTCCGCTCATGGGAGCGAACAACCTCATAGCGGCATTCTTCCTCTTCTTCGGTAAAGAAGAGGCCGATTTTCACATCGAAGAATTTTGCAATACGGGAGAGAGTGGCAATTGGAGGTGAAACATTGTTGTTTTCAATTTGGGAAATAAGTGCCGGAGAAAACCCCGTTTCCTTGGCAACCGCCTGAAGGGTAAGCTTTTTTGAAAGGCGGAGCTTTTTAATTTTAGCCCCAATGTTGAATTCGCGCATTCAACCCCCTCACAACAAAAGTAAAACTCAATTTCCATGCGGGGTTTGTATACAATTTGCTTTACAATGTCAATAAAATTCATTCACTCCGAGCCAAAAACAATTAACAGCGATAAAAAAGTTTATTTACAATAAAACGCTGTACTATTCCGGCACTGCACGTGCCAGCAATTGGAGCGTGTGTACCACCTCCACAGCCGATCCGTGTTGTTTTAGCCCGTCAGACAGCTGCATCATGCAGCCGGGGCAGCCGGTGGCAACCGTCTGGGCACCGGTGGCCATGATAGCCTCACTCTTGGCATCGTTGATGGTCATGGAAGAACCATAGTGATACACGTTAAAAGTCCCCCCCAACCCACAGCAGCGATCGGCACCGTCCATCTCAACAAGCTCGATACCGGGTGTCGCTTTCAACAGTTCACGGGGTTGCTGTATAATACCCCGGGTCCGCAAGTGGCACGGGTCATGATAGGTAACACGGAGCGGCTCTCCCCCACCGGTTTCCTCCGGTGCCAGCCCCAGCTGTCGAAGCAGTTGTGAAGCATCGACGGTTTTTTTGGCCAGGGCATCGAGCCGTTCACGCAATTCGGGATTACGCTTGCCGATCACCAGCGGGTAGAGGCGATGGAGTGCGCCGCCGCAGGTGGCACAGGCACTCATGACATAATCGACCTCATATTTTTCAAATTCTGCCAGATTTTTCTCCGCCAGGTCACGCACCGTGGCCAGATCCCCCCCCGACATGCCGGGGAGTCCACAGCACTGCTGATCCTT
Source organism: uncultured Geobacteraceae bacterium (assembly GCA_903901875.1). Taxonomy (GTDB): domain Bacteria; phylum Desulfobacterota; class Desulfuromonadia; order Geobacterales; family Pseudopelobacteraceae; genus JACRCG01. The sequence goes on along the minus strand of CAIUSO010000118.1, from coordinate 14,220 downwards.
CGGAATGATGATCGTACACCCCAGATGGCGGAACAGTTTCAGGACCGCCTCGCCGATTTCAGTGTAGACAAAGTTGGTCATACAGCCGACGAAAAAGGCGATGCGCGGCTTGCCCGGCTCTCCCGGTATGACCTCGGGGTGACGGTCAGTGAACGTGTCCCTGACTATTTCGGGAATAAAGCGCGTGGTACCGACAAAGGGGAGCGGAAAACGGAGCCGGAGCCCCGAGGCTTCGGGAACTTTTTTGAAGAAGAGCGGGCCGAAAAGGGATGCCATCTTCCCCCCCATCTTCATGCGGGAACGGCTCTTGATCACCTGCCCCACGGCGGCGTGGAAGGTGGTAAGCCCCCGTTTCCGGGCCAGCGACTCGCGGGCGGCGATGACGATTTCATCGGTTGGCACATCATTGGGACATTTGTCCACACAGCTGCCGCAGAGCAGGCACTTGGACATCGCCAGATAGGTTTCGTCATCAAGGGAGATATCATCACCCAGCAGATGTTGGGCCAGGGCTACCTTCCCCCGCGCAACGGCAGGTTCACGCTGAAAGGCGGTGAAGGCGGGACAATTCTGGCGGCAGGCACCGCATTTGACACATTTTTTCAGTTGATCCTCAACCCGTTTGAGGGGGTCAATGGTTTGGTCTGGCATGGAAGTACCTTTCATTCTGTTGACAGGGGCGGTGGTCATAAACATGATACGGAGTTGTTGGGCACGCTTTGCTTTGCCCACCCTACCGGACCGCCAAGCGATACACAACTTCCATGGTACCCAAATTACCCCCCGATTACAAACCATTTTAACCAAGACTCCGACTCCCAGCAAATATCTCCAGTGTCGAGAGAAAGGCTGCCACCGTCAATTACCTCACCAGTTAGACCACCTGCTGGACATAATGACCAGTTTTTCCCCTCGTGCATCCACAGCAGATGGATGCCAACAGAGTATGTCTTATTAAAATAGTTCTCTCATTAACCTGTACGGATATTAATTCTGTGCGGTGGGGGAGCTCATGAATTGATATTTGAGTAAAACATGTAGGTTATCACTGTTCGCAAAATTTATTTCTTTCGAATTACCATAGACGAGAAGCGACAGGATACCCTGCCCATGGGGATTTTTTAGCCGCGACTTTTTTCTCATTAAAAATTGTGTTTGACTAAAAAAACAACTCCTGTTACAAGCCCCCACCTAAACCTGACTTACACGCATAAAAATAATAATAACGCATGTTTGTAACATTTAATCTGAGAACATTCACTCTCATTTTTAGGCTTTTTTTATTTATTACTAATAAATAAATTTTTATTAACTATGCCGAATAGGTCGTTATGGAATCTGCATAACAGCGTAACGTCGTCTCAAGGGGAATACATAATGAACAAAGTGCTGCTTTGCCTGTTGGGAGTGCTGTTGACGGCCCCGGCTGGGGTTTTTGGCCAGGAGGAGGGCACCTCACCCCCGACCGGAACCGCCACCGTCACCTACAAGGTCAAATTACGCCGGGAGCCCCGTAAGGGAGGTCTCCCCTACCGTTTCCTGACCAGAGGTGAACAGGTTTCACTGCTCGGCATGAAGGGTGCCTGGAGCAAGATCGAGACCCGATGGAAATTCGAGAGCGGCTACCCCATGACCGGCTTCGTACCGACCACGGCCCTCAAACGGGACGAAAAAACCAGAACTCCGGCGCTGACCACCCTCCCGACCGACAGCAACGGAACGCCACATCCAACCGTCCCTCTGGCACTGACAACGCCCGACCCCCACACCAAAACTCCGGCCACCACCTGGCAGGTAATCGGCATGGCCGGCCCCACCAGCGCCTATATCCTCACCCCGGGCAATGGCGTACGAAATATGGCTCTGGGTGAAGTCGTCACCGAACTCCGTTCACACAGTGCCGAAGCAACCCGGCTCACGGCCCAACTGGCCGAACAGAACGTAAGTGCATCCCGACTTTCTGCCGAGATTACCGCCCTCAAGAAGCAGCGCACCCAAGCCATGTTTACGATCCCTCCCTGGATTATGGGTGATTTTCTGGAGGCCCGGATGGGCGGCTTTCAGGTCGGCCTCAAAACGTCAGACACCAAATGCATCATCCGTATCCGCAACCAGGAGTGGCTGACCGCCCCGGAGAGCCTGACCAGCATCGTCAGCGAGATCTGGACCGATCCGAAACACACCTATCTGCTGGTGCCCTCCGCTCGGGTATCCATAACTATCGGACAGTCATCTACCGAAGTCCGGGCCGTCACCACAGATTCATCAGCACATCCACAAGGAGAAACAGAGAAATGAGCCGTATTGCCATCGCCAAAGAGTTGCTTCGCACCAATACCCGTGCCCTCAAAGTCGGCATTGCCGTAACTGCGGTCGTCGGCACCGCATACTGTTTTGCCGGCTATGCCCCCATCGCCACCGTCGGAAGTAAAAAATTCACCTATCGGGATGTGTTCGGACTCTCGGGTGCCATCACCGAATTAATGGATATAACCGGTACAAAAGCCACCGGCAGCCCGCGCCTCAATGCTTTTCAAACCTTTCTGGTGACCTCCGCCGAGCAGGAAATCCTCAACGCCGAGAAAATAAAAATCAACCAGGAACCGGCCACCCAGATGCTGATGAACAGCACCCCCTTCCGGGGTCTCCTGGATACCCGGCGAAAATCGTTGAGCGAAGATCGATTCTACCGACTGTACGTGGAGCCCACCGCCACCGGCGAGGTATTCACCCAGTATTACAACGCCCGTGACCCCCGGAGAAAACTGGCCACGACGATCCTTGAGCATGCCAGGAGCGGCGGCTTGATCGCCGCCGGGCAGCAGGCCGGAATCCAGCCACAGGAAGTCTCTCTACCCCGCTCCACCGAAAGTGCTCCACTCTTCGAAGCGGCCAGAAGTAACGGCACCGGCCAGGTAATCGACCGGCTGATCGAAGATGGCGGAGGGTTCTCCATAGCCCAGGTCAAGAGCATGGATGACAAGACCCTGGTCCTGAACAACCTGTACATCACACGCACGTCCATTGGCGAATTCATCAAGGCCAAGCTGGCCGAATTCAAGATCCCCCTGACCGTCCCCCCCTATTCCCTGTATCGCCTGTCGGAACTGTCTCTGCCAGGCATGGTCTTTGCCCCGCAAAAGGAGGAGAAAAACAGTGGCACTCCTGCAAAGCCATAACAGTACCGTCAGGATATTGCTGATCTTCTCTGTCGGCCTGTTCCTGACAGCGTCACTCTGCCGCGCCGATGACGAGCGCCCCAATCCGTTCACCGGCAAAAAGAGTACCAGAGAATCCACCGGCAGCAAGGGGTCAGGCGGCAAATCTTCGGAGCCGCTCCCCCCGCTCCCCTCACCCGGTTCTGCCGGTGGCGGGGGGGGAGACAAGAAGGACTCTGCCGCCGCCATCTGGCATATCGTCGGCATCAGCAGCAATCTGGTCTCCCTGGTGGACAAAAACGACCGGATGCTGGTGCTGAAAAACGGGGATGATATCGGCGACTGTGTGGTGGCCTATCCCCAGATCGAATGTCGCACCGGTGAACTAACCAAGGTCAAAACCGCCCTGTCTGCGCAAAAGGGGCACACCGGCACGTCCGCTACCGGGCGGAACCGCAAGGGAAGCCGGAAGAGCGGCCAGTCAAAACCGACATTGCTCCCGGATTCCGTGGAGGTGACAACGCCGGCACCACGGCTCTCCCCCACCGAAGCGGCCGCGGGGAAAGCATCGGAAACCGTCGTCCTGCCACCGCCTGCCCAGCTGCTGACCCCGCCTGAGTGGTTCAGTGCCGGCACCCTGGTGGAACATGGCGGCGGGGGAGACATGGATCTGGTGGTGGTGAAGGGAGCCATCAAGGCCATGCGGGTGATCAAGGGGAAGGGTGCACAGATCGAACGCACCATGGGGCCCTATATCACCGCAAAGGCCGAGGATAATTACTACACCTATCTGCGGATCAGCGGCCTGAACATCAAGGAGGCACCGTAATGCCACCCATCGGGATCTTCTGCCAGAAAATAGTTTCCTGCGTCCTGCTGGCCTCCCTCCTCACCCTCGGCGGTTGTGCCGGCATGAAGCAGCGCCGTGAATTAACCGGCACCAGGGGGTTAACCGCGCTGGAGAAACAGGGGAACAGTGAATTAGCCGAAACCCCCTCCATCGTCAAGATAAAGCTCCAGAAAGACAGTTTCGTGGTCAAGGAGCCCCAACTGGGGCTGCCGGAGGAGCTTGACCGGCAGGTCACGGCTGAGTTCCATAATACGACGGTGGACAAGATTCTCTACACCGTGGGGAAGGCCTACGGCTTCAACACGATCTACCAGCCCCAGTCCCACAAACGTCAGAGCGGTGAAACGTCCCAGCAGATCACGGCCAACAGCTCCACCAAAACGGTGGGTGCGCAGGAGGTCAATGTATCCAATTCGGTTCAGGGCAACGCTGGAACAAACGAAAACACACCGGTCAGCATCACGTTCCAGGGGCGGCTCAGCGATTTCCTGCTCTCACTCTCCAAGGCCAGCGGTTATTTCATCGTCTATGAAAACGACGCCCTGGTGGTCAAAGAGACCGAGCAGTTCAGCGTGGCGGTCCCCTCCTACCCGGAGATGTTGAAGGAGGTCGAGAACAGCATCCGCACTCTGGGGGGGCGCAATATCGCCTATGACCGCTTTTCCGCCGCCATCAGCTTCTCCTGCAACCGGAACGCCCTGCGGGACATCAAAGAGCTCTGCCGGGGACTGCGCAACAACGCCTCCCTGGTCACCATGCGGGTGTTGCTGCTCAGCGTCCAGCTCAATGACAGCTCCTTCCGTGGCATCGACTGGAGCCAGCTCTCCCTGGGGTACAAGGGGCAGGCCCTCCCCAACTTCGGCAACAAGGCCCAGTGGGCGACGGCAAGTAACAGCAGCACCAGCGGTTCCTCCGGCAGCAGCACCGTCTATGGCCCCTCCCCGGGTGTCGGTGTCATGGGCACCTCCACCGGTGCCAGCCTGTTCCTGGAATCCAGCAATTTCAGCTTCGGCCTGGTGTCCAGCTTTCTGGACAGCTACGGCAGCACCAATATCCTGCAAAATGCCAATGTGGAGGCCATGTCCGGCACCCGGGGGCTCTTGACCGCCCTCACCGAGACCCCCTACGTCTCGGAAATTTCCCTCACGGCCCTCACCTCCCAGTCAACCACCACCTCCCAGGGGGTCAAGACCACCGTGGCCAAGAGCGGCGTCGAGCTGGATATCACCCCCTATTACAGCAAAAGCGACGGGAGCCTGACCATCGCCCTCAAAATCAACGTGATGGGGGTTAACCGCTACGTCACCTTGTCGGCCGGCAGTCAACTGGGAGTGTTCAGCCAGCCGGAAACATCCAAAAAGACCGTCGAAACCACCCTGCGCATGAGCCCCTGGCAGGTGGCCATCATCGGCGGACTGGTCAACGAGCAGACCAACTACAGTGCCGACGGCCTCCCCTTTGAGAACTCCCTGGCCAAAAAGTACGGGGATTCCAAGACGAAGGAAGAGCTGGTGGTGGTGGTTAAACCGTCGATTATCGAATTCGAATAGCAGTACGCCTGGCAGCCCCAGGTTATTTCCCCCCGAGGGGGAACGACATTAAAGGAGACATAACCATGAGAACAGACAACACATCACCCCGTAACAGAGGCATGTTGCACAACCGCAAGGGTTTCACCCTGATTGAGGTCATGGCGGTGTTGGTCCTGCTGAGCGTCGTGGCAGCGGTAGCCTACAGTAGGTTCTCCGCTCCGATTTCCTCAGCCCAAACCGACGGCAAAGCCGCCGAGATAGTCCATACTTTTACTGATATTCAGAAAGCAATCCAAGCATATCAGTTAAGTAACAATGGCAGTGTACCTGAAGATACGGCTGCTCTTGTAACGTCTGGCTTTCTCTCTGGCGCACCGTCAAATGCATATGCGGTTGTATATACCGGCGTCGGTACAGTCACGTACACTAACAACACTCTCGTTAATGAGGCCTTTTGTAACAGTTTCGTTGCGCTATTCCCGGCTTCAGGAATGGCATGCGTATCATCTGGCGATGGCGCCGGTACGATTACAAAAACTCGTTTGGTAATGTAGAAATGTCATTGTTATTTTCACTGATGTCGTAGTCAGCCAGGTACTACTAACGATGAGTATACTATCGCATAAGACACGTAATAAGATGGCAGGCTTCACCCTGATCGAGGTCATGGCGACCCTGCTCCTGCTGGGACTGGTCACCGCCCTGACGGTGCAGCGTTTCATGCCGGCCGACTCCTTCTCCACCGAGTCGGCCGGCAGCCTGACCGCCTCCCTGGGGAGCATCCAGGGTGCCTACAACGCCTATGTAAACGACAAAAACGGGCAGCCGGCCTTTGGTACCGGCAATAACGCTCTGGGAGACAGTTCCTTCGTGCCGGCCTATCTGTTCATCCCCCGGCCGCCAGGCGGCTTCGACAGCGAATATGGCAGCTCCGGCTTCGTCCTGGGGCAACGAAGCGGTCTCGCAACCCCCGACAACGGGGTCTACATCTGTGCCAAAGCAGCCAGAGTAACCGCCACCAGCACCCCCTTTCGGGGGATTCTCAAGGCCGCAGCCACCATGTCGGCCACTAAATTTTTCTATAACGATAACTGCCCCGCTACCACTTCCCTGGTACGCGATCCCACGGTGGCCACGGATGTCTACGTGACCTCCTGGATCGTACGGAACTGAGGGGGCCGGATATACCATGCGCAAACTAAGCAACTATCTCCTTGAAAAACGGCTGATAACCAGGGAACAGTTCGAGATCGGCCACCGTGAACATATCGTCACCGGCCAGGGGTTGGGAAGCACCCTGGTGAGCAACGGTTTCCTCCGCCGCACCCAGTTGCGGGCCGCCCTCCTTGAAATCGACCCGGCCGCCCTCATGGGAGAAGACGACCTCTCCGTCGAACTCAAGCTCCCCCGTGATTTTATGCTGGCCACCCGCACCATCGTTGCCGGGGATCTGGGGGACGAGCTGGTCATCGCCACCCTGCACCCGGAGCCGGAGTTCGTCCGGGCCGGTATGCAAGAACGTTTGCCCGGCAAGAGTATCCGGCTCGGATCGGCTCCGGTCCTGCAAATCCACAGCAGGCTGCGCACCATGTCCGAAAGCAGCGGTGTCCTGGACCGCATCAAGGTGGCCGAGGATGAGGACATCAACCGGATCATCGAGACCGTGTTCAACGAGGCGGTGCGCGTCCGGGCCACGGACATTCATTTGGAGCCGACCTCCCACGCTTTCAACATCCGTTTCCGGGTCGATACGGTCATGAGCCACGAATTCACCCTCCCCATGGGGAAATACGACCGGATCATCGCCCGTGTCAAGGACCGCGCCAGTATGGACGTTTCAGACAAACGCAACCCCCAGGACGGTGCTTTCTCCTTTACCCACCACGGCGTCTCCATCGACTGCCGTGTGGCCAGCGTACTGACCGCCTATGGCGAAAAGCTGGCCCTCCGCCTGCTCAACAAGGATACGGTCCTGATCGATATCAGGGACCTGGGGATTGCCCGTACCGAGGAGTGGCTGGAGTTGACCCGCCAGCGGGACGGTATCATCCTGGTTTCGGGCCCCACCGGCTCAGGCAAATCTACCACCCTCTACAGCACCCTGATGTCCATCGACCGCCTGCACCGCCAGGTCTACACCTGCGAAGACCCGGTCGAATACCGTATCCCCTATCTCAACCAGTGCCAGATCAATTACAACACCGACCCACCCTTCGATTATGCCGCCTTTGGCCGGGCTATCCTGCGGCTCAACCCGGACGTCATCGTCTTCGGTGAGCTGCGGGATGAAGAAACGGTTAAATACGCCATCCGGAGTGCCGAGACCGGCCACCTGGTCTACGGGACCGTCCATAATAACGATGCCGCCACGGCCATCTCGCGCCTGACCGAACTAGGTGCCTCCATCGAACACCTCAAACATCTGATCCGGGGGGTTCTGGTGCAGCGTCTGGCCCGCAAACTGTGCAACTCCTGCCGGGGGGCCGGCTGTGATGCCTGCCGGGGGGGGTACCACGGCATGGTGCCGGTGGTGGAATTCGTGGCTCTCCGTTCGCCGGAAGAGGTTGTGGCACTCCAGGAGCGGCAACTCCCCTACTACACGTTTCAGGATGACGCCGCTGCCAAGGTCGCCGCCGGCTTGACCGACTGCAGGGAACTGTCCCGCATCACCGCACGGGAAGTGAAATTCTGCCGGGATGGCCGTTGTACGGTGCCCAACTACAGCCAATGCTCGAATTATCTGACCTGACAGGGAACAGCCATGTCCTATCACATTTCCTACATGCAGAACGGAATCAAGGTACAGACCAGACTTGACGGCAATCTGGACGATATCCGGGCCAAACTGCGGGCCGAGCACAAGATTTTGCTGCAGGTTCGCAAAGAGTTTGAACTGTTTCGCCCACAGGTCACGGTCGAGGCAAAAGTGGTCTTCCTGGAAAACCTGGGGGACCAGCTCGCGGCCGGCGTGCCGCTCTCCCGTTCCCTGGAAAACGTGCTCTATTCCCTGGGGGCCGGTTCGCCCATGCAGCCGGTCACCGAAAATATTCTGGCCACGGTGCGGGACGGCAAACCACTTTCCAAAGCCATGGAAACCTATGAACAGATCTTCGGCAGATCGGCCATCGCCATGGTCTACGCCTCGGAGAACTCCGGCCGCTTGGGGCAGACCCTGGGGAGTGCCGCCCAGTACATCCAGAACATGGCGGAAATCATCGCCACCATGCGCAAACAACTGGCCTATCCGTTGATCTCACTGGTGGCCGGTCTGTCGTCCATGACCTTTTACGGCAAGTTCGTCCTGCCACGGCTCCTGAACTCTCCCCTGCTGAAGAACAACAGCGGAGACGGCTCCCTGGCCTCGATCATGACCGTCCTCAAGATTGCCAGTACGGTGATCCCCTGGCTCTCTTTATCGATCCTGGGAACCGCCACGGCACTCTTTCTGGCCTACCGTCAGAGCCCGGAGCGGGTGGAACGACTGTTGATACGCATCCCCTGGCTGGACGCCGTGCTGTCCCAGCGCGCCTATTTCGTGGCCTTCTCAACCATGGCCAAACTGACCTCGGTCGGGGTCCCCCTGGACACCAGCATCAACATCGTCTGGCACTCCACCCACCTCCATTCGGTCAAGAGCGAATTTGCGGCAGCTTACAACGCCCTCAAACAGGAGGGGGTCTCCTTTGCCCGCAAGCTCCACTCCCTGACGGCGGTGGAACGGAGCATGCTGGAGATGGCACTGTCTATGGATCGTCAGGTGGCCAACTTCGAGCGGGTCGCCCAGCGGTTTCATACCATGTATCTCCGAAAGATGAGCAAGGTGGGACCCGTCATCTATACCATCGCCATGGTTCTCGGCTTCTGCATGGTGGCACTGATGATCTCCGCCATCCTGATCCCCAATCTGCAGATGATGAACAATCTCCAGAACGGCCCAAGATGATATTACCGCAACAGGAGCAATAAACGTATGTTCGACAGGATTTTTACCCGCCGACAGCAGAACAGCGAACGACGGACAGTGGAGCATGAAATCTACCTCGTCGAGTCACAGCGCATCGAAAAAAAGGATAGCATCAACTACATCATCCATCGGGTGGATGAGATGCTGGGAACCCGGGATTTCTATTATGGCTATGTCCATGACAGCGGCCTTTTGACCTATTATGCGGCTACCTCGAAAAGCTACGATGTGGGAATGTTTCCCCTGGTGGCTCCGGCCCTGGCGGAGAAGGGGCACTTCGTACTGCGACGCGGCGGCAAAATAGCCCTCTTCAGCCGGGACGCCGGAGGAGAAATCGTCTGCGTCATCGGCAGCAATGATCAGGAGGGGATAGACCTTGACCTGCACACCTCTCCCGCCCCCTGGCCCGAATCCCTCCGGCTCAAATGGTCCCTGGGGAAACCCCATATGAACGCCATCGTTATCAGCGGGGCCATTTTTGCCGTGGCAATGGCCTTCTACCTGTACAGCAGCAGCGCCTACGAGGAGCTGTCGACGACGGCCCGTCAGGTCGACTCAAAAAGTTCATCCAAAGCAACAACTGCCACGGGGCTCCCCGATTTCACCCGGCTGGTGGAGACGGTCAGCAGCAAGATCGGTGACAAGGCGGTCATCAGGGAGGTCAAGATCGAAAAGGGTAAGCTCCTGATGAAACTGGAGTTCGGCGACCGGGATAACGCCCGTGATTTCATACGGGACAACGGTGGCGAATACGCCGATGGCAAGGTGATCACCGGCTGGATGTTGGAAGGAAGCAAGGAAGGCCCCGGCGGTAAATAGCTGCCCGGAGAGAGGAACAAGAAGATGAAAATCACCTATTACGCCATGCCGACCCTGCTGACGGCCGCCGCACTGCTGGCCGCCTTCAACGGCGTTGCTGCCAAAAAAAACGCCGAAATGGCCAAAAGCCAGATTGTACTCCGTAACTCGGAAACCGGCAAGACTGACTCGGCCAAGAGTGCCGACGTCATCTCGGCGGCCAATGCCATGGAGGGGTTTGCCGCCAAGGCGGGACTCCCCCTGACGGTTGAGGTAAAACACCGGGAAATTACCATCAGCAGCGAACACAAAAAAGCCTCCGCGTCGACAGCCCCGAAGGGGCAGCCTCCCCTCCCTGCACCGCCGGCGGAATCCGCCGCCGAGCAGGTCGAAGACAAGTCAAAAACCCTTCAGAATTCGGCTGCGGTGCTCTCCTTTTTCCGCAACGTAGGGAGTCTCCCCTACAAAATGTCGTACAAAAGTCTCTGCATTGGCCAGGACTGCAAATCCGCCATTGAAACGGTCATCTCCTTTGGCAGCGAGGCCCCGAAAACAGAACCGGACCCGCCCCCCGACGCGGCTCCGAAAGCAGCTCCAAAGGCAACCCCATGAGGAGAACCCCGGCATGAGATTATTGGCACGCGGCACCACGGGTAAGGGCACCGGCAGAGCGGCGCGCCTGACCGACCAGCGCGGCTTTCTGCTGTTTGAAACCATGCTCGCCATGTTCCTGGCCACCGGCGTGGTGGTTACGGTCATGAAGTCCGGTGACATCGCCGCCAGCGCAAAAAAAATCTACACCGGCATGACCGCCAGAAGCAGCATGACCCTGGCCCGGGATTTCCTGACCCAGAACGCCAGAATCATCGAAGGCACCCAGGTACACTACCTGCTCCCCGCCCCAACGGGTGACAGCGGCGGGCTCCCCACTTCGCTGCCGGTCAGCCCCAATGACGAGTTCGGCACCCCCTATCGTTACTGTGCCTGGGACACGACCCATACCAACAGCGGCGGCACCCGGTACAGCGGATATGCCAGCGACCAGACCGCCCCTCCGGTCAGCGACAGAGGCCTTATCGGACGCCTGATTTCGGCCGGGCCGGACAAAACCTTGAGCACGGCCTGTTCGGACAGCATCGGCCAAAGTGACGATATCGTGCTCGACATCTACGAAAGCACGGTCTTTTCGGCCAACGGCGGCATCGGTGGCTGGCACTACAACCAGGAGGGGACGACCCCTTTTGTGGGGCTCCTCAACCCCAACGCTCACCTGGCGCTCGGCACCAATCCGACCGCCGACCACCCCCCCACCCACCGTTTGGAACTCCCCGGCGGCACCACCGTTGCCGAGGGGATCGCCCTGGGGGACGTGGAGATATTCCGAAACGCCGAAAACTCCCTTGCCATCAACGGTAACCTGCTGGTTAAGAGCGACGACACCGAACTGTTCGGCGTATCGGGTAACGGCACCATCAGGTTTAGAGGAGAATCGGGGAACCCTCAGCAGGTACTTATGTCCAACGGCTCCGCTGCCGCACCGACATGGGTGGATCCCTCGATTTTTGCAGCCCAGGAGCTGGGGGAGGATGCCTATTACAGCCTCAAAGGGGGGCTTAACGCCCTGGCACACAGCGCAGGCACCTTCAATCTGGCTTTGGGACGACAGGCACTGACCAGCAACACGACCGGAGGCAACAATGTCGCCCTCGGCTATCAGGCCGGTTATTTCAATAACGGCAACAATAATATCTTCATCGGAAATAAGGCCGGATACTATGAGACCGGCACCGGCAACAGCATCATTCTGGATGTTCTCGACCGTGGCAGCCAGTCAGGTCAGGCGGCGGGTGCCCCGATCTACATTACCGCCAGCTCAACTGTCGGGGAGCAGAATATAAAACTCAATGGCAACGTGAACATCAGCAACAACCTTACCGTAACCGGCAACACCGCCATCAGCGGCACCATCACCGGCGGAACCTGGCAGGGAAATGTCATCGGCACCCAATACGGCGGCACCGGTCTGAACATCACATCGGCTGGCTACGGCCAGTTGTTGATCGGCAACGGTATCGGCTTCAACCTCAGCACCCTGACACCCACCAGCAACCAGATCAATATCAGCAACAGTTCCGGTGCCATCACCCTCTCACTCCCCCAGGATATCGCCATCACCAGCAGCCCAGCCTTTGCCGGACTGGCCCTGAACGGCCCGATTTCGCTGAACAGCAGCAATGGCATCACCAATCAAGTACTGACCTCCCAGGGGGACGGTCTCCCGCCCATCTGGAATACCATCATTCCCCAGGCACTGGGGGAGGATGCCTATTACAGCCTCAAGGGGGGGAACAACGCCCTGGTAAACAGTACCGGAACCTTCAACCTGGCACTGGGACGAGAGGCACTGACCACCAACAGTACCGGAAGCTACAACGTTGCCCTCGGCTATCAGGCCGGTTATTACAATAACGGCAGCAATAACATCTTCATCGGGAATACGGCGGGAAGTCGTGAAGCAAACGCAAGCAATACCATCGTTCTGGATGTTATCGATCGCCTGTACGGTAACGGCACTTACACCCAAGCCCCGATCTACGTCACCGCCAACCAATACATTTTTTTACAAAACATCAGACTGAACGGTAACGTGGCCATCAGCGACAACTTTTCTGTGGGGGGCGACAAAGCCACCTTCAGTGGTTCCGTGGGCATCGGCAGAGACCTTGATATGAGCGGCAACGCCACTATCCGTGGTGCCATCAAAGCCGCGACCTGGATGGGAAACACCATCGGCACCTCATCCGGCGGCACCGGTCTGAGCACCGCATCGGCTGGCAACGGCCAGTTGCTGATCGGCAACGGCACCGGCTTCTCCCTCGGTTCCCTGGGCGGCACAGCCAACCAGGTTGTCGTCACCCCCGGCTACGGTTCGATTACCCTTTCTTTGCCCCAGCCCATCGCCACCACCAGCAGCCCCACCTTTGCCGGGATGACCCTGAACGGCAATCTGGCCATTGTCAGTACCTGGAACAATCCAGCCTACACATATAACGGCATCCAGCTCAACGTCACCAACATCACTTCCCAGGCATACTCAAACCTGCTCAGCCTTCAGGTGAGTGGCGTCAGCAAGTTCGTCGTGGATCTCGCCGGAGCCATCACCGCCGGCAGTTGGCAGGGAAGTGTCATCGGCACCAAATACGGCGGCACCGGCTTGAACACCTCCTCGGCTACCAACGGACAGCTGTTGATTGGCAACGGTACCGGCTTCACCCTCAGCTCCCTGACCGGCACCGCCAACCAGGTGGTCGTCACCCCCGGCACCGGTTCGATTACCCTTTCGTTGCCACAGTCCATCGCCACCTCCAACAGTCCCACCTTTGCCGGGCTGACTCTAAACGGCAATCTGGCCATGGCAAGCAGTTGGAACAATGCAGCCGTCGCCTATAACGGCATCCAGCTCAACGTCACCAACAGTGCCTCACTGGCAACCTCAAAGCTGCTCAACCTTCAGGTCGGAGGCGTCAGCAAGTTTGGCGTGGATCCCACCGGCAACATCAGCGCCGCAACCTGGCAGGGAAGTGTCATCGGCACCCAATACGGCGGCACCGGCTTGAACAGCTCCTCGGCTGCCAACGGCCAGCTGTTGATCGGTAACGGTACCGGTTTCACTCTCAGCACCCTGACCGGCACCAACAGCCAGATCAATATCGCCAACGGCTCCGGTGCCATCACCCTCTCACTACCCCAGGATATCGCCACCACCAGCAGTCCCACCTTTGCCGGGATGACATTGAACGGCAATCTGGCCATGGCAAGCAGTTGGAATAATGCAGCCACCGCCTATAACGGCATCCTGCTCAACGTCACCAACACCGCCTCCCTGGCAACCTCAAAGCTGCTCGATCTTCAGGTCGG
>CAIUSO010000117.1 GCA_903901875.1 uncultured Geobacteraceae bacterium | reverse complement strand
TAAATAAGTGATGGAAATTTTTTACAACCGGTATATGATCATAAAAATTTTCGAGTAAAGGAGAACATTAATGAAAAAGTATGTCTGTAGTGTGTGCGGTTATATCCATGAGGGGGATGCTCCTCCTGCCGAGTGCCCCCAATGCAAGGCTCCGGCCGATAAGTTTTTCCTTAAGGACGAAGGTGCCCTCGCCTGGGCCGACGAGCACAAAATCGGTGTTGCCCAGGGTGTTGACCAGGAGATTATCGACGGCCTTCGGCTGAACTTCACCGGCGAATGCACTGAAATCGGCATGTATCTGGCCATGAGCCGCCAGGCGGACCGTGAAGGGTACCCGGAAGTTGCAGAAGCCTATAAGCGGATTGCCTTCGAAGAAGCCGAGCATGCTGCCAAGTTTGCCGAATTGCTCGGTGAAGTGGTTGCAGCGGACACCAAAACCAATCTTGAAAAGCGTGTAGCTGCAGAAAATGGTGCCTGCAAAGGTAAAAAAGAGCTGGCAACCAAAGCAAAACAGCTCAACTACGATGCCATTCATGATACCGTTCATGAAATGTGCAAGGATGAGGCCCGTCACGGCCAGGTCTTTGCCGGACTGTTGAAACGGTATTTCTGATATTCCCTCCCCCCGTGTCCCCCTTATCCGGGGAGCGGGGGGAAAATTACGAGGTATAGATGGCTGCCACCGATGTTCCTGTTCACCCGACAACTCATGCCGTTGTTGATCTCGCTCCCCTGAGTAACGATTTTTCGATCACCATTGCCACCGTGAATGGCTCCGGCAGTCAAAGTGCCAACAACACGCTGCTCCGCGCCATTCACCGGATGGGTGTGCCGGTCAGCGGTAAAAATATTTTCCCCTCCAATATTCAGGGTCTTCCCACCTGGTTTACCGTTCGGGTGAGCAAGGATGGCTACCTCGGTCGGTGTGAACAGGCCCGGATACTGGTGGCCATGAACCGGGCCTCCATTCGGGAAGATGTGGCGGCCCTGGCGTCCGGCGGCATCTGCCTTTTCCCGGTTGATTTCCCCCCTCCGGTCATGCGTGATGATGTTACCTTTTACCCGATGCCGGTGGATGAGCTGGTCAAGTTGTCCGGGGTGGAGAATCGGCTCAAGCCGTACATTGCCAACATGGTGTACGTGGGCGTGTTGGCGTATCTGCTGGATATGGACCTGAACGAGGTTGAAGAGGCCGTGTCATACCATTTCAGCGGTAAGCAGAAAGCGATCACATTGAACTATGGGACGTTGAAAGCTGCCTATGACTGGTCAATGGTGCATCTGGACCGGAAACATCCCTATCGGGTTGAACCGATGGACGCAACCAAGGGAACCTTTCTGATCGACGGGAATTGTGCCGCTGCCCTGGGCGCGATTTTTGGCGGGGTGCAGTTCGTTGCCTGGTATCCCATTACACCTTCCACATCAATTGTGGATAATCTGAGCGAGTATCTTCCCCTGCTTCGCCGTGAAGCCGACGGTACGGCGACCTATTCGATTGTGCAGGCGGAGGATGAACTGGCGGTCATGGGGATGGTTGTCGGTGCCGGATGGGCCGGTGCCCGGTCCATGACGGCAACTTCAGGGCCGGGGCTGTCGCTCATGGCCGAATTTGCCGGGTACGCCTATTTTGCGGAAATACCGGTTGTCATATGGGATGTGCAGCGCATGGGGCCATCCACCGGTTTGCCGACGCGGGTGGCACAGGACGATATTCTGGCGGCGTACACATTGGGACATGGCGATGGCAGGCACGTGTGCCTGATTCCGGCCACCGTTGCCGAATGTTTCGAATTTGGCGGTACCGCACTTGATCTGGCCGAACGGCTGCAAACCGTTGTTATCGTGCTGAGCGATCTTGATCTCGGCATGAATCTCTGGCCAACCAGGCCCTTCGTGTTTCCCGATAAACCGCTCGACCGGGGCAAGGTCCTGTCTGCCGAAGAACTCACCGCTCTTCAGGGGAAATGGCAACGGTATGCCGATGTCGATGGGGATGGCGTCTGCTACCGAACCCTGCCCGGTACACGGCATCCGGAAGCTGCCTATTTTACCCGTGGCACCGGTCACAACGAAGCTGCCGCCTATAGCGAACGTCCCGAAGATTGGTCCGCCAACCTGATCCGGCTGGCCAAAAAACATGACTATGCACGTACGGTGGTGCCGGCACCGGTGATCGATCTGGTGGCCGGAGCGGAGATCGGGCTCATTTCCTATGGCTCCACCGATGCTGCACTGCAGGAGGTCAGGGATTTACTGGCGGCAGCGGGTGTTCCGACGTCATATCTGCGGCTGCGGGCATTGCCCCTTGAGAGCGGCCTGACTGACTTTATAGCGGGACACAAACGTATCTATGTCATTGAAAATAACCTGGACGGTCAGATGCATGGACTGATCCGGCTCCATAGTCCCGGCACTGCCGGGCGCATCGTCTCAATCGCACAATGTGATGGTTTCCCCCTGTCCCCCCGCTGGATCCGGGAGTCCATAGTTGCCAACGAAGTAAAGGAAATATCATGACTACGACTCTCGCGCCCGACGCTGTCCCTGTTAACCGGATTGGCCTCCGGAAGATCGATTACAATGGTGCCAGTTCCACACTCTGTAACGGCTGCGGTCATTATTCCATTGCCAATGTGATTGTGGGGGCTGCCTACGACCTGTCGCTTGATCCGACCCGAATCGCAAAAATCAGCGGTATCGGCTGTTCCAGTAAAAGCCCGGCCTATTTCCTCGGCACATCCCACAGCATCAATGGTCTCCACGGGCGCATGCCCTCCCTGGCCACCGGTGCCACCACGGTGAACAGGGAGCTGATCGCCATCGGTGTCAGCGGCGACGGCGATACCGGCTCCATCGGCCTTGGTCAGTTCAAGCATCTGCTGCGTCGCAATGTTGATATGGTCTACATCATCGAGAACAACGGTGTCTATGGATTAACCAAGGGGCAGCTTTCGGCAACCGCCGATCTGGGACAAAAAATACGCCATGGCGGTGTGAACGGAACGCCCCCCCTGGATCTCTGCATGGAGGCGATCATTGCCGGGTGCGGTTTTGTTGCCCGGTCGTTTGCCGGTGATTCCCGGCAGCTTCAGACACTGCTCAAGGCGGCATTCTCCCACCGGGGGACGGCGGTGTTGAACGTTTTAAGCCCCTGTGTGACCTTCAATAACGGTGAAGGCTCGACCAAGAGCTATCTGTGGGGGAAAGAACACGATCAGCCGTTGCACGAAATCAGCTTTATCCCCCTGGACCATGAAGAAATCCGGGCAGAGTATGGACCGGACGATATCAAAGAGGTGACGCTGCATGATGGGTCCATCATCCGCCTGAAAAAAACCGCTACGGAATACGATCCCACCAACCGGCTGGCGGCCATTACCCTGCTGGAGGAAGAACGGGTCGGTCAGCACTTTACCACGGGATTGCTCTATGTGAATGAAGAGCGTCAAACCCTCGTGGAACATGAAAACATGGTTGCTCTGCCGCTGGTCCATCTCCCCGCAGAAAAGCTGCGTCCATCCCGTGACGCCCTGGATCGGATCAATGCCCGGTTTATGTAGTTCCCCGTGTTGCTCCTGTCTGGCACCTGAATAAGCTGCCTATCCTGTCTAAATTACAGATATTAATTGAATTCTACCTTGGTAAGGAATAAAAAAATCCCCTCCCCGGGGGGGGGAAGGGTTAGGGAGGGGGAAGCGCTTCCGTTTTATTTCCACTATGGTATCCCCCCTCCCAACCTCCCCCCGCTGGGTGGAGGAGTAAAATCTTCGGAGAGGACATTCACGCAATAGTCTGTAATATCAAATCCTTTAGTTTGTAAATTCAGACACTACCGCACTTTAACCCATTTCCCCTTATTCCATCGGCAGAGGCCGGTTAACCCCAAAGGATTTACGGCGACGGCATAGCTGTCGCCGCCGTTGCCGCTGATGTAGACCGCGTTGTACCTCAATCCGTCAATATATCCCCCCTCGTCATAGGTCAGATAATAGGTTCCGATCGGGAACAGCTCTGTTCCGATGGGGCCGCCGCTGCTGTTGAAGTTGACAATACTTCCTGCCGGTCTGTTGCCGGTATTGCTGCAGGCCACTTTGGTGATGGATGCCGGGAGGGAGAACGACGTGCCTGGCGTGAGATATATTTCCTGTATCAACGTCAGCTCATTGTTCGATATACGTGCATCCAAGTTGCTGTCCTGCCAGACGGCTATGCGGATTCTTCCGGTGGCGGGGTGGAGTGCAAGGTACACCGCCTGTTTGGCGAAGGCGGTGCGGCTCGGAGAGCTAATGGCGACGAAGGTACGCTTCTGGGCCTCCCGTTGGGCTGACTTCACCGCTTCCTGGAGTCGCTGGGCACTCTCTTCGACGGCGGCACGGTTGAGTTGGGCTTTGAAAGAGGGAAGGATGATGACGGTCAGGATCGTCAGGATGCAGAGAACGACCACCAGTTCCAGAAGGGAAAATGCCCGCCTGCTCACAGTTTTCTCCACCAGATGATCTGAAATGGATTGCCGGTAGCGGGCGACGTACCCCCCGGGCCGGCCTGAATGGCATCACCTTTGCCGGTTATGCCATACAGTCGCCGGTGGTCGATACCGATCCCTCCGATAAAACCGCCAGAAAAGATGGCCGCAGGGTTTGACGTGGCGGGAGAGGTGCCCCCGGCACTCTGGGGGACGCCGACCACCTGCACGTTTTTATAGGGGTTGTTCCCCGTTCGGCTGACGGTCAGATCCAGAATCAATACGCGGCCGATGGTTGCCGGGACGGAGACCGTCTGGCCGGTAAAATAGCTGGCTGCCGTGGCGATGATAACTTTCTGGTCACTGGTAATAGTTGGTTGTGCCCAGATCTTTTCCCCATGGACCACGGGGGCTCCTAAGCTGAAACCGCCGGTAACGATGGTTTTACTGTCATCCTTGGTCACCCGCAGGGTGCGCGGGTCGAAGGTGAGCACCTCAACGCGGTAGTCCCGTTTGTCAGAAGCGAACGGGGCACCACCGGTGCCCAAAACGATGTGACTGCCCGATATGGCAACCGAGGCACCGATTGGTTCGTCCGAATAGGTAAAGCCGGCCGGAGTTGCATCCTTGCCGGTGCTGTCAAGGAGTTTGACCTGATATGCCGAAGGGCCGGCGGGGTTTGGGGTCCCCGGACCGGGGAGTTCCGTGCCGAAGGGGCTGGTGCCATCATGGGAGTTGAGTATCCAGACCCTGCCCTGCATATCGCCAAACACGACGTAGTCATAGACGCCGTTATTGTCACGTGACATCAGGGCGGGAGCGGCCGGTACGGCGTTGACGCCGGTCGCCTTTCCCCGGTAAAAAAAGGAACTTTGCCAGATAACGGCACCGCTATCGCTGTCCAGGGCGAAGGCACTGATGCCGTAACCGCAGCGGTTGGCCGGGTTGGCAGCCATGGTGTCGTTACAGAGCCCACCGGTAACCGCACTTCTCATGGTTGTCCAGTTGGAGGTGAGAAACGCATAATTGCGGATGGACTTTCCAACCAGAACCTGACCAATGGCAACGCCGGCAGATTCTCCCATGTTGCAATTGCGGTGGATTCCACTGCAGCCGCTTGTGTCGGCGGTGTCATGATAGCTGTTCTCCCAGAGCAACCGGGGGGCGTAGTGGTCGGTAACGTCGAGGGCGAAGACGGTGCCAACGGTGGCGGCCACATCGGCAGCGGTGCCGATAAGGCGGACCTGCCGTTTCCAGAGGTCGGGGGACTGTGCGCTTGCCGCCGGAGTCCGTACCGTCTGGAGGGTCAACGCGGGAGAACCATTGACCGTGACTTTTGGCAGAAAGGTTATCTGGTTGGCATCGTGTGTGGTGAAAGGTTGCTCTTTCAGTCGTGGCAAAAGGGCACCGGGGATATATGCCCAGATCTCTCTACCGGTGCCCCACCCGGCACTGTTGTCGGCATAACTATCCGTTCTGCTGTCATAGGAACCGGCGTGGAATGCGTGCAGCATACCGTCGGTGGCACCGACGAACAGTACCCGGTCCCTCCGGTCCCGGCCTGCAACGGGGGGTGTGTCACTGTTGGAGGACTCTATCAGTTTTGAACGGGTTTTCAGGGCCGGGGTGGATGTTTCGAACGCCCACAGTCGCTTGCTGTCTTCACCGCAGCCGCTGACGGAGCAGGCCGACGTTGTTGAAGCACCACTGCGTCCCCGCACCGTATTGATAATAACGGTGGCATCGGCGACGCTTGCTGTCCCCAATCGGTTGCGTAGGCTGTCCCGCTCCGGGGAGGGGAGGGCTTCAAAGCTGGATGGATCGAAGGGAATATGGTTCGTGGAGCCGGGCAGGTTGGTGAATATGTAGCGGGGTGAAGCGGAGTCCGTGGGCGAGAGTGGCCGGGAAGGGAATCCGCCGGTTCCGGCCGTCGGCATATTGTCGGCACTGTCCCACTGGATGGTTGATGCTGTGTATGAACCGTCAGTCTGGAGCTGCGGTACCCTGACCATTCTCAGGTGACCACGGTTTCCTGGAAAGTCGTAACCGGCCTGATAGAGGATGTTATCCTTAACAATCGGCTGGGTTTTTGAAAATTCACCGGAGTTGACGGTGAAGGAGGGGGCTGCCAAGTTGTTGAGGGTGTATTTACTGCCGCAACTGTTGGATCTGCTCCAGTCGATGGTACATCCCGCCTGATACGGGCCGACTGAAAAGGCGGCGGGAGTGCAGTGGAATGGGGAGTTGGCTGCCGGGTCGGGTGTGCAGACGGTCCGGGGGGCCATCCCCGTGGTTGCATCGGTAATGGCGGAGAGTATGGCAGCGGTGGAAACCGTTACGATGATGTCGGTGATCGGGATGGGGGTCGTGACGGCGGGGGTACTATTTTCGACGGTAACACCGCTCAGTCGGTTGGTGGATGCATCAAAATTGGCAAATTCGGTGCTGAGGCGGATAGTTCCACCGATAGTGCTGGTTGAACCCATGGTTGTAAAGCCGGTGCCCAGGAGCTTTGGCTGTCTTTTAAAGGTGACCTTGGGACAGCTGCTGCCGGCCGTGCAGCCGCCATGGGTAACTTCTATGGTGACGCTGGCGGGTGCCTCACTGAAGGTTAAATCCAAGGTCCGTAGCGGTGGTGAACCGGAGTCGGTGTCGTTGGTACAGGCGATGAACGTATGCCCCGGTATATAGGACAGGTATCCGCTGGTGGGGGAACCTTCACTCATTCCGCCGACCAGATAGTCGGACAGATGGTAGGTGTCCCCGGTGGCGAGGGAATAGCTGCTGCCGATTTTAGGCCGGTCATCGTGGAGATAGCGGCTTACCGCGGAACCGATGAAGCGGTCGTCTCCCGTTGTCACCGGGTCGTCCGACAGGAGGGTGGAGGTATAGGTGTACCCGCTGGCAGGAGCGGGGCGGATACTGCGTATGGAGCCGGAGCCGGGGGAAAACTCCCATCCGCCGCACTGGGACAGCCAGCCGGAGGGGAGTTCCGCTGCCAGATACGTGCTGCTGCATCCCCCCTGATCAGGGCAGCCGGCATTACTTTCCACGCGGGAGGGGGGAGTGGTGCCACCGGTCTGGTGTGGCAGGAGAAATCCCCCTTCAGGGAGGGAGGTCGCACCGGTGGATAAATTGGCAAGAAACGGCGTCGCCCCCTCCATGCTGCCGATACCGGCGCAGCCGAAGAGTGCCGGGCTCCCTCCCGCCAGAAACGTGCGAATACCGGCAAGGACCGACTGTTGCTCAGCTCTGTTCGGCGTACTGCCGTCACTCCATCGGTCGCTGATATCCCAGTGGGGAGTCCAGAGTGCCTTGAACGGGGTGACGATATCGGGGCGTCGGCTGGTGCAGGAGGGGGGGAGCGGGGCGGCGAGGCAGCCTGCCAGAATGTCACGGGCAGTGATATACTGGAACATTTTTTTCTCTCGCCAGTTTTCGGCACCGGCAACCTGGAGAAAATTCTCAAACGGTTCACTGGCCCCTTCGCTCAGCACACCGATCTTCGGCGGGTTGCCGACGAGAACTCTGGTGACATTTCCGGAAAAAGGGATGTTGGCCCGGTGGATTTTGACTGCGGGAAACCGGGCCGCCACGGCGGCTATTTCGTCGGGCGTAATATCATTGGCGTCGATGACAAAGGGCCCCCCCCGATAGCCGATGGTGGTGGCCGTGCCGGAGTCGGTTTTGGTGAGGTAGGTGTTGATGGGTGGCACGCTGCCGCTTTTGGTGCTGTTGAAGAGGGTGATTAATGGTGAAGTGAGGGGGGGCTGGCTGTTCACGAGTGTCAGGTCAAATCCCTGGGGGGAGGTTTTGGTGGCGTCGATGATCCACTGTACCTTGATCTGCTTACAGTAGCCGAACAGCTCCTTTTGCAGAGGAATGCTGCTGTCTCCGTTGGCACATGCTCCGGGGATATCCCCGCTGTTGAGGAGCGTATAAAGCAGATTGAAAATCTGTGGGAGAGACCGGTCATTTTTGTTGCCATCACAGTAACCGGGCAGGTCGCTGGCGGTTTTCGGATCATTGTTCGGCTGCCAACAGGAATCGGTGGCGATGATGTATGAGCCGGTGTTGAAGGATGTCAGGGCGGCGTGACCGGTGGCGATGCTGGAGGCCAGCAGAAGTATGACCACAAGAATGCAGGCGGCAATTCGGTGGAGCCGGGTACTACAGGGATGGGTGACCATACGGATTCCTCGCTAGGGGGATGTGCCGATTTTGATACTGCTCGTAATCGTCGTGGTGTCGGTATCTCCAAGGGTTTCCCCTGAATTTCCGCTGCCATCGGCCCCCTGGTTTTTTGACCTGAGAGAATCGTCCCCCAGCCTGGTATTGAATTTCAGCCCGACGTCGACAACTGTTTTTACCGGACTGTCGGCTCTCTCAGCCACGGTGACCAGGTTAATTATATCGGGCAGGCCGGTTGTTTTTGCATAGACCCGATAGGTGTAACTGTCGCCGGCGGTACCGGTGATTTTCCGCGTCGTTGTATCGTAGGCCATGGTTTTGTCCCCAAGGAGGATAGCCATGGCCGACGGAAACGAACGGTGCAGCTGGGGGGATATGTCGGTGAATGTGTCGGTGATGGTAAGGGCTCCGTTACCGCATTGCCACTGATTCAGAGAGGTCAGGGTGCAATCCTGGTCAAACAGGAAATAGCGGGCCTGATTGATGCCGGCATCGGCAGTGTAGATGCTCTGGTTTTTGATAATGGAGTCCCGTGTGCCGATGTTGAACGGGATGACCCGGTAGGCAAGGGAGACAACCATCACCGTCATGAGCAGGGTAAGCATCAGGGATGTTATAAGGGCGATGCCGTGCCGGTTCCCGAGAGGTGTGGGGATTTCAACTGCCGAAAGCAAAATTTCTCACCTCCACGGTACGATAGGCCATGGCACGGATAAAAGAGTCATTAAACGGGCCAATGGTGGTTTTGTCCGCTGAGTTCCCGAGAACGTAGCGGTTACTGTTTATATACCCGGCGGTTTTTCGCTCTGCCCGGAGCAGCAACCAGACGGTGATGCATCTAAGATTTTTTAGGGCGTCCGGTAGTGTGGACGTCATCTCCATACTGCCGGAAAGCGGGTTGTAGGAGGAAAACTCGAATTTGAGTCCGTCAACCCCTCCACCGTCAGTGGATGGTTCGTTGAGTGCCAGCGCATCCATGCTACAGTCGGACTTTCTGCCGGAGCGTCGGAAGGTGCGGGCCTCCGCAGGGGGGGATGCGACCACATCGTAGCGATACTGACGGAGGGTGAAGACGGTAGAATTGTCCGGTATGACCTGTTTCAGGTCGGGAGTGAGGGAAAGTGTCCCGTTGCTGATGCCGGTAATCTGGTAGTAGGAGCCGTCGCCGGAGGTGTCTCCAGATGCGGCCTGAAATGTCACCAGAGACTTGCTGTTACTGGAACCGGTTGCTGCCAGGAGCAGGGAGTCGTAACAGTCATGTATCGCGTCAACCGCAATGGAATTTGTCCGGCTGGTACCGGTGCCGGAATCACAGCGGGTTGTCAGATAGTAGTCCTGGCGTGGGGAGCCGGTGTCGCTGGCCGGGTCTCCCGAGGGGGGACAATCCTTCTGGCGGTCGATACAGCTGATGGCAGAATCATCGAGTATCACCGGAATGGCACTGATGAACGAGAGCGTGTCAGAGGGATTCCCCCGCGAGTGGCTTATTGCCTTTGAGCGTGCCGGGATGTCAGTGGGGTCAGAACAGTACGGGATGGAGCTGTCAGGGGAGACCAGGTGCCCCGCGCCGCGCAGATCATCCTCAATAACGGTCAGCAGTCTCTGGGCCCTGTCGCTGACGGCATTGGTGTCGGAGATCCGGGTGACGATACGTGAAATCGTCAAGTATGAGGAGTAGGCCATGGCCAGCACAAGGGAGAAAATTCCCAGGGAGACCATCAGTTCGATCAACGTGAAGCCGAAGCAACGTCTCCGTGGCGGTCCCATATCAGTAGCTCCAGATGGTGGTAAAGGAGCGTGACTTCGTTTGACCTTTTATGCTGTATTCGACCAGTGCGGAGAGTGCCAGAGGGACCGGGCACTTGGCAGAATCCCGGACCGGCACCGGTGTGATGCTCCAGCTTCTCCGGTAGCGGGCCTGGGGATCTGTTGATGTGGTCATACTTCCCGTGGCCGTGAGGTATTCGGTGGGTGCCACATAGGCGGCCCCCTGGCCCGTCAAACGGGAGATGCTGCTTTGGGGTGTCGCGGCCAGCTCTTCGACTTTCTGTGTTGCCAGGCTGCGGGCAACCAGTGCCATCTCCGTTGCGGAATTCAGCCCCAGTGAGGCGATCAGCAACGGTATGACCGCCATAAAACTGATGGAAAGGATGAACAGTGATATCAGCAACTCCAGAAGGGAAAAGCCTCCGCTCGGCAGCGTCGTTGCTGCTCCGGGTAAGAGTTTCATGGCGTCGTGTACCTCCCACGATCATCTGGCTGTCAGGGCGTTTTTTTAGGTATGATTTGAGCAGGTTATCGTTTTGCACGAGATGTGCCAAAGGTGGGAGTGTTGCAACAACGGTGGCTTAGCCGGTTTCTGCCGGTGCAGTGATGTGACAAAAGTTGACAGAATCTTGGGGAGGGTGACGAGAAAGGTCTTTCTCGAATCTCTTGTCAAGAGATTCGAGCACTATCATCAAATGATCATTGCTGACCAGCCCTGGAGGGGGAAGGTTAGGTGGGCGATTCAGCACCAGGGCACCCGCAAGCGGCACCCCTACGGTAAGCCATCTTGGTTGTGCAGGGGCACCCCTTGCGGGTGCCCTGTTTATAATGTGTGTAATACAAATGGGTCACAGGGTTAAAACACCCTCTGTCATAATGACCCGTCGGCTGCCGTCCGGGCCGATGAGTGTCAGTGTGGGGTGGTAGAATACGTAATCCTCATGGAACGGGGCACTGACGGTGCCGCCGAAGCCGCTGTTGTCTCCCAGTGCGATATGGATGGTGCCGAGGATCTTTTCCGCTTCCAGCACATTGTCCGGGCGGGTGGCTTTGTCGTTGGTGCCGATGCCCAGCTCGGCAATATTTCGACAGGCGGAATGCTCGGAAAAATGTGCCTCAAGTCCGGCCCGGTGCGGGTCGTTGCCTTCGATGCGTACCACGATGCCGTTTTCCACGGTTACCCGGAGCGGTTCGTCAAACTTGCGGGTCGGCCCCCATTCCAAGAACATAACACCGTAGCTTTTCCCCTCCAACGGTGCCAGATAGGCTTCGCCGGCCGGTAGATTGCCGAAGCTGCCGGCCGCGGTGAGCAGGCCATCATCCCCCTTTGCATATCGTCCCTGTTTGCAGAGCATCATGTCGGTGCCGTTGGGGGTGGTGACCCGCACCCAGTCGGCACCATTCAAAGCGTCCACAAGGAGGGCGGTACGGGTTGCCAGGGCATGCCAGTCCACGGTCATGGAGGTGTGAAACATCTCCGGGTCGAAATGGGGGAGGCTGGCAAAACGGCATCCTGCCGCGCAGGCTAAGGCCCGAAAACGGGTGTGGCTGGTGGAGTTGTTTGAAAGGGCCACGATAATGTGGGCCACCTCCTGCCGCCTTTCAAGAACAATGCTCCTGGCCCGTGCCACTTCATCGACCGATGCTTGCTTTGCCAGCAGTTGTGCCAACAACCCCTCTGCTGCCAGATCGGCCGTTATGGCCCCGCCAAAAACAGCGTGCCAGAGCGGTTCCGGGGGCTCACACCCCGAGGCGGCGGTGGCGGGGAATTCCACAAACAAGCCGGAACCGTATTCCTCTTCGGCAAACTTCGCCAGATTACGGGCCGTTGTCTGGAGACGGGTACGACGGTCACGGTCAGAGGCGGATGGGGTCTCATCGGGGCGCAGAGTGTCGGTGAACACCACCACCCGTTCTCCCTGGTGGATACCCATATTGATGGTACATAGTGAACGGAACTCTTCGGCACCTATTTCCTGTTTGATCATACTCGCCGGTTCTCCCTGAAAAATAGATTGGTAATTAATGACACACCGAGGACACTGTAGCACAACCAGCGGCAAAGGTAAAAGTGCTTGGCGGCAACTTCAATCATGCTGACTGTTTTTTCCTTGATTTCTACGGTGTTATTGTGATAATCATGCATACTGTATACAATTCTCGAAATATTTTTTCGCCAATAATTGCGAATAGTTAACTCTATAACAGGGTGCGGTGGTGGAGGTTTTTGTGGCACAGGTCGTTTTTTCCACATGGGGCGGGAACAAGGTTGACAATAGAAAAGTTTCCGGAGAGCCGCAGGCGGTCAGTTACCGTTTGCCAGTTGCCTTTGACGGTGAGCGCCCGCTTCGGGCATTTATGGGGTGGGATGGCATCATTCTGTTCGACAAGGATGTCGACGTTCCGGCCATGACCGCCGAATATATGAAGCGCGTGCAGACGCTCTTCTGCTGCGGTCGCTGTACGCCGGGCAAAAAGGGGACCAAGGTGCTGATGGACCTGTTCCAGAACGTCCTGAACGGTCGGGCGAAGGAAGAAGATCTGGATACGGTTGCCGATCTCACCGAACTGCTGAAAAATTGCAAATGCACCCTCTGTCAGAGTGCGACCGTACCGGTGTTCGACGCGGTGGCCAACTACCGGGAACAGTTTGTTGCCCGCATCCATGAGCGGCGTGCCCCCTCGTCCGACAGCGTGCCGGCCAGCTATATCCATAAAATTACCGCTCCCTGCATGGACAAGTGTCCGTCCCACATTGATATCCCCAAATATATCGAAGAGATTAAGAATTATCAGTATGGGGACGCGCTGGCCACCATCCGGGAAAATATGCCGATGCCGGCGGTGTGTGGACGGGTCTGTCCCCACCCCTGCGAGACCGCCTGTCGTCGCAAGAATGTTGATGACTCCATCAACATTATGGTGCTGAAACGTACCGCTTCCGACTACGAGTGGATGCATAACATCACGCCGCCGTCGGCAACCAAGCCGAAAAAGGATAAAACCGTTGCCATCGTAGGTGCCGGTCCCGCCGGTGTGGCGTGCGCCTACTATCTGGCCCTGGAAGGGTATCAGTGTACCATTTATGAAGCACTCCCCGAAGGGTTCGGCGGCGGCATGATCGCGGTCGGCATTCCCGCCTATCGTATGCCGCGCCACGTATTACAGCGTGATATCGATATCGTCCAGGCCCTGGGCGTCAAGATCATCTATGATTGCCGGGTCGGCAAAGATATCTCCCTGCCTGAACTGAAAAAACAGTATAACGCGGTCTTTCTTGCTCCCGGTGCCCACCGCTCCAAGCCCATGGGCGTTGAAGGTGAGGACAAGGGGTACAAGGGATTCCTGACCGGTGGTATCGATTTCCTCCGTGAAGCCTATATGGAGCGTCCCACCGGCATGGGGAAAAAGGTCTGTGTGGTCGGTGGCGGTAATACGGCCATTGACTGCGTCCGGGTGGCCCTCCGCGAAGGGGCCGAAGAGTCGATTCTTCTCTATCGTCGGTCACGCAAGGAAATGCCGGCCGATGTGTGGGAAGTTGATGGTGCCGACGAGGAAGGGGTACGTTTTGAATTCCAGGTGCTCCCCACCAAAATAGTTGTGAATGATTCGGAGCAGGTCATCGGCGTCGAGTGCGTCCGTATGGCCATGGGTGAGCCCGATGCTTCCGGTAGACGTCGCCCCGAACCGGTACCCGGCAGTGAGTTCATCGTCGAATGCGACACGGTTATTCCGGCCATCGGCCAGGATCCGGATCTCAGCTTTATCCCGCCGGACATGGGGATCGACATCACCAAGTGGAATACGGTGGTGACCAAATATATCTCCCTGAAAGATGCCGCCGGAAAGGATCTGAAGGATGGCATGGGGAACATGCTCTCCCGCTCGCTGATCACCGACTGTGAAGGGGTCTTCGCCGGTGGTGACGCCGAGATTGGCCCATTGACCGTGGTCGCCTGTATCGGTAATGCCCACCGTGCCGCTCTGGTCATCCAGCGCTGGATAGAAGAAGGGAAAGCCTATCTGTCAGAACAGGATATTTTTGACGATCTACTTACCTATCTGGGTGTCTATGACAAGAACGAGAAGGTTCCCTGGCTTGACTCATCGGACCGCGCCAATCAGCGTGAGGTCCATGGTCGGCAGCGGGCAGCCAAGGGGAACTACCGCGAGGTTGAACTGGGCTTCACCGATACAACCGCACAGATAGAGGCGGATCGGTGTCTGCGCTGTTACCGCATGGCCATGGTGGTGGTGTAGGACTTAACACTTATTCAAGAATGTACTGGAGATAGACGGCATGGCACATACAGAGTCCGGTGAAAAGAAGAGTACGGCAACATTGACCATTGATGGCCAGCAGGTAACGGTGCCTGTCGGTGCCACCATCCTTGAGGCGGCAGCGGAGTTGGGCATCAAGATTCCGACGCTTTGCTGGTTGAAAAAGGTTTCCACAACCGGTGCCTGTCGTATCTGTGTGGTGAAGGTCGAAGGGATCGAACGATTCATGACCGCCTGTAATACCCCCGTAAAAGAGGGGATTACGGTGACAACCTCGTCGCCGGAGCTTGAAGCGGCCCGGAAAAAAACTCTGGAACTGATGCTGGTCAACCACCCTCTTGATTGTCCCATCTGTGACGCTGCGGGAGAGTGCGATCTGCAGGACAGCTGCTATTCCCTGAAGGTTGACAAAAATGCCTATGGTGCAGATCTGGAGCGTCTTCCGATCCGCTATGACTGGAAATTACTGGAGAGCGATCCGAACCGCTGCATTCTCTGCGAAAAATGCGTCAAGGTCTGCCGTGAGGTGGTTGGTCGTGAGGCCATTGAGGTGGTAGACCGGGGCGATAACACCATCATCGACACCAAAACACGGGAGTCCCTTGAGTGTGATTTCTGCGGAAACTGCATCGGTGCCTGTCCAACCGGTACCCTGATCAGTAAGCCCTTTAAATTCCGTGGGCGCCCGTGGGCTTTCCGGGTCACCGCCGGTGTCTGCTCCTTTTGCTCGTCCGGTTGCCCCATTGAATACCACGTTAAAGATGGTCGCATCGAGCGGGTTACCAGCTCCGATGACGGTTACAACAAAGGCAATCTCTGTATTAATGGCCGTTTTGGCTATGCCGCGTTCAATTCGCCGGACCGGCTGACGTCGCCGCTGGTCAGGGATGGCGGTGGCGCACAGAATAAGGCAACATGGGATCAGGCACTTGAACTGGTGGCGTCCCGACTGAAGGGGCTCGTTACGGTCTCCGGCGGCAATGCGGTTGCCGGAATCGGCTCGCCACGGGTCACCAATGAAGAGAATTATCTGTTTCAGAAGTTCTTCCGTGGTGCCTTGGGTAGTAACAACATCGATTCCGAAGCACGTCTCGGCTATCTGCCGTCCCAGGTTATCCAATGGCGCATGGTCGGCTACAGCGGTGGCACCACCGGTATGGCGGCCATCGAAGGGGCGGCAACGGTCATTGTGCTTGGGGCTGATTTGAAGGCGGAGTCCCCCGGTTTTGCCTACCGCGTCATCCAGGCTTCCACAAAAAACAATGCCAAAGTGTTGATTGCAGGCAGCCGTGCCACGTCAATGAACAAATATGCCAATGCATTCCTGCAGTGCGTTCCCGGCAGTGAGGCGTGGCTGGCGGCCGGTCTTGCCAAGGCGGTTCTGGCCGGTGGAGTAGCAGGTGCAACGGAACTGACCGGACTTGAAACTCTCAAGGGATCCCTTGAGGGGCTTACCTTTGCCCGAATTGCAGAAATCACCGGCGTTTCCGAAGCGGATTTTCTGGCTGCCGTGTCCCTTATCAACACCGCTGGTCCTGCGGCGGTCATCTACGGAGCCGATATCATCCGCTCCGCAGACAGTGCCACTGCAGTTGCCGGGGCGGTGAATCTGGCCCTTCTGACCGGTGCGGTAAGCGAGGGGGGGGCTGGACTCTATCCACTTGACGAAAAGAATAACAGCCAGGGAATGCTTGATATGGGGGTCTCCCCTGAATATCTGCCGGGCTACCATACCTACGAGCACGCGGCTGCAACCTTCAATGCCGCGTGGGGTACCACTATTCCGACCGTGGCCGGCAAAGATCTCTTCCAGATCATCGATGCCATTGAATCGGGAGAAATCAAAGCACTTTACCTGATGGGAACCGATCCACTCCAGTACCTGCCGAATCGTAGCCGGGTACGGAATGCCCTGCAAAAACTGGAGTTACTAATCGTTCAGGATCTGTATCTGACCGAAGTGGCCACCCTGGCCCATGTGGTGCTTCCGGCGGCAACCGGGGGAGAGAAAGCTGGCTCGTTCACCTCGGTAGACAACCGGATTCAGTGTTTCGGCGCAGCAACCACGCCGGCAGGAAGTGCCCGTACCGACGGGGCTATCCTACAGTCCCTCTACAATCTGGTGGCGTCAAAAGCGGCACCCATTCAGACCATTGAGAAGGTACGCCACGAAATAGCCACAGTGACCGGTATGTATACTGAAGTTTGTGATAGCGATGGCCGTACCAGCGGTTTTACGAAAAAATATACGGCGACCCGTGTCTGTCTGCCCCTCGCACCGGTGACACCACCCAAGGGTGGGCGTCCCTTTGCTCTCACCGTGGGGCCGGTTCTCCACCACAACGGTTCAATGACCACCCGCTCGGAAAACAATATGCTGGTGGCCGGTGAAGCCTATGTTGAGGTATGCGCTACCGATGCCGCAGCGGCTGGCGTTACCTCCGGCGATGCCGTTACCCTCTCCTCCGAGGGGGGAAGCGTCTCCCTGAAGGCAAAGATCTCGAATCGAGTTCGTCAGGGTGCCCTTTTTGTCCCGTCACACTTCAGTGATGTTGCGGTATCCACCCTGCTGACAGCGGCATCATTTCCCCAGTATGTGTCCCTTGCCAAGTCCTGAATCTGAAACAACATGGAGCTCAACTTCCCAAACGCCGCTTTTGCGGCGTTTGCTGTTTAATTCCCTGTTGCAATCAAGACGGCACATTCGTAGGGGCGTATGGCCATGCGCCCGCCTTTTTCTGTTCGTCCAATTGGGGCATATGCCGGATGCCTACACCATGGTTTTAAATGACACCTTGGTTACAGCCCAGAATAGAGTTTCGGCCCAGGAAGCGTACAACCATGAGTTATGATATCCGCAACGGTCATCGTACGCTCCTTCAGGCAGAAACCCACCTGCGTCGTTACCGGCGGGGAGGGGACCTTGTCGTATGCCTTGTGTCGGCAAGCCGCTACCGGACCGCCATGAGCAGCCTGGGATTCCAGGCCGTCTATGGCATGCTGGCGGGGACCGACGGTATCCGCTGTGAACGGGCCTTTTTCCCCGAGCGGGACGCCGAAGAGGAGTACCGGCGCAGCGGTACCCCGTTGCTGTCACTTGAAACCTCGACCCCCCTGGCCGATTTCGATGTCATAGCCTTTTCCACCTCGTTCGAACCGGATTACCTCAATATACCCCTGATGCTCCGGTATGGCCGGATTCCGCTCTTTGCCGCAGAGCGGAACCGCTCCCACCCCCTGATAATCGCCGGTGGTGCCGCCTTTTTTATCAACCCGGAACCGGTGGCTGATTTCATCGATGCCATCTGCATCGGGGAGGGGGAGGCCGTCGTTCCTGCCATGCTTGAGACACTGCTTTCCCCCGTTGACAACGGGCGATGGGGTCTGCTTGAGGCACTGTCTAAAATTCCCGGCCTGTATATTCCGGCTTTTTATATCCCGGAATATACAGGAGAAAATTTCACCGGCCACCGGATTGCCGAAGGTGCCTCCCTGCCGACCGCTCCGGTGCCGGTCTGTCTGGAACGGTACGAACCGGCTGCCTCCCGGATACTTACGGAACATACCGAATTTGGTGACATGTTTCTGATCGAAGTCAGCAGGGGATGCCCACGGGGATGCCGGTTTTGCAGCTCCGGCTTTATCTACGGTGCCTTCCGGCAGCAGCCGGTTGAACAGCTCATACCCCTGATCGACGAAGGGTTGACCCATCGCAACAAGATCGGACTGGTGGGGGCGGCGGTGTCCGACTACACCGGCATCGGTAAGCTCTGTAGCCATATCGTTGGCCGGGGCGGAAAGGTTTCTGTCTCCTCACTCCGTATTGACCGCCTTGATGGGGAAATGCTGGCGGCCCTCATTGCCAGCGGTCACAAGACCATTGCCATCGCTCCCGAAGGGGGCTCCCAGCGGATGCGCACTATCATCCGGAAAAACCTCACAGAGGTGCAGATTCTGGATGCCTGTGAGCGGCTGATCGCCCATGATATTCTCAATATCCGGCTCTATTTCATCATTGGACTCCCGGGTGAGAACGATTCGGACCTGGAAGAAATGGTGCTGCTCATCGAGAAAATTCGCGACCGGGTCATTGAACGGGCCCGCAGCAACAAGCGCCTCGGGGAGATCACCGTGTCGGTCAATCCATTTATCCCCAAGCCCTTTACTCCTTTTCAGTGGTGCGGGATGGAGCCGATGCACCGGTTGGAAGGAAAGGTGAAAATTCTGGAGAGCCGTGTACGTCGTCTCTCTAACGTAAAATTGAAGATTGAGAGCCTGCGGGAATCCTACCTGCAGGCACTGCTCTCCCGGGGAGACCGGCGGTTGGCCCCACTGCTGGTAGCCATGGCGGACGGGGCAAACCTCAAGAAGGCGGCGAAACAGTGTGGAGTTGATACGGATTACCTGGTGCAGCGAGAGATTGGCCGGGAAGAACCGCTCCCCTGGGGACTCATCGGTACCACCGATTGCGGGGCACTGCGGCGGGAGTATGAACGGGCAATGGCCATTGCAGAGGAATAAACATGAAAACCTGCACACTCTGCGCTAAAGAATTTGACGAAGAGGCGCCCCATTCCCTCTATGCCGAGGCGGGGGAGTGGCTGGCCGGTGAGGTCTGGCAGGATGGGGGGGAACTCTGCCCCCTCTGTCTTGAAAACCGTGCCCGGCTGGTCATGATGTACCACAGCGAATTTAACAGCTGAATTAGTGCCCATTGAGTCATTTTCATTGCGATATCAGGTAATAATAGTGTATACCGAAGAACGGTATCTGCCATATTGCATCACGGATATTCTGTAGCGAATATAGTCAGTAAGGGATCACAACGATGCAGCGATGTTCAACAGGATGCAAACTACTCCTTATAACATCTGCCGTAACGATATTGTTACAGCTCTCCCTCTCCCTCTATTTTCACCAACTGCGCACCCACCATGACCGCAACGACTCTCTTCACTCCTTTCCCGAACCGCTCCTTTCCGACTATTCGGCACAGGATACCTTTCTCTGCCTGACCGCCCTGTTGCTGTCATTTATTCCCGTTCATTTCTGGAGTCGTGCCTCCGATGGCTCATCTCTGCCGTTGAGCAGCCCGGTGGTCGGGCCGCACCGGGGCAGGGCACCACCCGGCAGATATGGCACGTCCTGCTGAATTCACCCTGAAATAATCTGTTTTAGTATCAATCGCCCCCAGAGGAGGATTATTACATGTCGTTGAATGTATTCAAACTTGTTTTTATGGTGTTGCTGGCTGTCGGCTCCGCTCTGCCGGCGTTCGCCGAGCAGGGGATGGCCATCGATCCGGCAACCTGTCTTGGTTGTCACAGAGACAAAATTACCATCGAGGCCTTTGCCGCCTCGGTCCATGGCAAGAATGCCTGCACCAGTTGTCACATAGACATCACCGACCTTGTCAAGCACATGAAGAAGGAAATCAAGGTCCAGAAAGTTCAGTGCGAACGGTGTCACAAAAAGCAAAACTCCGAACATTACGCCAGTATCCATGCGGAAAAAGGGGTCACCTGCGCCCAGTGCCATACCGATGTCCATACCCACAACTACTGGAAGAATGACAAGCGTATTGCCGTTGCCAAATGTGTGCAGTGCCATGATAAAGAGGCGATGTACCAGAAATCTGTCCATGGCAAAGGTGTGGCCGCCGGAAATATGGATTCGGCCGCCTGCCATGACTGCCACAACCTCCACGCCATTGACAAGGTAGCAGCCGACGATCATAAGGGGCGTGAATTCCACACCAGGGTCTGCATGAAATGCCACAGCGACAAGAAGCTGATGGCCCGGAACAACGTAACCAATGTGGCGGTAAAGTCGTACATGGAGAGCTACCACGGCAAGAACTATCGCCTTGGCTTCCCCGATAAGGTGGCAGGTTGTGCCGACTGTCATACGGCCCATTCGGTGCTGCCGAAATCCGATCCCCTGTCAAGTGTCAACCCCGCCAACATGATGAAGCAGTGTACCCCGTGCCATCCCAAGGCGACCCCGGCCTTTGCCAAGTTTTATGCCCATGGCGAGATGACCGACCGGGAAAAATATCCGATTCTCTATTACACCTTTGTGGTCATGACGACCCTGCTGTTGTCTACCTTCACGGTATTCTGGATCCATTCACTACTCTGGATGTTCCGTGGTTTTGTCGATAACCGGGAAAAAGCGGCCAAGTTGACGGCCGGTGTGGCCCATCACGTCATCCCCGATGCCCACAAACAGTATCGCCGCTTCAACAGACTGCATATATTCCTCCACGTGTTGGTCATTACCAGCTTCCTGGGGCTCTCCCTGACTGGATTGCCCCTCAAGTTCAGCGACCAGCAGTGGGCCCATTTCATGATGCAGTTCTACGGCGGTTCAGCCGTTGCCGGGCAGATCCACCGCATCTGCGCCGGAATTACCTTTGTCTACTTCAGTGCCGCACTGCTGATGAGCTTCCACTTCCTCTTCATCAGGAAGGACATTCCGGGTAACCCGCTGCAGCGTCTCTTTGGTCCTGATTCCCTCTGCTTCAATATCCGGGATATCAAGGATGTGTACTGCATGGTGCGCTGGTTCTTCTTCAAGGGGCCAAAGCCGACCTTTGAGCGGTGGACCTATTGGGAGAAATTCGACTTTGTTGCCGTCTTCTGGGGTATGTTTGCCATCGGCGGTTCGGGACTGATGCTCTGGTTCCCGGAATTCTTCGGGCTCTTCCTCCCAGGGTGGGCGTTCAACGTGGCGACTATCGTCCATTCCGACGAGGCACTTCTGGCAACCGGCTTCATCTTCTCGGTTCACTTCTTCAATACCCATGGCCGACCGGAGAAGTTCCCCATGGACTTTATCATCTTCAATGGTCAGATTGGTAAAGAGGAGATGATTGAAGAGCGTGGTGATCAGTGGAAACGGTACGAAGCTGCCGGGATCACCGAGAATTTTGCCTGCAAGAAAACCAGCGGCGTACTCTGGGATTTCATCTTCAAAGGGTTTGGTTTTACGGCGGTTCTGACCGGCCTTGCCCTGGTGGTGCTGATGGTCCTGGCGTTCTTGAGCGGCGGGGGGCATTGATAGTTTGATGTCGTAGCCGGAAACATGCAGTAGAAACAGAAACGGGGTTGCCGATATGGCAACCCCGTTTCTCTTGAATGATGCAACAATATTATTTGTGGAAAGTACAATGGTTGGGAATTCGTAGGGGCGTATGGCTATACGCCCGCCTTTTGTCATTTTGCCCTTGCCATGGGCCCCACGCTTTGCCATCCGCTCGGTTTCCGACTTTTATCCGTACAAGGGATGGTGGCTGGGCGTATGGCCATACGCCCCTACGTGGTGGGCTGCCTTATGCGTAATTCATGCATCATCGCACACGACGATGATATTTTCCTCGCGCATTATATTTACCGTTCCATTCGCCCCTACGTGGTGCCCTTGCCATGGGCCCCTATGCATTTTCGTCGTTGGTGTTGTCAACGGTTATTTTCGGCCATTTGCCCAGTGCAATCGATTCTACCGCCACAAGCATGCCGAATGAAAACACGCTGAAAACCAGTGGCAGGCCATGGATGCCGAGCAGGTCCGAGGCAAAGACCTTGAAACCTCCCGCCATGGTAATGAGGATTGCCATATTCCTCAGCTCCTTATCGCGTCGCAGGAAGGCTAAAATAATGAGAACCAGACCGGCACTGTTGATGAGTACGGACTGGGAGCAGCTGAAGACCGGTGGGGCAACAACACCGGAAACAACCAGCAGGGTCTGGTGGATGATCGAGCGGACCACGATAAAGCAGCATAAAAGTCCGGCAAGTAGCAACAGAGTAGCCGTGCGGTCCTTCGGATCGAAACGGTCAAAGAAGGTATAGCCGGCCGGTGGATGCCAGCGGCACCATTGAAAGTGGTATAAAACGATGCACGCCACCAGGCCGGACGGAATGATGTCCACAAAATCGAGGGCCAGGGGACTGTTTCCCCTGAGCAGGTACACGGTGGCAAGGCCGCAGTAGAGACTGAACAGATAGGTCGCCAGCCTGACGCTGCCGCTCTTCCAGGAGCGGGAGATAACCGCCATGAAAATGGCAATAACGGAAAGGATCGGCAGGGAAAAGATGATTTTTCCGGTTATGGTTGGCAGTGCCACGGCCAGAAGTGCGCCGGAGGCAAACACCAGGGCACCGGCTCCGCCGGTGCCGGTAGTGCTCCGATTGGCGTGCCAAAAGCTTATGGCAAGGAAGCTGAGGGCAATGGAACTGCCAATGATGCCGATAATAATCGGGGCGGAACCGATGGGGCCAACCACATAGAGTGCCGTGGAAAAGGCCCAGAGGGAATTGATGGTGGGGAGCGTGGCGTCGAAGCGGGAGACCCGCTGGGATGTGCGGGAGATGATCCCGTAGAGGGAAAAAGCGAAATAGGTAAGGGCAAAAACGGCAAGGATGGGAAGAAACAGTGCCGGGGCGAGATCAGAAGGGATAGTTTCCGCTTTTCTGGTCAGATAGCCAAGTCTGAAACCCCACAATTGTAGCATGAACATGCTGACGAAGGCCGCCGTCCAGCGGAGCCAGCCGCAGTACTCCATTTGAGCGGCACGGTAGGCAAGGATGTTGGCAGCAAACAGCACCAGCGAGAGGTAGGGAAAATAGGGGTGGGGGTAGTCAATGGCGGCCCCGGCGAGGCACATGCCGAGGGTGCCGACGGAAATGGGGGTAAATGCGTCAAACTTCCGGCTGATGATGGCCATGGCAATGCCGGTGACCACCAGTGTCAGGTATGCCGGCACCAAGGGGAGTGCTTTAAAGTGGCTGTGGGTCTCCACGACGATGGAGGACATAAGGAGGGCACCACAGGCCGCGCACACCGGAGCCAGGGGGCTTTTCCGTACGTACAGGTACCATGCGGCGATTATCAGGGTGGCTGCGTATCCCATGCCAAGCCCCGATCCGATCAGCTTGTTGATGATGCCGCTGTCGGTGACGGTGCGGAGAATCAGTGCCACAACGAGTAAAAAGCAGAGGGTGGCGACACGGGGGAGCAGGGCATTGCGGCCTGCCCAGTTAAGAAGCTCTTCGGAAACATCACCCAAATCTTCGGGGGGAGCATAGCCGCTATTGTCTGTTGGTGAAGGTGGTGTCGTGGGGGTCTGAAGGGGTGGGCCGGTGGCCGCCTCCTCGCCAATGCGGGCCGTAAGTTTCTGAAGCTGCTGTTCCATGGCCTGTAAGCGTGC
Source organism: uncultured Geobacteraceae bacterium (assembly GCA_903901875.1). Lineage (GTDB taxonomy): Bacteria > Desulfobacterota > Desulfuromonadia > Geobacterales > Pseudopelobacteraceae > JACRCG01. The sequence goes on along the minus strand of CAIUSO010000117.1, from coordinate 55,162 downwards.
GGTTAGTTCCTTCTCCCGGTCTCCGGGTTGCTCGGGTGATGTCATAATCTGCTCCTTAATCACACACAGTTCTAATAACAGATAAATATAAAATATGGTCTTGCGATATTCCTAGACATTAAAGACAATAAAATAATGATAAAATATAACGCTGTTTAAAATATTCCGGTTGCAGACGTTTGTCAACAGTTTGATTTCTGGCGTCAGGAAAGGGATATGCGTGAGACCTCTGGTATTTCACATGAAGTACAAAGCAATTTGACTTGCATATTACTGTTTTTCTGTGCTATTAAAGCACGTTTATTAGCTACTGGCCTGTGTGCGAGGGAACGTATTTTTACATTGGCATGGCAGGTACAGAAACCGGGAGGAATCAATGGCACAAAGAGAAGGAGATTCGCGTAAAATCATGTCAGCCGAAAAGTATTACATGAACATAATCAGTTTGCTGGGGATGCTCACGTCGGCAATATCGGCATTGGTGATCATTCTGTTTATTGCGCTTCAGGAGTTCATGGGGTTCGAAAACCCCTACCTGGAGATCATTACGCTGTTCCTGCTGCCGGGGGGCATTCTGTTTGGCGGCGTCCTGACCTATTTCGGTGCCTGGCGGGCACGGAATAACCATCGGAAAAACCCTGATGTTGATCTTCCCGCGCTACCACGACTTGATTTTAACGATCCGAAAAAACTTCGCCTCACCATATTCTTTGCCCTGGTGACAGTGGTATTTTTTGCCATCATCGGCGTCACCACCATCAAAGGGTTTGAATTCACCGAATCGACCACCTTTTGCGGTGAAGTGTGCCACGTACCCATGGAGCCAGAACATGTCGCCTGGCAGCAGTCGCCCCACGCCCGGGTTCGTTGCGTGGAGTGCCACGTTGGTTCCGGCCTCAACTACTATATCAAGGCAAAAATCAACGGTACCCGTCAGCTTTACTCCATACTGACCGGAACCTTCCCGACGCCGATTCCGACACCGGTTCATAATCTCCGTCCGGCACGGGGTACCTGCGAACGGTGCCACTGGCCGGAAAAATTTGTTGCGGCCCGTTACAAGATCTTCTCCCATAATGCACCGAACGAAGAGAATACCCGCCGTGAGATCCAGATGCTGATCAAGATCGGTGGTAACCCGGCCGCTCCGAACTCTTCCGGCATCCACTGGCATATCGGTAGAGAAGTTGGCTATGTGGCAACCGATGAGCGGCGCATGGATATCCCCTATGTGACCGTCAAAAAAGCGGACGGTACACTTGAGGAGTTCATCAGCCAGGAAAAACCGATTTCCAAGGCAGAACTTGAGAAACATGAAAAGCGGGTCATGGATTGCATCGACTGTCATACCCGTCCGGCCCACTCCTTTAATCCGCCGAGCCTGGAAATGGATCACCGCTTTGCCGCCGGCAAGCTGGATCCTTCCCTCCCGTACCTCAAAAGGGTGAGCGGTGAGCTGCTGGAAAAACCGTACAAAACGACCGAAGAGGCAACCGCTGCCATTGCCGCCGGTATTCCGGCATACTATGCCAAGAACTATCCTGCTCTGGTGACGAGTAAAGCAGCTTCCATCAAGCAGGCGGTGGAGCAGATTCAGCAGATCTACAGCAGAAACTTCTTCCCGAAAATGAAAGTGGAGTGGGGTGCCTATCCGACACAGATCGGTCACTTCTACTTCCCCGGCTGCTTCCGCTGCCATGATGGCAAGCATAAGAACGCCGCCGGAAAAGTAATTCCGAAGGATTGCAATCTGTGCCATAGCGTCATCAGCCAGACCCAGGAAAATATTCCCAAGGGTACCCAGGTTAAGGAATTTGTCCATCCGGTGGATATCGGCGACGAAATAATGAAGTCAAACTGCAGTGACTGCCACGCTCCAAACGGTGTTGATGTTACCGGTGGAGAGAAGAAACACTAAGTAGCAGAGTTCGCTGAGCGTCCGTAACGAGAAGAGGCCCCCACACAATGTGGGGGCCTCTTCTCGTTACTACTAAATACATACAGAGAAGATTTCTTTACAATTCTTCGAAGCCATCCTCTTCAGAGAGGGTGCCGCCAGCAGTTTCCACCTCTGCCGTTGCTTCACTGTCAGCGGCCTCCTCCTTCAAATTGCGAATAAACAGTTTGTTCTCCCGGATGGTCCGCTGTACATCTGCAAGCAGCTTTTCCAGCTCATCCCGTTCTGCCGTTTCCCCGGTCATGTCAGATCACCTGGGTGTCCAGATACCGCTCCGCATCCTTGGCCGCCATGCAGCCGCTACCGGCCGAGGTGATGGCCTGACGATAGGTGAAGTCCTGAACATCTCCGGCGGCAAATACACCGGGAATACTGGTCGCCGTCAGATTGCCCTCGCTTCCCCCCCCCTTGGTGCGGATGTAGCCGTCGAGCATGTCGATCTGCCCGTCAAAAATAGTGGTATTGGGAGAATGGCCGATGGCGACAAAAATACCATGGAGGGTTACTTCGGAGGTGGAGCCATCGTTGTTCTTGATGCGTATGCCGGTGACGCCGCTGGCATCCCCCAGCACTTCGTCCAGGTGACTGTTCCAGGCAATGGTGACGTTACCGTTCTTACTCTTTTCAATCAGCCGGTCAGAGAGGACCTTCTCTGCCCTGAATTCGTCCCTCCGGTGAACCACCGTCACGTGCCGGGCGATATTTGCAAGGTAGAGTGCCTCTTCCACCGCTGTACTGCCGCCGCCTATCACCGCCACATCCTTGCCCCGATAGAAAAAGCCGTCGCAGGTGGCACAAGCAGATACGCCCTTTCCCTTGAATGCGGTCTCGGAGGGGAGTCCCAGGTAGCGTGCCGAAGCACCGGTGGCTATAATCAGGGCATCGCAGCTATAACTCTCCGAGTCCCCCTGGAGGAAAAAGGGGCGTTGTGTCAGGTCGGCCTGAACAATATGGTCGGAGATCATCTCGGTATTGAAACGTTCGGCATGGAGTCGCATCCGCTCCATCAGTTCGGGGCCCTCGACACCGGCGTGGTCGCCGGGCCAGTTATCTACCTCGGTTGTGGTTGTTAATTGTCCGCCCGGTTGTAGTCCGGTGATCAGGACAGGGTTGAGATTGGCACGGGCGGCGTAGACGGCAGCGGTATAACCGGCCGGTCCGGCGCCCAGAATAATGAGTCTGTGATGTTTCGGAGCCATTGGTTCCTCCTTGGAAAGTGTTGGTGAACTGTATCAGCAAACAGCCCTCTTGCCAAGTGTCATATAAAAAGAGCCACAAAGCGGTGTCAGTAGTTTCTGACCTCTTTGTGGCTCTTGTCAGGTGTAATTCAGTCGTACGGTCTAGAAGAGTTTCAGTACGGACTGGGCTGCCTGTGAAGAGAGGCTCAGTGCGGTGGTTCCCAGGGACTGACGGGTCTGCAGGGCCAGCATGTTTGCACCTTCCTGATTCATGTCGGCAAGAGTCAGGTTGTCTGCACCCACCTGCAGGGTGTTGATCATCGAGTCAGTGAACGTCTGACGGGTGGTGATCGTGGTCAGGTTACTTGCCAGTGAAGAAGACTGGGTACGCAGGGTTGTCAGGGCAGTATCCATGAAAGCATTGGTGCTGGCCGCATTGCCGGTGCCTGTCCAGGTGCCGGCCGAAGATATGCCCAGTGATGAAGCATCTGCACCGAAGCCGTTAACGGTCAAGTTGGCATCACCGGTCTTCTGGCTGAATTCAATTGAAAGGGTACCGGTCGTCAGAAGATTGGTGCCACGATAGCCGGCGTCACTTGCCAGCGTGGTAATCTGGCTGGCGATGGTGTTGAACTGGGTTTCGTAGGTTGCCTGGGACAAGGTGTCGTTGGTTGCAGCGGCTGCGCTGGCAAGACCTTTGGCGGACTGAATCAGCGCGGTGATGGCGGTGATACCGTTGTCGGCACTCTTAATGGTTTGTACCGCTTCACTCATGCCATCTTTACGATCAGCCAGGTCACTCGCACGGTTAGTTGCGGCCTGGGCGGCAAAGAAGTTTGTCGGATTGTCCAGAGCGGTGTTAACTTTCTTTCCGCTACTCAAACGATTCTGCGTCTGGGTAACCTGTGAAGCCGTCTGTTGGAGAGCGAGGAGGTTGTTCCTCATGCCTGATGTGAGCGAAATGTTTGAAACTGCCATGATGGTGCTCCTTTTCTGGTTGATTCCGAGAATCTCGGTGGCGCATTCTGCGCTCACTATACTTGTCGGCATTTATGGCAAATACTAGAGACAAAACGTGCAACCGAACAAAAGAGGGGGGGGGGCGGCAGTGTTGTCCGGCTAGAAAATTGCACGGGAGAACAGCGATGATTCTAAAAACGGCACTTACCACCAACAAGAGGAAACAACACGAAAATAATCAGTGAGGGGTAAAACCGGAGCAGGAAGGAGTGGGGCTATAGACTACACCCACAGAGGCGGTGAAAAACACCGCCTCTGTGGGTGATCAATTATCTGGAATTGCAATTACCCGTCGTGGCGACCGTTGGTCGCTCCCGACAGACTCTCGCCAATGTTCTTTAATTTGGACTCTTTTTCTGCCAGTTCCTGCAATAATTCTCCCCGCTCAAAAAATCGGCTGTTCTTCGAATCATTCAGGTTCTGTTTGAGTTCACTGATCTCCTCCCTCAATTTCGAGGCCATTACCTGAAGCAGAACGGCATCATCAGATTCGGCAAATGGGGACACTCCAAAAAGTGAGGTCGGACTCCGTTCTGCGTCACTAATCTCCCCGTCAGAACTTTTTATCGCATCGGAAAGATCTGAATCAGTGGCGCATGGCACTCCTCCCGTTGTTCCACAGGTGGCACCATCAGTACAGTTACACCCTTTAGCTTGGCCACACCTTTTCACCACAGAAAGACCCGCAGAACCAGCGATAATTCCTACCAGCATCCCGACAGCCGGTGCAGCCACTCCGGCTGTCATAATTGCCAATGTTCCTCCCCCAACAGCAACTCCGGAAAGCAGGAGTGCTTTCTTAGACGGCAAAATCATTATTGGTCTCCTGTAATGTGTTCGTGCAAAATGTGTACTCACCTAATATTATTTATTTTATTACATTATATTTGTATCTAAATGCAATATATAAATCGTGATTCATAAACATTTTACCGATTACCTGTTGCCGGAGGTAGTGGTCGAAAAAACGCGACTCTGTAAAGGCTCTTCTCAGCATGAAAGATTGAATCCAGTGTAAAGCCGTATACCGCATCAGTAAGGGCATCATCGGGAATATCCGGATTTATACCCTCTATGGCGAGGTAATCAACCTGATTGCGCAGTGCATACTGATAAATCTCTAGTGGTTCTGCAACGGGGAACGCGGTCCAGAGTCCATTAAGATGGTAGATCAATTTATTCCACCGTACCATATAGTTTTTTCCCGTACCATAGCGTGCGGTAGCCCACTGCCCGGCCTTGCGGGCATTTTCAGTCATCAAGGATTTTCTGCTGACGTTTTGGTCTGTAATAACGCTGGGGGAGGGTGGGGGAGTGGCCTGCCAGGGAGCAAGTACTGTACGCAGGCCATGGTACCGGTCTACGTAATAGGCCATAATTACGATGGTAATTAGGGAGATCACCGCAGTTCCAACGAGCTTCCTGTTATGAAATAATTTGTTAACGCCCAGCACTAAGCCGATCGTTGCAAGTATGGTGAGAAGTGGCGCATAGGGAACCAGATATTTCCACCACCCTTCCGTGAAAACGGGCAGGACGAGTAAAATGAAAAAAGGGGATACCAGAAGGGTTTTCTTTCTTCTTGACGGCTGTTCCCATTGCAGAGAAAGTGCATAAAAAGCCAGGAGAGCCATATAGATGGGGTACACATTCGGGTAGTGAAGAGCTCCACTGTTGTTGGCGGGTCTGCCGGGAAGCTCGGATAATAAATTGTTGAAATAGACACGGACACTTTTTTCGGGGTCCTGGAGTAGATACTGCACCAGATCACCAACACCAGAGGGCACCTGCCATTTTAGCCTGCCTTCTGGGGTAAGTCCCCAGAGATCATCATTTTCCTGTTCGATTTTGTTGTGGTCTTTGTAAACCTGCCCCTTCATCCAGATCAGCACGTAGGTTGCTTTGGGACTTATGACAAAGGTTCCATAATTTTTTTTGAGGAACAGCAGGTATGGTGACGCTGTTACAAAGAAGGTGACTAAAACAATGGCGATAATTTTTGGCAGATACGAACGGAAGACCAGTTTTCCCTGCTCGATGAAAAGCGCCATAACAGAAATGACCATAATGAGAAAGCCTTCTGATCGGCTCAAATAAGCGCAGCTGAACAGACAACCTGCTCCCGCTCCGAAGAGAAGTGAATTACGGGTGATGGAGCGATCAAGCAGACCTAACGCGGTAATAAGAAAAACCGTATAATAAATTTCCGGTTCAGTTGAAAACGAGATCCAGAGAAAATGGGGTGTGACCGCTGTCACCATTGAGGCAATGAAAGCAACTTTTTGGCATGAGACACCGGCGGCAAGAAAATAGACTGCAGCGGTCAACAGTACGCCCATCACCGGGGTAATCATGCCGGCGGTCCGGAGCAGATCATGCATGCCGAACAGGCTGTCTACTCCGGCAATAATGAGAGATGGCAACGGCGTCGCCCAGAGAGCCTGCCAGCCAAGTCCGGCCCCCATCTGGATATTCCTGGCAATTTGCAGGTAAGTGTGACCATCTGCGGTAAGGCCGGCCGGATGAAAAAATTTCCAACACACCACTGCGGAAAATGCAATGGGGAGTAAAAACAACCAATTCTTATACGAAGAGCGAGGTTCGGGAATGCCGATCAATGGTGTCATTGTTGTACCATGTAAATGAGATTTTATTTTTACAGGCGGGTGCTCTGTATAGTTCAGTGCCCCGAACGTCCCGATATCCCCAGTTTCTTCATCATCGCCTGGAAGTTTGGCCGTAAAATTCCGGTTTCCTCGGCAGCCTTGGTGACATTCCAGCCGTTACGCTCCAGAGCGTTTCGTACAAACAGACTCTCAAGTGCGTCCATGGCATGCTCGCGAATGGTCCGCTTCATTTCTTTCAGCTCTTCGGCATTGAGGGGGATGCGTTCAATCAATACATTCGGGGGGACATCTTCACTACTGTCCCATAGCTCGATGTCCTCATTGCGGATAACGTCACCTTCGGCCAGGACCACCGCGCGTTCGATAATGTTTTCCAGCTCCCTGACATTACCCGGATAGGCGTATTTTTCAAGGAATGACATGACATCGGGGGCAATTGCCGTGATCTTTTTACCGATCTCCCCGGTGTATTTGGCAAGAAAATGCCGGATGAGGATCGGAATGTCAGTCGGGCGATCCCGGAGGGGAGGGAGCTCAATCGGAATGATATTGAGTCGGAAAAAAAGGTCCTCACGAAATGTTCCTTCATGGGACATATTCTTGAGGTTTTTGTTGGTGGCGGCAACCAGATGGATATCAACCGGCACCAACTGGGTTCCACCAATGGGGGTAATCTTCCGTTCCTGAATGGCACGCAGCAGCTTTGCCTGGGTTGACAGACTGATATTTGACACCTCATCGAGAAAGAGCGTGCCACCATCGGCAATCTTGAACAAACCGGTTTTACTCTGGATGGCCCCGGTAAAGGAACCTTTGACATGGCCAAACAGCTCGCTTTCCAACAGCGTTTCCGCAAGGGACGAGCAATCCACCGCGACAAAAGGTTTGTCTTTCCGGGGGCTATTGTCATGAATTGCCCGTGCGGCCAGTTCCTTGCCGGTACCGCTTTCACCGGTAATGAGCACCGTGCTGTTGGTCGCCGCAACCAGCGTGATGCGATGATACACTTTCTGCATTTCCTTGCTCTCACCGATGAATTGATGAAAGCCATGGTGGCGAGACATTTCTTCCGCAACCACAAGATCTTCAGGAGTTGACGGCCGCCGGGCGATGACTGTACGCACCTTTTCGACCAACTGACCCGGATCAAACGGCTTGGTAATATAATCCGCCGCCCCATTTTTCATCGCCTCGACAGCGGTATCAACGGAGGCAAATCCGGTTATCATAACAACCGGAGTATGGGGATGGAGCGTCCGAACGCTTTTAAGAACTTCGATACCACCCATTCCCGGCATCTTCAGGTCAGTAATGATGAGATCAAATTCACGGGTGTGCAGCAGTTCAATCGCCCCGTAGCCACCGGAGCAGATTTCAACCTCGTATGATTCCCTTTCAAAAATCCGTTTCAGTCCTTCCCGTATAACCGCCTCGTCATCAATTATAAGCAGTCTGTCATGGGGCATAGCCAGATCCTTTTTACTTGAGATATTCATTTTAATTACCGATAAATTTACCGTAGTCAAACGAAAATGAAAATAATAGAATTGACTGTATTGAAAAACATGTTACAACAAAAGGGAGCCCATTGAAATAGGAACTATTGAGAATCACTACTGAACCAAAACAGGCAGGATAGTTGATATCGGGAGAAATTTCATGCGAATGCTCAAGAAGGTTTTCTGGTTTTTTGTGGCTATTGTGGTTATTGCCACTCATTCCGGTGTATCATACGCCGAAATGCCCTCCGCTCCCAATGACGGCTGCATGAAATGCCATGGGCAGCCTGATATCGCGGCTGTTGCACGCAACAAAAGCTCATACATTGATCCTGTCAAATATTCCGGCACCACCCATTCCATAATTGGCTGCACCGCCTGCCATGACCGGGTTTCGCCGGGGCACCCCCGCGATGGCTATCTGCCACCAAAGGCGGTGTGTGGTGACTGTCACGGACCGGTGAATGAAGAGTATTCAAAGAGTGTGCATGGCGCAAAGGCCCGCTGCAACGACTGTCACAATCCCCACGAAGTCAGGTTGCCGATTTTTATGTCCGGTGACGAAATAAATGGCAAATGTGCCAAGTGCCATGATTCGAGAAAAACCATTCAAAGCCATTCAAAATGGCTTCCCCAGGCCGAGCTTCATATCGATTCCCTTCTCTGCATCAGCTGCCACACCAGTTCAAAGGAATATGTCATCTCGCTGTCCATCGAAAGTCGGACACCCGGTTCCGGGACTGCATTTAAAATGGCCACTTTTGCAGAGCTTGCCGTACTGTCGAACGGTGCGAATATCAGCAAAATAATTGATCAAAATGGAGATAACCAGATATCGCTTGCCGAGTTACGGGCGTTTAACCATCACCTTCGGAGTCGAAATATGCGTTTATGGGGCATGATGACGCCAGAAGTGGTCACCCATAACTACCAGATTATGGTCAATCGATGGGACTGCTCCTTCTGCCATGCCTCCGGCTCAAAAGCCATGCAGAAAAGTTTTATCGTTCTGCCGGGGAAAAACGGTGATTATACCCGTATCCCGGTGGAAAAGGGAGCTATCCTTGACATTCTCTATGGTACCCCCGATTTTTACATGATGGGCTCAACCAGAAGCACGGCCCTTAACATCATAGGTGCCTTAATAGTTGCAGCCGGCTTGTCGTTCCCGGTCTGCCATGGCTTCTTCCGATTCCTCACCAGAAAGAACAGAAAGGAGGATCATCATGAGGCATAATGAGATGGTGTACGTGACCCCCCTGCCGGTGAGAATCTGGCATTGGCTTAATGCGTTCGGCATTGTAACCCTCTGCGTAACCGGATTACAGATACGTTTTCCCGATTACGTCAATGTTTTTGGGGCCTATAAAGCAGCAATCCGCTTGCATAACACGGCGGGGACGGTTGTTTCAATTTCCTACACGCTCTGGATCGGATATTATCTGGTCGTTGCACGGAGTCTGATAAAACTCTATGTTCCCACACTCGAAGATCTTAAAACGGGAATTTTCCGTCAAGCTTATTTCTACTTCCTCACCTATTTTCTCGGCAAACCAAATCCGCACCATTCGACGCCGGACAGCAAGTTCAATCCAATGCAAAAAGCGGCCTATCTGGTCATCATGCTCATCCTCCTGCCGCTGGTAATAGTGAGCGGCATATTACTCATGTACGTTGCACCGTTACGTGAACTTTTCCTCCTGCTTGGCGGCATAAAAATGCTGGTCGGGTCACATTTCCTGCTCGCCTGCTGTTTCACCGCTTTCCTGTTTGTCCATATCTATCTGGCGACCTTGGGGCACACTCCCCTGGCCCATTTCAAACCGATGTGGAATGGCTGGGAGGAGGAAGTTATTGAAGATGATACTGGCGACGGTGCCGGCGATGCTCACTCGGACCCAAAACCCGAACGGAAGGATATGGTATGAGATACTCCTGTCTGTATGTGACAATTCTGCTTCTGCTCCTGACGTTTTATGGCACCGCCCTGGCCATAAACGTGAAAGACGTGACCTATTCCACCACGGTGGGGCGGGTTGTGTTCAGCCACTCCGACCATATGGGTAAAAAGCGCATGACCAAAAACTGTCGTGCCTGTCACGATGCTCTCTTTGATCTAAAAAAGAGACGGACGGCGTCCATGGCTGATATGGGCAAGGGGGCGTCATGCGGGGCATGTCACGATGGGAAAAAAGGGTTTCCTCTTACAGAGTGCGGAAAGTGTCATCAAAGCGGAGAGGTCACCTTCAAAGTCAAGGCCACCGGCCCGACCCGATTCAGCCATAAAAGCCACCTTGCCGTTTCATCCGATTGCTCCTTGTGCCATCCGGCTCTCTTTTCAACCAGTCATGGGAAGCGGGTTACCATGGCAGAAATGGCAGAGGGTAAATCATGCGGTGCCTGCCACAATGGTAAAAAAGCATTCGGCATAGACAAATGCATCACCTGCCATCCGGTCAAAGAGATTACCTACAAAGTAAAAGCTACCGGCCCCACCCCATTCAGCCATAAAAGCCATCTGGCTGTGGCGACCTGCAGCTCATGTCATCCCAGTCCCTATTATACCAACAAGAAGAATCTGCGTGTCGGCATGGCCGCCATGGAAAAGGGAAAGTCCTGTGGTGCGTGTCACAATTCAAAAACAGCTTTTTCGGTAAAAGAGTGTACGAAATGCCACATGACCAAGGAACTTGAGTTTTCGGTGCAAGACGCGGGAGATGTGCATTTCAGCCACACCTCCCACACCGCCCTGTACCGGTGCGGTGATTGTCACACCGCACGGTTCATAACCGGGCGAAGCAAAAGAAAGGTCACGATGAAGGAGATGGAAGAGGGGAAATCCTGCGGTGGATGCCATGAGGGAAAAACCGCATTCACGGTATCCGATACGTGCGGCAGCTGTCATCGGGAACAACGGCCAAAGGTCTCTGGGGGGGAACATGTTCACGACTCTCGTAGGTAAAGCACTCATACCGGTCGGGCTTGCCGTTACCGGATTCATGGTTGTCTGCTGCCTGGTACTCTACTCTGCCATCCGTGATGATCTGAATCGTGGTGAAATTGTCCATGCCACCAATCTCGCCGATACCGTTCTCAAATCTACCCGTTACGCGATGCACAAATCCGACCGGGATATGCTTTCGACCATTATCTCAAATGTGGGGGCGCAAAATGGCGTTGACCATGTGAGAATATTCAACAAGAAGGGGACCATCAGCTTTTCAGCAATAAATGATGAGATAAACCGTCAGGTAGACAAAAAATCTGAAGGGTGCATCGGCTGCCACAAAGAGGCACTGCCGGTTACCACTCTGGGAAATATGCAGAAAGCACGAACCTTCAAAAACAGCCATGGCCTGGATGTCATCGCAATTACCGCTCCGATTTACAATGAGCCAGACTGCTCAACGGCCGCCTGTCACGTGCATCCTCCGGAACAGAAAGTCCTGGGTACCCTGGATATCGGCCTGTCACGCGCGGAACGGAATCGATCACTTTCCATGCTGCGGATCCAGATGGCCGTTTTTACCGGCATGTGTCTTATCCTCACCCTTACCGGCATCGGTTCCTTGTTGCGAAAGAATGTATTTCTCCCCTTGCAAAAATTACGGGATTATGTGGAGGCACCTCCGGTGATTCACGGCACACCACAGCCGCCCCCCCATTTACCCCATGATCTCGACCTGATTGCAGCCCGGTACTATGGAGCCATTACACACGGCAATGACAAAAAAAATGACACCACACATCTCTGAATCCGGTGATAATGCAGCAATTCTTCACGATATGATGCGTGAAATCGACCGGCTGAAGAATTTTTCCACCCGCGGGTTAAAAGCACTGGCACTGTTTCTTGTTGTCAGTAGTGCTGCCTGGAGCAAATTCCCCTTTCTCCCTCCAGCCGAAACCGTGACCGCACTGCTGGGCCCTCCCCCAACGGCGCGGATTATCAGTACGGTACTTCTGATATATACGTTCTTTGCAATCGCGTTAAGCATCGCCCGGCTCACCTCGGGCATTGAACACCGAAGCAGCTTTTGCCATGTGGCGTATCTCACCGCTTTCTACCTTTTTTATTATTTTGGAAACACACTTGAAGATAATTTTCTCGCCGTATGTGGTGCCGGGATCACTATTCTCGGGACCGAAAGTTATCGGATCTGGAACTACTGTGCGACAGGTATTTCGGAGAAAAGGGAGGCAGCAGAGTACGTCAACAGAGTTGGCAGGCACCCGCCGGAAGCGTGACTATTCGAATAGATGTTTGAGTTGTGTCTCAGAAGATGATATTCTGTGATGAGAAGCTGTCAAAACGCCTGAACACGTTACAAAACGTTGTATTTCAAGGAAACCAGGTATAACATCACTATTTAATAGGGAGGTTTGTCATGAGTGAGTTGATTATTGTGGGGTTTAAAGGGGAGCGAACCGCTGACGAGGTACTTCTTGATCTGGAAAAAATGCAGCAGATTCACCAGATAAACCTTGATGAGGCTGCCGTGGCAATCAGAAAAGGTGACGGCCCCATTAAGATTAAGCATAGTAATCTGTTGATTGAGAGTGATGCTGCTGTCGGGTGCCTGTTCGGCATGGTGGTTGCCGGCCCAATCGGCCTTCTGGTCGGCGGTGTCATTGGTGCGGCCATTGGTGAAACGCACAAAGTTTTGGCTCATATCGGCATAAATGATGAATTTGTCAAAGAGGTTGCCAACCTTCTGGAGCCTGGCAGTTCGGCGGTTTTTATTCGTGCTCACAAATCGGTTTCCCAGAATGTTGTTGACGAGCTGGTAAAATATGATGGCAAACTACTTCGTTCCTCCCTCTCAATAAGCGACGAGAAGGAGTTAATAAAAGCGCTGGAAAGTATCGTACAACACAAATAAGAGAAGTATCCTGCGACACGCGTTGAAAACCTGACAGGCATATATGCCTGGTGATGAACAACAGTTACAAACCTGTTTCATAATGTACACGTTGATGTGGCACCAAGCCGTCAATCTTACTTTATAGAGGAGGGATCATGAAACTGGAGGATTCAGAGTACGCGAAACAGAAGCTAAGCGGCATTTCACGAAGGGATTTTCTTAAATACTGTTCGATGGTAGCCGTAGGAATGGGGCTGCCACTCAGTGCCGGCGCTGAAATTGCCCACGCAATTACAAAAGTCAAGCGCCCTCCGGTCATCTGGCTCTCGTTTCAGGAGTGCACCGGATGTGTGGAGTCCCTGTTACGAGCGAACCATCCCACCCTTGAACATCTGATACTTGACCTCATTTCCCTCGATTATTCAGAAACCCTGTCAGCCGCAGCCGGTCATCAGGCAGAAGCTGCCAAGGAAGCTTCCATTAGTGAGAACAAGGGCAAGTTTATCCTTGTGGTGGACGGTGCTGTCCCGACGAAAGACAACGGTATTTATTGCAAGATTGCCGGAAAAACAGCACTTCAGATTTTGAATGAAACAGCCCCCCATGCTGCCGCAATTGTCGCCATGGGTTCCTGTGCCTCGTGGGGCGGAGTTGCAGCTGCTTCACCAAATCCCACTGATGCAAAGGGAATTCCTGACATCCTGACCGGTAAAACGGTCGTTACCATTCCTGGCTGCCCCCCGAGTCCGTATAATCTTCTGTCAACCCTGTTACATTTCATAACCTATGGCAAGCTTCCCGCACTCGATGCTCTGGGACGGCCAAAGTTTGCCTATGGCAGGCTTATCCACGAGAACTGCGAGCGGAGACCCCATTTTGATGCCGGGCGTTTTGCGGTGCAGTTTGGTGATGACATGCACCGGATCGGCGCATGTCTGTTCAAGCTTGGCTGTAAGGGGCCGGAAACCCACGCCAACTGCCCGTCACTGCAATTTGGCGATGTTGGTGCAGGCTCGTGGCCGGTGGGGACCGGACACCCCTGTTTCGGTTGCACCGAAAAGAATGTCGGTTTCTCCACGCCGCTTCACACCTTGGCAAACATCAAGGACTTCACGCCTCCAACATTCTTTACCGAGGCCTTCCCGAACAAGCAGGGCCTCCCGGCAGGGGTCAAATCGTTTGCCGCTGGGACCGCAGGCGTAGTGGTTGGTGCCGCCGGAGCTGCTCTGCTCACCGGCCTGGGGAAAAACAATAAAAATACCGGCGATGGCAACAATTCCGACCGCGGCGATCATGATCACGGCAAGGAGGAATAGCCATGACAATCAGCAGACGTGGATTCCTGAAAGGGGTTACCGGTAGTGCGGTTGTTCTTGCCGCCGGAATTCCGTCGGTAGAGGCAAAAATGTCAACGGAGCTACCGTCCGAAGCGGTTGGTCTCCTCTATGATGCAACACTCTGTGTCGGGTGTAAATCATGCATGGTGAACTGCAAAACGAAAAACAGTGTGCCTGGTGGTGCGCTCTACAAGGATGGCGTTGTGCCGGGAGTCGTCGATTCCCTGCTCTGCAGAAAATCCGACAAAACTGAAGCAATGAAGTCACCCCCCTACGAGACAAAAACTATCGCGGGAAATGAAGGCATCTGGGACGCCTCGCAGGATCTTTCCGGTGACACCCTCAACATTATCAAGGCATACAGAAATGGCACCGGTGAAATGAAGGATTCGCCGACCAACGGTCATGCTTTTTTCAAACAGCAGTGCCTCCACTGCATCTCTCCTGCCTGTGTGTCGGTCTGCCCTCCGGGGGCCCTCATAAAGGATCCGAAGAGCGGAATTGTCTATTACGATGCCTACCGCTGTATCGGCTGTCGTTACTGTCAACTGGCCTGTCCCTTTAATATACCCCGCTATGAATGGAGCTCCCCCTGGCCGGAAATCAGAAAATGCCAGCTGTGCAGACATCGCATCGCCGAGGGTAAATACGCCGCCTGTGCCGAGTATTGTCCCACCGGGGCAACCATCTTCGGCAAAGTCACCGATCTCCGCGAAGAGGCAAAGAAACGGTTCGCCATGAAACCGGGAACCATCTACGATTTTCCCGTACAAACCTTTGATTCGAAGAGCACCTCCACACGACCCGTCGCAGCCTATGCGGACAAGATCTACGGTCTGACGGATGCGGGCGGCACACAGAACCTCATGCTTTCGGCCGTTTCTTTTGAGCTACTCGGATTCAGCAAGGATATCCCCGCTTCCGCGCTTCCTGACCTGACCTGGGCGTATATTGCCAAAATACCCTGGGTATTTCTCGGTGTGTTTCTGGGTGGAACCTCGCTGTATGCCATAACCAGCAGAAAGAACAAAAACGGCACGGATAAGGGGGACCATCATGATTGATTTTACCACATATGCCGGCCCTAAAATTGGCAATGCCCTCAACAAACTGCTGGACGACAGGCACAGCAGGCATCTGGGCATCAAGATGGACACACCATTCACACGAGTTCTGGTATTTCTGATACTGGGAGCGGCGTTTGTCGCCGGTTACCGGGTCATTTTCGGCCTTGGTGCTTCAACCAACATGAACGACTACTGGCCCTGGGGGCTCTGGATCGCCTTCGATGTCCTGGGAGGAGTGGCCATGGCGGCCGGAGCTTTCATGATTGCCGGCGCGGTCTATATTCTTAATCTGAAGAAGTACAAATGTATTGCCCGGGCATCCATTCTGAATGCCTTTTTCGGTTACCTGCTGGCAGCCATCTCGATTACCTTTGACGTTGGTCGGTCGGCTGTCATATGGCATCCGCTGATCATGTGGCAGATCAACTCGGTAATGTTCATCGTTGCCCTCCATCTGGTACTCTATCTCACCACGCTTGCCACGGAATCGAGCCCCATGGTGTTCGAAAAACTCGGCTGGCACCGGGCCTTGAACGCCGTCCACCGCATAATGGTGGGTGCCGTCATGTTCGGCGTGGCTCTCTCATTGCTGCACCAATCTTCACTGGGGGCAAACTACCTGATTCTTCCCAGTAAACTTTCTCCCCTTTGGTACAGTAAGCACATTCCCTATATGTTCCTGGTATCTGCATTAATGATGGGCTTTTCGATGGTCAGCTTCGAAACCATACTTACCGGCAAGGTTTTCAACCATCAGGTACCCAAAAATGTTCTTGAAGGGTTGGCAAAGGGAATTGTTTTTTTCGGTAGCCTCTACTTTGCCATGAAGCTGGGAACCGTTATTTCCGGACCGGGGCTTGGCGTTTTGCTCCATGACGGCTTTTTAAGTTTCATGTGGCTGCTTGAAATGGCCGTGGGAGTTGTCATTCCTGTTATGTTACTGGCCAAAACATCAAGCCGGAAAAACATTGAGACCATTTTTGTGGCGAGCATTCTGGTCATCCTGGGGGTCTTGCTGAATCGGCTGAATGTTGGTGTCTTTGCGGTCTCAAGTTATGCAAACCATGTCGGGAGCGACTACTTCCCCTCGATCATGGAGTTCGTACTTACCGCAGGAATGATTGCGTTTGCCATCCTCGGATTCAAGGTCTGTGCAAAATACCTGAATCTTTTTCCGGATACCGGTCACTGATTCACCGACTTTTTTTTGCTGTCAATTACCGTAAAATATACATGAAAACGGGGAGGAAGCTATGGCAACACGAATCACCATTGATCCGGTAACCAGAATAGAAGGGCATTTACGGGTAGATTGTGAAGTCACCAATGGCCGGGTAAGCAACGCATGGGCATCGGGCCAGATGTGGCGGGGACTGGAACTTATTCTCAAGGGGAGAGACCCCCGTGAGGCGTGGATATTTACCCAGAGAATCTGTGGCGTCTGTACGACAGTTCACGCAATTGCGTCGGTCAGGTCAGTTGAGCACGCGCTGCATCTGGAAGTTCCCCTGAATGCCCAATATATCCGCAATATGCTGATCGCAGCCCATGCCATCCAGGACCACATCGTACACTTTTATCATCTCTCTGCCCTGGATTGGGTTGATGTCACCTCAGCCTTGAAGGCGGACCCGAAAAAGAGTGCCTCACTTGCACAGGGCATCTCCTCGTGGCATCTGAACAGTGTTCAGGAGTTGAGTGCTGTGCAGGAAAAATTAAAAGGTTTTGTCGACAGCGGCCAACTGGGCATATTCACCAACGGTTACTGGGGACATCCCGCCATGAAGCTCAGCCCGGAGGTCAATCTGCTGGCCTCCGCCCACTATCTTCAGGCTCTGGACGTGCAGCGTAAAGCGAACATGATCATCTCCATACTCGGCTCAAAAACCCCCCATATTCAGAATCTTGCCGTCGGAGGTGTGGCAAATCCCATCAATAATGACAGTCCGTCCACACTGACCATGGAAAAGCTTTTCCACGTAAAAACCCTTATGGATGAGCTTGGTAACTTCATCAACAATGTGTACGTACCGGACGTGTGCGCAGTCGGTGCATTTTACAGTGACTGGACCGGGTACGGAGCCGGAGTGACCAACTACCTGAGCGTGCCGGAATATCCGCTGGATACTAAATGCACGTCCTTTGCTCTTTCTGGTGGCTATATTCCCCACGGTGATATATCACAGTTCAGGCCGATTAAGACCTATCAGGATGAGTTCTTCATTAAGGGTGTGAGCGAGAGCAGTAAGCATTCCTGGTATAAGCAGGATGGAGACAGACATCCTTGGGAAGGGGAGACAGATCCTCACTATACGGACTTTCAGGACAACGGCAAGTATTCATGGGTAAAGGCCCCCACCTTTAACGGTGCGCCCGCCCAGGTCGGTCCGTTGGCAAACGTCCTCTGTCTCTATGCTGCCGGACATGCCCCGACGAAGAAGTATGCCGACAAGGCCTTGGCCACTATCAGCACTCTTGCCGGAAAGCCGGTTGGCCTGGGAGCCCTTCATTCAACCATTGGCCGCCATGCAGCCCGGGCCATACGCACCGCAGTACTGAACGAGGTTATCCAAGAGCAGTGGCAGCTTCTGATCAACAACATTGGCACCGGTGACACCAGGACCTTCAACAAACCTGAATTTCCCAAGGGAGAGATCAGGGGGGTCGGTATGCATGAAGCTCCCCGGGGGGTACTCTCCCACTGGGTTGTCATTGATAACAAAAAAATCAAGAATTACCAGTGTGTTGTACCCTCAACATGGAACTCAAGTCCACGAAACTCCAAGGACCAACCGGGACCCTATGAGGCTTCGCTAATTGGAACCCCCATAGCGGACCCTGAAAAGCCGCTGGAAGTGTTGCGGACCGTCCACTCCTTTGATCCGTGTCTGGCATGCGCCATTCATATGGTTGATAAGGAAAAAAAGGCAATTGTCACCGTCAAGGCTCTTTAGGAAAATTCATGAATGTACTTGTTATGGGAATCGGCAACCTGCTCCTTCAGGATGAGGGGGCAGGTGTGCGCGTCATTGAAGAGTTTGAACGGACCTATCAACCGATGGGTGGAGTCGAGCTGCTCGATGGAGGGACCAGCGGAATTGAACTTCTTTACTACATTCAGGGGAAAGATGTCCTCATATTGATCGATGTTGTCAGATGCGGGTATCCCTGGGGAACACTTTCCCGATTTGAAGGGGCCGATGTGCCGGCACTGTTCCAGCAGAAGATTTCCCCCCATCAATTGGGAATTTCAGACCTGCTTGCCACCGCCCGTCTCACGGACTCGTTGCCGAAAAAAATTGTTTTACTTGGTATCGAACCAAAATGCATTGACACCGGACTGGAGCTGACGGATGAGATTGCTGCAAACATCGGCAGACTAAGCGGGATGATTGCCGATGAACTTACGGCACTGGGACTGTCGGTGACACCAAGGGGGGAAAAGCTCTGTGTTACAACTATTCTGTGAAATGTGCCCCCGGAGTTTAAAATTTTCATGACATTCTTCCAGACTGTTTCGAAATGGAGCAAGACGCCACTGCTGTTATGGATGGCTGTTATGACGGCATGGTTCTTTTCCGTTTTTTCCGTAATTCAGGAGTTCTGCCTGGTCTCAGCGTGTCGAGATGCCGCCGGCTTTGCCCTCTTCGGTATCAACATGGGATGGTTTGGTATCGCATATTTCAGCATTATGTTGATGTTCCTGTTGTACCGGAAAAAGTATCAGGCTCTGGACCTGCTGCTTTCAGTAGCAGTCTTTGCAGGCATCGGCGCGGAGTTGCGCCTGCTCTGGATACAAAAATACGTCATTGGTGCCTGGTGTCCCCTGTGCGTCACAATTTGTTGTGCCCTCTGCGTAGCGACCGTACTGCTGATCGTTGAAAAAAGCTCAGGCGGTGCGGGAAGGGGGGCGATTACCGGATGGATAGCCCTGATGGTGATGATGGTTATAGCAGGGTTAGCAGCAGCTGTTCTTGGCGTCCACGTTCTTCCATAACAGTAGAAGGCCACCGGAGGGGTGGCCTTCTACTGAGGCGTCAACGTCATACTGTCCTCCTTTACCGGACCCTGGTTGTGGCCGGTGCCAACTCTTCCTTCACAACTGACACCACACCCTTTACCATTCCAGTCATCAGCAATACTGCCGGTACTATCTGGGCTACGATTATCAGCGCGCAAAACCCGAGAAATACCCATACGAAAATCCCACTTGTGTCTTCACCAATTCCGTTCGCTGCCATCGCAGTCGCCGGGGCCAATGTGGCCATAATAGTTGCGAGCGTTCTCATGACATCCTCCTCGTCCGATTTCTTTTTCCCGTTATTTTATCTATTGCATTACTGATGCCAACTCAACTAACAAACATAACAAACAGTAATGTATGGAATACGAGTTGTAGTGCGTATAAAAAAACTGCTACTGCTGGCTTACCGTATAAAAAATTAATACTCTCACCGGGACATTGTATTTATTTATTATACGGTACCACCCCATTTAATGAGCCCGGCAGTTCATTGGAAGCGATGTGAAGTTGGCAATGAAGGCATTTACGCAGAATCAGCAGTGTCGGTCCATGTACATGAAAATAGTTGCCGCACCGGGGACATTTGCTGACCGTTACCAAAATGGTTGCCAGTATCAGAAAGACGAGCCAGATGGCGAAGAATGTTCCCATCGCCCTGGTGGTGGGAGAAATGGAATGAACAACATATAACGCGGGAATATAGGTGAGAACCGTGGCAAAAAATACCTTGCGGCGTCTGCGGGTCTGTCTGAGCGTGCGTGCATACACCACGGAATCAATCGGATTATTTTCCAATTACGTACTCCTGTACAACGACGTAACGTTCATTTTCTGGTGAGGAAATACCAGATCGAAAATGCAGACTCTCCCAAGGCTATAAACAACACGTAAGGTATAACAATTCCGATGCGATCATCAACCAGAAAACGGTATACCGCCGGAGAAATGGTGGGTGACACGCAGATAACCATAACCGTCAGAGCAGTGATAAACGTGGTTACTGAGCATACCACATGAAATGTTCTCATAAAGTCCATCTTTGGTTGCCACATGGCCAACCTCCCATCACTGTTTATCTGTAACAGACGAAGCACGGAATGTGCCAAGATACTTGTCTGGTGGGAGAATCGGTCTTGTGGTATGATGGAGCACCCTGACATTACGAGGTGACGCAGTATGAACATACCAATCCCCCTCATCGCAAAACTGACCTTTGCAACATCGCTCATCCTGCTGGTGTTCATGGGTGTGCTGGACAATATCAACCTGAAAAACTTCAGAAAGGTTATGATCGGCTACGCCGTTTCAAATGCTGAAGAAATTGGTGATGTTATCGGCCAAAGCACCTACGATGCCATGATGAAGAATGATAAGTCGAGTCTTAATAGCATGATCGGCAGAATTGCTGCCAGCGAAAACATTGAATATATCAGACTGATCGATCAAAAAGGGAGAGTGGCTTTTTCAAGCAAAGCGGGAGAGGTTGGTTCCATGGTCGGCATCTATGCCCACAGGTGTACCAGATGTCACTCGTCTGCAGAAACGGGCACCACGCCCCCATTGGCACATAACAGCCGCATACTTGTGTCGAAAGCCGGAAAGGAATCCCTCGGTTTTACCAGGGCCATACGCAATGAACCCGCATGCAGTAGTGCCGCCTGCCATTTTCACCCCGTAGAGGACACCGTTCTGGGACATCTTGACATATCTATTTCCCTTGAGATGCTGAGAAAGAAATCCCACGAATATCGACTGGAGTTTGTCATGTTGACATGCCTGCTCCTGCTGATAATCGGCATACTGGTTACTATTCTGACCCATTATCTTGTGGACATTCCGGTTCAGAAGCTTGTCAGGCATACGGTACAGGTTGCGACGGGCAATCTTGACTCACGGGTCACCGTAACCAGTAGAGACGAACTGGGTGCGTTGTCTGAAGCGATAAACCGTATGACCGAAAATCTTGGTACCGCCGACCGGGAACTTAAGGAGTGGGCCGAAAGCCTGGAGCAAAAGGTGGAAGAACGGAGTCAAGCGGTCATGCGTATGGAGGAACAGCTCCGACGCTCCGAAAAGCTGGCTTCACTCGGCACTCTCTCGGCAGGGGTTGCCCATGAAATCAATAACCCGCTCACCGGTATCCTCCTCTATGCTTCAATTCTGGGCAGCGACAAGAGACTCGATCCGGCATTATTACCCGATCTGGACAAGATAATTTCAGAGACAAAAAGGTGCGCCGGCATTGTAAAGGATCTGCTTGAATTCAGCCGGGAATCATTGCCGGCAAAGGAGCAGATAGCCATTACATCACTTCTCGATGAAGTCGCCACTCTCTTTCACCATCATCCGGATTTCAGTTCCATCGTCATTACCAAACAGTACGATGAAAATATTCCCCTGGTATCTGTTGACCCCAATCAGATTCGGCAGGTGTTTATGAACCTCGTTATTAATGCCGGCCACGCTATGCCCCACGGTGGCAATCTGGATATTTCAACCGAACAAAGCTCCGACCGCCAGAGTATCTTCATTTCATTCAAGGATACCGGCACGGGGATTGCCGAGGAAAATCTCACCAGAATCTTTGATCCGTTTTTTACCACCAAAGCTGAAGGTACCGGCCTCGGCCTGGCTATTTCATACGGAATTATTGCCAATAACGGTGGAAAAATCAATGTACAGAGTGAGGTGGGAAAGGGGACAACCTTTATTATATCACTTCCGGTTATATGTTTTTGAAGGGGTTGATAATAGTAAGCGTTTTTTCAATAACCTGTTTATGTCGCAAGTCTTCTGAAATAAGCAGCGAACATTCGTTTTCGAGGGTCGATGCAACAATGAGACTGTCATACCACGCAAGCCGGTACACATTGGCAATGCGTAACGCACGTAATGACGTTTCCGTGGAAAGAGGCACCGGATGGGTAAAGGGTAAAAATTCTCGAACCGTCGCTTCAATTTCTTCCAGTTAGTGTCTCAGCTTTTTATGAGTTACCGCGACAAATTCATTGATGACCTGCACACTTATAATCACATTGCCGGAAGCCAGAATCCGACGGGCAATATCGGCCTTATTAGAGTCTGTCCGGGAATAGGCATAGATGATGATATTGCTGTCCAGAAAAACCGGCCTATCTGGCATTGGCTTCTTCCCGACAAAAGGTAAAGCTGGTGGTATCAAGAGAAATGGCCGAAAGTTGTACCGGTTCGGACATAAGAATTTTATTCATTTGAGAGTCAGCATTCTCGCTCGTCGTGTTTGTCGCCGTACCCGATTCATGCAGGCGAAAAAACAGCACCTCGATGGAGGCGTTATGGAATTCGGCGGGAGTCGAAATTGTGCGAGGAGCGTGCTCGTAAACTAGTCGTTGTGCCAGCATGGTTTTTCTCCGTACCACGCAGTAATATAAGCAAAAAAAGAATATCACGAGTACGGAGAAGACACAAACTTTGCCAAACACGTGTATGAACAGCGAGTTACTGGACTCCGCTCTGCCGATATGAATCCGCCTGCATTTTCTCAATGGTACCGTTCGGTTTTCACCCGCTTTTCGGCGAAACTTCTTCCTGAAATTCGGCAATTTCATCTTTCAGCTGCTGAATGAGACCGCATGCCTCCTCTAATCGCCCTTCTTTCGCATGGGCCTCAATGGCGGCGGCAGTAGTTTGCACCCGCAGGGCGGCAATATTTCCTGCGGCACCTTTGATGGTGTGGGCCTGAATTCTCAGCTGTTCTCCGTTGTTGCACCCGGCAGCGACCTGAAGATTTTCGAGGTAGCCAACGATATTCGTGGAAAACATGCCAAAAAACATGGGGAAGAGAGCTTCATTGCCGCCAAGACGTGCCAGCAGTCCTTCCCGGTCAAATACCAGATTTGCAGCCGGCTCACCCTCCTGTTCTGCCGACGTACCATGCTCATTCTGTTCCGGTGCCGTCGCAACTTCAGGATTACGGGTGGCGGTTTCACCCCATTGGGGCACCAGTCGCGCCAGGATCGAAATAATATCATCGGGTCGTGCCGGCTTTGCCAGATAGCCATCCATGCCCCCCTCCAGACATTTTTCACGGTCCCCCTGCATGGCATAGGCGGTCATGGCAACAATCGGCGTCGCCTTTCCCCCCTTCTCCTGCTCCACCCGCCGGATTTCCCGCACAGCACCGTAGCCATCCATGACCGGCATCTGCATATCCATAAAAATAATATCGAAACGGCTCTCTAAAAACCGCTCCACCGCTTCCTGACCGTTGCACCCCATGGTGACCCGATGCCCCTGTTTCTCCAACGTAATTCTGAGCAGTTCACGGTTGATCTCCACATCATCGACCACCAGAATCGAACAGGCGGTCTGTTTTTCCGCCGTAAGTCGCGCACCCCGTTGCTGCTGTTCGGGCTCAGAAAACTCATGACCGCTGACAACCGACAGCAACGCATCTCGAAATTCCTCACAGATGACCGGCTTGGTCAGATACCCTTTTATGCCAAACTCACGGGAGCGGGCGGCATCGCCACGCATACCGGCGCAGGGCATCATGATGATTTTGAGAGGATCGTAGAGAGTATGCTGACGAAGTGACTTCACCAGTTCCCAGCCATCGGTATCGGGCATATTGATATCAATCAGTGCAATCTGTGGGAGGCAATCCTCTTGTAACAACGATTCAAGGAGCAAACGGGCACTCTCAGCATTTTCCGCACAATGTGGCACCATACCCCACTCCGTGAGAAGCCCCCCCAAGAGCTGTCGGTTAAGGGAGTTATCATCAACCACCAGTACGGAGATTCCCTCCACGCTTGTCATACAGTCAGCTGCTTTTGCGCCGGACACCCCAGCTGTTCCTGTGACAAACCGCGCGGTGAAACTGAAACAGCTCCCCACTCCGGGAGTGCTGGTAACGGAGATTTCACCCCCCATCAGGGTGATCAGTCTTTTTGAGATGGCCAAGCCGAGGCCGGTTCCTCCATATTGTTTCGTGGTTGAAGCGTCCCCCTGCTCAAACGCCTCAAAAATACGTTCCTGTTTTTCGGGGGGAATGCCAATTCCGCGGTCGGTAACCTCAAACGACAGGAGAACGTCCTGGGGCGTTTCCTCCACCAATGCTATGTGTACCCGAATATCCCCACGATCGGTAAACTTGACCCCGTTACCCACCAGATTTATCACTACCTGCCGGAGGCGCCCCGGATCACCGATCAGTGCATCGGGCACATCAAGTTCCACGGCAAAAACCAGTTCCAGTCCCTTCTGATTTGCCCGGGATGAGAGCGTCCTCAGGGTCTGCCCTACCAGGCTGCGAAGAAGAAACGGAGATTCGCAGAGTTCGATACGCCCCTCTTCGATTTTAGAAAAATCAAGAACATCATTAATGATCTCAAGAAGATTTTCACCTGATGTTTTGATAGTGCGGAGATATTCCCGTTGTTCCTGATCGAGTTCCGTCTCCATGACCAGATCGGTCATACCGATGATACCATTCATGGGGGTGCGGATTTCGTGGCTCATGTTTGCCAGGAACTCACTTTTTGCCCTGTTGGCCGTCTCAGCAACCTCCTTGGCCGCCAGCAGGTGTGCGTTCTGGGCAATAATCGTTTTTTCCCGGATACTGTTTCTGATCAGTGCCACTGCCCCGAACAGGATCAGCAGACCGATCCCTCCGGTTACGGCAAGAATTCGGCGGGGGGACTCCTCGTCATCACCGGCAGGTGTGAAGAGGGCCAGGGCAAAGGGTGTTCCCTTCACAGCAACCCTGAACACCATCATCTCCAACGGTTCACCGGATGACGTCGGAGAAGCAAACCTGAGCGGTTCCTGTTCCTTCACGTTTTCCAGTGGGGGGAATCCGTGGCTTGAAACGATATTTTTGGCCTCGGCCGAGCCGATGACATACTCCTTTTCAAAGAGCAGGGCCACCGTACTATGCTGACTGTCATCACGTGCGAGAAAATGGTGGTAGATATCTGCCGGAGACAACCAGGCGAGAATATGCCCGCTTTTCTTCTCTTTAAAAATGTAGGGTATAGAAATAATGATGGCGCGGGCATCATCCTGCCCATCGGCAAAGAACCTCAATTGTGAGCGATTCTTGCCGACGAAACGTTTCCACCCCCGTTCTTCTCCCTTGCGGGGAGTAACCTGGTCATCACGGGCATCCAGCAGGAGGTGCCCTTCGGAATCAAGAAAGACCACCCGCTTATAAATGGCATCGGTATCAAGACGTTTCTTTTTCTGGAAGGCGGTAAAAACGATGTTGGCTTCTTCGAGACTGGCAGCCAGACCGTACTCCATGGACATGCCGAGGGCCTGATTTTCAAAATAGGCCGACAGTTCCCGATTGGTGGCCAGTTCCTGCAGGTCATTGATCCGTTCCGAAAAGTAGTATCCCACCGCCTGGGAGCGTTTATCCACATCATCCAGAATTCGGGCACGACTCGCTTGCTGGAGCTCACTTCGGGAACGATACAAGTCCGTCAGCAGATACCCGAGGTACAGTACCAAAGAGAGTCCGATGAAAAGTGGCGCGACGCGCCGTATGCCGGTAGAAAGTATGCTCATAGGATACAAAAAACCGGGGAACTGACTGTCAGCTCCCCGGCATATCGGTCTATTTCATCCCTTTGAAAAACTCGGGGAAATAGGTTTTTGCCGTTGGATAATATTTTTTGATAAGCTTCAGATAGGTGCCATCGGACTGGGCCTTTTTGATGAACGTGTTATAGGCCGTCAGCAGTTGGGGAGAGTCCTTGGAAAATCCTGCTGCCATCTGCTGCTTGGCAGAAACCGGCCCAAGAATTTTTATCTGCCCTTTCCACTTATCCAGGGCCACCAGAGCATCGGGAACGTCCAGAATGGTCATCTCGGCTTCTTTGTTCAGCATGGCCGGCGCAATCTCATTCAGCTTGCCCGTAAAATTGATTATGGTGGCACCGGTGGCTGAAAGATTATACAGCACCGGATCGAGACAGGTTTTCTCCGCCGTAAGCACGGTACGCCCCTTCATGAGTGCCTTGGTCAGCGCGATGTCCTTCTCAATGTTCTTGGTTGGCTTGATCGGCTTGACCGGGGAATCCGACCGTGCCACCAGCCAGATCTGGTTAGGGAACGTCGGGGTGGAAAAGTTAACAACCTGCTGACGCCACGGGATAATGGTAAATCCGTTGGCGATGATATCCCCCTTCACCGGCGCATCTTCCAGCAGTTCGGTCTTGCCGTTGGTAACTTTTACCTTTTTGCCGATCAAATCCTGAACGAGGGGCCCCCAATCGCTTTGAACAAACTCATAGCTGACGCCAAGTGATTTGGCAAAAAGCCGGGTCAGTTCGGCCTCCATGCCATCGCCGGAACCGGTGTTAAAGTTTGCGTAGGGGAGCCCAATATGACGTAACACCCCCCGTGATTTGACGTCGGCAAGGTCACCCGCCCCCGCTGCGACCGTCATGGCAACCAGTGCCAGAAATGCTGCTGTTGCGGTAAGCCATCTTTTCATCTGTTAATCCTCCTGGTTGAATACATGTATGGGGCTGTCCCGTTACCGGGACGGCAGCCCCTTCGGCTTTGCACTTCGTTTTTTTTGCTCTGATGGCCCGGCACTGCGGCCCGGCATCGGCAGTTCCATAAAGAGACGACTGCGGTACCCCACATCACCCCCCTGTTTGATCACCAGAGCCAGTGACCGTTCAGCTGCTCCCAGACGGGCGGCTGCCATACGGGGGGAAAAGGGAGCCGTACCCTCTTCCACTGCGATCAATTGTGACACCCAGCTGCAGAGTTCCTCAAAACGTTCTTTGTTAAACCATTCTATCCCCTCGCTCCGATGGTACCGTAGAAAGGTCCGGCATGCGTCAAGGTCAAAGATTCTCTGGATCTGCCCCAATAGCGGCTCGCCAGCTATTCTTCCGGCCTGGCGCCACCAAGCCAGCAGAGCTGAAAGCAGCTCCACCGTCTCTGTTCCCCATTCTCCTCCATCGCCGCCACGGAGCTGGGTAAGCAGGGTATGGTCAAGTCCGTATTCAACGTGATCCAGTGACGTATCACGCAACAGCAGCCAGACAAGTGAGATCATATCTCCCCCCGCTCCAAAGAGACCTGCCTCAAGTCTCTGCTGGTACCTGCGGGCATCGGAAGAAGTCGTTTTCAGCTCTGAACAGAGCCTGCGGCGACCATCTCTCTCTTCGACAGAATGGAGAAACAAATTCAGCTGTTTTTTCCGTGCCGCCGCACTCCGTGGCTTCACGGGACAAGTGCCACGCACTCTCTCCGCTTCGGCCAGTTCGAAGAATAAGCCGGCCGTATCAGCAATGCTTTCCCCGCCATGAAGCGCATCACGGGGGCCCGTTTCAAGAAGGGTCCGCAACAGACCGTTCATTTCGGGGTAACGCACCTGTTTCCGTTCATCATCCAGGGAAGGAACGCCGGTCCCGTGCAGGTGACCATGGAGCACTCCCCAGGAACCGTCCGGATCCTCACTAATCTCCCTGAAATCCATAAATACATGGAACTGATATTCTTTCAACTCGGCATAGAGCCCCTGTTCACGCAGCTCTGCCGTTGAGCGAAGATACTCAAGCCCCTCCGTATGATCGCGGAACGCCAGGTAACCTTTCTCCCCCTTCGGAGCTGACAGGGCATCGGAAAGGGTGGTCCGGGCCAACACGCCCCCTTCCGGTTCCCCGGACAGCAGATAGGGAACCGATTCCCGAATCCAGCCGGAGGTGACACTGTGGCAGTTGTGATAGAGAATCAGGGCTCGCTGTTCACCAACCCTGTTGGAGTACGCAAAAACGTTTTCGTCAATTTCACCGGATGCGTGAAAATCGTAGAGTACAAAGTTTTCAGAGCCGGAGAAGAGCCAGCGGCGGCGCAACAGGGGGAAAATCCACATTTCATGGCCACGCACGAGCCCCTCGTCAACCTGTTCGTCCCAATAGGCACGTTTGTATTCCATGCCATATTTTTCGTGATACCCCTCAATCTGACCATGACCAAACATCGGCAGGCCGGGCATGGTGGAGAGCAGCACACAGGCACCGAAATACTTTCCCTGGGAACCGAACTGGGCAACCGCCGTCTTTTCATCGGGATTGTTCATGAAATTGACAAATCGTTTCAGAATTTCATGATTGAATTCAAGGACATTGCCAATGGTCTTCCGGTACTTGGCATTTTCCTCGTTCTTCAGCATATTCATGAAGGCACTGTTATAGACACGATGCATGCCAAGGGTCCTGACAAAATACCCCTCCATCATCCAGAATGCTTCCGCCAGCAGCAGGGTGCCGGGGGCCTCGGCTGCAACCCGGTCAACGACCTCCCTCCAGAATTCCTGGGGGAATACGGCATCAAACTCTTCCTTGCCCATGCCATGTTCCGCCCGGGACGGAATTCCTCCCCCCAGACCACGTAGCGGAAACCAGAGCCGCTGATAATGTTTTTTTGCCAGGGTCATGGCTGCATCAAAGCGAATGATCGGGAAATTACGGGCCACATGGAGGATGGTCTGAATGACCGCCTCCCGCAGCTCGGGGAGCAGATAGTTAAGCTGTGCCGTATCATTCCAGGGGATACTGGTACCGTCATTACCGTGGTAGATATAGCGGGTCCGGCCATCTCTCCGATCATAATGTTTGAAGACCACGGCGGCATCGCTCTTGTTCCAGTAGCCATCCTCAACCTGGAGGGAGACATCCGGGTCGGAAGAGAGATTTTCTCCGGTGAACTGGTAGGTCGGGAACGGAGGATAATCGGTCTGAACGAACCAGTCGGGATGCTGCAAAATCCACCGGGAATAGATGCCGGTATGATTGGGCACCATATCACTGGCCAGCCGGATACCGCGGCGACCGGCCCGTTCACGGAGATTTGCCAGGGCTTCCCAGCCACCGATGTCGGCAGCAACTTCATAATCATAGAGGGAATAGGCAGAGGCAATGGCTTCCGGATTGCCACAGATCTGTTTAATGCGTTGTGACGCAGGAGAGCGTTCCCAGAGCCCGATCAACCAGAGCCCCGAAATTCCGGCGTTGGCCAGTCGGTCCAGTTCGGCATCCGGTATCTGGTCAAGACCGGTGATCGGGTAGCCGTAGGAACGACTCAACTGGTCAAGCCAGACATACACCATCTTGGCCATCAATACCACGTGGGCCATCCAGCCGGCGTCAGGTGAAAACTGTTCATATGCCGGATAATCAAAACCGTGAAAAACTCCGCCCGTGTCGCCAAAAGCTGGGGTACCACCGGATGCGGCTGCGGCATGACCGAACTCAAGAACCGGGGCAGGTCCACCGTCTCCGCCGCCTCCTCCCCGCTCCCGCTGTTCCTCATGTAAAATATCGAGGGCTGTCTCCACATCGTGGAGGATTTCAACCGGCAGAATATCCTGCCACTGCAGCCGAAGATAGGCGACCTGGCCGGCGAGGGATGCAGGAGAAGCTACAATTGCCGCCATGAGGGCTTCCAGCAGCGTACACCCTTTATCCGCAAGGAGTGGCCCATCCTTCAAGGCCCGTTCAAAGGCGCGGGTAATATTTTCATAGGAGGTGGTGGTAACCAGATCCCGATCGTCAACCAGTTCCCGGAAGCTGTCAATGGCAGGGTTGTCTGCCGCCAGACGGAGAAGCAGCATTTCCTGAAGCAGTTGGTGGGTACGAACCCGGCTTTGCATGCTTTCAGCCACCCACTGTTCAACGGGAGTCTGCTTTGTCAGTACCAGGCCGGGGGGGAACAGTTCCACGAAACGGTGGGCGGTGCTGCGCAGTGCGCTCCCCGACGGATCGATTCCGGCGTTCCGCACGGCATGGATCAACAGAGAGGAGTCACCGGCATGGGCTACACCATTGATGAGAAACCGTAAAGCCCGTTGGAGGGTGGCGTACAGATTAAGTTCGCCGGCGTGAACAGTCGGCGAACCGGCGGCACGACTGTTGTTCAGCTTCAGGGCCAACTGCCGGAAAAACTGTATCTGGGGAATACCCCGTTCCTTGATGCTGTTCGAAAGCGGTCCCAATCTGAGGGACCGCCAATGGTGGGAGGAAATTTGAATCTCGTGGGGAAAATATGAATCTGTGCCGCTCGGATCTTTCATAATATTTCCAGTCGCCGAATGCATGGATGTTGGAAAAAGTCAATAAGCCATAACCGGCCAAGCCGGATCAGCGTTTTTTTGTTGATTTGCCAGTTTTCTTGTTTTTGGATTTCTTCGTACTTTTTTTCGATTTTTTCCCCTTACCTTTCTTCCCTTTGGTGATTTTACGCGGTTCCGGGTTGAATTCATCACGAATGTTGTTCAGCAACACGGCGGTTTCCTCCATGGTGGGATCCGCTTTTTTCGCCGCTTCAAGGGTAGCCTTCGCCTCACTGAGACGTCCCGTTTTCATATACAGCCGCCCCAGGGCATTCAAGGCGCGGGCATTGTCCGGTTTCAGCTCAATGGCCCTCTTGTAGGTTGCAATGGCATTATCATACTCTTTTTTGAAGTCATACATCAGGCCAAGCTTGTAATGATTGACCGGATCATCGGGATTCAACTCAACGGCCTCTTTCAGCAGCTGGGTAATTTCATCGTACTGTTTGTTCTTTACGTACACCGATATGAGTGCCGTCCGGGCCTCGCTATCATCCTTTTTAACCGCAAGGGCCTTCCGATAATGGCTAATCGCCTTGTCATTATCCCCTTTCTGAGCGTAGAGGGCAGCAATCTCACGATTGGCATCACCATCGTGTGGACTGTAGGCAAGTACCGAATTATAAGAAGAAAGGGCCAGGCCGGTTTCCTTGCTCTTGGCGAAAATCCGTGCCAGCTTAAGATGTATGTCGGGACTCTCGGGCCGGAGTTTGAGAAACTCCGAATACTGTTCCACCGCCTCCTGATACAGGCCACGGGAGAAGCGGATGTCGCCCAGTCGCAGATGGGCTTCTGAGCTGGCCGGATTTGCCTTTACCGCACGTTTGTAGGCAACGACCGCCTCATCAAGCTGAGACTTCTTTTCATAGAGGATTCCAAGATTGAGGTAGACATCACTATTGGCACTATTGCGGTGGGCCGCTTCCCGATACGCCTCCAAGGCGTCCCCATCCCTGCCGGCCAGCCGATAGATGTGACCAAGCTTTTCATAGGCTTCCGTATCTTCCGGATGCTCTTTCATCATGTTCTTAAGAAGGGAGATCTCTTTATCTACGCCGCTTAACTCCGGTTGGGCAGGTGCCGCCGGTGCCGTCTCAGCTGGTGATTTTGGCGTTTCCTGCACCACCCGGGGTTTTCCCCCCAGGAGCGCATGGTACGCAGCCATCTTGGAATCACCCTTTTTTTCGTAAACATCGGCCAGCATCAGGTGAAGCGGTCGATCCTGTGGTGCCACCTGCTCAGCCTTTTTGAGGCTTTCCAGTGCCGCATCAATTTTCCCCTGTTTCAGGTTGATGCTGCTAATGCCCATGTATGCCTGTGCGGAGCCGGGGTCAATGGTCAGTGCCCGGTTATATTCTTCCAGAGCCTTTTCAGGACGGCCGGTCGCAGCGTAAATTTCTGCCTGACCGACCGGAATGGCAGCATCGCGGGGAAGTCCGGGGGCCGCTTCACCAAAATGATAGAGTGCAAGGGAGTACACTCGTTGAGTCGCAAGAACCTGGGCAAGTACCTTATGGTACACCGGCTCATGTACTGAAGAAAGAGATTTTGTCAGCTCAACCGACGCCTCATCGTTCATCCCCTTTCTGGCATAGAGGAGGCCGAGATTTCCACTGGCACGGGCAAAGGAGGGGGCCAGCTTCAGTGCCCTTTGATATTCCTCAATGGCCGTATCAACATTACCAACCCGTTCCTGCTGAAGGGCCGTAACAAAATGGGCAGCGGCACCATCCGGGCACTGGGTGGTGATTTTTGCCTCCGCCTGACGCATACGTACTTCATCATTATAGGTACTCAGCTTGTCGGCAGTTTCGAGAGCCTCATTGCAGGGGTCCGATGGAAAACCCCAGCTAAAGCCGGTTAAAAACAGTGCCGCACTGGCGAGCATCAGATATGACTGAATGTTTTTCATAAGAGATGTTTCCTTGACCTCAGTGGTAGTGCGGCGGCATTATACACGTCATCTCACAATATTTCAATAATTTAGGGTAAGTGCTTGATTATTGGCATCAGTACGTGGATAATAGGCAAAAATTACTATTGATACTCCACGTTTTTTGCTCCGAAAGGTGACCTCAGGGACCATGAACAGAGAACTTGAATTAATTATCATGTCGGCAAGCGACCTGCCTACCATACCGACAGTTGCCATAAAGGTCATGCAGCTTATCGAGAGTGAAAATGCTTCTGCCGAGCAACTGGCCAGGGTGGTGGCCTCAGATCCGGCAGTGGCTGCCCGAGTTCTCAAGATATCCAATTCCTCGTTCTACGGCTGTCAACGTCAAATTCAGACTCTCTCCCACGCCATTGTGGTGCTTGGCATGTCAACCCTGAAGAGTCTCGTGGTTGCCGCGTCAGTCAAGCAGGTATACCATCCGTACGGTCTAACCGAAAAAATGCTCTGGGAACACTCCTTCGGCGCAGCTCTGGCTGCACGCCTTATTGCCAAGGAAGTTCGACAGGTAAGTTTTGAAGAAGCGTTTCTCGGAGGGCTTTTCCACGATATCGGAAAAATAATCATGAATGCCGTCAACAAGCAGCAGTTTCAGCAAGTCATGCAAAGCTGTTACAATAGCGGAATTCGCTTTGAAGAGGCCGAACGGCAGGTGTTTCCCTACACCCACTCTGAAGTTGGCGGGCTGGTAATAAAAAAATGGAACTTCCCCGAACTGCTTTACCAGACGGTACTGGATCACCATACCCTTCCCCGCACCGAGGATGAGGATCCTTATCAGATGACTCTCACCCGTATTGTCAGCCTTGCCGACCTGTTTTGCCACCGGAGCGGCATCGGTTTTCGGGAGGCTGATGTGGAGATGGACCTTCTGCTGAGCGCACCGGCCCAGCAACTTGGCTTGAGCGGACCCTGCCTGGAAAGACTTCTTCAGGAATTTATGGAAACCTACGAAAAGGACAAGGGGACATTCAGCTAAGTTTTCCGTACGGCTCACCCCAGTAGTTCCCCGATGAAGTCAAATATGCCCTTTTTTTCTTTCTTTCCCCCCAACTGCTCCCGAGCTTCACATGAGATTTCAACCAGATCGGAGACCGGCTCCGCGGGGGCCTGCTTCCGTTTTCCTCCGGTCGGAGTATGATTCCCACCCCCCTGACCGCCACCCGATGTAACCCCTTGCGTCCCTGATACTCCCACAATCGAATCGGTCATCTGCCACCTCGGCTCTTCTGGATGAAGATGAAAATTGATTTTATCATGGCGAGATAGTATCATTGTGAGCTTAAACTCGCAATAAGGAGGCTGGCAATAATATTGCCAGCCTCCTAAAGGACATACTACCCTATGATTCGAACCATTCTTACCTACCCGAATCCTGAGCTCAAGAAAAAATCCGCACACGTCCCGATGATCACGGATGCGATCCGTGAACTGGCAGCGGACATGGCCGAGACCATGTACGACGCACCGGGGATCGGTCTTGCAGCGCCCCAGATAGGGGTACACCAGGCGGTCATTGTTATTGACATCGCCGGAAAAAACGAGCCCCCCGAACTGATTGTTGCCATCAACCCGGTTATAACCGACGCGGAAGGTGATGCCTTTGAAGAAGAAGGGTGCCTGTCCGTACCCTCCTATGCCGCCAACGTCAAGCGCCATGCCCGTGTGACGGTGAAGGCCCTGGATCCCACCGGAGCGGAACGCATATGGGAAGCTGAAGGACTGCTGGCCATCGCCTTCCAACATGAGATAGACCATCTGGAGGGGGTGCTGTTTGTTGATCACCTTTCACCGCTCAAGCGTGAAATTTTCCAGCGCAAGGCACGCAAAGCCGGGGAGGATAAACGATGACCGGCTGGCGTACCATTTTTATGGGCACTCCCGATTTCGCCTGTCCAACGCTGCAGACACTCATTGACCGTGGAGAGCATATTGTTGCGGTGGTGACACAGCCGGACCGCCCCAAAGGGCGGGGGCAAAAGATGCTGCCACCACCGGTAAAAGTCCTTGCCGAGACGTACGGCATTCCGGTACTACAGCCAGCCAAAGTACGTGATCCCAGCTTCGTTGACGTCATACGGGAGCTGAAGCCCGATGTCATCGTCGTTGTTGCCTTTGGGCAGATACTGCCAAAAGCCCTGTTGGATATTCCGTCTCATGGCTGCATCAACGTCCATGCATCACTGCTCCCCCGTTATCGGGGTGCGGCGCCGCTCAACTGGTGTATAATGAACGGCGAGCCCGAAACCGGCGTCACCACCATGCTCATGGATGTGGGCCTTGATACCGGGGACATGCTCCTGACAGGAAGAACCGCACTGGATGACGATGAGAACATTATCTCGCTCCATGATCGGATGGCAGCCATGGGAGCTGATCTTCTGGGGGAAACCCTGGATAGGCTGGCGGCGGGGGAGTTGGTCCCCGAACCCCAGAATGATGCCGACAGCTGCTACGCTCCTCTGCTGAAAAAGGACCATGGTACGATTAATTGGAACTCAGAGGCCCGTACTATCCACAATCAGGTGCGTGCCCTTGCGGTCTGGCCAGGTGCCTGCACGGTCATTGATGGGCAGGTACTGAAAATTTATCGCACCCGGATTGGCCAGGGGAGCGGTGTGCCGGGAACGGTATTACATGCCGCCCGGGGCACCTTCGAAGTGGCCTGCCGCTCCGGCTCACTGTTCATTGAAGAGATGCAGCTTGCCGGAAAAAAACGGCTTGATTGCACCAGCTTTCTCGCCGGCCATACCGTACTCCCCGGCACACTTCTGACAACGGATGCCACCGGAGAAGAACTGTCGTGACCACGGTGGAAGGACAGCCTTCTCCACAGCCACGGAAGCGTCTTTTTGTGTCGCTCATGGGGATCACCTGCCTGATCGTGGTTGCCATCATCTTTCTCGCCTGGTGGATTCCCAACCGGGGTCTGGCCAACATTCACCCCAACCTTCCCCACATTGTCGGCCTTATCATGGTGGTGCTTTCCGGAACGGCCATCCTCGGCACCGGCCTGCTGGTATTGACCACCGCCCTGGGAAAAGATCTGGTCATGACCCGCTTCATGCGATTGATGGTGATCAAGTTTTTGCTGCCGGTTATTGAGTTGGTGGGGAGAGTCATCGGAATAGACAAGGATCGTATCAGGCAGTCGTTTATTGCCATGAACAACAGTCTGGTGATTTCACAGCGGATGAAGGCCCCGCCGGACCGGATTCTGGTACTGCTCCCCCATTGCATTCAACTTTCCGATTGCGAAATAAAGGTGACCGGGGATATTCACAAATGCGTCCAGTGCGGACGTTGTACCATCAAGGGGTTGGTTGATATCGGGATCAGATATGCGGTGGATATCTCTGTGGCTACCGGCGGGACCCTGGCCCGCAAGGTAATTGTTGAAAAACGGCCAAAACTGGTACTGGCTGTTGCCTGCGAGCGGGACCTTACTTCGGGAATCAAGGACTGCTATCCGCTGCCGGTAATCGGCATTCTCAACGAGCGCCCCCACGGCCCCTGCTTTAATACCGTCGTCGATGTGCAGAAAATCGAGGCGGCCTTGCGCCTGGTCATTCACCGGGATGAACAACCAGAGACCGCCCCGTAAACCTTTCCTGCATCAGTTCCTGGCGGCAACCGCCTCAGCGGCAGCCCGTCCCAGTGCTTCACACTGTTCAAGAACCTCCGGCTTCGGTGAAAACAGGGTCCGGACCGTGTCGGCCACCATTTTAAAGCCCAGGCTCTTGAGCCGTTCTTCCGCCATTTTGCACGCTTCGCCACTCCAGCCATAACTGCCGTAAATACCGGCAAGATTGGTCTTGAGCTTCACGGTGCTGAGGTATGCCAGCACATCCCACATCGGCTTGGCTATATCACGGTTAAATGTCGGAATCCCGAAGAGCAGGGCGTCGGCCTCTTCCATCAGATTTCGTAACTCGCTGGCATTCAGACTGTTGATGTGATAGCTGATCACCTCGATGCCGTCATGGGCCGCCCCCCTGGCAACGGCCTGGGCCATTTTTTCCGTACTGCCATGGGGAGAGAGAAACAGGGAGACAATTTTTTTGCCTTGAGAGGTCGGCTTGCTCCAGCTTTCAAATTGCTGGATAACCCTCCAGGGATCGCGTCTGATAATCGGCCCGTGGCTCGGACAGATCATGTCAATCACGTCATGACGGATTTTTTCCACGGCGGCAAGAACCTTGTCCTTGAAGGGGCGGAAGATGCAGTCGAAGTAAAAATGACGGGCCGAGGTGAAGTCATCAACCTCATCGTTGAAAATGCGTCCGGTTTGCCAGTAATGGGCCGCAAAAGCGTCACAGGAGAACAGGATATTATCCTCTTCGACCCTGGTAAATATGGTATCGGGCCAATGGAGAAATGGTGCGGTGATAAAGCGGAGGGTACGCCCCCCCAGATCAAGGGTGTCACCATCCTTGACCGTCTGACAGTTAATCGGCTTGTGTAAAATGTTGGTCAGGAAGTTTTTCGCCGCAATGGAGCAGTAAACCACCGCCTGGGGTGCCTGCTCAAGCAGGTAGAGCAGTGAACCGGAGTGGTCATGCTCGGTGTGGTTGACCACAATATAGTCAATGGTCTTCGGATCGACCAGGGATTTCACCTTGTCCATGTACTCGTCAACAAACTTTTCTTCCACCGTGTCAATAAGCACGGTTTTATCGGTTCCCTTCATCAGGTACGCATTGTAGCTGGTGCCATGCTCCGTCGGGAACAGATCATCAAACACCCGTAAATCCGGATCCTCCGAACCGATCCAGTAAATCCCGTTCTTTATTTCTATGGGTCCAAGCATATTTCAGTACTCTCCTTTTTTTCGTGCAGCGTTCCACTTCTTTGAGGCGGCTACAGCTGATAATATTGCACAATGTACCAGAAATCATGTTGCGGATACAAGATGCAATTGGTTTTTTGCCCTATAGTCTGAACTGTCGGACCACCGCCTGAAGCTCGTCGGCACTGCTTCTCAACTGCTCGGCCGAATGTGCCGAGTGACTGGCTCCCGCAGCGGTCTGATGAATTACTTCGGTGATATGGTACATTTTCCGTGATATTTCATCGGTAGTTGCGGTCTGCTGTTCCGCTGCCGTCGCTATTTGACTTACCTGCATGGCAACTTCGTTCACAAAGGCGAGAATGGTCTGCAGTGCATCGCCGGAACGGGCCGCCTCCTGTTTTCCCGCTTCAACCTGACGTCCCCCCTGAACCATGACCGCGACCGCCCCCTGGGTCTCGCTCTGGATATTTTTAATCATTTCGCCAATCTCTCTGGTGGCGCGGGTGGTCCGTTCCGCAAGTGCTCTGACTTCATCGGCAACCACCGCAAACCCTCTCCCCTGTTCACCGGCCCGTGCCGCTTCAATGGCCGCATTCAGGGCCAGAAGATTGGTCTGATCGGCAATGTCTTCAATGGTGCCGATTATGGCACCGATCTGATCGCTGCGAGCTCCCAAACTTTCCACCGTTTGCGACGATTCCTGTACCCGATCCGCAATCTGCCCCATGACCAGAACGGTTTTGGCAACCACCCCCGAACCGTCAGACGCCGCCTGGGAAGTTCGCTGGGCACCCTCTGCGGCCAACTGGCAGTTTCTGGCGATATCACCCGATGTGGCCGCCATCTCTTCCCCTGCGGTGGCAATGGTTCCCGACTCGTCTGCCACCTCCTCCGCACCCCGGGCCATCTGTACGGATATGGCGGCAAGCTGAACGGACTCGGTGGATACCCGTGCTGCGGCATCGGAAATATTTACGATAATCCTTCTCAAGGACTCTATTAACGTGTTTACCATGCCGTTGACCTGGGCAATTTCGTCGGTTCCGTGGGAGGCAAATGTCCTGCTCAGGTCACCCGTTGCCAGACAACTGATCTCCTCGATAATCAACAGCAGTTGCCGTACAATCATGTGACGCAGCAGAAACATAATGACAATGACAACGACACCTAGTACCGCGACCACTGTGCCACTATAATTGACCTTCACATTGAGCAGGGAGATGTCGCCATCGATCCCCTTCATCTGGGTGCGACCCTTGGCCCGACTCTTCCCGGCTGTGTCGGCCGCAGCATTGATCACGCGGTCACAGGCTTTATCATACTCTTCCATGACAACATTGCCCGCCTGGGGGTTGATGGCATAGGCTTCGAACATCCGGGTGCCGGTTTGCCACATCACCGGTAGTCCCTGCTGTATCTCTTTCAGCTTTGCCACCTGTTCCGGGTCATGGCCGGAAAGTTCAAGTAACCGGTTCACCAGCTTCTGCGACTTATCGTAGGCTGTTTTGGCTTCTTGATTGATGGATTTCAGCTCCCTGGTCAGGGATGCATCCGTCATAAACTGCCAGATATTTGCCACCTGGATCTGGAGATCCTGGGTAAAACCGATCTCCTCCTGAAGTGATTCGTAGCCGACAAGCTCAGCCTTTACGCCCTTCAGATCCCGTGAGGTCATAAAAGGAATTGCCATTGACATCAACACCATTACACAGATCATCCCCAACGCCAGCAACATCTTCTTTGAGATCGTCATATATGCCTCCGAAAATCGCCCTTTCGTTGTCTTTGCAAATTAGACACCATAACTGACAGTTTTTTTACATTACCACCATTTCAGGCATCTACGAAGGCAGCACCTCTAAATGTGTACAAGATTCTAATTTATCAAACTTAAATTTACCACTATAATGTACGCACCGATGCTATTCTCTGCTTAATAAAGAGCCACTTATACCGTACGAGTGTCTCACGGATAAGCATACTGGCAACGATGAGGAAACTGTCGAGTAATTTGGGAGTACCGCCAATGATGTGGAAAATTTCATGGCCCATCGGGCCGGCAATTATGAGCACGTTATCCGCCGTAACGGGAATGGGAGCCAGGGGCTGAATAGCCCCGGCGAATATTTCTGCCAAGGGGTGGGACGTACCTTGCAAAAGGGTCAAAAGTTGTCCCTGATCCCCTTCAATGCTGCCGTGAACAAAAAAACGACCGGCCGGTGTGGACGAGAACAGAGCAAAACGGCTGACAAAATTATCCAGACAGTCCACCACGATGGTGACATCGGTCGGGATGCATCTCTATCATCTGGTCATCGGTGGAGGCCAGACCGGTTGTCGCATTGAGCAACCGGACAACCTGGGGATCGAGCTTTTCCGGAAGCCCCAGAATTTCAGGTGACACCAGCTTTCTGCCAGTCGGTAGGAGCCGAGCCCGATCTTGGTCCCAAAACCCTCCCCTTTGCCGGTCATCTCCACACGTTGAACCATGGCGTTACCATCACCAAAATGCAGAGGCATACCCACCTCCGCTTCAGTGATGACCCCCCGCTGGTCAAGAAAAAAAACTAATACTTCAGGTGGTTTTGCAGTTTGTAATAATCACTGCCCGTTTTTTGCCCATCAATGGCGAATAACGAAAAGCTCCATTTTGTTCCCCTCATGAGTAGTCAACAAGATTCCCCTTCACCACAGAAACGAGGCACCTACTATCATGTCGAAGCCCATGATAATTATCTTGACCGAACGTGCATCAACAGTTAATTTACCGAATATACTATTGATTATTCACCATCAGGTTAAAATAACTACACAATGAAGCAGACCTTGTTTGTAACATATTCAGAATGAATGACCCGGGAGAGTGAACTTATGGCCGTTATTCTGCATGTAGATGACTCATCGTTTTCCCGGCTACAGATCGGAAAAGTCCTGAAACGGGGAGGGCACACCGTACTCGCCGCAGACAACGGGAAAAGTGCCCTTGAGCTTCTTCGGACAACGGCACCCGACCTTATCGTCAGTGATATATTGATGCCTGAGATGGATGGATTTGCCTTTCTCGAAGCATTGCGAGACGGGGGAAACAGCATACCTGTGGTTATGGTTACCGCAGATATCCAAAAAGATACCGGGGCAATTTGCTGTGGACTCGGTGCTGCCGCCCTGTTCAACAAACCACCCGATGAGGAGCAGCTGCTGGCCTTCATTACTAACGCACTGACAAAGGACATATCGTCATGAACCTTTCCGATGAGCTGCTGGACGCACTGAAAGAAGTAATTAATATCAGCTTGGGCCAGGCCGCCGGGACCTTGAACGAGTTACTCAGTAACCGGATTCAGCTCGAAGTTCCCCAGATTGTTTTCATTCCCCCAGCGGAACTTGGCACTCATATCAACAATCGCTGCGTCGATACCATTTCACTGGTTTCCCTGCCATTCAGCGGCCAGTTCAGCGGGCTATCGACACTGCTGTTCACCTCGGACAGCGCGTCAAAACTTGTTGATATGCTGTTGGGTGAGGAGACTCCCGTCGATGATATTGATGCCATCAAGTCCGGCACTCTTACGGAGATAGGCAATATTTTGCTCAACGCAGTCGTTGGCTCCATAGGTAATATTCTCCACTCACGCCTCACCTATTCTATTCCCTCCTATTATGTCGGGAATCTGGGAGAGATATTATTGCCAATTCTTCGAGATGACAGTGCTGCCCTCGAAATAACCACGAGATTTACGGTGCAGAGCCGTCATATTACCGGAGAATTTCTGCTCCTCTTTGAAGTTGGTTCGTTTGATTTTTTTGTTGAGGCACTGGAAGCAGCACTATACGAATAAGGATACCGATGTCAGAACAGATGACAGCACAATGGTTGCACATAATGGACACCATCCCAATTGGTGTTATGATTCTGGACCGGCATATGACCGTCATGAGCTGGAACAAACTCCTGGCCGAATGGACAGGTGTATCCCCTGAGCAGATCGTGGGCACATCGATTATTGATCGCTATCCCCACTTGGGAACAGTACGGTATGCGGGTAGAATACACCCTGTTTTTGAGGGGGGGCCCCCGGTGGTTTTTTCCCCCCAGCTCCATCCCCATTTAATCCCTTCGGTTAGAATCGATGGTCAAAAACGGATCCAGCAGACAACGGTAACTCCGACAACATTCGATGACCGTACCTATGCCGTTGTATCCATTCAGGATGTCACCGACCTCATGCTGACCGCCCAGGAAAGCCGTCAATTGTATCGTATGGCAATAAAAGAGATTGAATACCGAAAGCGGGTAGAGGATGAGCTGCAGCTCAGCTCTGAAAGAGTGCGTTCAATCGTTGACACGGTGGCAGAAGCAATTATCGTCATTAATACGGACCTGCTGATTGAGGAATTCAATCACGCT
This sequence comes from uncultured Geobacteraceae bacterium, assembly GCA_903901875.1. Taxonomy (GTDB): domain Bacteria; phylum Desulfobacterota; class Desulfuromonadia; order Geobacterales; family Pseudopelobacteraceae; genus JACRCG01. The sequence goes on along the minus strand of CAIUSO010000117.1, from coordinate 13,318 downwards.
GCGGAACAGATATTCGGATACACGATAGATGAGGTTATTGGCAAAAGCATCTCTCTGTTAATGCCCCAGCCGTACCATTCCGAGCATGACGGATACGTTGAGAGGTTTTTGCACACGGGGCAACCACGAATCATGGGCAAGGAGAAAGAGGCCGCCGGCTTGCGTAAAGACGGCACCGTCTTCCCCATCCAGTTGGGCATCAATGAGATGCAACTGGGAAATAAAAAGCTCTTTACCGGTATTATCAGTGACATTACCGAACGGAAACGAGCAGAACACGTGTTGGAGGAAGCAAACCGCACCTACAGGTCCATGAGTCTTACCGATGGCTTGACCGGGGTGGCTAATCGGAGACGGTTTGACGAGGTATTTGCCCATGAATACTCCCGTCATACCCGTTCCGGTGCAAATTTGTCCCTCATACTGTTGGATATAGATTATTTCAAGACCTACAACGACACCTATGGCCATGTTCAGGGTGATGAATGCCTGCGCACCGTCAGCCAGGCAATCAGCAGTTGCATCACGCGTCCCGCGGACCTTGCCGCCCGCTATGGAGGGGAGGAATTTGCCTGCATTCTCCCGGAGACCGACCTCCGTGGTGCCACCATCATTGCAGAAAAAATTCGACTGGCAATCGCAACGTGCGCTATTCCCCATGAATCTTCAGAAGTTGCAGATCACGTCACGGCAAGCCTGGGGGTTGTGACGGTAGCCTGTACCCTCGACAAAACAGGGGAAGACGTTCTCAACCAGGTAGACGAGCTGCTCTACCTGGCAAAATCAGGGGGACGCAACAGGGTTGAGAGCAATGCACCCTCCTGAGTACCACATCACAACTCATTAACCCGATACAACACTTTTCATTACCGTTCTTAATTGATCAAAGTTGAACGGTTTAACAAGCAGACCGGATACTTCATCTCGCGCTATCCGCGAGGTTACATCGATATCCCCAAAACCGGTAGAAATAATAATCGGCAGTTCCCTCCTGAGATTTTTCAGCTCACGAAACAGCACATATCCGTCCATTTCCGGCATGCCCAAATCAGTGACTACCATGGTAATGTCCTCCATATGCTTCCGAAACAGATGCAACGCTTCTTTACCATGTGCAGCTTCAATGATAGTAAATCCCAGTGCCATGAGCATGGTTTTCGTGATCGTCCTGACAGGCTCTTCATCTTCAACAAGAAGAATGGTACCGCTTCCTTGCCACGGTGCCACGCCCACCTGTTGTAGTGGAACGTCAACAGCCGGTTCATCCTCCTGAATTGGCAGATAAATTTTGAATGTAGTTCCTTGACCCGGCTGACTGGTGAGCTTTAAAGCTCCTTTGTGGGCGCTGATGATGCCGAGTACGGCAGACATTCCCAAACCTCGGCCAGTAAATTTAGTTGTATAAAAGGGCTCAAATACACGCAGTTTCGTCTCTTCATCCATACCACATCCGGTATCGGACACTTCCATACACACATACCAACCGGGCATAATATTACTGCCGAGGTGGTCTTTACTTAGCTGCCCACCCTTGAGTTCACTCTTTGTCAGCGAGACATGTATTGCACCATGTTCTTCACCGATGGCTTCCGAGGCATTAATGATCAGATTCATGACAACCTGCCTCAGTTGGCTGTTATCGCTTTTTATGGTGGGGATATCCGGGGAAAAATTCGTATTGATAACGACATTCTGATTAATAACAGATTTGAGCATTTTTACCGTTTCTTCAACCAGAACGGTCAAATTAACATTATAAAGTGAAAAAGTCGCTTTACCTGCATATGACAACATCTGGCGACACAACTCAGCGGCACGCTCTGCAGCTTTTTCAATCACCGGGATATGGATCTCGGCAGTCGTATACTCCATCTTAACCAGATTGCAATTACCGATAATAATCGCCAGAATATTATTGAAGTCGTGGGCAATGCCCCCCGCAAGTACTCCCAGACTTTCCAGCTTCTGCGTTTGTTGGAATTGTCTCTCGAGGGCCAGCTTTTCATCTTCAATCCGAGACTGTTCTATGACACGCCATACCGAGTCCATCAGCAGAGTGAGTTGAAGTACGTCCGTCTGGGAGTAGTCACTCTCCTTATTGGCAACGGCAACAACGGCGACAATCTTTTCATTATAAAATACCGGAATGGACAAGAAACGGTGCAATGGCGCAAGCCCCGCCGGGCAACCTTTCATGAGGGGGTGATCTGCCTGAATGTCATTCAGTATGATCGTTGAGCGCTGGCGGACAACCTCATCCCAGAGCCCGGTTTTGTCGAGACCGCAGCAAGCCTGAGGATCGGCGATGCTGCACTCTTTCGCGACACCATGGGACCATGCAGTAAGGATCAACTCACTGGCATCCTGACTGTAATGGCAGATTTCGCCAAACTTGCTGCGGGTGAGGGTAATCGCTTCTTCCAGGGCAAGATCGAACAACTCCTGGGTGTTCTGAGATGTATGTTGGGAAACCCGTAACAGGCTCTCCAAACGTTCCTGATTTCGTGTGCGTAAAATTTCATTTTTTTTGCGGTCAGTGATGTTCTCGTGGGTTATGACAGCGTAATGGGCTCCAGATACGCTGAAGGCATTTGCCCTGCAGATAAACCAGCGCTCTTCAGTCGGTGAGTGGCAAGGGTATTCCTTAACGAATTCCGGCAAGTCTCCGGCGAGTACCGCCCTGATTCCTGCGTTGAATTCATGTATATCTGCCAGATCTTCCTCTGAGATAATTTTGCACACATCAAGATAGTTAACTCCTTCGCCAAAAGTTCCCTCGGCAGCATTATTTTCGACGGCAAAGTCATTCCAGGCACGATTGGTGATAACAATCTTCTCCCGGGCGTCAATTACACAGATGTTAACGTTCAAGCCGTCAATGGTGCTGCGGATAAACTTTTCCTGTTGTTTGAGCGATTCTTCCGCTTTGAGTCGTACCGCTATTTCATCTTTTAGTTCGATGGTTCGCTCTTCGACCTTCTGCTCAAGGTCTTCGTTAAGACGTTGTACTTTCAGTTCGGCAGCTTTGATAGAGGTGACATCAGTAAAGGTTATGACGACCCCTTCAACCTGGCCATTCTCGATACGGAACGGCATAATGCGCTTTAAAAGCCAGGTTTTATCGCGGGTTTGCTCCTCTTTCTCCAATGGGTTGCCATCGGCAAGAACCCGATGTATGTCGGACAACATCTCGTCCTGATTGGAGAGGTGGTAAGCGATATGGTCGATTGGCCGACCGATATCCTGGGGCATCAGCTTAAAAAACGAGGCAATTGCTGAGTTGTACTTGCGGATTCTCAGCTGGCGATCAAGAAAAACGGTACCGATATCGGTGCTGGCCAGAAGATTCTCGTGATCGTCGTTGAGTTGTTTCAAATCGAGATTTTTACGCTCAAATTCGGAATTCACCGAATACAGTTCCTCGTTCACCGAGTGCAGTTCTTCGTTGGTACTTTGCAACTCTTCATTGGAGGCAAGAAGTTCTTCATTTGTGGCTTGGAGCTCCTCATTACTGGTCTGTAGCTCTTCAACCGTTGTTTGAAGACTTTCGCGAGTCGATTGCAGTTCCATTTCAAGGTCGGCCAGGTGCTCACGAAAATTGCCTTCAGTATTGAAACTGCTCTCATCAATTACTGCGGGAACACCTGTCGTGGACGGTTGTTCCAGGCAGCGTACCCGCTCAAAATACACATGGTAGTGGGTCGTGTGGCTCTTTTCGTCGGGAAGCGGCGAAACGTTCAGATCGATCAAAAAATCCCCGTCACCGCGGCTGATCCGCACATTACGGGTAACAACCAATTGCCTGGTCGTATCGGCCCGTTGCAGCGAAGTGCTGAGGGCAATATGGAGACTGTCTTCAACAAGGGTAAGAATATTTTTCTCTACTCTCCCCTCCTGCATCTTCAGATATTCGGCAACATTACCGAAGTAGTGGACTATATGGCGGTTCTCATCGAGCAGAACGCCCGGCGGCATATGTCTCCGCAGCAAGGTATCGTAATCGGACAACACCTGACGGTCGATGGTAACTGCACGGCTGCTGCCGGATTGAAAGACGGTCACCGGAATGTTTGATTCTCTTCGCTCCATACGGTTCGCATCGAGATTGAGTGCCAACTTGAGGTCACGGATCTTTCGAAACAGCTTGTGCTGGTTGGCAATCACCTCGAATTCGCCGACAAAGGTCCCCAGCCCTTCACTGCTCCCCTGGAAGAGCACGCCGTCTTTCTTGAGGGCAAAATGAAAGAGGGAGATCATCCGCGTCTGAACATCTACCTGAAAGTAAATCAGCAGATTACGGCAACAGACCAGATCCAGTCTGGTGAAGGGAGGGTCGTTCAGAAGGTTGTGGGGGGCAAAGACCACCAGTTTCCGTAATTCGGAAGTAACCCGGAACAGGTCGTGGCCATCCTTTTTGAAGAATTTCTCCAACCGTGCAGGACTCACATTGGTCAATTTTGCCCGGTCATAGAGACCGTGTGAAGCAAAATCAAGGGACGTTTTATGGACATCCGTCGCAAATACCGTAACTTTGCCGGTAAAGGAAATCTGCTCGGCGTGTTCGGCCAGAAGAATGGCCAGTGAGTAGGCTTCCTCACCGGTGGCGCAGGCGGCCGACCAGGCACGCAGATCTTCTCCCGGCTTCAGATTGGCAAAGAGGTGGGGGACAACCTCCTGTTCCAGGAACTCAAAAGCCTGCTTGTCTCGAAAGAACTCTGTAACTCCTATCAGCAGATCCTTGTACAAAAGCTCCAGCTCTCCCTGGTCACCTGACATGATGGCAGCATAATCGGACACCTCAGGAATCTGGCGGAACTCCATGCGCCGGCGGATACGTCTGCCGACCGTGGACCCCTTGTATTTGGAGAAGTCCAGTTTGTAGTGCCGCCGGAGCAGGGCAAATATTTCAGCGTATTCTCCCTCGTCCTCGAATACTTCCAGCTCGTGACTCATCCGGGAACGAACAACAAGCGGGTTGATGGCATATTCAACGAGAATGCGGGGAATCCGGTCCGGTGCCAGGATAAAATCGCAGATTCCCGTGGCAATGGCATTGCGGGGCATACCGTCAAACTGGGCCGATTCGGGTAGCTGAACAACAACCAGGCCGCCGTTTTTGTTGACGGTTATGATGCCGCGAGAACCGTCTGAGCCGGTCCCCGAAAGCACAACGCCAACCGCCCGATCGCCGACGTCTTCCGCCAGCGAGTTGAAGAAAATGTCTATGGGAAGTTCGATATGGGGGCTCAGTGTCCTCTCGGTCAGGTAGAGCTTCTCTTCCCTGACGGTCATATGAGCCTTCGGGGGGATCAGATAGATGCTGTCGGGAACCAGCTCAATGCCATCGGTGACGCGATGGATCGGCATGGAGGTGTGGCGCGACAGCAGATCATCCATAAGACTTTTGAAGTCAGGAGAAAGGTGCTGGATGACCACAAACGCCATGCCGGTATCGGACGGCATTGCGTCGAAGAACTGTTCCAGTGCGTTCAGCCCGCCGGCCGACGCCCCGATACCGACTATGTGTGAGGGTTTGCGTTTCGCGGTGCTGCTGTCATCCATGATGTAACCTCCACTGAATACTCTTGGTACATACGTTTCTATAATGTCGAAATATTTGAATTACTTTGGCGATGAAGTAAGTATCTCGATCTGCCGCTGCTTCCTGGCAAGTTCCCGTTCCATCTGCTTCTGCGCGGATATGCTCTCATGGGCTATAACCGCATAGCAGGTGCCATCGATCTCCATCCTGTCTACCCTGACACGAAACCAATTCTCTGCGACGGGTGAATTGCAGCGATACTCCATGACAAAGCCGTTTTGTTTTCCGTTCAGGGTGCAATGAACACCCTCGATTAAATGCTCGGCGTCGGTGGTAGTTTTTGAATCCGTGAGGCTGAATACACTCAAATAGCTCAATATTTCATTGGACTCTTCGTTGAATCTGCGTTTTTCACACATCAGAGCGTTGCCGCACACCGGTTGTCGATTGACATCGAGACATTCACAATTATTCGCGGCATATTCCGACCAGGAACGATTGGCTATAATAATACGTCCCTCCCCATCAATAACGCAGACATGGGCCGCAAGCGCATCAATGGCAGAGCGGGTAAAGCGTTCCTGCTTCCGCATGGACTCTTCGGCTGCCAGCCGCACCCGTGCTTCTTCGGTCAACTCGCGGGTGCGTTCCCGCACCTTGTTGTCAAGCTCCTCGTTGAGCCGGGTGAGATGCTCGTTAAGGCGGGTGACGTTCAGTTCGGCTTCCTTGATACGGGATATGTCGGTAAATGTAATGACAACACCTCCCACCTGACCGGTCTCGGTCCTGAAAGGCATAATGCGATTTAACAGCCAATGCCCATCACGGGTACACTCCTCGCTCTGTACCGGTTGCCCGTCGCTTAAAACATGGCTGATATTGAGCAGCAGCTCTTCCTGCCGGGAGAGATGATATGCGATGTGATCGATGGGACGACCGATATCCTGGGGCAGTAGCTTGAAGAAGGCGGCTATGGCGGGATTGAATTTGCGGATACGCATTGTGCGGTCCAGGAAAATCGTGCCGATATCAATACTGCCGAGCAGGTTATCATGGTCGGTATTGAGTTGTTTCAGGTCAATGTTTTTGCGCTCAAATTCGGAATTGACCGAGTACAACTCCTCGTTTACCGAGTGCAGCTCTTCGTTGGTGCTTTGCAGTTCTTCATTGGATGCCAACAGCTCTTCGTTGGTGGCCTGCAGCTCCTCGTTGCTGGTCTGCAACTCTTCAACGGTGGTCTGGAGGTTTTCCCGTGTCGATTGCAACTCCATTTCCAGATCACCGACATGTTGACGGTAGTGGCTGCTGCTGTCCAGGGTGGTCTCATCGAAAACTTCTGCAGTATCTGACGGTGAAACGGAGGGTTCCACGGTTCTCACCCGCTCGAAATAGATGTGATAGTGGCTGGTGCGGCTTTTTTCATCCACAAGCGGATCCACGGTCAGATCAATCAGGAATTCCACTGTGCCGCGCCTGACGCGAACATTGCGGGTAATCGTACACTGCTTCGTCTTGTTAATACGCAGGAGCGCAGTGCTGAGTGCGATGTGCAGATTATCCTCCACAAGCTGCAAGATGTCGTCTTCTGCCCGCCCCTCCGGCATTTTCAGATATTCCGAAACATTGCCGAAATAGTGGATAATGTGGCGATTATCATTAATAAGGACGCCGGGAGGCATATGTCTCCGCAGCAGCAGATCGTAGTCGTACAACATCTGGCGGTCCATACTGACCATGCGGTTCTGAATCGGCTGAAATGACGGTATCGGGATATTCCGTTCCTTATCCGAGCGTACGGCATCCAGGTCGATGGCAAGCTTGAGATCGCGGATCTTTCGAAACATTTTGTGCTGACTGGCGATGGTATCAAATTCGTCGGCAAATGTGCCCAGCCCCTCGCTGCTCCCCAGAAAGAGCACGCCTTTGGTTTTAAGGGCAAAATGAAACAGTGAAATAACTTTTTCCTGTACCGCTGGTTGGAAATAAATCAGCAGGTTGCGACAGCAGACCAGATCCAGTCTCGTAAAGGGAGGATCTTTCAGCAGATTGTGCGGGGCGAACACCACCATTTTTCGCACTTCGGAATTGACCCGAAAAAGTCCTCCAATCTCTTTATTAAAGAAGCGTTCCAAACGTTCCGGCGTGACGTTGGTGAGCCGCTCGCGGTCATAGAGTCCCTGGGAGGCAACGTCGAGCGACGTCTTGTGTACGTCGGAAGCAAATACGGTAATCTTCCCCATGAAGCCGGTGGCATCGGCCCGTTCGAGAAGCAGAATGGCCAGCGAGAATGCCTCCTCTCCGGTGGCACAGGCTGCCGACCACACCCGCAGATCCTCGCCTTTGCCAAGATCTGCAAACAATTTCGGCAGGATTTCGTTTTCCAGATACTGGAAGGTCTGCCTGTCGCGAAAAAACTCGGTAACGCCGATCAGCAGATCCTTGTAGAGTGCCTCCATTTCAAGCGGATCACCGGAAAGAATGGCAGCATAATCGGACACCTCGGGAATCTGACGGAATTCCATGCGCCTCTTGACCCGCCGTCCCACCGTAGCACCTTTATACTTGGAAAAATCCAGATGGTAACTACGCCTGAGCAGGGCGAAAACCTCGGCATACTCTCCTTCATCCTCTACTACATCAAGCGTGTGGAGCATCTTGCGGCGCATCTCCTGAGGGCTCACGGCGTACTCGACGAGTACGTGCGGCATACGGTCCGGGGGGAGAATTAAATCGCATACCCCGCTGGCGATGGCGGTGCGCGGCATACCATCGAACTGGGACGATTCCGGAGACTGGACGAGCACCAGGCCGCCATTGTTATGGATGGACAATATGCCTCGGGAACCATCCGAGCCGGTACCGGACAGAATGATGCCGATCGCTCGGCTGCCCACATCATCGGCCAGGGAGTTGAAAAAGATGTCTATGGGAAGCTCCATGTGCTGACTGGCCACCTTTTCGGTCAGAAAGAGCTTCTCGTCCTTTATGGTCATCATGGTCTTGGGGGGGATCAGATAGATACTGTTTGGCTTGAGATCGATGCCGTTTGTTACCCGATGAATGTTCATGGATGTGTGGCGGGAGAGCAGATCGTCCATCAGGCTTTTGAAATCCGGCGAAAGGTGCTGGATTATTACGAAGGCCATACCACTATCGGTCGGCATGACGTCGAAAAAGTGTTCGAGCGCGTTCAGGCCGCCGGCCGAGGCCCCGATACCGACGATATAGGTGGACGCTGGAATCGTCACCCCTTCCGTCACTTCTGGTTCTGTCATACGTTTCTCCTGATATCGCCCTGTCTATTACACCTGATGAATTCCGCCGTCATATCGGCCGGAAGGGGACGACTGAAAAAGTAACCCTGTATATAATCGCATTGCTGATAGGTAAGGAACGTGAGCTGAGCATCGGTTTCGACCCCCTCAGCGACAACTTTCTTGCCGAGGGTATGGGCAAGCAGGATTATGGCCGCTACAATTGCAGCATCATCCGTATTTGTTTCGATGTCTTTAACGAAGGTGCGGTCAATCTTCAGGTGGTTAACCGGAAAGTGTTTCAGATAGCTCAGCGAAGAATATCCGGTGCCGAAATCGTCAATGGAAAGCTGCACCTCCATATCTTTCAATCGGCACAGCTGGCGGATGGTCTCTTCCGGATGTTCCATGGCGGCGGTTTCGGTAATTTCCAGTTCCAGCAGTTTCGGATCTATCCCTGTGAGAGAGATAATATCAGCAATCATGTCCGGAAGAGTATTGTGCCGGAACTGCTTGGCGGACAGATTGACCGCCATGGTCAGCGGAGGCATACCGGCCTTCAGCCAGGACACCAGTTGGCGGCAGGCGGTTTCAAGGACCACGGCACCCAGCTGTATTATCAGTCCCGACTCTTCAGCAAGTGGAATAAACGTGTCCGGTTGGATAAGGCCACGCTCGGGGTGCTGCCAGCGGACCAGGGCCTCGACACCCACAACCTTGCCGGAATTTGTCTCAATCTGCGGTTGATAATGCAGAACAAATTCGTTCCTTTCAACGGCAAACCGAAGGTCATTTTCCAGGAGCAGCATTTCGCGGGCGGTTGTATGCATCTCCTGTTTAAAAAACCGGTAGTTGTTTCTTCCATTGGACTTGGCATGGTACATGGCAGTGTCAGCATTTTTCAAGAGCTCTTCAACTGTTTCGCCGTCATGGGGAAAAACGCTAATGCCAATACTCGGAGTATTGTGCAATTCGTGGTCGTCTAACGTATAGGGCTGGGAAAGGGCACTGCGGATCTTGTCGACAAAGTGTGCCGAGGCGATGCCAGATTCAATGTGCGGCAGTACGACCACAAATTCGTCGCCGCCGATGCGGGCAACGATGTCGGAGCTGCGAACCGAGTGTAACAGCCGGTCGGCGACTTCGATGAGTAACTTATCCCCAATGTGGTGTCCCAACGAATCGTTAACACTTTTGAAACGGTCAAGGTCTATGAACATGACAGCCAGGTGATGTCCCGCCCGTTTTGCCAGCTCCAGTGTCTGCAAAAGGCGTTCACCGAGACTGAAGCGATTCGGCAGATCGGTCAGAGAGTCATGATGCGCCAAGTGCTTGATTCTCTGCTCGGCACTCTTCCGTTCAGATATGTCGGTAAACCCGGCAATGTAGTTGACAATGCTTCCCGTAGTACTCCGTATCACGTTGATGGTCAGCCATTTGGGATAGAAACTGCCATCCTTGCGCTTGTCCCATATTTCTCCCTGCCAATGGTTTTCGGTCAGGAGCGATTCCCACATTGCCGTATAAAACCCGGAGGGCTCCCTGCCCGACTGAAGGATCTTCGGGTTCTGGCCACGAGCCTCTTCCTGGCTGTAGCCGGTTAACCGGGTAAAGGAACTGTTGACGGCGATAATCCTGTTGTCAGCATCCGTTATGACATGCGCCTCAAGACTGTGTTCAAAAATCTGGGCCAACAGCTGTTTTTGGTCCAGTATTTCCTTGATATGGGTGATGTCAGTAAAGGTCATGACAACCCCTTCTATCTGGCCGGTCTCAGCCTTGAATGGCAAGACTCGCTTGAGCAGCCATTTGCCGTCAGCTGAACGCCGCTCTTTCTCGATCGGAGCACCGCCGTCAAGCACATTCTGTATATCCTCCAGCATCTCATCACGTTTTGAAAGGCGGAAGGCGATATGGTCAATGGGACGGCCGATATCCTGGGGGAGCAGATTGAAGAACGTGTTTATGGCCACGTTGTAATTACGGATGTGCATTTTCCGGTCAAGAAATATCGTGCCGATATCAGTGCTGGCTAACAGGTTGTCATAGTCGGTGGTAAGCTGTTGCAACTCCTGATTTTTACGCTCGAATTCAGCATTGACCGAATAGAGCTCTTCATTGACCGAATGAAGTTCCTCGTTGGTGCTTTGCATCTCTTCATTGGTCGCCATCAATTCCTCGTTGGTGGTCTGCAATTCCTCGATGCTCGTCTGAAGGTTTTCCCTGGAGGAAAAGAGATCCAACTCCATTTCGTTCAGTTGCTGACGATAGTGGTTGATTATATCCAGGTTGGCCGCATCCATTTCCATTGAGGTTGATTCCGGTTCCAGTGGCCTGACCCGCTCAAAGGAGATGTGATAATGGGTTGTACGACTCTTGTCGTCAAACAGTGGGTCGATGGTAACATCAACCTGTAGCTCCTCGTCACCACGAGACACACGGACATTGCGAGTTATGACAGATTGCCTGCTCTTGTCGGCCCTTTGAATACCTGTACTGAGAGTGATATGCAGATTGTCACCGGCAAGAAGGAGGATGTCTTTATCTACACGTCCTTCAGGTGGTTTCAGATATTCCGCCACATTACCGAAGTAGTGGATGATATGGCGTCGCTCATTGATCAGTACGCCTGGCGGCATATGCTTGCGCAGCAGTTGGTCATAGTCGTTGAGCACCTGACGGTCCAGAGTGGTATGGCCGGTTGCGACCGGCTGTTGGATTGGCAATGGTGCCTGTCGCTCATGTGCCGGGCGGGCTGCTCCAATATCAATAGCCAGTCTGAGATCGCGAAGTTTGCGGAACAGTTTGTGCTGATTTGAAATCGCTTCGAATTCCCTGTCAAAGGCACCGAGGCATTCGCTGCTCCCGAGGAACAGTACGGACGATTTCTTGAGCGAGAAATGGAACAGGGATATAACCTTTTCCTGGACTTCCGGCAGGAAGTAGATCAGCAGATTCCGGCAGCACACGAGATCAAGGCGGGTGAAGGGAGGATCTTTCAGCAAATTATGGGGAGCGAATACCACCATCTTGCGCAGTGAGGCAGTGACTCTGAAAGAGTCGTCCCCCTCCTTCTTAAAAAACCTTTCCAGCCGTTCAGGGCTCACATTGGCAAGACGGTCACAGCTATAGATGCCCTGGGAGGCGGTCTCAAGCGACCTTTTGTGAACATCGGTGGCAAAAACCGTCATTTTACCGGTGAAGTTGACCCGTTCTGCCTCTTCGGCCAGCAGGATCGCCAGAGAGTACGCTTCTTCACCGGTGGCACAGGCGGCGGACCAGACGCGCAGGTCCTCGCCAGGGCGCAGACTCGAAAACAGGCGGGGGATGACCGACGTACCGAGGAACAGGAATGCCTGGTTATCGCGAAAGAATTGGGTGACACCGATCAGCAGGTCCTTGTAGAGAGCTTCCAGCTCATCCGGATTGCCCGCAAGAATGGTGGTGTAGTCTGCTGCCTGGGAAAGCTGGAGAGACTCCATTCGGCGCACAATGCGCCGTCCAACCGTAGCTCCCTTGTACTTGGAAAAATCCAGATTGCAACTGCGACGCAGCAGAGCGAATATCCCGGCATACTCCCCTTCGCCCTCAAAAACATCAAAAGCGTGGGCACCTCCACTCTTCACCACAAGAGGGTTGGCACAATATTCTGTCAGAAAGCGTGGCATCTCTTCGGGGGAAAGAATACGGTCACAGACCCCACTGGCGATTGCGGTGCGTGGCATACCATCGAACTGGGCCGACTCGGGGGACTGCACCAGCACCAACCCTCCCTTGGTATGGATGGAACGGATGCCGCGGGAGCCGTCAGAGCCGGTTCCGGAGAGGATTATTCCAATGGAGTGCTCACCGGCGTCTTCGGCGAGGGAATGAAAGAACAGGTCGATGGGTAATTCCACATTATGTGTTACAACCCGTTCCGTAAGGAAGAGGGTTTCATTTGTAACGGTCATCTGCGTTTTTGGGGGGATGAGGTAGATATTATTCGGTTTTAGCACGAGCCCGTTACTTGACAGGTGAACCGGCATGCTGGAGTGTCGGGACAGCAACTCGCCCATCAGACTTTTAAAATCGGGGGAGAGATGCTGAATGATTACAAATACCATGCCGCTGTCAGTCGGCATGGTGTCGAAAAACTGCTCCAGTGCATTCAGGCCGCCTGCCGATGCGCCGATACCAACTATATATGCGCTACTTTGTGGCAATTCGCCTGAAATCTCCATTGCTGAACGCTCCATCAACATCTCCGCACCCGATCATGCAATTCTCACGAACAAGAGAAATAGGCATGATTATAAAAAACCACATTAATAAATACAAGCTATGCCATCGTTTTGCAATGGGATGAATACCCTATTTGGCGAAGAGTCTGTCGAGGCTCCTAGGAGCCTGTCGGACTTAGGAGAAATCTGCTGCAAATCCGTCTGAACAGATCATATTTCACCGCTTTTTCGGTCAATAGAACGACTATTGACCTTCAAAATCGTCAAAATCTGCTCTCGCCCAGCCGGATTTTCGCGAC
>CAIUSO010000116.1 GCA_903901875.1 uncultured Geobacteraceae bacterium | reverse complement strand
GAACAGAATGCCAAGGAACGTGTGGAAAGGTCTTCAAGGCGATAGGTGTTGTTGTGCTGCCGACGATCAAATTCCTATAGTCATAAATAAACACAAGCTGGATTCAGGTTTCAAAGACCATGTGATGTAGTGCCACTGGCAAAACCGTATACTATAACATACTGATATAAAAGAGTAATAAGAATTCTGCTGTAGAAGATGAGTTTGATATTATTGCTGTATCAAGCGGTGACTACCAACGGAAAAAGGCCACTCATCCGAAGAAAAGTGACCTTTTTGAAATTTGGCGTCCCCTACCGGATTTGAACCGGTGTCGCCGCCGTGAAAGGGCGGTGTCCTGGGCCGGGCTAGACGAAGGGGACGTATAAACCTGACGCGCCGTTCCATCGAAGGAATCATGCCCAATGAAGCGCGAAGGGATTTACTTTGTACTCGATATCATTTTACAAGTCAACACTTATTTCACACCCAAGCTATTTTTTTTGGCACACTACCTTTCTCCGTACCAGCGACGCACAACAAAGGTATCATGGTGCCTTTCTGCAGCAACATTATTGACCGGGCGACGAGTGACCATCACCTCCGTAAGACGCTGCGACAGGGGCGTCACGACCACCCCTCCATTACCCGGTTTACCGCAGGCAAGACGGCTTTCAATGGCGGTATCCCGATCAAGGACAATAATGACGTGACCATACCAGACGATCAAATCAAGGGGCTGCAACAGCGGCACAATGGCAGCGACCCCCTTGCCAGCCACATCCACTCCCTGACCATAGGTTATGAGCTGCGACGTATTGCGGGGTGTCCAGCCGCCGGTGGCAAAATAGAGCAGGCCGGAGCAGTCAAGACCAGCCAGAGTGAGCAGACCGAACCTGCCCCCCCTGATTTCGCCCCGATATAACTTTTCCATTTCCGGAATGCCGCTCCGCACATTTCCGCCCCAGACATAAGGGTTCCCGGTCGCCCCCCTGAGTGCCGCCACCACGTTATCGCGGGGAGGGAGCACCCGCGTGCGGGGCTTCGGCAGCACGGCGACCAGATCCAGAAAACGACTGTCAACATACAGCCGTACGTCCCGAGGTGCCGGATATTCGTCTGTTTCAACGCCATAGACCGTTGAGTCACCACGGTGAATCGTATTGACGAGCTTAAAAACGGTACCCGGCAATGCCATATATTCCAGTTCGCGTACCTGCCCGCACCGGTCCGTTTTAAGATGTACACCGCTTTGCCCCCCAAATACCGCCGGAAAGTCTGCACTGTTCAGCACCGGTGTCGGACCCCGCGCCACTCCGTACCCGGCGGCACCGACCGACGTCACGGCAACGACAACAAACAGTATCACAATAAGGAGCCGCATCATTGCGAGGTACCGGACCTGGCCTGACGCACCAGCTCTTTCTGGTCCCCGGTCAAACGGGACGAGATAAGCAGATCCTCCAGCAGCGTGGGCGACAACTCCGGCAGAAAGGACGTAAACCAGCAGGCCGGAGTGTTCGGGTTTTTAAGGATTGCCAGTCGGATCTCGGGGCGCCCTTTCCAGCGGTTATGGGAGGCAATCTGTGAGATCATTTCTTCTGTTGCAGGGAATGAGCGAAGAAATTGATGCAGGGACCCTTCCTTCAGCCGGGGATTATCGAGACAGATTTTCATCACCGACGGCACTCCATCGCGCAGCAGGGCATCCAGTATGACCGCTGTTCCTTGGCGGGCCAGAGACAATTTATTTCCGAGGGGCTGGGACGGAATCTTCCGGGATAATATTTTTTCCGCAGCAAAACGGATGTCGGCACTCACCCTCGGCAACAGACAGAGTTTTAATAGCTCAAAGGGGTAGAGATGCGAAAGCAGCTCCCGAGCAATTCGGGGTGGAGTATCCGGCTTGATAACCAGTGCAAAGCGCGCCTGGTGCGGAACCACTTTCTGCATATCCCTGGCATCACCATGATCAGGGTACGGACCGGACACTGTTCCATCGTACATTTCCTCAGGCATACTTGACTCTCTCCGGCAGCGGGGTAGGGGATCACTCTAGCACCCGAATGCAACAGTGGGCAATAATTTTTCATAGTCTACCATGGCGTTCAAATGGCATAATCATTTTCTTGCAGTTGCGCCACAAGCGACTTCGTGCTACTACTTCCCTCTATTGCCGAAGAATTAGTTTGGAATGGCTTTTCATGACCAATTCTCTGCCCGGACATATGACCGCTCCCCCGCCAGAAATCAGTGATGACGATTTATCAAAAATCGGCACTCTTCTCGAAACACGCCACAACTTCTCCATTACAAACTATAAGATTAAATATATGAAACGGCGGCTTGCCCTCCGGATGCGCGCCTGCCGCTGTACTGATACCGCCACATATCTCGACCTGCTCCACAACAGCGAACCGGAACTTAACCTCCTGAAAAAGGGGCTGACGATACATGTCAGCCATTTTTTCCGTAACCCCACCATGTTTGAAAAATTGCGTAAGGACATCCTGCCGTCGATGCTGGAGACCGCTCCCCCTTCCCTTACCTTCAGAAGCCTGGGCTGCGCCGGAGGAGAGGAGCCATATAGTCTGGCTCTGCTCCTTCATAGGCACTTTCCACACCAGCTCAAGCAGACCAGAATCGAAATTCATGGGTTGGACATAGATGACGACATACTCCAGACAGCCGAACGTGCGGTCTATCAGGAGGATCGCCTTAAGGAGGTTTCTCCGCTCCTCAGAACACGCTATTTCTCACCACTCGGAGCGGCCTGGCAACTTACAGCAGCCATTCGTGACATGGTCACATTCCACAAACTGAACATAATGGACATAGACACCCTCACCCCCTGTAATCTGATACTCTGTAGAAACACCCTGATTTACTTTACCCGGGAAGACCAGGAAAAAATCCTGTTCGGCATCGCCCGACTGCTCCCCTCCGGCGGCATTCTGGTACTGGGAAAATCAGAGACCCTTACCGGAGGGGTGCGCCGATATTTTAGCACCATCTGTTCCATCGAGAGAATCTATCGCAAACTTTAGCACTGTTGTGATACTATTAGTTGCTACCCATCCAGAATCTGCTCCGGAGGAGTACCATATGCACATACCAATTGGTCATAAGTTCATACTCGGCTTTGTCGTTGTCGTTGCCGCCGTGGCGTTCAGCCCCCACCTGGTCGAAAAACTCGGCTATTCTGCCGAGCTGAGCGGAGTGCTTGGTTATGTGGTTGCTCTCACCATCGGCCTCATTCTCGGCTGGCTGTTTTCAAAAAGCTTTACCGCCAATTTTGAAATTCTTACCGATTCGGCCAAGTCAATCAGCCACGGTGACCTCACCAGGGATGTGACCATTCATCCATCACGCATACCGGACGAGAGCCATGAACTGGCCGGCCTGATCAATCTGATGCAGCAGAGTCTCCGGGAACTTGTCCGGCACATAAAAATGACATCGGGTAAACTGACCGAATCGGCCCACGACATCAATTCCACGGCACGGGGAATCAACACATCGACTGAAGAGGTGTCCCGAGCCGTAGAACAGATCTCCCATGGTGCCTTGACACAGACCGATCTTGTCGAAAAAGGCTCAAAGATTATTCGGGAAATGGCCATTTCCATTGAAATGGTTGCCGCACGCGCCCGTGAGACCGCCATAGCGGCCCGGGAGACCAGCCTCACGGCCCAGCATGGCGGCACCCTGGCCAACGACTCCCTGGAGCGAATGAAGGAGTTTATCGAGCAGCAGGAGCAGATCAGCTATCAGTTCGATACCTTCAACAACAAACTGCACCGTGTCGGCAAGGTGGCCGACTGCATCGGAGATATTGCCCACCAGACCAATCTGCTTGCCCTCAATGCCTCCATAGAAGCCGCCCGGGCCGGTGAATACGGCAAGGGGTTTGCCGTTGTCGCCGAAGAGGTCCGTAAACTGGCGGACAGCTCGTCACATTCGGCCGCCGAAATCAGTGAGATGATCGAGGACCTGCGCACCGAGAGCCGGAAAGTCCTTGGAGTTATCCTAGAAAGCTCCCACAACATCAAGGAGGGGCGAAAAAACATCGATATCACCGCCAGTGCCTTTAACGAAATTCTCAAGACAGTTCTTGACACCGAACGTAAAGCATCCAGCATAGCCAACCTTTCAACCATGCAGAAGGAGGGGTCTGCACGAATGGTGGCGGCAATTGATGAAATTGCCCATGTGGCAACCGATAACGCCACCGCGACCGAACAGGTCTCTACCGTGACCGGAAAACAGCTGGAGTCGGCTCAAAACATGGCCCTTGCCACCAGAGAGCTCACCCGGCTCGCCGACGAACTGATGACCGTTGTGGAACGTTTTCAGATAGAATCGCCCTAGCATGGCCACCCCATCACAGAATAAATACCTGCTTTTCACCCTCCACGGTTCGCTGTATGCTCTGGATTTGCAGCAGATCGCCGAGGTGGGCGATATCCCCACGCTCTACCCCATACCGCTGGTTCCCGCCTGTTACAGCGGTTCCTTTAATTACCACGGCACTATCGTAGCCGCTTTGAATCCTTCGACACTCATGGGAGAAACGTCGTCGACTCCGCCGGGAAAAATCATTGTTATCCGGCGTGAGATAGCTGCACTGGCCCTGCTGGTGGATGAAGTCGCGAGTATTTGTGATGGCAATGGAGAGCCCCATCCGGCACCTCTACCCCACATTTTTTCTCTTTTCACCCTGGAAACTCCCAATGGCGAGGCACTTCTCGTCAACCTTGATATGCTCATCAAAGAGGTAGAAACGGCCACTGGCAAAAGATAGAGTATAAAAATATCTGGGAAAAACAAAATAATACTTGACTCCTCCGAAAAGTTGCGTATATTCCTAGGTCGATTTAGAAACCATGCGCATCGCGTTTAAATGGTAAATACACAAAAGAAAGAGGTAACACACAATGAAAAAACTGATCTCGCTGACCCTGGTAGTTGCACTGGCTTCCGTATTTGCAGCTGGCTGCAAGAAAAAAGAAGAAGCTCCTGCTCCTGCTCCTGCTGTTGAGGCACCCAAGCCTGTTCAGGCTCCTATTTCTGCCGCTAAAGCAACTGCACCTGCAGCTACACCTGCCGCTGCTCCTGCTGCTGCTCCTGCTCCAGAGAAAAAACACTAATTTCCGATCCTTCGGGAAGATGTATCAAAGCCTGCGGGGTTTCCCGCAGGCTTTTTTTTGTATGGAGAGCCTATGCACGAGATGTCACTGACCCAGGGAATCATTGAACTATGCCTTGAATATGCCGGCACACGCCGGGTGAACTCGGTGGAGGTTGAAATCGGCCTGTTAAGCAGTGCTGTTCCCGATGCCATTGAGTTCTGCTTTGAAGCGTGCAGCAAGGGCACCCTGCTGGAAGGTGCCGTTCTGGTTATTATCAGACCACCCGGCACGGGACACTGCCTGCAGTGCCTCCAGGAGACCCCGCTCACCGAACTGTATGGTGCCTGTCAGCTCTGCGGGAGCAATCGCATTACCGTCACCGGGGGCCAAGAGTTGCGGGTGCGGGCAATTGAGGTAGATGATTGACAAAAAGGGGCCCTGCCGATGCAGAACCCCTTTTTGATTACACAGAAAAACGACGAACGATTTTATTCTTCGGTAGTCGGATGGAACTGTTCCCAATGCTCCGGTGAACGCCAGAGTCCTGACAGAATCAACTGACGAAGGTGAAGAAACTCCTTCGGTAACCGATCGTACATTTTGACAAACAGCTCTTCGTGGGAAACAATCTCTTCTTTCCAGACATCACGGTCAACGGACATCAACTCATAGAACTGTTCACGGGACACGTCGTCAAGACCGGTCCAGTCAAGGTCTTCGTACCGTGGCATCCAGCCGAGGGGGCTCTCAACGGCAGCTGCATTGCCGTTGCATCGCTCGACAATCCATTTCAGAATACGCATGTTTTCGCCATATCCCGGCCAGAGGAAATTGCCGTTGGCATCCTTGCGGAACCAGTTGACACTGAAAATACGTGGTGGGACCGGAGTGGTGCGGCCAACCTGCAGCCAGTGGGCGAAATAATCGGCCACATGGTAACCGCAGAAGGGAAGCATGGCAAACGGGTCACGGCGCACATTGCCGACCGCGCCGGTGGCGGCAGCGGTTGTTTCCGACCCCATGGTGGCAGCAAGATACACACCGTAGCTCCAGTTGAAGGACTGATAGACCAGCGGAATGACGTTATTGCGACGACCGCCGAAGATAAAGGCTGCCATCGGCACCCCTTTGGGATTTTCCCATTCGGGATCGATGGACGGACACTGCCCTGCCGGTGAGGTGAACCGGGAATTAGGATGGGCTGCATTTCGGCCACAATCAGGTGTCCAGTGATTCCCCTGCCAGTCGGTCAATGAAGCCGGCTTGGCATCGCTCATTCCTTCCCACCAGACATCGCCATCGGGAGTCAGGGCAACGTTGGTAAAAATCGAGTTGGCGGCACAGGAGGCCATGGCGTTAGGATTAGTCTTGGTGGAGGTACCGGGGGCAACGCCGAAAAAGCCGTATTCCGGATTGATCGCATAGAGCTGGCCATCGGGACCCGGCTTAATCCAGGCGATATCATCACCGATCGTGGAAACTTTCCACCCCGATTTATTGAAACTCTCGGGTGGCACCAGCATGGCCAGGTTGGTTTTACCGCAGGCACTGGGAAATGCTGCGCCGACGTAGGTTTTCTCGCCTTCCGGTGACTCAATGCCCAGAATCAGCATGTGCTCGGCCAGCCACCCTTCGTCTTTGGCAATTTTAGAAGCGATGCGGAGAGCGAGGCATTTTTTACCAAGCAGCGCATTGCCGCCGTAGCCGCTGCCGTAGGACCAGATGGCACGTTCTTCCGGGAAGTGAACGATATATTTTTCCTTGTTGCAGGGCCATGGAACATCTTGCTGCCCCGGCTCAAGCGGTGCGCCAACCGAGTGCAAACAGGGGACGAATTCACCGTGCCCAAGCACATCGACGACCGCCTTGCCCATGCGGGTCATGATTTTCATGTTGACCGCAACGTAGGGGGAGTCGGAAATTTCTACGCCGATTTTGGCAATCGGTGAGCCAAGTGGTCCCATGCTGAACGGGATGACATACATGGTCCGACCCTTCATGCACCCTTTAAAAAGCTTGTTCAGTGTTTCCTTCATCTCTTTGGGGTGCATCCAGTTGTTGGTTGGACCGGCATCCTGTTTCGAGATGCTACAGATGTAGGTGCGGTCTTCAACACGTGCCACATCGCCCGGATCGGACCAGGCCAGATAGCTGTTCGGACGCTTTTCCTGATTCAGCTTCTTGAAAGTACCACTCTCCACCAGTTGATTACAGAGCGTGTCGTACTCTTCCTGCGAACCGTCGCACCAATGAATCGTTTCGGGTCCACAGAGTGTGGCAACCTCTGAAACCCACTTGACCAGTTGTTCATTCTTGACTTCGTAGCTCATGACGCCTCCCCATTTGAGGTATTAATATTTAGTATTGATTAAATAGCATACGGCTGATTAAAAAAAAAGAGCTTATATGTATGTGTATACAATTTATTTTGGATAGGGTGATGGCAGAGGGATTCAGACGTAAAAAACCGGATACCGGCAGCGCAGTATCCGGTCAGATGGTACCGGGCAGGAAACAGAGTTATTTGCGGTAAAATCAGCGGAGCAGTGCTTCGGCCATCACCTCGGCCACGTCCCTGACTTTTATATTTTCCGCTTTTACATCCTTGAGGCCATCTTCAAACATGGTCATGCAGTAGGGGCACGCAACGCAGATGGTGTCCGGTTTCTGCTCCAGGGCCTCATTGACTCTGGTCAGATTGATCCGCTCGCCGACATGCTCCTCCATCCACATCCTGCCGCCTCCGGCACCGCAGCAGAAGGCGGCACCACGATTACGCTCCATCTCGGAAGGGGCAGCTCCGGTTGCTGCTTCGATAACGGCACGGGGCGCGTCATAGACATCGTTGTGACGTCCCAGATAGCAGGAATCGTGGAAGACGGTACTCCCCAGCTCGCCGGTGGTCTTGTCAACCGCCAAGCGGCCATCCCGTACCAGATTACGAAGAAATTCGCTGTGATGGATAACCTCAAGCTCAAGACCGAACTGGCGGTAGTCGTTTTTCAGTGTGCTGAAACAGTGGGGACACTGGGTTATCACCTTCCTGACACCCCGCTCCATAAAGGTGGCTACATTTTCCTTGGCCATACGCTCAAAGACAAACTCGTTGCCCAGACGACGCACACTGTCGCCGCAGCATTTTTCTTCCTTGCCGAGAATCCCCCATGAAACACCGGCCTTGTCAAGCAACTGGGCCAGAGCCACGCTCACATGCTTGTTGCGGGAGTCAAAGGAACCGGCACATCCCACGTAGAGCAGGTACTCGGTAGTGGCACCGTCAAAGGGTTTGACGTCAAGCTGACCACACCATTTGGTACGTTCCGATGGCGCAATACCCCACGGATTGCTCCTCCCCTCCATATTCTCGAAGAGATTCAGCAACTCTTCGGGGAAACGTGCCTCATTTTCCACCAGATGGCGCCGTAACTGAACAATTTTCGGCATTTGCTCGATAAAGACCGGGCAGGCTTCCAGACAGGCACCGCACGTGGTACAGGACCAGATGGCCTCTTCGCTGATGGCCCCCTCCCCCTCTTCCCCGATCAAAGCTTTGTGGGAAGGCTTCCCTTTTTTAATGTCAGCACCGTTCTCCAGCAGGTTGACCTTGATGTCATGTATCACCCCCCGCGGATTGAGCGGTTTACCGGTGAGGTGCGCCGGGCAGACATTCTGACAGCGTCCGCACTCGGTACAGGAAAACGTATCCAGCAGGTCTTTCCAGCTGTAGCCGTCAACCTGCTCCACACCATAGCTGTTGCCGATGGCAAAGGTCTCGCGCGGCTGGCTGTTCGGCTTTTCCAATCGACGGAGAAAACAGTTCGGAATTGCGGTCAGAATATGCATATGCTTACTATTGGGGAGATAGCAGATAAACGCCAACAGAGCCAGGGCATGGACCCACCAGGCCACATCGTGGATCACCTCAAGCTGCAGCGGCGGCAACAGGGCGGCCAGGCGACCCGCGACCGGCATCACCTTACGGGCTGCGGCGAGGAAGGAGACCGGATCCACACCGGATACGGCGAGCGAAGAAGCAAGCTCCGAAGCGGCGATGGTAAGAGAGGCGACCATGAGTGAGCCGATGAGCCCCAGAATAAAAAAGGCTTCCGGTGTGCGCGCTTCGGGATAGGGAGGAGCTGCCAGACGACGTACCGATGCAACCACCACCGCCACCAGGGCCAACAGGGAGGCCACATCAATCAGGAACGCCAGCGGGATGTACAGCATAAAGGGGAGCTTGTTCAATTTGATCACGTGGGGAAGCAGCCCGTTCAGGATAAATTCGCTGTTTGCCACTGTCAGAATGAGAAATGACCAGAAAATAATGAAATGGTTGATGCCAAACGGCTTGGCAAGAACCCGTTTCTGGGCAAAGGCATATTTGAGCATTCCACCACAATGGGCCACAAGGGAACCGCCCCGTTCTTCGGGCTGACCAAGGGTGATCAAGCTGAGGCGTTTCCAGCATCCCCAGGCAAAAACAGCAAGGGCAGCCAGCAATAAGGGTGCAAATACAGCGGGATTTGGTGTCATAGAAAGTATCCTCACGTCTCAAACTTACAACAGGGAACAGGAAAATATCCCGGTTATTTACCCACACGCTTTAATTCACGGATTTTAGCGATAAGCGCCGGAACCACCTGAAACAGGTCTCCGACAATTCCGTAGGTTGCCACCTCGAAAATCGGCGCGGCACTGTCCCGGTTAATGGCGATGACGATGTCCGAATCCTGCATACCGACCAGATGCTGAATGGCACCTGAAATTCCGCAGGCGATGTAAATCTTGGGGCGCACCGTCTTGCCGGTCTGTCCCACCTGACGATCCCCCGGCATCCACCCGGCATCTACCGCACTTCGTGAGGCACCGACCACCCCATCCAGCTCGTCGGCCAGTTCCTGCAACAGGGAAAAGTTTTCCGCCCCCATCATCCCCCGACCACCGGAGATGATAAACTCGGCACCGGTAATATCCACACCGGCTTTCCCGTGGGAATCCCTGATGATCTCGATAACCTTGGTAAGAACACTTTCCTCCGGAACCGTAAAGGGGTCACGGATGATCACACCGGTGCTTCCCTCCCGTCGTTCCGGCATCGGCATGACATTGGGACGGACCGTCGACATCTGGGGGCGGAATTTATCACACATGATGGTGGCCATGATATTGCCGCCAAAGGCCGGTCGGGTCTGCATGAGATTTCGCTTGTCGTCGATGGCCAAACCGGTGCAGTCAGCCGTCAGTCCGGTGGCGACCCGGGTAGCGATGGCACCTGCCAGATCGCGCCCCATGCCGGTGGCTCCCATCAGAATAACCTCCGGTTTGTGGGCCTCTATCAGATGGCAGCACCCCTCCACATAGGCTTCGGTCCGATAATTCCTGTACACCGGAGCGTCCAGCAGATAGGACTTTGTGGCACCATAGGCAAATGCCTCATGGCAGAGAGCCTCAACATCCTCACCGAGAACCACGGCGCAGAGTTCCACACCGAGTGTTGCAGCAAGGCCGGCACCTACCCCCAGCAGCTCCCAGGAGACCTTGGCTGCCTCCCCTTCGGTCTGCTCAACAAATACCCACACGCCCCGATACCGGGCCAGTTTCTTTGCCAGCTCAGCGGCCTCCGGGTCGATCTCCTCTTCAACCGGCACCGACGAAGCGGCCAATGTAGCCAGTATCTGCTGCTCCTCGGGGGTGAAGTACATCTCGATGGCAACCGCCGGGCAAATTTTGACACACTTCTGGCAGCCGATACATTTCGTCGTCTCAACAATCGGCTCGCCCGAATCGGTCATTTCTATACAGTTGACCGGACAGGAACTCTGGCAACGGGCACCGCAGGCGATACATTTGCCATCCTGCAAGCGGGCAACGCCCCGTGGTTTTTTGGGTTTTGGTTTCTGTTCGCTCATAGTGGTAGCATATCCTTCGCCATCAATTTTTCTATCAGTAAGGCCGCTGTTCCGGCCGGATCGGCATAACCATCACCAATAATTTCACCTTTGACCCGCTCGGGAGAGAATATTTTTGATACCCAGGTGGGAGACCCCTTGAGACCGATTGACTGTTCCTCCAATTGCAACACCTTGTTGTTCCACACTTCAACCACCGCCTCGGCGGCGGCAAGCCGCATGGCAACCTTTGGGTAGCGGGGACGGTTCAGTTCCCGAACCACCGTCAGCATGGCCGGCAGCGGGGCCTGGACAATTTCATGGCGCCCTTCCAACTTCCTGCTCACCCTGATATTTTTTGCCGCAAAGTCAATATTGACGATCTTGTCAACCAGCGTCAACTGGCGATAGTTCAGGCGACTGGCGATGCCCGGTCCAACCTGGGCGGTATCACCGTCTATGGTCTGCTTGCCGCACAGTACCAACCCGACCTCCTCAACATCCCGGTTCAGCTTGCCGATGGCTGCAGCCAGCACCTTGCTGGTCGCCAGCGTATCTGCCCCACCAAACACCCGATCAGAAAGCAGTATGGCATGGTCAACGCCAAGGGCAAGGGCCTTCTTCAGAGTTGCCTCGGCATTGGGTGGTCCCATGGATATGGCGGCAACCCGGCAGCCAAAGCGGTCCTTCAGGCGAAGTGCCTCCTCAAGGGCATGGGTGTCATAGGGATTGACAATAAAGGGAATACCATCACGGACCAGAGTATTGGTTACCGGATCAATTTGCACCTGGGTGGTATCCGGTACCTGTTTGATGCAGACAACTATCAGCATAATTCCCTCTCCTGCCGTTTGGCATGGCATGTGCGAAGCATCTCGTATTCGGGGGCAAACCTGTTTCCTGCGTACGACGCGTTTCAACGGCGGAACTTCCATTTGACCGGATGTCAGTTATATCAAATCGCAACTAAGATGCAAACTATTATAATTTAACAAAAATTATTTATCTTCATGAAAAAGATTATAACAAGCATGAAACGTGCCGTTTTTGAGAGTCTGACATCAAGCATGGCAACAAAGCGGAATAAAACCGGAATTCCCGGAGATTATACAATCGTGTCCCGCAATTAAAATGATCGAGATCAAAAACCGCACTTAATTCCTGCATACAATTGCGGCATGCTGCCTCACACGACGGCATCACCACAGGCACGAAACGAAGCTGTCTGACTATTTTTCTGTCGCTAAGATCGCCATAATTTAGTAGAATTCATCGGATGTAGTTATTATGGGATTTGTTTCAGGAGAATCAGATGGCTTTAGTTGTTCAAAAATATGGAGGCACGGCGGTGACCACGCCGGAGCACCTCAAAAAAGTCGCCCAACGGGTGATCGATTCGTATAACGATAACAATGATGTTGTCGTAGTTATCTCCGCCCGGTCAGGCGAGACCAACCGATTGAGCGAATTGGCGCGGGAAATGTCCCCCCGGCAGGAAGGGGTCGAGTACGATCTGGTCATTTCAGCCGGCGAGCAGATGATTGTGGGGCTGCTTGCCCTTGGCATCAGGGAACTGGGGTACAAGGTCAAAACGTTTCTTGGCTGGCAGGTACCAATTTTTACCGATCCCCTTCCCACCCGGGCATCAATCCAGCTCATCGACTCGATGAAGATAAATACCGAGCTGAAGAAGGGCTCAATCATCGTCGTTGCCGGCTTTCAGGGGATTGATCCACGGGGGAATATCACCACCCTCGGCAGAGGAGGCGGTGACACCTCGGCGGTGGCACTGGCCCATGCCCTTGGTGCCGTACAGTGTGAGCTTTACTCCGACGTGGACGGCATTTTCTCCGCCGATCCGACCGTCTGCAGTGACGCCCGGAAGATTGACAGGATTTCCTACGACGAGATGCTCGAACTGGCAAGCCAGGGAGCACGCGGCGTCCAGATACGGGCGATAGAGTACGCAAAAAAACATATGGTCACCATGCACATCCGCTCCAGCTTTACCACGGAGAGCGGCACACTGGTGACGGGAGAGGATGCTACCATGGAGGGTGTTGTTGTTACCGGAATAGTCTATGACAAGAATGAAGCAAAAATTGCCGTTATGGGTATTCCCGATACGCCGGGTACGGCGGCAAAAGTACTGACAGCCCTGGCCGACAGTGACGTTTCGGTGGATATGATCGTCCAGAATGTCAGCCAGTCTGAACAGGCTGACCTGACCTTTTCGGTGACAAAAACCGACCTTGACAAGGCTCACCTGATTACGGCCCGCATTGCAGAAGAACTGGGGGCCCGTGAAGTCATTGCCGACCGGAATATCAGCAAGGTGTCCATCGTAGGGCTCGGCATGAAGAATCACGCCGGTGTGGCGGCCCGCATGTTCACGACCCTTGCCTACAACAACATCAATATCCAGATGATCTCAACATCGGAGATAAAGGTTTCGGTGGCCATTGATGAAAAATATACCGAACTGGCGGTCAGGGTACTTCACGAAGCATTCATCGGCTATTCATGATGCTTCAGTAATACTCCAACACAACGGACAAAAAGATACCGCCATCGGAAATTCCCCATGGCGGTATCTTTTTATCCATCTTTACTGTCACCCTTACGGAAGTTCGCTACTCCCCATGAGGTACCGGTCACATTCCCGTGCGGCACCACGCCCCTCATTGAAGGCCCAGACCACCAGACTCTGCCCCCGACGGCAGTCTCCGGCGGCAAAAACCCCCGGCACACTGGTTGAATACGTACCGAATTCTGCCTTGATGTTGCTCCGTGGATCGACCTCAACCCCAAGGGAGCTGACCAACTGCTGTTCCGGTCCAAGGAAACCCATGGCCAGTAGCACCAGTTGGGCCGGACGGCGCTGGGCCGTGCCCGGGACCGGGGTCGGAACAAAGGCACCATTATCATTTTTGGCCCAAGCGACTTCCACGGTATGCACAGCCGCCACATTCCCCGCACCATCACTCTCAAAGCTGGTGGCCGTGGTCACATAGACACGGGGGTCGGCACCAAAGCGGGCGGCGGCCTCCTCCTGACCGTAATCGAGCTTGTTCACCTTTGGCCACTCGGGCCAGGGGTTGTCCTCACTCCGCCCATCGGGGGAGCGTGGCATGATTTCCAACTGGGTGACCGACGTACAACCGTGCCGCAGTGATGTCCCAACGCAGTCGGTTCCCGTATCTCCGCCGCCGATGATAATGACATCCTTACCCTCAGCGGTGATACACTCGCTCCCCTCGTTCAGAAGCGATTTCGTGTTGGCGGTCAAAAACTCCATGGCATAATGGACACCGGCAAGGGTGCGCCCTTCGATGGGAAGGTCACGGGGCTTGGTGGCGCCAACGGTTACCACAACTGCATCGAAATCACTGCGCAGCTGTTCCACAGAGACACCACTTCCCCCTACGTCGCAATTACACCGGAAGGTGATCCCCTCCTCCTCCATCAGCTTGATACGGCGAAGAAGCACCTTCCGTTTGTCCAGTTTCATGTTGGGGATGCCGTACATCAAGAGCCCCCCCGGCAGATCGGCCCGTTCGAAAACGGTAACCGAGTGGCCAGCCTTATTGAGCTGGGCCGCGGCTGAAAGTCCCGCCGGACCCGAACCGACCACCGCCACCTTTTTGCCGGTACGTACCGCCGGAGGTGCCGCAACGACCCACCCCTCATCAAAGCCCCGTTCGATGATGCTGACTTCGATATTTTTGATGGTAACCGCCGGATCAAAACTTGACAGGGTGCAGGATCCTTCACAGGGAGCCGGGCAGACCCGCCCGGTAAACTCCGGAAAGTTATTGGTCTTGAGTAGCCGGTCCAGGGCCTGACGCCAGAGATTGCGATAGACCAGATCATTCCACTCCGGAATCAGATTGTTGATCGGACAACCGCTGGCCATGCCGCTGATCAACACACCACTATGGCAGAACGGAATGCCGCAATCCATGCAGCGGGCTCCCTGGGTACGCAACTCTTCATCGTCCATATGAAGATGAAACTCGTCCCAGTCCTTTAAACGCTCCAGGGGTGCCCGATCAGCCGGCACTTCCCGGGTATATTCCATAAATCCAGTCGGTTTTCCCATGTGTATTGTCCCTGTATTCTTTATTAATGCCCGCCGCTGTGGGAGTTTTCCTCAAATGCCGCCGCCAGTGCATCATCACCGCTGAGCCCGGCAGCCTTGGCCCGTTCCAGCGCCTGAAGGACCCGTTTATAATCCATCGGCATGACCTTGACAAACCGGGAACGGTAACTTTCCCACCCGGCCAGAATCGAAGCGGCACGGCTACTGCCGGTAACCGCAGCGTGGGTGGTAATCAGCCCCTTGACCGTCGCCTGATCGGCGTCGTCAAGCTGCTCAAGTCCAACCATTTCCGTATTGCAACGGGAGGCAAAGTCGTGTTGTTCGTCAAGCACATAGGCCACACCACCGCTCATGCCGGCGGCAAAGTTGCGGCCGGTCTGACCAAGTATGACCACCTCACCGCCGGTCATATATTCACAACCATGGTCGCCAACCCCTTCGACGACGGCGGTAACCCCGGAGTTACGCACACAGAAGCGTTCCCCCGCAATACCGCGAATGAAAGCGGTCCCGGAAGTCGCCCCGTAAAAGGCCACGTTACCGGCGATGATATTCTCTTCCGCCTTAAAGGTAGACCCCTTGGGAGGATAGACGATGATGGTACCGCCGCTCAATCCCTTGCCAAGGTAATCGTTGGCATCGCCGGAGAGTTGCAGGGTGATGCCCCGTGGCACGAAGGCTCCGAAACTCTGGCCGGCCGAACCGTTAAAGGTCAGACTGACCGTACCATCCGGGAGTCCGGCGGCACCGTGACTGCGGGTGATTTCATTGCCGACAATGGTGCCGACAACCCGGTCAATATTGGTAATGGGAAGTTCGGCTGAAACTTTTTCCCCGTTTTCGATGGCGGGACGGCAGATTTCAAGCAGTCTGGTCACATCAATGGACTTTTCCAGACCATGATCCTGTTTCTCAGTGCAGTAGCGCCCCACGTTCAGCGCGACCTTGGGCTGATGGAGTATGTTGGTAAAATCCAGCCCCTTGGCCTTCCAGTGATCGATGGCCTTACGCCCCTCCAGCACATCACAGCGCCCCACCATTTCGTTCAGGGTGCGGAAGCCCAACTGGGCCATGATTTCCCGCAACTCCTCGGCAACGAAGCGCATGAAGTTGACCACATATTCCGGCTTGCCGGTGAAGTTTTTCCGTAGTTCCGGGTCCTGCGTCGCCACACCGGTCGGGCAGGTGTTGCTGTGGCAGACCCGCATCATGACGCACCCCAGGGTAACCAGAGGAGCCGTGGCGAAACCGAACTCTTCGGCCCCCAGCAGGGCGGCAATGGCAACGTCCCGGCCGGTTTTCAGCTGGCCATCGGCCTCAATGATGATACGGCTCCGCAGATTATTAAGCAGCAGCGTCTGGTGGGTTTCGGCCAGGCCAAGCTCCCACGGCAGACCGGCATGTTTAATACTCGAAATGGGGGACGCACCCGTACCGCCGTCATACCCGCTGATCAGCACCACATCGGCATGGGCTTTGGCAACCCCGGCGGCGATGGTGCCGACTCCCACCTCCGATACCAGCTTGACACTGATGCGGGCACGGCGGTTGGCGTTCTTCAGATCGTGGATAAGCTCGGCAAGATCCTCGATGGAGTAGATATCGTGGTGAGGTGGCGGCGACACCAGACCAACACCCGGCGTGGTATGACGGGTCTTGGCAACCCAGGGATAGACCTTGTGACCGGGAAGCTCTCCCCCCTCACCCGGCTTTGCCCCCTGGGCCATCTTGATCTGCAGCTCTCCGGCGTTGGTCAGATAATCACTGGTAACCCCAAAGCGCCCCGACGCCACCTGTTTGATGGCACTATTCTTCGAATCCCCCTGCCCATTGGTCCAGACAAAACGCTCCGGGTCCTCTCCCCCCTCACCGGTATTTGACCTGCCACCGATGCGGTTCATGGCAATGGCCAGCGTCTCATGGGCTTCCTTGCTGATGGAGCCGTAGGACATGGCACCGGTTTTAAAACGCTTCATGAGGGATTCCACCGGTTCAACCTCGTCAAGGGGCACCGACGGCATATTATCCTTGAAGTCCAACAGGCCCCGCAACGTATAATGACGGGTACTCTGCTCGTCGATCAGGGATGAAAACACCTTGAACTCACGATAATCACCGGTGCGGGTCGCCTTCTGTAACGACGTTATGGTCAGCGGATTGTACTGATGTTCTTCACCATCCTTGCGCCACTGGTACACACCACCGGTGGCCAGTGCCACTTCCGGTGCTACCCGTTTGGGAAAGGCCCGACCATGACGCTCCAGCAACTCGCGGCCAATGCCGTTCAGATCGGTTCCACCGATGCGGGAAGGGGTCCAGGTAAAGTAACGGTCGACAACCGAAGCATGGAGCCCCACCGCCTCGAAAATCTGGGCACCCCGATAACTCTGCACCGTGGAAATTCCCATTTTTGCCATGGTCTTGACCACCCCTTTGATGGAGGCCTTGATAAAGTTTTTAGCCGCCTTCTTCGGCTCCAGACCAGGAAGCATCCCCTGTTCAATCATGTCATTCAGGGAGTCAAAGGCAAGATACGGATTGATGGCATTGATCCCATAGCCGAGCAGCACGGCAAAGTGATGCACTTCACGGGGCTCGCCCGACTCAAGAACCAGGGAGACCCGGGTGCGGGTACCGCTGCTGACCAGATGGTGATGAAGTCCCGCCGCCGCCAGCAGTGCCGGAATGGCAACCCGGTCACGGTCAACCCCGCGGTCGGAAAGGATCAGGATATTACATTCGGCGGTCACCGCAGCATCGGCGGCAGCAAAAAGCCCCTCAAGACTGTTTTCCAGTGCCTCCGCGCCACCGGCAGCCGGGAACAGCAGCGACAGCGTAGTTGCCTTGAAACCGGGCAGGGTGATACCCCGGAGTTTTTCAAGTTCACCGTTACTGAGGAGCGGATGCTCAAGCCGGATCATCCGGGCACTGGCAGCAGTCGGCTCAAGAAGATTGGCCTCGGAGCCGATCAGCGTAACCGTCGAGGTAACGATCTCTTCGCGAATCGGATCGATGGGAGGGTTGGTGACCTGGGCAAAAAGTTGTTTGAAATAGTTGTAGAGCAACTGGGATTGGCTGGAGAGCACCGCCAGGGGCGTGTCGGTCCCCATGGAGCCCAGGGGCTGGATACCGTCACGGGCCATGGGGCCCAGCACAACCCGCTGGTCCTCAAAGGTATAGCCAAAGGCCTGTTGACGCTGTACCAGGGCGGCATGGTCCACCGGTGCTACTTCGGAGGCGGCAGGAAGTGTCTCAAGGGCCAGATGCTGTTCCTTCAGCCACTGGCCGTAGGGACGTGCCGAAGCCAGTTCCTCTTTGATCTCCTCATCGGGCACGATCCGTCCCTGCTCCGTATCCACCAGAAACATCTGGCCGGGACGAAGCCGTCCCTTGCTCAGCACCCGCTCCGGCTCGATCTTCAGAACACCCGCTTCCGATGCCATGATGACCAGATCATCGGTGGTGATATAGTAACGGGAAGGGCGAAGACCGTTGCGGTCAAGCACCGCACCGATGCTCCGGCCATCGGTGAATGCCACCGCCGCCGGTCCATCCCATGGCTCCATCAGGCAGGAATGGTACTCATAAAACGCCCGCTTTTCCGGGCTCATATCTGCATGGTTTTCCCACGGCTCCGGCACCATCATCATCACCGCATGGGGGAGAGACCGCCCTCCCATAACCAGCAGTTCAAGACAGTTATCAAACATGGCCGAATCGGAACCATTGGTATTAATGATGGGGAGTGCTTTCTTCATCTCATCGCCGAACAGGGGGCTGGAGAAGAGGCTCTGGCGGGCATTCATCCAGTTCACATTTCCCCGCAGAGTGTTTATTTCCCCATTATGGGCCATGAGGTGGTACGGATGGGCCCGGTCCCAGCTGGGAAAGGTATTGGTGGAAAAACGGGAATGAACCAAGGCAATGGCACTGGCCATGGCCGGATCACGCAGCTCCGGGTAGTACCGGTCCACCTGCACCGGCATCAGCATCCCCTTATATATGATGGTACGGGTCGAAAGACTGCTCACATACCAGTAGCTATCCACCTCGGCCCGGCGAATTTCATTGATGGCCCGTTGGTTGATCAGGTATAATTTACGGTTGAACGTCTGCTCATCCCCACACTGTTCCGGTCGTTTGAGAAACAGTTGCCGCACCAGCGGCTCCCCGTCCTTGGCCGTATCTCCCAGTGACGAGTGGTCGGTAGGTACGTCGCGCCAGCCGAGGAGCTCAACCCCCTCTTCAACGAGGATCTTTTCCAGCAGGTGGCGGGCCGCATTACGCTCGGTAGCCTCGGGTGAGGTAAACACCATGCCGACGCCATACTGAAACGGCTCGGGAAGCTCAATACCAAGGGGGGCACAGACCGAGCGGAGAAAGCTGTCGGGAATCTGCATCAGGATGCCGGCCCCGTCACCGGTGTTGGGCTCACAGCCGCAGGCACCGCGATGATCGAGGTTGACCAGGATTTCAAGGGCCTGGGAGACTATCTCGTGGGATTTTTTCCCTTTCATATTGGCGACAAAGCCGACGCCGCAGGCGTCATGCTCAAATTGAGGATCGTACAGTCCCTGTTTTACTGGTGCCCGGTTCTTTTTCATGGAAATAACCTTTATCAATGTATTTCGTAGACCAGGAGTCGGTACTCCT
>CAIUSO010000115.1 GCA_903901875.1 uncultured Geobacteraceae bacterium | reverse complement strand
TTTGGCGTCAAGGAATCGGCAGTCTCACAGGCTAGTCGCAGATTTGCACAGGTGCTGGAGCGTGATAAAGAGTTGCTGGTGCAGATTGAAAAGGTCAGAAAGGGTCTTATGATATAAATAGTGTAGGTTTGACCCCATTTACTGGGCCTGTCAATCAGTTTGTGTAAATGGTTTTTTCGGTCTTTTACAAAACAGGCATTCTGTCTTCAAAAAGTATGCTGAACTGATTCAGTGCTGACTTCCAGTCTCTGATCGGCATCGTCCACTTTTTCGCAATGTTCCTCAGTGCCAGGTAGAGCAGTTTAAACATGGCATCGTCATTTGGAAAATGCCCCCGGTTCTTCGTAACCTTTCGCAACGACATATTCAGGGATTCGATGGCGTTGGTCGTGTAGATTGCTTTCCGAATCTCTGGCGGATAGGAAAATAACGGAATGATCCGCTCCCAGTTATTCCGCCATGATTTCGCTATGCTTGGATGGCTGGCATCCCATTTGTCCGCAAATGTTTCAAGGTTTGCCGCGGCCATATCTACGGTTGGCGCCTGATAAATCGTCTTTAGATCGGCGGCCACTTCTTTACGCTGCTTCCAGGAAACGTAGTTCAGGCTGTGACGTACCATATGGACGATGCAGAGTTGAACCTGAGTCTGGGGGAATACGGATTCTATCGCCTCGGGGAAACCCTTGAGTCCATCTACGCAGGCAATGAAGATCTCTTTTACCCCACGGTTCTTTA
Source organism: uncultured Geobacteraceae bacterium (assembly GCA_903901875.1). Lineage (GTDB taxonomy): Bacteria > Desulfobacterota > Desulfuromonadia > Geobacterales > Pseudopelobacteraceae > JACRCG01. The sequence goes on along the minus strand of CAIUSO010000115.1, from coordinate 24,802 downwards.
GTTCTGTGACAACCTGGAGCCAGAACTTGGCACCCTCGTTTTCAGCAGTCCACATGCCAAGGACTTCTTTGATACCGTGAATGTTGACGCCTATGGCAAGATAAACAGCCTTGTTGATAACTTTGCTGTCGTGGCGCACTTTGATCCGAACGGCATCAAGGTAGACGATGGGATAGACTTCATCCAAGGGCCGGTTTCGCCACAGCGTCACCTCTTCACTGATCGCATCGGTAACCTGGGAGATCAGACCGGGAGATACGTCAACCCCGTAAATTTCCTCCAGGTGTCTCTGGATGTCGCGGGTGGTCATCCCGAGGGAATACATGGAGATGATCTTGTCATCAAAACCAGTAAAGCGGGTCTCACCTTTCGGGATAATAACAGGTTCAAACGTCGAATTCCGGTCGCGGGGAACAGAAATATCCAGATTCCCAAACTCTCCAGTAATTGTCTTCTTGGACGCACCGTTACGAGAATTACCGCTGTTATTACCTGACGGAGAGTGTTTGTCATAGCCGAGATGATCGGTCATCTCAGCTTGCATCGCGCGTTCTAAAAGTCTCTTGGTCAGTTGTTTCAGAAGCCCGTTCTCACCAATAAGATCTTCGGGTTTCTTGTAGTCTTTCATCAAAATGTCGAGCAGTTCGTCGGTCGTGGCCATCGGTCCCTCCAGTGATTTGGGATTTCAACCGATTTTGGCCATTTACACAATCTATTTTACACCCTCCATTTACTTCCTTCCTTAGGTTTGACCCCATTTACTTCCTGTGTAGGTTTGACCCCATTTACTTCCTCATTTACTTCCTTTGACCCCATTTACTTCCTTCATTTACTTCCCTTGACCCCATTTACTTCCCCCACATCGTCCCCCAGAGCTGATTGTTAGCCGAGAAAACAAACGGCAAGCTTGCTCCCGGTAAAGCACTCAAAGATCTGAGTGCCAAACCGGTTAAAGCAGTAAAAGCTGCACCTAAAGCTAAAACACCAGCGAAAAGAAGTAATTCTGGCATTGCCAGTATCACCTAAGTGTCGCTCTAACTATCGCTTTAATGAATCATTACCTGTTTTAGAGTTGGCTTTCAGGGGGTTTTTATGGTTCAGGCAGACTCTCTGTCGAACCGCTCTTTTCATGTGGTTCCCAGAAAAAAACCATGCTTTATTTGAAGGAAACATTTCATTCGATCAAATCTCCAACCTACGGCATTAAAATCACCGAAACTGATTGAATCTCTGTACTATTTACACTTAGTATTAGATTCGATACATTGGAGTTAAATTTAAAAGCTGTAAAGCATGGTCGAAAAGTTTGGTACCACTTTTAGTACCATCCGGTAATCAGAATATTTTTGTCGATGGTGCCTTTTTAAAAACACAAATATTTTTAGCTACTTGTGATCTACACGATTTATGCTAAATCGAAATTATTCTGATACGCCATCAATGTATTAACCATGAGTGCTGCCACCGTCATCCGCCCCACACCGCCGGGAACCGGGGTAATCCAGGAACATTTTTCACTGACGCCGTCAAAATCCACATCTCCCACCAGTTTGCCGTTTTCGAGGCGGTTGATCCCCACATCGATCATTACCACCCCTTCCTTGACCATGTCTTCCGTAATGAAGCCCGGAATGCCGACCGCCACCACGATGATGTCCGCCCGTCTGGTTTCGTCCAGGAGCAGCTCACGGGGCGTTTCTATATGGGTGAGGGTGACGGTGGCGTTGCCGATTTCAAAGTCATTGGAGAGCATAATGGAGATCGGCTTGCCGACGATGTTTGAGCGGCCGATCACGACGCAATGTTTTCCCTTGATCGGTATCTCGTAGAATTGCAGCAGTTTGCAGATTCCGTAGGCGGTTGCCGGGCGGAACGCCTTCTGCCCCAGGGTCATACGTCCGAAGTTGGTCGGATGGAAGCCGTCGATATCTTTTACGGGATCAATGGCGTTGATGATGTTCTGGGGGTTGATATGCTTCGGCAGTGGTAACTGCACGATCAGGCCGTCGGTGGCGTGGTCGCCGTTAACTTCGGCGATCTTGGCCAGAAGCTCCGCTTCACCGATATGTTCGGAAAAGCGGAGCAGGGCACTTTCAAAACCGGCACTATCACAGGACTTGATTTTTGATTTGACATACGACTCGCTGGGGGCATGTTCGCCGACCAGAATAACCGTCATATGGGGCTTGCGCAGACCAGATTCCACATAGCCGGCAACCCGCCGGGAAATGTCATTTACCAGGCTATCCGCACATTTCTTTCCATCAAGTAGCTTCATGGTAATTTCCTAAGGGGTCCGTGAGGTAACTTCTATCAGGTGATAACCGAACTGTGTCTGAACCGGGCCGAGAACCTTGCCAATTTCACCGGAAAATACGACGGTATCAAACTCTTTTACCATCTGCCCCGGACCGAACTCTCCCAGGCTGCCGCCGCTTCTGCCGGAAGGGCAGGTTGAATGTTCCTTGGCGCATGCCGCAAAGTCTTCTCCCGCTTCAATTTTTGTTTTTAACGCTTCACATGCTTCCTTGGTTGCCACCAGTATGTGACGGGCTGACGCTCGTGCCATGTCATTCTCCTTTAACAGTGTAATTTACATTGCTATCTTTTGACACTATTGGCGCAATTAGTCAATACAGCAGTGGCGGGCATGCCTATCTGAACATATTTCTCTGCCCATTGCATCGGCAACATTTTCGTAAAGTAATCTGGTGATTTTTCCCGGTGCCGATGGTATAGTTCTTCGGGTTAATCAGACTTTTACCGAGGGCATACAGATATGGCAGAGCAGACGATCTACCTGATAGGGGCCGGTTTTACCGGTTGGGACGGATTTCCGGCCAGGGCACTGGAAATTATTGGCACGGCGGATGTTATGGTGGGCCATCGACGGCACCTGGATATTTTCCCCGATTTTGCCGGTGAAAAGAGGGAGTTGGGGGAGCTGTCCGAGTTGATCGCATTCCTGAAAAAGAGTGAAAAACGGGTGGTGGTGCTTGCCTCCGGTGATCCTACCTTTTTCGGTATCTCCCGTTTTCTGCTCCGGAATCTTCCAAAGGAGCGGATCGAGATATTTCCCAACGTCACCAGCATGCAGTATGCCTTTGCCCGCATCAAGGAACCGTGGGATGACGGTATTTTTGTGTCGGTCCATGGCCGTGGTATGCACCAGGCGGTTGACAAGATCATTGCTGCCGAAAAAGCCTGTGTTCTGACGGACAAGATCAATACACCGGCGGCAATCGCAGCAGAACTCATTGATCGGGGTGCCGAGGGATACGAAGCATGGCTCTGCGAAGACCTGGGGATGGCCAGCGAAAAATTCACCAAGACAACCGTGCGGGGGGTGCTGGAACTTACCGCCTCCGAGCTGAATATTCTGATACTGATTCGCACCTATGAACCGAATCTGGTGAGCTATCCGCTGATCGGCATCGATGACGACGAGTTCCAATCTTCGAAGAAACTCATCACCAAGCAGGAAGTGCGGGCTGTCACCCTGGCGAAATTGCAATTACAGGACGATCTGGTGCTCTGGGATATCGGTGCCGGCAGCTGCTCCGTCTCCATTGAGGCTTCCAACCTGATGCCGGACGGGCGTATTTTTGCCGTGGAAAAGAACCCGCAGTGCATCGGTTTTATTCAGGAAAATCTGAAAAAATTCTGTGCCCGCAATATCAAGCTGATCGAAGCCTATGCTCCCGACGGCCTGGACGATCTGCCCGATCCTGACCGGGTATTTATCGGAGGAGCGGGGGGGAAGCTGGACGAAATTATCGACATCATCTCCGCGCGGCTGAAACCGGAGGGGGTGGTGGTTATTAATGCGGTGACGCTGGACACCCTTACCCGGGCCGTGGAGTTCCTTGAGGACCATGGTTTTACCGTGGAGGCTTCCTGTATCAATGTTGCCAAGACACGCAACCTGACCGAGTACAAAATGTTCGAAGCCCAGAACCCGGTGTACGTGATCTCGGCGCGTAAGGGTGGTGAATAGTGGCGACCGTATATGCCGTCGGGGTTGGACCCGGCGATCCCGAGCTGTTGACCCGCAAGGCGGAGCGTATTCTCCGGAGTGCAGACGTTATCCTGGCACCGGCATCAAATCCGGCGGAAGCAAGTGTTGCGCTGGAAATTATCCGGGAATTCATTGATGAGCGACGGCAGGAGATCATCGTTCACAAGTTTCCCATGACTGCTGACCGTTCGCTGTTGATTCCCGCCTGGCAGGAGGGGGCCGAATTGCTGGCGGCCCATGCCGAAGCGGGGAGAAACATTGCCTTTATTACCATCGGTGACCCGCTTTTCTACTCAACATTCATCTACCTGTTGCGCCTGCTGCGGGAGCAATGGCCCCATATCCCGATGGAGATCATTCCCGGTATCTCCAGTATTAACGCCGCAGCCTCTGTCGCTGCCGTGCCGTTGGTTGAGGGGGATGAAAAGATGGTGGTGATTCCGGCTACGGCCGGGACGGAGGTGATAGAGGCGGCACTGGCCACCTGTGAGACGGTGGTGCTGTTAAAAGTAAAGCCCCGCTATGGGGCCATTGTGGAGCTGTTACAGAAAGCCGGAAAAGAGCGGCAGGTTACCTTTGTCGAGCGGGTAGGGAGTCCGCGCCAGAAGGTTTTGACAGACTTCAGCCAGATTGCCGAGCACACCCCCGATTATCTGTCATTGATGATCATCAAGTCGTAACCGGCATGGATCTTGTGATAAACGGAAAAATATTATATCATTTGTTCAACAAACATAAAGGAGATACACTATGGCCAGTCTTAACAAAGTCATGCTTATCGGTAATCTGGGAAAGGATCCAGAAGTACGCTACACCGCATCAGGTCAAGCGGTAGCCGGTTTCTCCCTTGCCACCAGCGAAAAGTTCAAAGGTAAATCGGGGGATATGGAAGAACGCACGGAATGGCACAACATTACCCTCTGGGGAAAGCTGGCGGAAATAGCCGGTGAATACCTTAGTAAGGGTAAGACCGTGTATATTGAGGGGCGTTTGCAGACCCGCAAGTGGCAGGACAAAAATGGTAACGACCGCTATACAACCGAAATCGTCGGAGATCGGATGCAGATGCTGTCGGGCAAGGGTGAGCGGAGTAGCAGCGGTGGTGGTGGAGATACGCCAACTGCACAGAAATCGGGGAGCAGCAACTACGAAGAGCCGCCGTTCCAGGATGATGATATTCCGTTCTAGAGCACGCCTCAAGTTAAAATGTAGAGATAGGCCATAATACTCAGTTATTATGGCCTTTTTGTCTTTACATAGTATTTTTTAATGTTTTGATGTGATGACTAAAATCCCCCTAAAGAATTTGTAAACTTTGATGCATTCGCAAAAAAGCAGACAAGTTCCCTCCCCAGGAGGGGGAGGGTTAGGGAGGGGGCGTTTTCTGATGTTATCTCAATAAGATACAAAACATCCCCCCTCCTGACCTCCCCCCGCTTGGGGGAGGGAATTACTTTTTGCGAGATTATCCGCGCAGGCCTACGACCTCTGGAAGAGCGCGAGACGGCACAACACGTGTTGCGCCAGGCACTCATTAAGGGGGAAGAAAGTGGTACGTCAGATTATTCTCTGCAAAGCTTGATTAAAGAGATGGATGACGAGATGTTTAACTGATGTCATCTTTCACTCTTACCAGTCAGGCAAAAGCTGATTTGAAAGACATTGGTCGTAACACAGTGAAAAAATGGGGGAGGGATCAGCGTAATCACTACTTTTCAATGCTTGATAATTGTTTCAGATAATTTCATTTCCAACGTTGCAGTGAGCCGAAAGATCCGTCAGTGTCATTTTTTTCTTTACGCGGAACTTTGATTCTTTTGCCAAGAACGACGGTATTGTTTGTTGATTTATGCATGAACGAATGAGAGATTTATTTTCCCGTTCGGGAAGATTCATTGTCATGGCGGAGAGTTGGGGCGGTGGATTCCAAAACGCTCTGGAGCAATGTACTCAATTTGTCGTGAGTGTACGGTTTGCAGATTAACCCCGCTATCTCATTATGATCAATTCTGGACATAACGTCCGCATCCCCAAAGCCACTGGAAATAATAATAGGCAACGCAGGTTCAAGCTGTTTCAACGCATTGAATAACGCATAACCATCCATGACGGGCATGCCCAGGTCAGTCAGCACCAAGGAAATGTCTGAAGCATTCTTTTGAAATAAATCAAGTGCTTCCTTCCCATTGGCAGCTTCCACCACAGTAAATCCGAACATTTCAAGAAATGTTTTTGCAATATGCCGTATCTGCTCTTCATCTTCTACAAGCAATATCGTACCCTGCCCCCGCCATTGAGATTCTGTTATGGGCGGTACTATTATCTCGTGAACAGAGTCATTTTTCTCGGCAGGTAGATATAATGTGAAGGTTGAACCCTGTCCACGTTGGCTCTGCAGTTGTAGCGAGCCCTTATGTGCGTTAATGATGCCGAGAACTGCTGACATGCCCAAGCCCCGGCCGGTGAATTTTGTGGTATAGAATGGCTCGAAGATGCGCCATTTGGTCTCCTCATCCATGCCGCAACCGTTGTCTGTTACTTCCAGACAGACATAACTCCCCGGTGGAATAGCCTTTCCGTTGTAGTCATTCTCTGGGTGCCCAGCCGTTATCGTCATTTCGGTAAGCGATACCCTAATCGTTCCCTGCTCCGTGCCGATAGCTTCAGAAGCATTTATAATCAGGTTCATGATAACCTGGTTGAGTTGGCTGGAATCTCCCCGAATTAAGGAAATATCGGAAGAACAGTCGAGTTTGATCTCGGCATTCCGGGGGGTAGTCTTCTTCAACATATCGACCATCTCACCAACCAACGATTGGAGGTTCACACTTGCCTGGACAAGCGGGGCTTTCCCCGCATAGGCCAACATTTGACGGCAAAGTTCAGCGGCACGTTCAGCCGCATTTTCAATTTCAGGTATGAATTCTCCCGCATTGGCTGGGTCTATCATTGCTAAAGAACAATTGCCTCTGATGATTGCCAGGATGTTATTGAAGTCGTGTGCAATACCACCCGACAGGACACCAAGGCTTTCCAGTTTCTGAGCTTGCTGTAATTGGGTTTCCAGCAGATTCTTCGCTTCTTCTGCCTTAATACGGTCGGTGATATCTGTGAGAGCTCCGGTCCACAGAACATCGCCATTTTCGAGGGGGCGGGGCAAAGATTGAAAATGGACCCACCGGATCACGCCGTTAATCAGGAGACGGCCTTCCCAACGGAACTCATTGAGATGTATCGCCGCCCCCTCGTTTTTCGTGGCAAACTCTTCTCTGTCATCGGGATGGATCAAATCAATTACCATGCCCGGGTTGTTCTCAAAGGCTTCTTTCGAGGTTCCCAGAATTTTACAAAAAGGCTCGGAGGCCAATTCGATGAGATGGGGAGCATTTTTGGAACTCCTCCACGCATCTTTTTTCCAGGTCTCTGGTGCAAATACCCGGATTCTGTAGATGCCGGCGGGTTGAGCGTTGAGAATATCCATGGAGAGATTCCGCTCATATTGGAGAGCTTGTTCCGCCAGCTTACGCTCAGAGATGTCTCGCAGGAAACAAACCAAGAGTCCATCATATGCCGGTGAGTACTTGGCCGTGACTTCTACGTCAAAAGTAGTGCCATTTTTTCGGCGATGCTTGGCTATAAAACGATCCTCACCCTTGATCTTAATCTTTTGGTTATGGGTAACTACGTCATTAACTGCTACCTCGTTGACTTCAAGGTCGGTAATACTCATGGAAAGGAGTTCCTGCTCACTATAGCCACTCATGTGACAGTAAGCCTCGTTTACTTCCAGGAACCGTCCCTGCTCGTTTACCAGCAAGAATCCATCCATGGCGGTATTTATGATAGTTCGGTATCGTGTGTTGGAGGAAGCTAATTTCTTGGCAAAGCGGCTGATTAATATATACAGAAGTGCTGACGTACACAGAATGAAGCAAGAACCTTTGATGACGGCTATTTTTACCATGACAGAAGGATCCTTGACAAGCCAGCCCACCGCTTTATCAGATCCATAAATCCAAAGTAAGCCGAACAGCGCGTAGATCGAAACGATCCTTGAGGTCCCTATTCTGTGTTTTGGGGGCGTTTGATACTTCATGTATAATCCTTATGCTAAAAGCATCAAGATGTCAGTGGAGAGGTGGTGTCACTTCATACCTCACAACCATCTCGCCAGCATTTCTGCCATGTTACTTTTTTTCATCGGCTTTGCAAGATAATCATTCATGCCTGCTTCAAGGCATAGCTCACGATCTCCCTTCATTGCATTGGCCGTCATGGCAATTATCGGTATCGCATGGTTGAGAACTTTTGAACCAGGCTCCCGAATTACAGCCGTTGCAGTGAATCCATCCATTTCGGGCATCTGGCAATCCATGAAGACGAGATCATAATTGATCAACTCAAGTGCGTGAACCGCTTCAAGTCCATTGGCAACAACATCCGCTTTAAAACCAAGCTTATTCAGAATATTCTGAGCTACCTTCTGATTAATTATATTGTCTTCTGCCATAAGGATTCTGGCGTTATGTTTCGGAGCTTCAGCAACGGTATGTCGCGTAATAATCCCCGGTTTTTGTACGCTGCCATCTGCTTTGTCCAGCACAAGCGCAATACAGTCATACAGCAATGCTTGTCGAATCGGCTTTATTAAGTATCCGGTGAAGCCAATTTTCTCAAACATTTTTGCATCGCCACGTCGTGCCAGAGAAGTTGCCATAACCAAGAGTGTTTGTTCTAAAAGAGGATCACTTTTTATCTGTTGTCCAAGCTCCTGCCCGTCCATTCCTGGCATCTCGAAATCGAGCAGGGCAATGCGGTACGGCTCGCCTTGTTCAGCAGCTTTGCGTAATAGTGCCAGAGCGGTTTCTCCATCATCGGCGGCCTCATTACGGCACCCCCAGTCGTTCAGCAGCGTCGTCATCAGCATGCGGTTCGTTTCGTTGTCGTCAACCACCAGTATCTTGGTGCCGGATATATCTGCATGGGCCGGAACTTCCACCGCTGCGGGTGCAGCGGCTTTTTCAAAGCGAGCGGTAAACCAGAAGGTCGAACCGACACCTGGCTCACTTTCAATGCCAATTTCGCCCCCCATAAGCTCAACCAATTGCTTACTAATGGCTAATCCAAGCCCGGTACCGCCATATTTTCGAGTGGTAGTGCCGTCAGCCTGGGTAAATGGTGCAAATATCAGTGACTGCCTGTCCTTCGGGATTCCTATGCCGGTATCTTTTACCTCAAACCGGAGCAAAACGGTGCCTTCAGCAGTCGATTCCAATTGGTGCGTGACGCTAATGACTATTTCACCTTTGTGGGTGAACTTGATAGCATTGCCAGCCAGGTTAGTAACGATTTGTCGCAAGCGTCCCGGATCACCACGCAGATACGACGGGACGGCAGGTTCAATTCGGCATATCAGCTCTAAGTGGGCATTCGAAGCTTTCATCGAGAGCATTTCAGCGGTATCTTCTATCGTTGTCATTAAATCAAATTCAAGCATTTCCAGATCAAGCTTACCCGCTTCAATTTTTGAGAAATCAAGGATATCATTGATTAAAACCAACAAATTCTCACCGCTGTTACGGATTATTTCGGCAAATTTATACTGTTCCTCATTAAGGTTTGAATCCATCAGGAGATCGGTCATGCCGATCACCCCGTTCATAGGTGTGCGGATTTCATGGCTCATGGTAGCCAGGAACTGGCTTTTTGCAGAAGTCGCTTCTTCTGCGGTTGCAAGTGCCCCCGCCAGTTCGATGTTTTTCTGTCCCATCTGTGCAGCAAATTCAAAGAGCTTTTCTTCAGCCAATTTTCGATCAGTGATATCATGGAGACAGAGAAGAACTTTTGTCTCATTGATGAGAGTGGTGGAACCTATGAGGGTTACGTGCTGTTGCTGATGTGCGCGATTAATTGTCAGTACGTGTTCTTCGTTGGAATGTGCTGTGCCGGTCGCAAACGTCTCAATTAGTGATGATTGCAGCGTACAGTATTGACAGTTATTCCCATAACCGCACCCACGCGGATCATCATTGGCATTGATACATCCGAATACCCCGCATGCATGCCCACCATTCAGGCCGCCGTCGAAAATTTCAATAAATGCGGTAAATGCCGGGTTTGCATAGAGAATCTCTCGGTCAGAGTTAACCAGGCACATCATTATCGGGGCATTATCATAGATGGCTTTGAGTTCTGATTGGCTCTGATTCAGGGCGATCTCTGCCAATTTACGCGGGGTGATATCCCGATTACTTGCACGGCGGCCAAGGCACGTGCCTTCTTTGCCGGTGACCTCCTGGCACGTGTGCTCTATCCAGCGTTCTTCTCCGCTTGCAGTAGTAATACGGAAATGCAAGCTTTTACAATGAGCTGCCATGGTGCCAGCTTCATCTGCGTCAAGATGATGCAGGTACGCTTGACGATCATCTGGGTTAATTATCCTGATAAAAAGGTCAGGATCCTGTTTGAACTCATCTACCGTATAGCCGGTTATGCGTTCGCATGAAGGTGAGGAGTAGATCAGATTGCCGTCCTGCCCTCTCCAGAATTCCCAATCATATGTGTGGTCTGCCATGGTACGGAATTTCTCTTCATTCGAAGATAAATCCTGCCTGCTCTGTTCCATCTGGTTCAGCATATGATTGAACGAGCGGGCCAGTTGCCCTATCTCGTCAAGGCAGTTTTCATTGAGCCGAAGCTGCTTATCCGAGCCGCCGTGGGTAATGTCGAGAATTTGTTGTGCAAGGTGTATAAGCGGCTTGGAAACACTAACGCCCAGTCTCCAGGAAAGGAAAATGACCAGCATGAGAAGAAACAGCATGCATAAGAGATAAAAGTTTCTGAAGTCGGTGATTGCTTGAAAAGCTTCATCCACCGGGTAATTGGCGGCCAAAATCCATCCGGTACTTTGCAGGCGTTTGAACGAGGCCAGAAAATGCAAGCCTTTTGAGTTAACAGTTTCACCGGAACCCTCAAAGCCTTCCAATGCCTGATCAGAGAGTTTGTTTACTCCCGGCTTGACATCCTGCTTCATGATGCGCGTATGGTCAGGATGCAAGATCATGGTACGATCCTGCGTAAACAGGTATAAATATCCCGTTTTTCCGATTTTTTGGCTACTCAGGATGTGTAAAAATGTTTTTTCGGAGAACAGATCAATGACACCACCGAGGATAGCAGACAGACGACCAGTGGAATCAAAAATTGGAGCCGTCATCATAATGGCCGGATGATTGTTTCTGGTCGAAATATAGGGGGCTGAGATCTGTGGTTTGCCACTGCTGACGGTTTTTTTGTAATACTCCCGAAAAGATAAATCAGTGCCCTGACGTCCCGAGACCGGTTTTTCAGCAAGAATCTTGCCGTCGGGTGTAAATAGAAAAATTCCATTGGTGAAGATTGATTCGATGCCGACACGGTCTGACAGCCAGATCTGGGCATTGTGGGGTGTATCCAGTGCATGGGGAGGTAGTACCTTGGCAACACTGATCAGGGCATTGTGCGCAGTAATTATCGATTGATCAATGTTCTGGGCCAAAGAGGTGACCGTAGCAAATTGCTGACTAAATATAAGTTTTTCAGTTGAATGGCGGAAATATGCGTAGGTTACGATGGCAATAGTCACGAGCATCACTGCGGAAAGGAGTACGGTGGTAAGTATAAGCTTTTGGCCAATGCTGGTAAACTTCATAGTGCCTCGCCCCTGAGAAGGAGATTAATTATATCAATATTTAATTAAAAATAGTCGCTAATTGATGCTGATTAATGTATATCGTCCGGCGCAGTTAAAGTCAAATGCTTTACCACCATTGGGTTGGTAGAACGGTTGGGCAAGCCTCCTGAGTGACGGTACGAATTGATACGACAACTGTTCAGCGGTGTTCTCAAAGGAGAGTTCACACGGATCTTTAATTCCTATCTATGTTTTTGATAAAGTAGTAACATGAGGTACAATTTTTTTTATTGATTTTTTACAGACCGGCGTCGCGGCTTTTCCGTGCGCCGGTTTTCTATTTGAATCAGGATGTTTTTTTGCAGGGAGGAGTTGAATAATGGGCCAGCGAGAACTTTTCAAAAGTGCAGCGTTGCAGAACGCGATTTTTAATAGTGCCACCTTTTTAAGTATTGCCACCGATGCCAAGGGGGTTATTGAGCTCTTCAACGTCGGGGCCGAACGAATGTTGGGGTACACGGCTGCTGAGGTAGTTAACACGTTCACACCGGCCGACATCTCCGATCCGCAGCAAGTGATCGCGCGGGCCGAAGCACTCGGTATCGAACTCGACACAACGATTACCTCCGGCTTTGAGGTGCTGGTACTTAAAGCCTCTCGCGGAGTGGAAGACAGCTACGAGCTGACCTTCATCCGTAAGGATGGCAGCAGTTTTCCGGCAGTCGTCTCGGTCACGGCCCTGTGGGACGATAAAAACAGGGTCATCGGCTATCTGCTGATTGGCGCCGACAACACCGCACGGAAGGAGGCCGAAGAGTCGCTTCGCGATAATGAACTGAGACACGCATATACCATGGAACTGTCGCAGTTGTTTGAGTGGGAATTTGATGTGGTCAGCGGCCTCTTCGACTTCAGCGACTACTATTACTCTCTCCACGGCACCACTTCCGAACGAGAGGGGGGACACCAGATGTCTGCAGTGGATTTCGCCCGCAACTTTTTGCATCCTGATGATGCTTCTATTGTAAGTGAAGAAATTGCTAAGGCGGTAGCGACGGCTGATCCAGATTACATTGCGAAACAAGAAGTGAGAATTTGTCGCAGAAACGGTGAGCTTCGTCATGTGTGCGTGGTGTTTGCCATTACCAAGGATGACGCGGGGCGAACCATTGGAATACGTGGTGCCAATCAGGATATTACCGCGCGAAAGCTGGCCGAAGAGGCACTGATCAAGGCGGGGGCACTGCAGAGTGCGATTTTCAACAGTGCCAACTTTTCAAGTATCGCCACCGACGCCAAGGGGGTTATCCAGATCTTTAACGTCGGTGCCGAGCGGATGCTGGGGTACACGGCTGTCGAAGTGATGAACAAGATCACACCGGCAGATATTTCCGATCCGCAGGAAATTATTGCGCGAGCCGAAGCACTCAGTATCGAACTCGAAACTCCGATTACTCCGGGCTTCGAGGCTTTAGTGTTCAAGGCCTCCCGTGGCATCGAGGACATCTATGAGCTGACTTACATCCGTAAGGATGGCAGCCGCTTTCCGGCGGTGGTCTCGGTCACGGCCCTGCGCGACGATGAGAATATGATCATCGGCTATCTGCTGATCGGCACCGATAACACCGCACGGAAGGAGGCCGAAGAGGCACTGCTCAAGGCGGGGGCACTGCAGAACGCGATTTTCAACAGTGCCAACTTTTCAAGTATCGCCACCGACGCCAAGGGGGTCATCCAGATATTTAACGTCGGTGCGGAGCGGATGCTGGGGTACACGGCCGTCGAAGTGATGAATACGATCACTCCGGCAGATATTTCCGATCCCCAGGAGATTATTGCGCGAGCCAAAGCACTTAGCGCAGAACTCGACACCCCGATTACACCCGGCTTCGAGGCTTTGGTGTTCAAGGCCTCCCGTGGCATCGAGGATATCTACGAGTTGACTTACATCCGCAAGGACGGCAGCCGCTTTCCGGCGGTTGTCTCGGTCACAGCCCTGCGTGACGATGAAAACATGATCATCGGCTATCTGCTGATCGGCACTGACAATACTGCCCGAAAACAAATCGAGGAAGAGCAGAAACAGCTCAGTCAGCGCCTGCGTGACCATCAATTCTATACCCGCTCTCTGTTTGAATCCAACATCGACGCGATCATGACCACCGATCCAGCCGGAATCATCACCGATGTCAACAAACAGATGGAGGTGCTCACCGATTGCACCCGTGATGAACTGATAGGAGCACCATTCAAAAACTATTTCACTGATCCAGGGCGGGCCGAGACCAGCATTAAAAAGGTTCTGAACGAAAAGAAGGTAACCAACTACGAACTCACTGCACGCGCCAGGGATGGCAAAGAAACGGTGGTCTCCTTCAACGCGACCACCTTCTACGACCGGGACAGAAAGCTGCAGGGGGTGTTTGCCGCCGCGCGGGATGTCACCGAACGTAAACGACTGGATCAGGTGCTGCAAGAAAAGAACGTCGAACTGGAGAGTGCCAGGATTACTGCGGAAAAGGCTAATCTTACCAAGTCGGAGTTTTTCGCCACGATGAGTCACGAGATCCGGACGCCGATGAACGCCATTATCGGCCTGGCCCATTTGCTGGGAGGATCGAACCTTTCCCTTCGGCAACATGATTACCTCCTTAAAATAATGGCATCATCAAAATCGTTGCTGAATATTATTAACGATATTCTGGATTTTTCCAAAATTGAGGCGGGAAAGCTGGAGTTGAGCAAAGTACCTTTCCATCTGGAGACGGTGCTTCACGACCTCGCCACCATAATCGGTGGCACAGGTCAAAACAATAATGTCGAGATATTGTTCTCGATCTCGCCAGATCTGCCGACCTCACTGATCGGCGATGACCAGCGTCTTCGGCAGATGCTGATCAACCTGTGCGGAAATGCCATCAAGTTTACCGACCGGGGTGAAGTTTGTGTCTTGGTTGAGGCGGTTGAAATAAGCGACCAGCAAGTAATTCTGCGCTTTATCGTACGTGATACCGGCATCGGTATGAACGAAGAACAGATCTCCCGGTTGTTTTCAGCATTTAATCAGGCGGACAGTTCCACCACCAGGCGCTATGGCGGCACCGGACTTGGACTTGCCATCTGTGGCCGCCTGGCGACTCTGATGGGGGGCACGATCGGTGTCGAAAGCGAACCGGGCAAGGGGAGCTCCTTTTTCTTCACCGCCAATTTCGAACGTACCCTGGCTGGCTATGACCATGATGACGTTTTTCAGGAATGTGTCAATGGGTTGCGTAACCTTCGGATTCTTATCATCGACGACTCCCAACTGGCCACCGATATCATATGCGCCTATGCCAAGAGCTTCGGTTGGCAGTGCGAAGTTGCGGTCAATTTCACGGATGGTTTGGAGCTGATAAACCGCATGGCCGGGGCGGGGACGTTTTTCGACGTCGTTCTGCTGGACTGGCACCTGAATGGTTTGGACGGAGTGGATGCCATCTACCGTCTTGGGGCGATTACCGATTCCCCCCCCCACACCGTGGTCCTGACCAACGGCTTCTACCTGAGCAATGATTTACTTGGCCTGGTGAACACCGAAGGAATCCGCACCTTGAGTAAACCGCTCACTCCGTCGATGCTGTTCGATGCGGTCGCAAATGTACTTGGTTGCCAGTCGCGAACCGTATCCAGTCAGGGCTATGATCCGTCATTAGCAAGTATGATCGGTACGCGGTTTCTGCTGGTGGAGGACAACCCGATCAACCAGGAAGTCGCTCGCACCCTGCTCGAACGGGAGGGTGCTACCGTCGTCACCGCCGGCAATGGCTGCGAGGCACTGGAGTGCCTCGCCCAGGAGGGTGCACTGTTTGATGCCGTGCTGATGGATGTGCAGATGCCGGTCATGGATGGCTTTCAGGCAACACGGGCGATCCGGGCCCAGCCACGCTTCGCTTCCCTGCCGATCATTGCCATGACCGCTAACGCCATGACTGGTGACCGGGAAAAGTGCCTTGATGCCGGCATGAACGACCATGTGCCTAAACCATTTGACCCGTTGGAGCTGTACACGACCCTGGCCCACTGGCTCGGCCGACCGGCTCCACAATTTCAGGACGACGTGCCATCTGTCGGTTCGCCTTCATTATGCATCGAGGGCATTGATACCGTAACCGGCCTCTCCCGAGTTCGTGACAATTTCGATCTGTATGTTTCGCTCCTCGATACCTTCCGCACCAATAATGGAGAAATCGCCGCTACCCTGGATAAAGCAATCGATGGGGGGGAGCTGGACCACGTTCGCCAGTTGGCCCATGGCGTGAAAGGGGTAGCCGCCAACCTTGGCGCTGCGGATCTCGCTTCGACGGCATCAGACCTGGAGTGCGCTGCCAGAAATGCTGTCGGCGGTGACCCCGGTGCGGATCTGGTACTGGTACTGGCGGCATTTGACTCGTTCAAGCCGGTTCTGGCCTCCATACTGGCCCAGTTGAGCAGCTACTTTGCCCAGAAACAGAAGGAAAACATGCAGATCATTTTTCACCCCCTGGCCGATCCGGGCAGGGTGCGGGAAACACTTGACCAGGCAGCGGAGCTACTTGATCAGGATCTGGGTGCTGCTATCAACCTCCTCAACGGCATTGGCCCCGATCTGGAAAAATCTCCGCTGTCCGAAATGTATCGACGACTGCGTCAGCAGGTGTCGGAGATGGATACGGACGTGGCACGGCTGACCATTGAGGAAATCCTGATGGCCATGCCAACAACTACTACGGGGAGATAAGCGATGAATACCAACGGCACTATTTCACACCTTGATACTTCTGCTTCAGTCGAGCGTCCACGAATATTGATTGTGGACGACATGCCGGAGAACCTCGCTATCCTTCTCGACGCGCTGAAAGACGACTTTGCCGTTGTCGCGGCGCGTAATGGCCGCAAGGCCCTGCAGTTGGCTATGGCGGCACAGGCGCCTGATCTGATCCTTCTCGACATCGTCATGCCTGAGATGGATGGTTATCAGGTCTGCAGCCGGCTGAAGGAGATGGAGGTGACGCGGGACATCCCGGTAATCTTCCTTACCTCACTTGAGGAAAAGGAGAGTGAGACCCATGGTCTGGCCCTGGGGGCGGTGGATTTTATTCGTAAGCCGATCCATCCGATCACCCTGCTGCTCCGGGTTAAGCTGCATCTTGAGCTGTTCCAATCACGTCGACGCCTGGAGGAGCAGAACCGTCAACTCGTCGAGAGCGCACGCCTGCGCGAGGATATCGAACAGATCATGCGCCATGATCTGAAGAGTCCTCTCAATGCCATCATCAGTCTGCCGGAACTTCTGTTGGAGGAGTGTCAATTCACCGATTCTCAGCGGGAGTTTGTCGGCATGATTATTGAGTCGGGATACAACATGCTGGAGATGATCAACAGGTCCCTCGATCTCTTGAAGATGGAACGGGGCACCTATGAGTTTTGCCCCGAACCGGTAGACATCCTCTCGGTCATGCGTCGGGTGCTGATCGAGGTGTCATCGTGGACGACCCGCAAGAACCTTCAGGTCAACCTCCAGCTGGACAACCAGCCACCAAAAGACGGCCAGACAGTCATGACTTTGGCGGAAACGCTCTTTTGCTACTCGATGTTCTCAAATCTGATCAAAAATGCCGTTGAGGCGTCACCGCGTGACGGCGTGATCAATATAGGATTTGATGCCGGGGCGGTGGTGACCATATCAATTGACAATGAAGGAGAGGTCCCCGAGAAAATTCGCGAGCATTTTTTCGACAAGTTTGTGACATCGGGAAAATCGTGCGGAACCGGACTCGGCACGTATTCGGCCAGGCTGATTGCCCTTACGCAAAACGGCACCATCGATCTCGATACGACGGCAGTGGGTCGAACCTGTGTCAGGGTGACCATTCCGGCGGCTTGCTAAGGTGACACAAAATAATACCGTTACGATACAGTTGACACCTCCGTGATCATAAGACTACAATTTGTAGTAAGAGCTTTGGTGATTTGTAGTAAATCGAGATACATCACTGTGGCCTAACGAGGCGATAACCGGGAGTAACCCCACTTCCGGTTTGATGGTTACGGTTTCTCAGGGGGCTTGTGAAGGGAGGCAGAGTATGAAAACCAATCTGCTACACTTTGTAATGGTATTACTTGCTGTTTTGTTGGGGCTTTCCGCTTGTGGTGGTGGAGGGGGGGGGAGCACGGCAACCACTGCAACCGGTAAATTTGTAGATGCTCCGGTTGAAGGGCTCAGGTATGTTTCCGGTGCTCAAAGTGGCTATACCGGGGCCAATGGTGAATTCACGTACGAAGTGGGTAAAACGGTAACTTTCTCTGTTGGTGGTGTTGTGGTCGGGCAAGCACCGGGAGCTGGTATCGTCACTCCGCTAGATCTGGTAAAAACGGCTGCTCCCGGTACATTGGTGACCGATAGTACTCCTGAAGTTGTCAGGATTGCACAATTTCTGTTGACAGGAAGCAGTCTTACGCTGACGGGAATAAAAATCGATCCGGCGATCACCACTGCATGCTCCTCCCATACGATCAATCTCTCCTCGGCGTCATCGGATAGTTTTACGTCAGCACTGACAGGCATAGCAGCCGCAGCTGGTAGCCGAACAATAACTACTGCAGGAGATGCCCAGGCCCATGTGTCAGCCAGCATGGCGGCTCTTTCTTCCGGCGCATCAGCACCAGTGCTACCACAGTCATCCATCATCGGGGGGGCGGTCATTGAGTCAACAGCGACATTGTATGGAAACAAATTCTTCGGATTTTCCGGTGGGGTTGTAGATGGCGGTATTCCAAGTGAAATTATGTACAACGATGTTGATGGTTACCTTATTCTTCCGCATTCAAGCGCACTAAGGGTCACCCAGGCATATGCGGAAATATCGCAAGCACCGTATGGCATTTATCAAGACAGCAACAACGGAGCACCGTCCGATAGATTCCCGGTAACAGCCGGCACTGTGTATGTGTTCCGTTCTGTGATGCCATTTGGCTCGCCGGTCAGGTACTACAAACTTGAGATACTTAGTTCCACCAAACGACCGGATATAAATAGCACGAGCTATGGTGCCGTTACGTTCAAATATGCTCTCGTTTCGCCGATGAGTACCATAGACGCTGTCGGAAGATGGGATTTTGCCGATGGTTCGATTCTGGCTGTACTTAATTCGGGTAAAATGGATTATACCGCTGCAGATACCATGTTCTATCTTGTTGATGGCAGTTACACAAATAGCTCAACCCTGACGGGTGCTTTTTCACGTTATAACGCCGACAACACGGTTACAACCGGAGCGGTGGCTGTGGCCTTATCACTTACCTCAAACGGCACGCTGAATGCGACTCTGACGGGAGATTCCCCCATTGGAACCGTGACTTTGCTGGGGGGCATCAAGCAGTAAACAGAGGGATACAAGGGGACAGACGGCTGCGGGGTAATAACGGGGAAGCCGTCTGACCTTGTCCTGTTGGGGTTGCGCCGTCGTAATCCCCGCGTGAAGTTTCTCTTCTCAGGAGGTCATATGTCTGCTGCATTCAATTCGCGGGGGCCCCGTACCGTCAAGCCGATTTCTCGCGAGCAGGCGCGTGACCTGGTCAATAAAATGCGGGGAGAACGTGCCGCTCTGGATGATTATCGGGAAAAATCGCTCAAACTTCATGGCCTGATCTGCGCCAAGTGTGGCCGTGAATTTGAGCAATCAAACAGGACTCAGCTTACGGTTCACCATAGGGATGGTAATCATAACAATAATCCCGCAAATGGTTCAAACTGGGAAAATCTGTGTACCCATTGTCATGATGATGAGCATAGTCGCGGGGTTTTGGGAGATTATCTGAGCAATAATCGGTAACTGAGCCGAGGTGTGTCATGCGTGCGAAATATCAGAGCAGCATCATTCTCAATAGCTGCAGTTTTATTCATCGGCGGAGCCGTACTGCTGAGAAGGGCAGGCGGTGACGCAACTGCTGCACTCCCCCTTGCAGGGCTCGATATGGACCAGGACATGGCTATAATCAAGTCGTGCTTCGATCTCGGTCGAGATCTGGTGGCTTAGCCGGTGCCCCGTTTCCACGGTCATTAGTTTAGGGACCACCAGATGCATGTCGATGTGGCGAATATGGCCCGACTTTCTGGTTCTCAGTTTGTGAAACTCCAGATAATGCCGGGAATATTCACGCATTACGTCATGGATGATTGCCACTTCGTCATCGGGAAGTTTGATGTCAAGAATGTGAAAAAATGCACTTTTCGTGAGATCATAGGCAGCCTTGAGAATCAGGCAGGCCACCACAATGGCAACCAGAGGGTCAAGCAGGGTTATGCCGGTCAGCTTTATGGCAAGCAATCCGACCATTACTCCCACCGAGGTATAGACATCGGTCCGCAAATGCATGGCGTCGGCCTCAAGGGCTACCGAATCTGTTTTTATGGCGACAGTCAGCAGCCGCCGTGAAACGAGGTAGTTTGCTCCGGCCGCAATGGCCATTACCACTGCCCCCACACCCAGATGCTCGATAGGCACGCTCCCCCGGATTAACTTGTGAACGGCTTCCCAGATAATGTAGAGGGCCGCACCAAAGATAAGAACCGCTTCGATGGTGCCGGCAACATTCTCGATCTTGCCATGACCGAACGGATGCTCTGTGTCGGCCGGTTTTGCAGATTCCTTCACGGCAAACAGGGCAATAACGGAAGCGACCAGGTCAATCCCCGAATGGATCGCCTCTGAAATGACACTGACGGACTGCATCATGATGCCGACCACCAGCTTGATCATAATGAGGATACTATTGGAGAATACGGAGAGTCGTGCTGCCGTGACTTTTTCGTCTGTCATGTGAATTCCTTTGCAAAAATGCATTAATAAAACGAGACAGGGGAGATGGTAGCATAAAACTCCTGGAAATTGGGAAATGAAACGCTCTGTGCCCTCAGAGCAGCATGTTGGACTTGGGAAAAATAGGTTCAACAATGGAGAGAGACCCTGCTATACTGGCACAACTACTCGGTCATCTCAGTCATAACGGAGCTATGTCATCAAAGATCTTGCCAGACTCATCCCCTATGTTGCCGCACTTCGGTGGCGTTTTATCGCAGGTGGCTTTTTTCTGCTCGGCACCAACGCCTTTGCGCTGTTGATTCCCTGGTACATGAAATTGGGGATCGAAGCACTCCAGCATCCGGGGCAATCCCGCTACTCTGCGACCAGCTGTGCCCTGACAATTGTCGGTCTGGCAGCTTTGCACTGTGTCACCAGAATATATTCCCGTACCGTCATCCTCAATGCCGCCCGCATCATCGAGTTTCGTATCCGTAATGATATGTTTCACCGTTTGACCGAACTGGATATCGGCTATTTTTCACACAGTCGCAGCGGGGATATTTTATCCCGGTTCTCCAATGATCTGACCAATGTCAGAATGCTTTCCGGTTTTGGTGTCATGAGTGCCATCAACACCCTGCTGATATACTGTGCCACCATAACGATGATGGTGCGGATTCACCCCTGGCTTACCCTCTGGGCCATCATTCCGTTCCCGATTATGGTGCTTATTGTCAAGAAGATCAGCCATCGCCTGTTTCATCGTTCTCTTCAGGCCCAGGAGGAGCTGGCGCACCTTTCCAATCAGGCGGAAGAAACGGTGTCCGCCGTCAGGCTGATAAAATCATATTGCCGCGAAGAGCATTTTCAGGAGGAGTTCGACCGGACGGCGACCCGCTATCTTCAACTCAACCTGAAGCTGGCACAATTGCGGGGTCTCATTATTCCGGTCATGGCCGCCGCTACCGGTTCGGGGACACTGATCGTCCTCTTTCTGGGGGGGAAGCTGGTGATTGCGGACACCATAACTCTGGGGGATTTTGTTGCGTTCAGTGGCTACCTGGCCATGCTGGTCTGGCCAACGGCTGTTCTTGGCTGGATATTGACCCTGGCACAGCGGGGGGCCGCCTCAATGTCACGGTTGGCCGGAATTCTTGCTGCTGAACCAACCATACGGGATTGGCCACACTCACTCCCCCTTGAATCGATGCAGGGGGGAATTGAGGCGCGGAACCTCCGCTTCAGCTATGGTGGGCCCGAAGTATTGCGAGGAGTTTCGTTCCACGTGACTGAAGGGGAAACGGTCGGCATAACCGGTGAGGTGGGAAGTGGTAAGTCAACACTGCTCCGACTGATTGCCCGTTTGCTTCCGGTGGAGGATGGAATGCTTTCCATTGGCGGACAGGAAATAAATGGTGTCACCAGTGAAAGTCTCCACCGCCTGACCGGCTATGTTCCCCAGGAAACCTTTCTTTTTTCCCGTTCCGTTGCCGAAAATATTGCCTATGGAATCGGGGAGAGCCACACCATCGAAGCGGTGACAACCGCGGCAGGGCAGGCCGGTATGATGCAGGATATCGACACATTTCCCGAAAAATTCGGCTCTCAGGTTGGCGAAAAGGGCATTACCCTGTCCGGGGGGCAGAAACAGCGCCTTTCCCTGGCCCGTGCCATTGCCGGCAATCCCCGGTTACTGTTGCTTGACGATCCGTTGTCGGCGGTTGATGCCGGTCGGGAAGAGGAAATTCTCAACGAGTTGAGTAAATTCTACAGCGGACGGACTTCACTGATTGTTTCCCAGCGCGTATCGGCGTTTCGGGACTGTGACCGGATCATCGTGCTGAACGGGGGAGAGATTGTTGAACAGGGAGCACCGGGGGAACTGCTGCAGCAGGATGGACTGTACGCTGATATGTACCACCGGCAGCAGGGCACTCCATAAGGAAAGAGTTTTCGTGAGCTTTCAGACGTACAAACGGGGGATGGCATGTGCCATCCCCCGTTTGTACGTTACGGTTGTTACTTGTGGGCAACAGATCAGTGATCGATCGCTTTTGCCATGCCGATACCGGTGTTCTGGCGGACATACACTTCGTCGAACATATCTTCCGAACGCTTGTTGGGGAACAGCAGGGCGCCGAAAATAGCTGCCATGAAACCGAGGGGGATTGAAATGATGCCTGGGTTTTTCAGCTTCAGGATCGGTGCATCAAGGCCCATGATCGACTTGCCATCCTTGTTCTTCTCGAAGTCAACCTTTGCCTTGGCAAGTGCCTTGGCATCTTTTTCCTCAAGCAGAGTGCCGGCCGGCAGTCCAGCCTGTTTTTTCTCCATGGCGGTAATAACCTTCTGTGCTCCGGCTGCTACCACTTTCGGATAGGTCATGTTAGGGGAAATCATAACCAGGCCGATGGAGGCAACGGTACCGACAACCAGCCCGGAGATAACGCCGCCGGTGCTGAATTTACGCCAGAAGAGTGACAGCACGACAACCGGCAGGTTGCCGGAGGAAGCAACGGCGAATGCCAGAGCAACCAGATGGGCTACATTTTGTTTTTCTGCGGCAATACCGATGACGATACCAACGGCACCGACAACCAGTGACGTGATACGGGCAGCCATTACCTGCTCATGCTGATCGGCGTGGCCATCCTTGATAACATTGACGTAGATATCATGGGCAATGGCAGCGGAAGCAGCAAGAACCAGACCGGAAACAACGGCCAGAATTGTCGCGAATGCAACGGAACAGAGGAATGCCAGAAACAGGTCACCAAAAATCGGTGCGATATCGGCACCCAGTTGCTGGGCCAGGATGAGGGTTGCCATGTTGCCGCCTGCGTCAACCTGAATAATACCCTGGGGGGTAAGGTTGATGGCTGCACCAAAACCGAGCAGTGTGGTGAGGACGTAGAAACCGCCAATGATGAACATGGCAATGATAACGGATTTACGGGCAGCCTGGGCGGTAGGTACGGTGAAGAAGCGCATCAGGATGTGGGGCATACCGGCGGTACCAAGTACCAAAGCCATGCCGAGGGAAATCTGGTCAAGCGGTGATTTCATGAACAGGCCGGGCTCAAGGAACCGCTGGCCGGCATCAATACCGTTAAGGGTAATACCATCTTTCAGTACCAGCTTCGATACATGGTCCTGAATGTCGGGGCTGTTGACGATTGAATCAAAGAATGCAATCGGATTGAAGCCCGCTTTGGCCATGACCAGAAACGACAGCAGAAATGCGCCGGACATCAGCAGGCCGGCCTTAATGATCTGTACCCAGGTTGTGGCGGTCATGCCGCCGAACACTACGTAGCCGACCATCAGGATACCAACGCCAACGATGGCGGTTTTGTACTCAAGACCAACAAGCAGTGCCATCAGCTTACCGGCACCAACCATCTGGGCGGTCAGGTAGAAAGTTGAAACGGCAACGGTCGAAATAGCGGCAACAGCACGGACCGGTTTTGGGTCGGTACGAAAGGAGAGAATATCTCCCAGTGTGTACTTACCTGCATTACGGCATGGTTCAGCAACAATCAGGAGCACCGTGATATAGGCAACCAGCCAGCCGACGGAATACATAAACCCATCGTACCCGTACAGTGAAATCATCCCGGAAATACCGAGGAAGGAGGCGGCCGACATATAGTCGCCGGCAATTGCCCAGCCATTCTGGGTACCGGTAATACCACCACCGGCCGCATAGAAGTCGGCTGCGGTTTTTGTCTGGCGGGCGGCCCAGATAACAACACCCAGAGTAATGCCGATGATAACGGCAAACATCGACAGGGTGATAACTTTGTTAGCTTTCAGTTCCCGCTTTTTGGCGGGAGCCTTGGCAGGGGCCGGAGTGGTTGCGCCAGGGGCGGCAACAACGGCTGCACCTGTTGATGCCGGAGCGGTCATGGTGGCGGTGGCAGGGGCGGAAGGGGCTTTGGTCGGCTCTTCAGCAAAGGCGACTGCGGCAATAGAGAGTGTAAGTGTTGCTGCAATGATAATGTTCTTCAAAGTCATGTCGTATCCTCCTTTTCTAAAGATGTAATTCGTCGATCAGTTCCCTGGTCAAACGGTCAAAGTCCTTGTTGGCAACGTGAGCGTAATAGAGTGCAAGTGCCCAGGAAACAAAAAACTGGGAAAGAGCAAAAACATACCCAAAGTTGATAACACCAATCATCTTGATCTTGAACAGACCCGGTGCATAGGCTGCTCCAATGGGGAGCAGGAAGTAATACGCGCTGGAGAAAATCCACCAGCCAAAGAGAAAAGCCTGTTTTTTGTGATGGA
>CAIUSO010000114.1 GCA_903901875.1 uncultured Geobacteraceae bacterium | reverse complement strand
GCCCTGTACAAAGTGCCGACAACAGCGGGCTGGACGAAAGCGCATGCCTTACGGTGAAGAACATCGGAAAGCCGTGTGCGGGAAAACCGCACGCACGGTTTGATGAGGGAGGGCAGGGTGAAACCTGCACTCTACTCTACCTACTAAAGTTTTGTTAATGATACAATCCCATGAGCATAGGCATTACTACCAATCAGATCACAATCTTGGCCATTTTCAGTTCTGATTTCAAGTTCAGCCTTCTGATCTATAATAAAATCATTGAGAAGCATTACAGCAACCTTGCTAGTTGTGCAGTAAAAAGTTAGAAGTCGCCCATCATTTAAAACCAAATCTAGTGAATTCACAACTCCCCACGATTTGTTTTTATTCTTTACAACAACTTGATGCTTACCAATATCATAGATATATTTAATAGTTACGCTGCCCTGCTTTGTTTTATAAAAATTTGCTACCATAAAAGCAGCTCCAATAATGATCATCAATATACCGACTGAAATTGCATAAGGTGCTGTCATCAAACCTGATTTATTTGTTTGCGGAATCAATGCCCCGGTTTTATAAGCCATTATTCCTCTTAGCAAAATTATTGTTCCGGCTATAATCAATAATAATTCTAATATTGGCAAGTTTCCCAGAGTAGTTCTAATTTTGTATAGAGTTTTTTTCATTCGCCACTTCCCAACTATTTAATTTCATATCCAAGTTGTCCTAATATGGCGCTTACCAATCCATTATTATATCCAACAGGAGTCGGAGTAGGTGAACCTGGCAAATAAGCGCTGATAATATCTGGGGCTTGATTTAAAATGTTTTGTGCCGTCGGTGTTCCAGCGGCTACCATACCCAATTGGCATATTGATGTAGCCGAAGGAGCAGCAGCTAAAGCAAGAGGTAGAATTTCTGTGGAAGCAGCTAAAGCCATAAGCCCTTTTGCTGCTGTCGGGCCATTCAGTGCAATATCTGCAATTGCATTTGCTGCACCAGTAAAAGCTTGGGAAAGAGCTCCTGGGATGTCACTCCATGCCAATCCTCTTGGGTCTCTTCTGTTAATCGGATTATTTTGGACGTAGGCATAAGAACCAGAGGAATATTTACTTCCAACAACATTAAACGAACTCACATACGATTTTGGTGGTGGTGGTGGCGGTGAACTGTTGCCTCCACCACCACCAAAAATTGAATTCCACACACTCTGGGCAGCATTTTTTACGCCATTCCACGCTTCGTCACATCCTTTAGTAATACCATCCCAATTAGCCACTATCACGTCTGCAACTACTATAGTGACTGCCACCGTTGCACCCAAAACGGGGTCGACTTCAGTTTCACCAATTATAAATGTCATCGTGGGGTCATGCCCCGTTGGATCAGTAAAGTTCGTGGGGTTATTATTCACATAACCATAGCGATTCAAGCTTTGTGGATTACTCAGATCAGGCACAATACTATCCGGCGACATAAACCGCCCCAACTCCGGATCATACAGCCGTGCATTATAGTTATACAATCCTGTCTCGCTGTCAAGTTCCTGCCCTGTGTACCTGTAGTTTGCAACAAATGGCCCATTGTCCTGCCTGGTGTCGCCAAAGGGGTAATAAGCGATGTCTTCAATCTTATTCCCTGCTGCATCTGTAACGACACTGGTACCGCCTTGATGGTCGGGGTGAAAATATAAGACCGTGTTACCGCTCTTCATGGCAACACGGGTATTACCGGCAAAAATATACTTCCGGCAGGTGCCATTGGTGCATTCGTAAAGTTTGTCGATGTAAACGGTAGTAGTGCCGGGGCCGCTCTTTGTTACTCGTGTGTTGTTGCCGTCATAGGCGAATTGGGTTGCATTAACCGCAACAGGCATGTTTTCGTAATTGTATGAAATTGATCGCAGGCCATCACTGGTGATGTTTCCGTTGTTGTCATAGCTGAAGAACCTGCCACTGCCCGTGTAACTCAGCCAATGGGCGCGTCCGACACCAAGATTATAGGTTTCACTTGATAGATTTGTTGGCAACACTTTACCGAGATTGTCGGTAATGCTTGAAATATTACCCTTGCTGTCATACGCATAATCATTATCGATCAATAACCCTTGGGTCGGACTGGTAACCGTGAGGGTGTGCAGCCTCTTGGTGTCGGGATAATAGTTATAACGGGAGCTTGCACCACCATAGCCATATGCTGCGCTCAGCGGCCTATTGAACGCATCAAAATCGGAATAGCCAATAAACCCGGTGACGCCCTTGAGAGTTCCGGTATCATAGGTATAGCTGACCTTTTCACCATCCGGGTAGGTAATGCTGCTGAGAAGCCCGTTAAGATAGGAAAATCCCAGATTGTAAGTGGTTCCGCCAATCGTTTTGTCGGCGGACTGTATTCTCCCCATGCTGTCGTAATTATAAACAGCCTGCCCGGAGGTATCTACCATTCTGGTAAGGTGCCCGTCGTTGAAATAACCGGCAACGGTATCATCGTAATAGTTGGTCAGAACAACGGTTGACCCATAGGATTTTGTTTGCAGTCGGTTTAATGGATCATAGGAAAAGTTGACGATCTGCCCTTTGGCATCGGTCTGCTTCAGCAGGTTACCGTTTGCATCATATTCATAATACCACGAGCCCATATCCGGGTCGTTAATGAATGTCTTGCGACCAAGGGTATCGTAACGAACTTCCGTCTGGTTGCCTGAAATGCCTTGCTTACCCTTGGCATTGGTTACGAAGCGCAGATTGCCCAAGGTATCATATTGATAGGTTGTCGTGGCATAGGGTGTGCCTTCTTCCGTGCTGCATGATGAATAGGTTCCTTTATACTCTTCAACCTTGATCAATTTTCCCGAATTGTCATGAACTTCACGCCGTCTATGATTATTTGAATCAATTTTCACGGTAATATTTTTATCATAGCAGGCCGATGAACGAATGGGAGAGCTTGACGTTTCTTGACTGGCCTGAAGTATTCGACCGATTGGATCGTAATTGGTCAGAACATGAGTCGGGGATTCTTGGCCGGAAATGTATGGGAGTGATTTGCTTTTCACCAGGCCCCGTGAGTCATAGAGCGTGTCGATAGTAATTGATTTAGATTCAGGTCCTTGGGTTGCGGTCCGGAAGGTTCGTCCGAAACCATCAAAGTAACTGGTTGACCAGGCACCCGTTGATAAAGTTGTGAGCACATTCTGACTGCCCACAGTGCCGAACTGATTGTACGACCAACTGGTCCAAGTGTTGTCTGGATTTGTAACCTTCGTTTGCCGCCCGAACGAATCATAGACCTTTACCGTCATAGTGCCATTTGTATCCGTGAAACTTTTAACCTGGCCGTATAAGCCGGTATCGGTCGCCACGCCGTTAACACCGTAATATTGGGTTGAGGTCCGTTTGCCAAGTGGGGTGGTCATAGAAATGGGGAATGTATTGCTTGGGGTGTCATAGCTGAAGGTGGTAATATTGCCCGCAGCATCTCTGCGGCAGGCAGGATTACCACTGCCATCATAGGCCATACGGATTTCCGGGTTTGTGCCTCCATTCAGCCAGCTTACAATACGCGTCAGATTGCCGTAAATTGGTGCTTGGCTGCCGGTTGGTGACCCATTACACGTGGTGATATCATCATAATAGTAATTTCTTTCGGCAATTTTGTTAGAGGCATTTATGCCTATACCTTGATAAACACTCTCCGTGGCTGGTAGTCCGGTAATATTGCTGGTGGTGCCGGAGAGAAAAATTCTGCTGATGGTTCGGTCGTTATCCGGGGCACTGAGGTCAGCTTGCAACTTTTCGGTGATTATATTACCTATGGTGTCATACTCAAATGCCGATCTGGTCTGCACATACGTTGCGTCACCGTCATACCTGTAGGTATCGGTCTGTATGGGGGGCGTGAAGTAATATGTTGAATCAGGCCGTAGGTTCGGAGAGTAGGTGGTCATTTTTTTGGAAATAACCTGCCCTTCACCACTGATATCTTCATTTCCTGAATGAACACCACTGACCACCGTTGATATTGAAAAATAAGGTTTCCCCTTCATATAACCTATTGATACGTTCGATACGTCAAGGCTCGGTATACTTGAATATCTAAAATCATCGATGTTGTAGTTGCCGACCTCAGTAAAATTTCCTTGATGAAAATAAGTCTTCGTTCTGATTTGTGTTCCCTCTGAGCTAACCGGGCCACGAGCTTCAACCCAGTTAAAGCCTCTAAAATCATTTTCAGGTCCATAATAGTATCCACCAGAATATTTATAATAAGAAGTCGAAGCGTTGCCATTGCCATCATCTGAAATTACAGAGGAGACATTTAGTGCCAGATTCGAAGACCCCGTAACTGCCGTTTGCGAGTACGTTATTATAGTTGATGCGCTGATTTCATTGGATATTTTAGTAAGAAGATCCACTGTCTCTCCACCAGACTGGTCGTAGCTCATTTTACTAATTACAAGTCCGGTTTGTTGCAAGCTGGTACCATCAGCATTTTTGGTGAGCACCTCAACGGAAGTAAGTAAGCTGTTAGTTGATTGAGATTTTGCATGACCAAGCAGGTAGCCTTTTATTTTATTGTTAGAATTACTAATCTCGATCAAACCTAATACATAGTTCGTGGTTACATTGTTTTTAAAAATATTCGGCTCTTGGTAGACGTCGGTGCGCTGATTCCAATAAAAAAGAACACAATTAGAGGGTAGAAAATCCTTATTACCCGTATACTGGATACGGCTCAGATAAATTTGACCGTTATCTTTGAAATAGGAAATAGCTATGTAATTCCCGTTTGTATCGACTATTTTATCCAGTTTCCACTTGTAAATATTAGCACTGTTTGACGGATCATCCTGTCGCGACGCAGCTGTTTGCCCAAACATAAACCGGCGACCAACCTTATCGGTAACAACCCAATAGGGTCTTGAATCGCTGGCTGTTAGCTGTTGTATTTTTGAGAATGCGCCTTCAATTTTAGCCTGGTATTTGCCGGAGCCCATTGAAACCAAGCTGATTGTTGAACCGTTACTGGTATACAGAAAATTATCCGATGAATAGCTTACCGCACCGCTTGAGGGTTGTGGCCGCTGAATGGCACCCAGATCAAGTTCCCACCCGACACCAACTTCTCCGTTGCCCATGCCGCTTCTATAATTCAGCGAGAGACCGGGGTCCATACCTTTTCGGCCAACCGGCACATCAATGGGAATTGAATAGCTGAAAGTACCGGTGAAAAGGTCAGGGAGGCCGGTACTGGTGCCTTCCCCGCTCAATGATACTTTTTCCAAGGTCTTTGCGAGAATGGTCGGTGAATTAGCCAGTAAGAGTGTTGCTACCAATAGCAGTATGGCGGACATCTTCTTAAATGTGCTCATGGTTTTTCCTCCGTGGGCGTATAAATCACATACTAATTTTTGCAGAACATGTGCCAAAGAAAGAGTTTGTAAATAACAAACAAATACAGGGTGTTGCTCGATGCATGTGAAATGGATGCCTGCGACAGAAATTGACAGTAAAATTGAAATTATTAAGTAAAACAGTGAGATATCCATTGTAGTTGATACATAAAAAGCTCGTTTTGTCGCAGGGGTTTTCGGTGCAAAACAGGTGGGGTGTGATTCGAGTTAATTATGGTACCCCTGCGACAAAACGAGCTTTGGTTGCAAGGCGTAACCATCAGTAAATACACGCTTCTCATGTGAAGTGATTGCCTGCTGTCAACTTTTGTCGCAGGTATTTTGTAAAAACATGATTTATAACATGCTGTAATTAAATCTATAATTTGTTTTTATGCGATTGGCACCGTGTGTGCAATTGGAGAGTGATTGGCCACCAACCTGTCCATGCTGTCTGGCTGGGGTGTGCGACTCAATTTGAGAGGAGGACTAAATGTATCTACGACTATTGTACAACATGTTTTTTCTGTTAGTCTTACCCGTTCCGCTTTTCAGCTCATCAATAAGTTATGAATATGATGAACTTGATCGGCTCCACGTCGTTACTTTTGAAAATGGCCAGAAAATTACTTACGAATATGACGAGATCGGTAATATGGTCAGCAAGACCCCATCGGGGAATTATGTTGCCATTATTACCGCCACTACCGGCACTGGTGGTACTATCTATCCGATCGGCACTACTGCAATTACATATGGTTCGACCAAAACTTTCAGGATTGAGCCGGATCAAGGATATCAGATTGCGGATGTACTCGTTGATAGCGTTTTAGTCGAGGCAATCAACAGTGATTCTGGCGGGACAATAAAAAGTTACACTTTTAACAGCTTACACAGCAACCATACAATTACCGCACGCTTCATCGCGAATCCTCCTCTTGCACTTACTACTCTTTTGCCATTGCCTGATGCAGTTGGTGGCACATTTTATAGTCAGACAATGAAAGCAACCGGCGGAATGCTAACATACCCAAAAGCAGGGACGATTCCGACATACTCATGGTCACTCAAATGGGGGTCATCATTGCCACCTGGCTTAACTCTCAATGAAGCCACCGGTGTTATTAGCGGTATCCCAACCCAAGGTGGCAACGGTACGTTTTTTATAGGCGTCATCGCCCCCGATAGCGGTACGGGACTGTGGCCTGTCACCATCAACGTGGCCGGTATCACAACCAAAACAATGTCCCAAGCCAAAACGTATATGCCATACAATGAAATTCTGGCGACAGCCGGTCTCACTGCGCCCTTCACGTGGTCTGTCAGTTCGGGTAGCTTACCCGTCGGGTTTAATCTGGATACTTCGACCGGTGTTGTCAGTGGAATGCCCACCGTTGCCGGATGTAGCAGCTTCACCGTAAAAGTGAAAGACAGTTTGGGCAAAACTCCGACGGCATCACTGGCTCTTTGCACTACCACTCCGCCGGTCAGAATAGCTAACAAACAAGGGTACCTCACCATTAAGGATGCATACACTGCCGCCGTCGATCGTGATGTCATACAGTTACAATCACTCTCATTTAAAGAAGACGTAATCACCAGTGACATAAATAAAAATAATATGTCCCTCACGTTAGATGGTGGATATAGCAGTGACTTCACCACAAATAATGGCATGACGACAATTCAGGGCGCACCCCATATTGTGGGTGGCACGGTGAAAATGAAAAACATCAGGATTCTTAACTGATCACCAGCTGGCTGCTCTCACGGGTGGGAGTGGCACGTTACAGTATAAATTCAGGCAAATTATGCTCCGGGAGGTCTCAATGAAAACTCTGGTTTTACTATTCGCAGGACTCTTATTGGCAGCCGCACATGTGTTCGCAGGCAATGGTAACTTATTGGTTGATGGCAGCATTGGTGTTGGTACTACAACCGAACCCACTGCTAAAATTGAGGTAAAAGGTGAAATCAAACTGGGTAGCACCGGTTTGGCATGCACGAGTGTGTCATCGGGGGCAATTCGCTACAATTCAACTGCAAATGCCATAGAATTCTGTAATGGAACTAGTTGGTCCGCTTTGAGTGGCGGGGCGTCGAACTCTACCACACCGACAACACCTACCACACCGACTGATAAAATCCCTCCCGTTTCTACCGCATCAGTGCCTTCAGGGAGCTACACAACTCAGCAAGTCGTGACCTTAACGGCAAACGAGTCCGCAACGATTTATTATAGTACCACCGGGGTTACCCCAACAACGAATTCAGCAGTGTATACTGCACCAATTGTATTACCATCAACCACCACATTAATGTATTTTGCCAAGGATCTGGCCGGTAATGTTGAAACGGTAAAAACAGCAAATTACATTATCGGCGCAGCGAATGTAAACGATGCCGGTTCCTTTATACAAAGTTCAGCGGGCACCTATACTCATACATTTACCTCGAATGCCACCGTATCCGTTAACTATCTCATTGGAGCAGCAGGCGGTACGTGGGGTTTTACAGATGGTGGCGGTACGGAGGGAGGCGGTTATGGTGGTGTGTCATCAATTGCGTATAGTTCTGTAATTAAAGCAACGGCGAATGGTGGCGGCGGTGGAATTGGACTTTGCGATTCAGGTCGTTGTGGTGTTGTTGGTTCCGCAACTAATACGATAGGCGGAGCTAATAGCAACGGTGTTTGCCCCGATAGATGGAGTGCCGCTGGTGGCGGCAAGATTGCCGGTGGTTCATTTACAGTGGTTACCGGCCAGACTATAACGGTGGTAGTCGGTGCAGGAGGTGGTGCAGGCGGTGATGGTGCCGATGGGCTAGATGGCTCTGTTTCATTGTCGTGGAAATAAATAAACGACATCCCTCATCCTTCAGAAAAGCGGGGGCACCATCTGGTGCCCCCGCCTTAAGTAACTCAATCTATTCCGTTCAGTCGCTAAAAATCGCCAAAACTCTCCCGCTCGTCCTCCGAGAACATTCTGTCGATGTCCATAATAATCAACAATCGCTCTGCGTGATTAAAAACGCCGGTAATGAATTCCTGACCGATGCCGCCGGACATCATCATGGACGGTGGGGGCTGGATTTCGCTGCTGTGAATGCGGATAACTTCTGACACGGCGTCAACGATGAACCCGGTCAGGCTGCCGCAGACATCCATAATGATAATACGGGTCTGGTTGTTGTTCTCACTTTCCATCAGGTTGAAGCGTCTCCGCATGGAGATGATCGGTATGACCTTGCCGCGCAGGTTGATGATCCCCTCAACATGGTGGGGAACATTCGGCATTTTAGTGATGGTCGGCATACGGATAATCTCGCGGACCTTGAGGACCTCAACCCCGTACTCTTCTTCAGCCAGCATGAAGCTGACCAGCTGGATCAGTTCGTCATGTTTCGTGCCATCTTCAATTTTTGCCAGGGCATGGGTGGCCATGAATAGCTCCTTTTCGGTTTGTATGGAGATAATGCGGCGTGCAGCCGAATGTTCGATAAAATAAGTAACAAAACTATAATTGATCCATACATATTGTCAACTACTAATCAGCTTGAAATCTACCGACGGGGTGTCATGCGCCGCTGCATCCGTCCACCCATGGATGCCATCTGGTGCCGCTGGAGTGCACCGAGGCTTTCCAGGTGGAACTGGAACCAGAGATCTCCGTAGGCTCGCATATTCATCTTCTTTCCCTTTTCAAGGCATTCCAGGTTGTCCTGCAACTTTGCGTCCCCCGGAATTTTCTTCAGCCCCTTGGCAAGAATCTCCTTGGCCCTGACCGATTCACCGCTTTCATTCATGCAGTAGGCATAGAGGCTCCAGAGCAGGGACTCCTTGCCATTCCACTGCACCGCCCGGTCAAAGGTGCTGATCATCTGGTCTTTCTTCTGCCGTTTCATGTAAGAGACGGCCAGCATGGCCGTTGCTGCCCAATTCTTGAAGAAAGACTTTTCCAGATGGGGGAATGCGCTGGAGAAATCCCGTTTCATGTAGTAAATCATGCCGATCTGGGAGTGCAGCTGTCCCTCGACATAGAGCTGCCACTTGCTGTACTGGAGGGCGTCCTTCAGCTCGCGGATCGCCTTTTCAAAACGGGGGGGCTGGGCCTGGAGATCCTTGCCGGCGGTCTCGATGGAGGCCATGACCTTTTTCATGGTTATGCGTGAAAAGAGGACAAAAACAGCCGCAAAGATAATCAGGGCGACCAGAAGGGAACCCCACCATGCCAGTTTGAGAACGAGAAGCATAATCAGCAGCACTGCGATGGCCGCCGCTGCGGAGATCAGGATGTTATACATCGGGAGTTCCTTTCATACGATGAAGCTATAATGATGAAGCGGAGGATCACCCCTGGGGAATAGCCGGGACCATCTCGCCGTTCTTTTCAGTAAACTTTGCAACTATGATACGCCGCCCCGGTTTCAGGGCAACGGTAGCTTTTATTCTATTCCATGCAGAGAGCAGTTTTACAGAAACATTAAAACGCTTCGCCAGCGAGGTGAGGGTATCCCCCCCCTTTACCGTGTAATACTTGGCATAACCTGCTTTTCCGGCTGCGGCGGTCTGGGGAGCCCGCCCCTCATGGCCAAAATCGACGGTTTCCTTCGCCGGAACCAGGAGCATTTTTCCGACTATTCTCTCCTTGCCCGACACGCTGTTCACCTCTGCCAGCAGTTCGGGAGTGGTGCCAAAACGGTGGGCTATGCTTTTCAGTGAATCCTTCTTGCGTGCCTTGTAGCGGCTGTAGAGCACCCGTTCGGTGAATCGCTGGTCTACCGGTAATTTAGCATACTCTTCTTCAAAGCGCTGCTTGCTCCCCTTGGGGATTTTCAGCAGGTAGTCCGGGTAGTTGGGGGGAGTACACCAGTGGCGCAGATCGGGATTCAGCTCCTTGATCGACTCGTAGGTGGTGCCGCTCAATTTAGCTGCCAGGTCCAGATTGGTCCGTGTCGGAATCGTTACCGTGTCATATTCGATCGGTGTCAGATAGGCAACATCGGTGAATCCGTAACGGGCTGGATCCTTGGCGATGATGGCGGCCGCCAGAAGCTTCGGTACGTATTCCTTGGTCTCCCGCTTGAGATAGGGGCCGCGGCGGGTAAGCTCCCAGAAATCATTGGTATTGTACATGTTGATGGCGCGCAGGATCTTGTTCTCACCGGCATTGTAGCCGGCGGCGGCAAGGTACCAGTCCCCCTTGAACATGCCGTACAGTTCTTTCAGGTAAAGGGCTGCCGCAGTGGTCGCCTTAACCGGATTTTTGCGTTCGTCAATCCACTGGTCGATTCTGAGGTCATAGCGCCTGCCGGTGCCGGAGACGAACTGCCAGGGACCAACCGCACTTGCCCAGGAACGGGCATGCATCTGGAAACCGCTTTCGATCATGGCCACATACACCAGATCTTCCGGCATCCCTTCCCGTTTGAGGATTTCCTTCATCATCGGGATGTAGCGGGAAGAACGGGAGAGCCACCGTGAGAAGGACTGCTTGCCGGATGTCTGGAAGTAATAAAGAAAATACTCGACCTTGTCGTTAAGGGCCAGGGGGATATCCGATGTTGGCAGGTCTGCGTCGGGAAGGGCCAGCTCCCGGTCATCCCGAGCGGAGTTGCGCAGCTCTTCGAGGGAAAAGAGGTCAGTAACCGGCTCTCCCCCCTCCTTTTCGCTGTCATCCTGAAGATCAACCGAACTCTGTCCCGGTTCTCCATTCTGTTCAAGGAGCGGAGCATTGGCCCGTGTCAGCTCGGCGATCAATGGCTGCACCGGTTCCGCAGCCCAGGCGCAGGGCGCAGAAAACAGCAGGGTGGCGGCAAGCATGAGCCATGTACGAGGAGAAATTTTTTTCATAGGCTGTGCAGTATAGCGGAAGCGGTCTGGAATGTCAACTCCTTGAAATCCCTTGAAATACGGCACTGGATAGATGGTGAAAACGGAGGGCTTACACTTAAAAAGCCCAACAAAGTGGGCTTTTTAAGTGTAAATCAGTGAAAAAAGTGACTACAGAGCTGACTTCTCTTTCATCATGGCTTCACGCCCTGCTTCTATGGCAGAAGCCAGAACGGATTTTTTCTCGGTGAAGGCGTCTTTGCCATCTTCAACGGCGGTTTTGATCTTTTCCTGTGCTTCCCGCGCATATTCCTTGATTTTGTCGACGGCATCCTCGGTGATGTCAACAATATCTTCGCGGATTTCCCGACCGCTTTTTGGAGCGTAGAGCAGTGCCAGTCCGGCACCAATAGCTGCCCCGGCCACAAACGACACTAACACGGTTCCTGCCGATACTTCGCATTTGTCTGACATGATTACTTCCCTCCTCTTTTTTTTAGGTACTGTTCCAGCAGATACTTCCCGGCTACCCTGGCCCCGGTTGCCCAGATCGATGTGGTGTTGAGAACGGTGGTCACCGCGCCGACCGACCGGTTGATGGAGTTCAGGTTGGTGCCGGTCTCCCCCAGCGCAGTCATGAACTTCTTGACGTCGTCGGTATGCTCCGCCACCTCTCCGCCAACGGTTCTCAATTCTGCCAGAACGGCGGTCAACTCCTGTAGCGTCGGCCTCAACTCACCCTGTACCATGTCAGCCAGATTGCCAATGGAGGCGGCTGTGTGCTTGATGGTCTGCAGGATAGGGATAAGAACAGCCAAGAGAATAAGAAGCGATGCGGCAATCAGTACCAAGGCGATTCCAGTTAATGACATTGGTGAACTCCCGAAAAAAAATTACCTGTTTCTCTCAAAGTATAGAGCAATTGGGAGAAAATTCAATGTATAACTTACGCCGGGGTACGGTCAGGCATAAGTCGGGTTACGATTTTATCAACGGCTGAATAGGGGTCGATGCGGTGATCCCCCATCTCTGCCACCATGGGATCGAGTATCCCCTCCTCAGTCATGAACGCCAGGGCTTTCTTGAACAGGGTGTCGCGGAGCACATCCATGAAGTGACGTCTGCTCCGTTCCTGCATAAAGGTGGTGATACTGTCACTCGACAGAATAAACTTGCGGTGGGCAAGGAGCTCTTCGGTCAGTTCCGTAATGCCGGTACCCCGTTGGGCCTCGGTTTTCAGTACCTGGGGATTCCACCCCCCTTCCACGGGATTACGCATTTCCAGCATGACACTCAGTTCCCGTGCTGTTCGGTCCGCCCCATCCCGATCCGCCTTGTTGACGACAAAAATGTCGCCGATTTCAAGGATTCCGGCCTTGATGGCCTGAATGTCATCGCCGAGTCCCGGCACCATGACCACGCAGGTGGTATGGGCTTCCCTGACGATATCCACCTCATCCTGGCCGACTCCCACCGTCTCGATGATGACGATATCCATGCCGAGGGCATCCATCACCAGGGCCACATCGGAGGTGGAACGGGAGAGCCCCCCCAGGGCACCACGGGTGGCAAGACTCCGGATGAACACCCCCTCATCACAGGAGTGGCGATTCATTCTGATGCGGTCACCGAGGATCGCTCCCCCGGTAAAGGGGCTGGTCGGATCGATGGCCACAACGCCGACTTTCTTCCCCCTGCTTCGGAATGAAGCGGTCAACTGATCCACCAGTGTGGATTTACCGGCACCAGGTGGCCCGGTAATGCCGATGATATAGGCATTGCCGGTGTGGGGGTACAGGGCCTTCAGCCCCACTATGGCCTCCGGTCGGCCATCATCAATGTCGCGCATCAGTCGGGCGGCGGCCCGGATATTGCCTGCGAGAACCTGTTCTGCCAGTGTCATGGGGCACCTGCCTTATAATTAATATTCCAGAGGATGATGGGCGGGGTGCAGTAGCCTTAATCCCCCAGCCGCTTCCCCGCTACGAGATAATTTCTGACATAGTCGGCCACGGCATCTTCCACGGACATGACCGGTGTTTTGTACCCGGTTCCATGGATCTTGGTGGTTTCGGCACAGGTCAGGTACTGATAGGTGTTTCTGATGGACTCGGGCATGTCGATGTATTCGATGCTCACCGGCTTTTCCATGGCACTGAACACAGCACCGGCCAACCGGTTCCAACTGACGGTGGTTCCCCCCCCGACGTTGAAAATTCCTCCCGCTTCCAGGTTTTCAAGGAAATGGAGAGTCATGGCGGCGGCATCCTTGACGTAGATGAAATCTCGCAGCTGTTCGCCGTCGCCATATTCGGGACGATGGGAACGGAACAGCCGGAGTGAACCGGTGGCACCGATCTGCTCATAGGCTTTCAGTACCAGTGAACGCATCTCCCCTTTGTGCTGTTCATTGGGGCCATAGACGTTAAAGTATTTGATGCCGACTATCCTGTCCAGAAGCCCCTGGCGCAGCGCCCACAGGTCAAAAAGCTGCTTGGAATAGCCATACATGTTCATCGGTCTGAGCAGGGGAATCTGGCTGTCGTCATCGACAAAGCCATGTTCGCCGTCTCCATAGGTGGCGGCACTGGAGGCGTAAATGAAACGCGCTCCGGCGGCCAGGGCGGTCAGGGCAAGCTTGCGACTGTACTCAAAATTGTTTTTTATCAGATAGGTGGCATCCGGTTCGGTGGTGGCCGAACAGGCCCCCAGATGGATTACCGCCGATAGTCTGCAACCTGACAGCCGGGCGGCAAGGGTGCCATCGTCAAGCAGTCGTTCAAAGGCATCCTTTTCCAGGTAATCCATGAAACGGAGCGGTGCCAGATTACGCCATTTGTCGGTGGTTGCCAGGTGGTCCACAATGAGGATGTCCTCCCGTCCCGCTCTGTTCAACTGCTGCACAACGGCACTGCCGATCAGCCCTGCTCCTCCGGTTACAATTATCATGGTGTATCCTCCCGTCCGGCAAATGCGGTGATCGCCTTTACCAGTTCATCTTTAGTGCGTGGTAGATATCCATTACCACGAAGATCGATACCAATCAAGGAGAGTGAATGGATTATTTCTGCCACCTGGGGGGTGGCACCCAGTGTTTCCCCCACTTCGGGGCGAAGCAGTATGTCGTCGGGGGTGCCGTGGGCCAGTACTCTGCCACTCTCCATGACGAGGGTCTGATCGGCCCAGCCGTAGGCGAAGTCAAGGTCATGGGTGGCGATGACAATGGTGATCCCCCCGCCGTGGAGCTTTTCGAGAACCGCCGTCAATTCCAGCTGCATGGCAGCATCCAGCCCGGCCATCGGTTCGTCGAGGACGATGATTTCCGGTTCCATGGCCAGCACACCGGCGATGCAGACCCGCTTCTTCTGACCATAGCTGAGGTTGTGTACCGGCTTGTCGGCCAGTTCGGCCATGGCAACGGCCTGAAGTGCCTTGTCAACTCTCTGGCGCACCGTTGATATATCCAGCCCCAGATTCATGGGGCCAAAGGAAATATCTTCCCTGACGCTGGCGGAAAAAAGCTGGCTATCCGGGTTCTGAAACACCATGCCGACCTTTGAGCGGAGTTTTCGCAGGCCGGCCCGGCTGTAGTCAAGGGGGGTATTTCCCCAGAAGAGCCTGCCGGAGGTCGGTTGCACAATGCCGTTCAGGTGAAGGAACATGGTGGTCTTGCCCGCGCCGTTTGCACCAAGTACGGCGGTACGCCTGTTCCGGTGGATGCCCAGGGTGCAGTTGTTGAGGGCACTGGTGCCGTCAGGGTAGCGGTAGGAAACCTCCTCCAATCTGATGATAGCATCGTTCATGGGATCAACACCGCCAGGAGTATCAGGGTGACACCTGCTCCGCTGGCCATGGTGATGTGGCGGCGGGAGTGGGCAAAGGGATGCTCCAGAAAACGGAGGGCACCATCATTATTGCGGGCCAGGGCGGCAATGTGGAGTGCCTGGGAGCGCTGCCATACCTGAATGGTCAGGTTTGCCACCAGCCCCCCCATCGATCGGAGCGACAGGGCAAGGGTACTGTGACCGAGGCGTGCCGACTGGGCGGTGATAGTCTCATGGATAGCTGCCGACAGGACAAACAGGGTGCGATAGCAGAGTGTCATCAGGTCGAGGAGCGTGTCGGGGACCTTGCAGCTTCGCAGCAACGAGATGATGTCTGAGAGAGGGGTGGTGAGCGTCAACAGCAGCAGTGCGGTCAGGCAGGCGCAGGAACGGCCGCACATGCGGGCAATGTGGGAAAGTTCGGCCGGGTTCGATTGCATTGTCAGTGTCCCCCCCCCGTGCGTGAACTTGAGCGTGACGAGCAGTGACAGGCAGCTGGCCCCGAGAAAGAGCAGTGCCGGGGCCCCGACCCGCAGATAACGTGTCGCAGGGATGCCCGCCCCGAAGATGGCGGTTGCCATCAGAAGGGCAGCCACCAGCAGTGAGGCCCGTGGTGACGACGCTGCAAAAGCCGCCACAATACCGCTGCATGTCAAGATCCCCTTTGCCGTGGGGGAAACCCATCGCCAGCGGTTTGTATAGGCCGACTGTTCGGTCAGCATTTTGTTTCCGTGGCGGCGGCACGCCCCATGCGGGCGCGGGTCGTGGCAACACCAAGATAGTAGCCGATAAAACCGCTCCCCACTGCAGCCTGCAGGGCAAATAATAGTGTCTCCACCTCGTTGCTGGCTGGTTGCATCAGTGGCTCTGCCCAGGGTTTGTAGCTGGGAGCAATGCTCTTTATTACGTCCCGCGCCTGGTCATCGGAACCGGCAAACAGTGCCGTTTGCGTTCCCTGTGGGGTTACCGGTGCCTTCTTCACCATTCGGAGCGGCAGTGCCAGCAGGGCCGCAACGGCCAACAGCAGTAGCAGGTTCTGATGCCGTTTCACGCCCGGATTACCTCGCGGGGGGTGACGTTCATCTCCCGCAGCTCCCGGGCGTTAAAGCGGATGAGGGCGTTCATGACAACCACGGTGAGGAATCCTTCGCAGATGGCCAGAGGAATTTGGGTTATGGCGAACACACCGGCAAATTTGGCCAGGGAAGCAAGAAATCCCCCCGCCGGATCGGGGAAGGCCAGAGCCAGTTGGGCGGCCGTGGTCAGGTAGGTCATCACGTCAGCCAGTGAGGCTGCGAGAAATACCGAGGGTCCGAAGGGGAGTCGCAGTGCCGTGGCCCCGCGAAAAACGGCGACGGCGGCAAAGGGGCCCACGATGGCCATGGAGAAAATGTTGGCCCCCAGTGTTGTTATGCCGCCGTGTGCCAGCAGGAGTGCCTGAAACAGCAGTACCACTCCGCCTATGGGTGCCAGTGCGGTCGGTCCGAACAAAATTGCACCCAGGCCGGTGCCGGTGGGGTGGGAGCTGCTGCCGGTGACGGAAGGCATTTTCAGGGCAGAGAGGACAAACGTAAAGGCCGCTGCCACCCCCAGGAGCATCCGCTGTTCGGGATGCTCGGCGATTTTTTTATTGATGGAGCGCAGCCCCACGGCGACGAAGGGGGCTGACGCAATACTCCAGCCGATGGCGTGGCTTACCGGCAAAAAACCTTCCATAATGTGCATGGTATCCATCTCCTTCGATGCGATATGCCCGGTGGCAATAAAAAAGTCCGCACCTGCTGACGCAGTGTGCGGACTTTACGTATTCAAAGTCGCCGTTATCTGGGTATCCCACATCCCGGTCCCCCGGGAAAAGCTGTGGCGGAGATCAGTGGCAGGTCTTCTGGCTCGCGATTCATCCTCCAGGCGCCTTCCCGGTTTTGCAACCAGTGACTTGAATGCCCTTTGTCCTCGCTTACAGCGGCGGGTCCGCGGGGGAGTCATGCCAACGGCACTGCACCCCTCTTCCCTATCAAGCCCGTGAGGGCACCCTGATCGAATATTCAGTTGATTGTATAGCAGCAAATCCATGCTCATTGCAGTGATAGCATGGCCCCCGGCTCCTGTCAAGGAGGATTGTGCTTGGAAAATGTGTCCTATCCGGCTGTTTCCTCGACGTTTATGGCTGCCGTTTTCTCCGCGTGAGCAGGAAGGGGAGTGAAAACGACAGCAGCAGTGCGGCGGCACCTCCGGCTAGTCCGGAGATACTGGGTGCGCTACCGCTTCCTGACCCGATTGTGCGGGGCGATGTCCCCCCCTTGAATGAGTAGTCCGGGAGAATGGCGC
The DNA here is from genome assembly GCA_903901875.1 of uncultured Geobacteraceae bacterium. Lineage (GTDB taxonomy): Bacteria > Desulfobacterota > Desulfuromonadia > Geobacterales > Pseudopelobacteraceae > JACRCG01. The sequence continues at coordinate 69,295 of CAIUSO010000114.1, read as the reverse complement.
ATTTCTGCTGAAGCGTGGCCAGTGTCGTGTGGACGCCATGGCCGGGTGCTGCCGGTTCCTGTCCGCCGGTTACGGTGGCAACCGACCACTCCAGGCCATCGGGCAGCCGTGAGGCGAACCGGGATACCACGCCGCCGGCCAGAAGTGCCACCACCAGCAGGGACAGCAACAGTGGACGGAGCGACCGGCCAGGTTTTTGCGGAGAAGTGAGGCTGCTCCGGATTATTTCAGGGCGGGCCTGTGCAATGAAGGTGATAATAGAGGCGGTGACTACCCCCTCAACGATGCCGATGGCCAGATGGATTGGCTGCATGACAACGGCAAATGCCGTAAAAGGGAGGGCTGTAATGCCCGATGCCACCGTTTCCACCACCACCGCAGCAGCACCCAACTGCAGGCCGATGATGGCAGACAGGAGGGAAATAGTTGAAATTCTCGCCGGTGAAGGGGCTTGGCCGATATATTTCCGATAAATCAGCGGGTAGACGATGAATGCCGGAAAAAATCCGAGGTTGAACATATTGCAGCCGAGGGCCAACAGCCCTCCGTCAGCAAAGAAAAAAGCCTGGATCACCAGTACGGAGGCGATGGTCAGAAAGGCTGCTTCCGGGCCCAGCAGTATGGCAAGCAGGAGTCCCCCCCCCAGATGGCCGCTGGAACCGGTCATCGGAATGGTGAAGTTAATCATCTGGGCAGCAAAGATGAAGGCTCCCAGCACCCCCATGAGTGGTGCCATGGAATCTGAAGCTGCCGCCCGAAGCTTTTTTGAACAGTAGACAATGGCCGTGGCAGAAATGCCCCACATGGTACAACCGACCGTCGGAGAAAGTAAGGCATCTGCCATGTGCATGGAGGGTATTTCCTTGGGAGTGGCATGAAGTATAAAATAGTAACACCATTAGAGTACGATTCACTCTTTCCGATGTCAAGTGTGATGTGGATAAGCCGGGTAAAAGAGTGGCAGTTTTAGTTCACCCTTGTCACCCGGTCGTTCAGGAGTTATAGTGCGGTGCTGTATAGAGACGTAAATTTAAGTGTAATCAAGGGGGGTAAGGATGAAACGATGGCTCGCTCTTAGCCTGGTGATGGTGATGATATCGGCATATTCGGCGTGGGGTGGTGCAAAAACAGTTGTTCTTGCCACCACTACCAGTACCCAGGACTCTGGCCTCCTTGACCTGCTGGTACCGCAGTTTGAAAAGGAGAGCGGCTACCAGGTGAAAACCATTGCGGTCGGTTCGGGACAGGCGATGAAAATGGGGGAACGGGGGGAAGCCGACGTGCTGCTGGTCCATTCTCCGGCCGCAGAGAATAAATTCATGGCTGATGGCTGTGGTTCCCGGCGGCGGCTGGTGATGCATAACGATTTTGTGCTGGTGGGTCCGCTTGCTGACCCGGCCCGTATTAAGGGGGTGTCGGCCCGGGAGGCCATGGGGCGGATTGCCCGAACACAGGGGCTGTTTCTTTCCCGGGGGGATAACTCCGGCACCCATGCCAAGGAGATGGGACTCTGGAAGGGGGCCGGTGTGACACCGGAACGGGAGAGGTGGTACCAGCAGACCGGTCTCGGCATGGGACAGACACTGGAGGTTGCCGCCGAGAAAAAAGGCTATGCCCTGACAGACCGGGCAACCTATTTGGCACTGAAAAAACGGCTCGGGCTGGTGATTCTGGTGGAAGGAGACAATGGGTTGCTCAATATCTACCACGTCATCGAGCTTGCAGTCGGTAAGCATTCACGGGTCAACGGATCGGGGGGGCAGGCATTTGCCGATTTCATGGTCGCGCCGAAAACCCAGGAGCTGATCAAACGTTTTGGTGTGGACAAATTCGGGGTACCTCTCTTTATCCCCGATGCCGGAAAGAATCCCGCTTCACTGGGGATCTGATGGAGGTGTTGTGTGAAGGCATAACGCAGGCACTCCGCCTGATGGTCTCCCTTGATGGCGAGGTGCTGGCCATAACCCTGCTTTCTCTCAAGGTGTCCTGTGGGGCCACTCTGGTAAGTTTGGTGCTGGGTTTGCCGATCGGCACCCTGCTGGCCCTGAGCCGTTTTCCGGGGCGGCGGCTGGTGGTCAGTACGGTGAATACCGGCATGGGGCTGCCGCCGGTGGTGGTGGGGTTGTTTGTGACTATTTTCCTTTGGCGCAACGGTCCCCTCGGTTTTCTGGAGATCCTCTATACGCCGGCGGCAATGGTACTGGCGCAGGCGGTTATCGCCACGCCGATTGTTACCGGAATCACCATGGCGTCCATTCAGAATCTTCCTGCCACCATGAAACTTCAGGTACTGGCACTGGGTGCCACCCGACTCCAGATGGTGTGGATTCTGGTGCGGGAAGCCAGGCTGCCGCTGCTTGCCGCAGTGATGGCCGGGTTCGGGGGGGTGATCTCGGAGGTCGGGGCATCGATCATGGTGGGGGGGAATATCAAAGGTCAGACCAGGGTCTTGACCACGGCCACCGTGATGGAAACCGGCAAGGGGAATTTTGATGTGGCCATTGCCCTCTCCATTATCCTGTTGCTGCTGGCGTTTGTGGTCAACTATCTGCTGACCGTTATCCAGCAGCGGGAGCGTCCCCGATGACTGCACTGCTGGAGGCTCGACAGCTGAAAATAAGCCGGGGGGGGGTGGGGGTGCTGGACATTCCCTCCTTTGTCGTGTCCGGTGAGGAGAAGGTGGCGGTTATCGGCCCCAATGGTGCCGGCAAGTCTACCCTGCTGCTGGGACTGGCCTGTCTGCTTCCTCGGCAGAGCGGAGCTGTACTGTTTAAGGGGGATGTTGTCCAGAAAAAAGGGGAAACCGCCTATCGACGCCAGATCGCCATGGTGTTTCAGGAACCGTTGCTGTTCGATACGACGGTCATTGATAACGTGGCCGAAGGGCTGCGAATCCGGGGTGCGAGCCGGGGGGAAGCGAGGGACCAGGCACGGGACAGTCTGGAGCTGTTCAAAGTCGGCCATCTGGCCGGTCGATCGGCCCGTAAGCTCTCGGGGGGAGAAGCGCAGCGGGTCAGTCTGGCACGGGCCTTTGCGGTGCGCCCCGAGCTGCTGCTACTGGATGAACCCTTTTCGAGTCTCGATCTTCCCACCAGAATCGTGCTTGCCGAAGACCTGGGGCGCATTCTCCACGAGTCCGGGACCGGCGCAATTATTGCGACCCATGACCGGATCGAAGCGTTTCATGTGGTTGACCGGTTGGTGGTTCTGGACGGGGGCACAATTATTCAGGAGGGTACCCCGAAGGAGGTTATGGCGAAGCCGGCCAATGCCTTTGTGGCTGCGTTTCGGAGAACCACCGGTTCTGAAGGGATACAAAAAAAATGATGGTTTTCTCAAGGGGAGGGAGTAAATGAAGCGTTTTATCGGGTTGTTAGCGGTTGTATCGCTCCTGTTGGTGCCGGTTCTCGTTTCGGCGGCCCTGTACCGCTATCAGGATGAGACGGGGAAGGCCTATGTGACCGGTGATTACATGAATATTCCGGAGCAGTATCACTCGTCGGTTACGGTCGTCACCACCCAGGGAACGGATACCCGCGCTCCTTCCTATGGCGGGCAGAGGAAAGGGAAACAGACCAAATCGATTCCTGCCGATTCTTCCCCCCGAAGTCTGTCAGCGGAACAGCCGCCTGGCCATGGCGAAACCACTGCACCACCGGAAGGGGGGGGAAGTTGGCTGGAGCTCCATCGGGAACAGCTGAAGATTGCCGGTGCCGTGGTTCTTGCCATTGCGGGGTTTATACTGGTGGGAAAGCTTGTCACCTTCATGCCCCGCCAAGTGGCGCTCATCATCAAATTCGCCCTGGTTGCCGCTCTGGGTACCTATCTTTTCAAGGCTAACGCAGAGCGGTTTACTGCGGTGATCGAACAGGTTAAGGCGGCGAGTCATCTGTCGCAAAAAATGATTGATAATCGGAGCGACATGATCAAAAAACAGGCCGAGTAGGGGCGTATGGCCATACGCCCTCGTCGCAACCGCGCACCATCGTGCCTATGCCTCCATAGTTAACAGGAACATGAAAAAAGAGAGGATATTTCTGGCCATCAGGTAACGATTGTAGAGACACCGGCGATACGCCGGATCATCCCACCAAAAATGAAGTGATGCGCCGGCACCAGGGCGTACCAGTAGAGTCTCCCCCAGAGTCCCCGTGGGCGGAAGGTGGCGGTCTGATGGAGGATGTTTTTCTCATCTATCCTGAATTCGAGCCACGCCTCACCGGGCAGTTTCATTTCAGCAAAGAGTAACAACCGGCGCCCTGCTCTGTCTGCCAGTAGTACACGCCAGAAATCGAGGGCTTCTCCGGTATGCAGGGTTACCGGACTGGTCCTGCCCCGCCTGAGACCGACGCCACCGAAAACCTTGTCAAAAACTCCCCGAAGACGCCAGAGCCAGTTCAGATAGTACCATCCCCTCTCCCCTCCGATCTGCCATATCCGTTCCAGAACAGCATCGGGATCGGCAACTGGTAACGATCGTTGGTCGAGCAGGCAGCCGAACTCAGGAACCTGGACAAAGTCGGAGAGGTGAATCTTCAAGGTGCCGCTGACCATGCTGTCTTTCCAGCTTGAAAGCAGGGTGTTCTGCTCTATTGCCTCAAAAGCTGCCCGTATGGTTGCGGCGAAATTTCTCGGGTGGAGATCGAGTAGCTGCATGATTTCATTATCCCGGCAGACAACTTCAACCTTCATACTGTTCACCAGATTTTGAGCCAGGGTGAAGGAGGTCGAAGTGACAAAATACAGCCAGTAGGAAGAGAGTCGCGGCGTCATGACCGGAACCGTCACTATGGCTCTTTTCAGCCCGCGAGCCGCCGCATAGCCAAGGAGCATCTCTTTGTAGGTCATGATATCCGGCCCACCGATATCAAAGCTGCGGTGGTAGGTCGCCTCGTTCTTGAGACAGCGCAGGAGGAGTTCAATGACATCGCTGATGCCGATCGGCTGGCAACGGGTTTCCAGCCAGGCTGGTGCTATCATGAACGGCAGTTTTTCCACCAGATCCCTGATTATTTCAAAGGAGGCGCTGCCCGAGCCAACGATGATTCCGGCCCGCAAGGTTGTCAGGCTGAATCCCCCGGAAGACAGAATTTCTTCCACATGTTTCCGTGAGGCCAGATGTCGGGAGAGGGTTTCCTGATTGGCAATGCCGCTCAGGTAGACGACCTGACCCACGTTCAAGGCATCCATTCGGTCGCGGAAGTTGGTCGCAGAGGCTGCTTCCATCTCGCTGAATTCCTGGGAAGATGACATGGAATGGACCAGGTAATAGGCACAATCGATACCATCAGGAATGGCGGCCAGAGTCGGGCGGTCGAGAAAATCCACCTCCACGGCCTGTACACGCCCCTCCATACCGGGCGGCGCGGTAAACCGGCTGCTATCCCTGACGCAGCAGATCACTTCATGCCCTTCAGCGATCAACCGTGGCAGAAGTCGTTTGCCGATGTAACCTGTGGCACCGGTCAGCACTATTTTCATGTCAGCTCCTTAATGCCATGTACAGGACATTGGTGTGTAAGTGTGAATGACACTGCGCCACTACTGCTTGATTAGCAATAGAATACTGAGCTCATATGATGCGCAGCTATGGTGCTTTCTTTAAACTTTTTCTGCAGATTTTAATCTAATGATATTTGACTTTCGTCAATTTAATTCAGAACCGTAGTGCTATAACGTTAATTCGTCAGAAGTTCCAATACAAAAGATGCAGAGAGAATTTTCTCTCATATTTGTAATTAAAGTCAGATAAGGTGACTGTATGCCGGTATCAAGTGTTGTTGTGCAATGCCTTGAAGGAAAAGCCGACTCTGTTGCATCACAAATTGCAGAGTTTGAAGGGATTGAAATACATGGCGTACTTCCTCACGATCAAATAGTTGCTGTTATCGAAGCTGATGATATTACTAATGAAGTTGATCTTGTCTCCGCTCTCCACGATGTAAAAAATGTCGTTTCAGTACGGCTGGCTTATCATAATTTTGAAGACATTTAGCAAAAGTGGCCCGTGTAGCCACTTTTTTCGTATCAAGACGACAGGATAGAGGAGGAGATGATGGAGCTTTCCCGACGTGATTTTCTGAAAGCCAGTGCTGCAGCTGCAGCATGTGCAGCGGCAGGTGCGCCGTTATTGTATTCAAAAGAGGCTGAGGCCGCTGAAGCTGGCATCACGTGGGGCAAAGCACCCTGCCGATTCTGTGGTACCGGCTGTGGTGTGCTGGTAGGTGTCAAGGAGGGCAAAATCGTTGCGACGAAGGGTGACCCTCAGGCACCGGTAAATAAGGGATTGAACTGTATCAAGGGGTACTTCCTCTCCAAGATCCTCTACGGCAAAGACCGCTTGACCAAGCCATTGATCCGCAAGGGTGACAAGATGGTAGAAGCTTCCTGGGATGAGGCAATGACCTTGATCGCCAGTAAATTCAAGGGTGCCATCGACACCTATGGCCCTGATTCCGTGGCAATCTACGGCTCCGGCCAGTGGACGGTTTTTGAAGGATATGCTGCTCTCAAGCTGTTTAAGGGAGGGATCGGCACCAATAACATTGAACCGAACGCCCGCCTCTGCATGGCTTCTGCCGTAACCGGATTTATGACGACCTTCGCCAGTGATGAGCCAATGGGATGCTATGATGACCTTGACCTGGGTGACACCTTTTTTCTCTGGGGAGCAAACATGGCCGAATGTCATCCGATCCTTTTTTCACGGATGATTGATAACCGCCTCAAGAACCCGAATGTGAAGATCATTGATTTTGGAACCCGGCGCACCCGCACCTCCCAGATGGCAGACCAGTACATAAAATTTAAACCCCAGACCGATCTGGCAATCATGAACGGTCTGGCACATGTGATTATCCGAGACAATCTGCACGATGAAACTTTTCTTAAAAATCATGTGGTTTTCAAGCGTGGCAAGGAAAATATCGGCTATGGTCTGGAGGATAAATTCAAATTTATCGATGAAGCAAAATTGATTACCTTTGAAGATTACAAAGATTTCCTCAAACCCTACACTCCTGAATATGTTGCAACGCTTTCGGGGGTTCCGGCTGCCAAAATAGTCGAACTGGCCCACTTGTATGCCGACAAAAGCCGGAAGGTGAATTCTCTCTGGACCATGGGGTTCAATCAGCATACCCGTGGCACCTGGGCCAACAACCTTGCCTATAATTTGCACCTGTTGACCGGTAAAATCTGCCGGCCAGGGGAAAATCCCCTGTCACTGACTGGACAGCCCTCAGCGTGTGGTACCGCCCGGGAAGTCGGCACCTTTACTCACCGTCTGCCGGCCGACATGGTGGTCACAAATCCGGAACACCGTGAAAAAGCGGCTAAAATATGGGGAGTAGACCCGAAAAAAATCCCTGCCAAGCCGACTTATAACGCCACCGAGATGTTCCGCGCCCTGGATCGTGGCGATATCAAGGTGGTTTGGATCCAGGTGACCAACCCCTTCCAGTCCATGCCCAACCTCAACCGCTACCGAAAAGGGGCCCGTAAAGGAGATGGCCGTTTTGTGGTTGTCTCCGACATTTATCCGACCCGATCTACCGAGCTGGCCGACGTGATCCTGCCTTCGGCTGGATGGGTGGAAAAAGAAGGGGTGTTTGGAAACGCCGAGCGCCGCACCCAGCAATGGTTCAAACAGGTCGAGCCACCTGGTGAGGCCCGTAACGATCTGTGGCAGACCATGGAGCTGGCCAGACGGTTAGGGCATGGTAATCTGTTTCCCTACACATATCCCGAGAAGGAGATCTGGGAAGAGTACCGAAAGTTTGGTGAGGGGCAGGGGAAAGACCTGGCCCCCTATGAAGCATACACCAAGGCCCGTGGCCTGCGTTGGCCGGTTGTGAACGGCAACGAAACGAGATATCGCTATGTGGAAGGGCACGATCCGTATGTTAAGGCCGGTGAAGGGATAAAGTTTTACAAAAACAAGGCTGACCATTATAAAGCGGTCATCTGGGCCCGCCCGTATGAGCCTGCGGCGGAATCACCGGACAAACAGTACCCGTTCTGGCTTTGTACGGGGCGCGTGCTGGAACATTGGCACACCGGCACTATGACCGGTCGAGTCCCCGAATTGAAGCGTGCATATCCGAATGCCGTCTGCGAGATGCATGCTGACGACGCGAAAAAACTCGGCATCAAGCATCTTCAAAAAGTCAAAATCAGTTCACGTCGTGGTTCTATTATTCTGACTGCAGACTTGAACGGACGGGGTAAAGCAGAGAAGGGGAACATTTTTGTGGCTTTCTTTGACGAGACAAAGTTGATCAATGAGCTCTGTATTGATGCGTACTGCCCGATCTCAGGCGAACCTGACTACAAGAAGTGTGCAGTCAAAGTAGAAAAAGCGTAACGGTTTGTCTACGGGACGATATTTAATTAAATTATACGCATACCAGGGTGAGTACAGGAGGGTATCAGATGAAACTATTTCACCGTTTAGTAACCGTGATGGCATTGACCGCCGTGGTAGCGTTGCCGCCTATTGCGTGCGCCGATGAAGAAGTAAATTTTGCTGCAGACGCCAAAAATGCCGAGGACATGCCGCCCATGATATCACACCGGATTGCGGATAATGCGACGGGCGAAACCTGTCTGGCATGCCACCGAACCGGATTAAACGGGGCTCCCACCACTCCGCACCCGACCCGTCTAAACTGTACTCAGTGCCATATACGCAGTGATTTAAACGACGTACCGCCCGTTAAACCAAGGAAACAGAAAAAAATAAGCGGAAAATGAGTATGAGTCGCAAAGAATTCTTTCGTCAGGGCTTCATGACGTTGGGAAAGAGCGTGCTCGATCTGTCTGATACGTTATCAAAAAAAGCGTTCGCAGTGACAGAAACGGTGAAGCCACAGGAGCCAGTCAAACCGGCGGAGCCTCGTCCTGATATGGTTGCGGCAGCACGCAATGAGTGCTGCCTTGCTCGTAGTTGCGGTTGTTTTACCTGTTCTGATAGATGCGACAATCAAGCCATTCTGGTTATTCCCGGTGTGGGAATCAGGGTGGACGAAAGCTTTTGCACCGGCTGCGGTACCTGTGAGTATGTCTGCCCGGTCACGCCAAAAGCTGTATCCTTGGGGATTCGAAAAGCTATCCCCTGATGCGGTCTGATACATCAAGTCGTCACATACACGGGGGTACTATGGACAGGCTATTGAGTGAAGCGGTTAAAAATTCTCCCGATACAATTCTCATTTCAGATAAAGACGGAACCATCTGTTTTTGGAACAGAGGAGCAGAGCAGATGTTTGGGTACAGTGCGGCTGAAGCTGTAGGTCAATCACTTGATCTAATCATTCCTGAAAATCTGCGCCAGCGTCACTGGGATGGCTATAACCGGGTAATGGCATCTGGAGAGACTACATATAAAACGGGTCTCCTTTCGTCGCCGGGAATCTGTAAAGACGGCTCCAAAATTTCGCTGGAATTCAGCATGGTGTTACTGCACGACGAAGCAGGGCACATGCAGGGCTGTGCATCGATCATGCGGGATATTACAGCGCGATGGAAAAAGGAAAAGGAACTGAAAGAGCGATTGGCTGCTTGTGAAACGAAACAGGAACCATCGATTTTGTGACGAGAAACATGTTGCACGATCACTGGAGGACGATCACTTGACGATCAGTAACAGATTGCTCGGGGTGCCCCGACGTTGCATGGCACCGCTCCGTGGGCCACGGCCAACGGTATCATTGCACAATGCATTCTGGAGTTTTCTCAGTGCCACGCTGGGAATTCTGGCTATTGGCGAGATCACTTCTCTGTCAGGCCACCACCTGCTCATCGGTTCATTCGGTGCTTCGGCGGTTCTGCTCTTTGATGCCGTGGACTCGCCTCTGGCCCAACCGCGCAATCTGGTTGGAGGACACGTTTTATCCGCCGGGGTGGCGGTAATTGTCGTTGCCCTTGTCGGATCCTCGCCTTTAACTATGGCCATTGCGGTTGGGTTGGCAATATTTGTAATGAACCTGACCCATACAACTCATCCACCGGGAGGAGCCACCGCCCTGATCGGAGTTCAAGGGGCGGTTGGTCCAGAGTTCATCCTGTTGCCGGTGTTGGCAGGTGCCTTGATTCTCCTGATTATGGCACTCTTTACCAATAATGTGGTGTACCACCGTTCTTATCCGAAGCATTGGCTATAGGTCTCTTATGGGTCTCGTTACCAGAAACAAAATGCTCTCCTGCACTATTTTCCTGCTGTGCCTGTTGCCACTTTCATCGTATGCCATACCTACCATTACCTGTCATTGTTTTACTGACCGCACGTATGATCCAGGGCACCCGGCCGCCGCCGATGAATATTTTCTGGCTACAATACAAAACACCTTCTTTGCCCAAATGTTTAACGTGGATAAGAAAACTATCGTGATGAAAAAACAGCAGGGCATTTCTTCAGACGACCTTTGGATTGCCCACTGGATTGCCGCAAAAAAAGGTATATCAGCTGACTCTATCCTCAAAGTCAAGAAGAGGAGAGATGTCTGGAAGGACGTGTTCACCTCCCTGCATGTAGACTCGAAATCTTTCGGAACACGGTTCTCAAAAGCTCTGGATGCAAAGACATCTCCGGTCCAATTAGCTGAAATAGCTGTTGATGAATTATTCCTTCGTAATCACATTCTGAAAGATGCTGATTTGGCTGCCCTCCGGCAAGTGGGTGCATCCAATCAGGGAGTGATTATTGCCACGGTTATCTCTTCTCAAACGCAACAGCCGGTAAAACAAATGTATCTTGAAGTGAAGAGCGGTTCAAAAAGCTGGGGAACCCTTCTCCAGAATGCCCATATTGATACGAAGAATATGCAGCAGGAGATCTCTGCACTCTTGGCCACCCCAGTATTCGACAATTGAAGTTGTACCGGTCACTAAAAACATTGACCGAATGGGATTACACAACCCGATAGTAAGCTACGGATGAAACACAACGCGGCAGAGAGGATCCATTCCCTCTGCCGCTGTTTATTATTTCCCGCCGCCATAGCTATGAAGACCTGACAGAAAAAGATTGACGCCAAGATAGCAAAATATTGTAGCAGCAAAACCAACAACCGAAAGCCAGGCGGCACGTTTTCCGACCCAGCCTTTGGTAATTCGAGCATGGAGAAACGCTGCATAGACAAACCAGACAATCAAAGACCACGTTTCTTTTGGGTCCCAACTCCAGTAGGTGCCCCACGCATAATTTGCCCATGCTGCACCGGTAATAATCCCCAGAGTCAACAACGGGAAACCGACCATAATGGCACGGTAGTTAAGGTCATCAAGTACCCTGATGGGGGGAAAAATATCCGCTATGCGTCCATCACGTGACGCAGGGGAACTCTCGGTCAGGTTCGCTTTTATCAAATACATGATAGATATGCCGCAGGCGACGGCAAATGCCGCATAGCCAAGAAAACAGGTGACGACATGGTACAGGAGCCAATTGCTCTGCAAAGCGGGAACTAACGGTTCAATGCCGGTATTCATTCCAAGTTGCGCCCATGCCATACCCAACAGGGCGAAGGGCATAACAAAAGCACCGATCACCCGATACCGGTATTTCAGGTCAAGTAGTAAAAAAATAAGGACTATTGTCCACGAGAAGAATACAACTGATTCATAGAGATTGGAGAGTGGTGCATGGCCCACACCCATATCATAGGATTCTTTCCAACGAAGGGCAATTGCGACTGTTTCTGCGAGAAAACCGGCATACGCAACAGTGATGCCGGTAAAGCCAAGGGCTTTTGACCTGCTCGCAAGGAATGCAAAAAACAGCAGCATTGAAATAAGATCTGCAATGGTGGTTATATTGAACAAAAACGAACTGGTCATGGATGTTCCCCTTACGAAATATGTGACGTGTATTTTTCTGAAAGCTGATCAAAGAACAGATTGAATGAAGCCGGATTCTTGTGTGCATTACCGCCGATGGTGACTCGGCCTTTTTGTATGCGGACCCAGATACGTCGGTGGGAAAGGAAGAATGCGATATAAATACCTGCAACCATCAATGCACATCCTGCCCATACCACCCAAACGCCGGGATCCTTGGCGACCTGCAGCCCGGTATACACCGCCTGTTTCTCACCTTTGTAGTGCAAAACCGGACCCTTGCCATGATTTTTTGCATGCTGAATATTTAATTCAGGGTGGTTTGCATAGACGACAACCTGCTCCGTGTTGCCTCCAGGTGTATGGATTTCAAGCTGCGCAGCAGCTCCTGAGAGTCCCGGTGAATACAAAGATATATCCGGTGTCGTCTCCAACACATGTATGCTGCTACCGTCAGGCAGGGTAGCAGATGAGTTGCTGCTCATAGTAAGGTCGGTCAGATTTTTACCCTCAAGATCCGTGGTGGTAAAAAAGTATTGCCCGGCATTGCCATAACTTGATTGGTAAAAGGTGATTCCTTTGTATGTCATCGGTTTATTAACGATAACTCGCACGTTGGTGTACTCCGGTACCGGTACTCCCTTTTCGAGCACCGTCAGGATACTTTTGAATTCCTTTGGCGCTCCGTTTGGGTACTGTGCCAGAGAGAACTTTTCACAGCGTACTGAAAATCCGGGGATTATATCCGTGCCCGATCGTACACCAATCCTATCGACACTCTGCCCTTCAGTAATGGTAACATAACCCTTGAAGCCGAACTGAGTGCCAATAATTGCTCCGATAAAGATAATAATTATGCTCAGATGAACGACGTATACCGAGAACCGGCACCAAGGAGCTTGTTGAGAAAACAAATGAAAGCTGCCATCAACTTCGCGTACGAACGGTTTTGCAAACTCAGTCTGTAGGAAGGCCTCTGTCTTTTCCTTCAGCAGGTGAACGTCTGTCTTGCTTGAGATCGTTTTGATCGATGAAAAAGATGATTCAAGTGACTGAGTCATGATTGTTTCTGGCTGAAAAACTATTTTCCAGATACGGGGAAGACGTTTTATTGAGCAGCAAATCAGGTTGACTGTCAGCAGGTACAACAAAAGAATGAACCACCACGAGTGGTACATGTCAAAGAAGCCCAGCACTTGATAGAGCCTGGCTTTTGTCGGTCCTATGAGGGCAAGATATTCTTCCGGAGGAATTCCTTGAGGAATAACGGTCCCGATTATTGAAAGGACCGCAAGTGAAATAAGTATAAACATCGCAAGTTTAAGTGAACAGAAACCATTCCACACAGATGTTACAACAGCATTAAATCTGGTTTTCACGGAGTAACTCCTTTAATTACAGGTGGTTGTGAATCCTTGTTGCCACGGGATTTGTCAGGCAAACCATAGAGCATCCTTCGGACTGTTCCAAGGCATTGGTTGATACCATCAGTGAATTGATCAGGCTCTGGGAGACTTAAGCGTGGTTCTGTGGGGGGGCAAAGATCGGTAGATAGATATCGTGTATCGACCATTGAGGCTCTTTGAAGAGCATTTTGACGGAGTGAGGGGCATATGCAAACATGAAATGTTGGATAATCGGTGTGTGGCACGGGCAATCACAGCATGCCGTATTGCAACAATCAGAATCCGCATCTCCCTCGCAGGGGCAGTCAGGGCACGGGGGAGCTGAGATTGAAAGATCACCCCTTTGACTGGCAAATGACTCCTGATGCTGTATGCACGCCCTCGCGACAGACTGTGTAAAAGAACACAGGCACATCAATAAGAGAACGACAGTAGTCAGTTGATGTCTCAGAGAAGAAGTCATACTGTCCCATTGCTTGTGACTTTGATGCCTGTGGTGAATTTAGCAAAAAGTGTTCGCAACATCAATGGAGAAATCAAACAGGTTGTAAACAAGGCTACGGCAGCTAACCAGTATGCCCTCGACTTTTGCCCACCCAACCACTCGAATACCGTTGTGTCCACTCCGGTATTATGCGTTACCGGCCGGTGAACTGCAAAATCTTGTCAGCCGGTTCAAACTTGTATAAGGTGGGGCTTAATTGAATTAATACGCTTCAATGTGAATTTGATTGTAATCCGTAATGAGAGGCCGTCTATGAATCAAGTGACCCACGCCATTTTTGAACGGAGTAGCCGCCACGCCACGATGATGTACTGGCTGACCATTTGCGCGATTGTTGTGGGACTCTATCTGACCACAAAAGTTAATTACCTGCTCTTTCATACCCTTGTTGAACTTTTCAGCGTCGTGATCGCATGTACGGTATTTGTTGTCACCTGGCACTCCCTTAAATATATTCACAACCAGTATCTGATAATGGTAGGAATTTCCTGTCTGTTTATTGGCGTATTGGATCTCCTGCACACGATCGCGTACAGGGGGATGCCCATATTTACCGACTACGATTACTATGCCAATCAGCTCTGGATTGCAGCAAGAGCTTTGGAGAGCGTCACCCTCATTATATCGTTTGCACTGCTGCTCAGAACCAGAAAAGTTAATGCGGGATTGATCTTTGTCTCTTATGTCATAGTCACAGCCCTGCTGATTTCCAGTATATTTTACTGGAAGATATTTCCGGTCTGCTTTGTCGCAGGCAAAGGGTTAACCGATTTCAAAGTATACAGTGAGTATGCAATCTGCCTTATCCTTGTGGCGTGTATTCTGTTACTTGGCAAAAAGAGAGCACACTTCTCAGACCGCATTTATAAGCTGCTCCTCTTGTCTCTCCTCTACACCATCATTTCAGAACTCGCGTTTACATTTTACATTGATAACTACGACATCTCAAATCTTGTCGGCCACTACTTTAAATTGTTCTCATTTTTGATGGTATATCACGCCATTATTGCAACCGGCATAGATGCACCACTGGAAGTGATTTTTAAAGAGATCGTTAAAGTAAATGAAGATCTCCAGGCTCAGGGTGAAAAGCTTGAACAGCGCATAGAAGAGCGAACCTCTGCTCTGGCACAGGCCGTTACGGTTCTCGAAGAAGAGATACATGAACGCCAGAAAGCGGAACTGAATATTCAACGACTCAATCGCCTCTACGCAGTGCTTGGCGAGACCAACCATACCATGGTTAAAATCATTAACCGTGATTCGCTATTCAGTGATTTTTGTCGCATTGCCGTGGAAAGCGGCGGGTTTGTCCTGGCATGGATTGGCTTCATGGATGGGCAAAGCGGTGGTCTGAATGTTGTTGCTTCAAGTGGTGCCACGGCATACCTGAATGATATCAGGATTACCGCCAACAAAGAGCCGGAAGGGGAAGGCCCGACCGGGAGTGCCATCCGCGAAGGAACTTATTATATCTGTAACGACTTTCAAAACGATCCCTGTACCCTCCCCTGGCATGAACAGGGGAGGAAGTATGGCATCGGCGCATCGGCATCCATTGCAATCAAAGAGAATGATCAGGTTGTTGGCGCTCTCACGTTATACGGAGCAGAAAAGAATTATTTCGATGTGCAGCATGTGGAGTTGCTGTTACAGATGGGAATGGATATTTCGTTTGCTCTCGACAGCCTGAGCCGTGAGAACAGTCGCAAGGTAGCTGAAAAGGCACTCTATGAGGAAACCACAGAACGCCTCAAGGCGGTTGAAGCACTCCGTGAAAAGGAACAGTTACTTATCCAGCAGAACCGTCTGGCTTCCTTGGGAGAAATGATCAACAATATCGCTCATCAGTGGCGCCAACCATTGAATACCCTTGGAATCATCATACAACAGATGCAATTGTACTACGACAGGGGGGCATTTACCGAAGAATATCTCGAAAAAGTCATTCAAAAGTCAATGGGGCAAATAAATCATATGTCTCAGACTATTGAGGATTTTCGGAGTTTTTTTAGACCGGATAAGGAGATGACTGAGTTTGATATCCGAGATGTGATTGAGAGAACAGTCTCACTGGTGGCGGATAACTTTAATAACCAGCACATTCGGGTTGAAATCCAATCCCGTGTCAATCCGGTAATTGTTGGTTTTCCCAATGAATTCTCGCAGGTCCTTCTCAATATTTTAATGAATGCCCGGGATGCTTTTGTCGTGCATTGTCCCGCTCATGGGCGGATAGTGATAGCTATTGATACGGTTGCGGGAAAGAATGTCGTGACGATTTCCGATAACGCAGGAGGAATTCCACCACACCTGGTAGACAGGATCTTCGAGCCGTACTTCACCACCAAAGGACCTGATAAGGGCACCGGTATTGGACTGTTCATGGCAAAATCTATTATTGAAAAGAGCATGAATGGCCTGTTGTCAGTGCGTAACACCGGAGAAGGTGCTGAGTTTAGAATTGAAGTATAATTAAGTTACAATCGAGACACTATGACTGAAATCGGAGCTACCGCGCTCAAATTATCAATGCTTTATGTGGAAGACGAACAGGAAACCCGTGAATTTCTGAGTGACTCTCTGGCGATAAATTATCCTGATATCCAATTGTTTGTGGCATCAAACGGTGCCGATGGCCTGGATATGTACCGCAAGTATCGGCCCGACATTGTCATTACCGACATTAGAATGCCCATCATAGACGGAATCGGCATGTCGTCAGAGATCAAGTTGCTGAGACCCCAGACGATCATAATCGCGCTGACGGCCGTCGGTGACGCCCACTATCTGATAAAGGCAATAGAAGCCGGGATAAATAGTTATGTTCTCAAGCCATTAAACCAGGAAAAACTTTTTACGGTTATTGACTCAACGGTTTCCCACCTCGTCTCCGAACAGAGAATTAAAGAACAGAACGAATATATTCGCAAACTCTCTATTGCCGTTGAGCAGAATCCCTGCCCGGTCGTCGTCACGGATTCAGAGGGGGTCATTGAGTACGTAAACCCGATCTTTACCGAACTTACCGGCTATTCACTTGACGAGGTGAGGGGCGCATCACCCCGGATTTTACAAACGAGTCAGACTCCCCGTGCCGTTTACACGACACTCTGGAAGACAATTACTGCGGGAAATACGTGGCGAGGTGAGTTTCATAACCGTAAAAAAAATGGTGAGACCTATTGGGAGTCGGCATCCATTTCGCCCATGTTTAATGAATGTGGAGACATTACTCACTATGTTGCTGTCAAACAGGATATTACGGAACAGAAGCGAAATGAGGCTCTGCTGGCCGAGAGGGAACAAATATTCCGGTCGTTGTTTGAGTTCTCACGGGATGCGGTCTTATGCACTGCGCCGGATGGAATAATTTCCATGGCCAATACTGCGGCCTGCAAGATGTTTGGCTGGACTGACGAGGAGTTTTGCCGGTTAGGGCGTAATGGAATCATGGACTTGGAAGATGACAGGCTGGTCCCGGCGCTGGAAAAACGGAAGCAAACCGGTTTCATCAATACGGAATTGACCTGCATTCGTAAAAATGGCGAGAAATTCCCGGCAGAAATCAGTTCCGTCATTGTTGCGGGCCATATCCAACGCTCATTCGTCATAATCCATGATATCTCTGCCCGCAAACAGGCTGAATTGGCACTTAAACTGGCCCACGAACAACTGGAAGAGAAGGTCATCGGTCAGGATATTCAGCTCCGCTATCAGGAGGAAAAGCTCTCCACCGCGTTTCGCTTGTCGCCAGATGCCGTTATTGTCACACGTGTAAAGGATGGCAAGTATATCCAGGTGAATGATGGTTTCACCCGGGTTACCGGCTATACCGGTGACGAGGCTCTTGGCAAGACAGCGTTGGAACTGAACCTGTGGGCAAGCCCGGATGAACGTCATGAACTGCTCCGCTTACTGAAGTCGCACGATCACGTTGAAAATTTCAGAGCAAGTTTCAGAAGAAAAGATAGCACGCTGCTCAACGGCCTCTTATATGCGAGAATAATCGAGGTCGCTGAAGAACCGTGCATCATGTCGTTCACACGGGATATAACTGAACTGGTACGGGCGGAAGAGGAGGTTCAGCGACAATCATCACTCTTGCAAGCGGCCTTTGATAATGCTCCGTTTGAACTCTGGGTTCGAGATACAAACGGCTGCTGCATAATGGAAAACCGGGCCTTACGAAATCAATGGGGCAGCATTATCGGCGCAACACCGGGGGAAATGGCTCTCCCCCCCGAAACATTGGCCATCATAATCGAGAGTAATCAGCGAGCTTTTAACGGTGACGTCGTCACGTTCGAGGCTGAATACGTAATTGCCGGATGCCGACAGATTTATGAACACATCACCGCACCGATCCGGATTAACAATGAAATTACCTGTATTCTGGGCATTAATCAGAATATAACCACGCTCAGCGAAATACGGGAAAATCAGGAGGATCTGGCCACTGAATTGTCATTACAGGATGAGCAGATTCGTTTGCGCATTTCTTCCGAGCTCCATGACCACATCGGTCAGTCCCTTGCGCTGTGTAAAATTAAACTCAGTGCCGTTAACTCGTCGCTTCTGTCGGTGTACGATCAGAGCAATATTGCTGACACATACCGTTTACTTGAGAAAGTTATCGGAGAAGTCCGCTCGTTGACACTCCAGTTAACGCCACCTCTTCTTATTACGGTAGGGCTTGAGGCAACCCTGGAGTGGCTCTGCCGACAGATGAAAACAGACTATGGTCTCAATGTGTTTTTTTTGAACGATGGCAGCGTAAAGCCGCTCTCGGACGTACTCCGCTCGGTGGTATATCAGGCCACCCGGGAGCTGCTGATCAATGTGGCCAAACATGCAATGGCGTCTGAAGCCTTTGTATCAGTATCAAGAAACGGGGACAGTCTGTTATTAACGGTCAAAGATGATGGCATCGGTTTTGATCCGGACCTTTTACATCATACGACTAAAAAGGGCTGTTTCGGAATATTTAATTTAGTCCGTCAATTCAGATATTTGAATGGCTTTTTCCGTATGGAACAGCCCCCCGATGGTGGGAGCGTCATCACCATTTCGGTGCCGCTGACGACAGCTGAAGAAACAGGGGAGAGACAATGACTACGAAGATTACGGTAATGCTGGTGGATGACCATACTATTGTGCGCGAAGGGCTCTTATCCCTTCTCGAACGTTCAGAAGACATTGCGGTTGTGGCGCAGGCAGAGAACGGTCATGAAGCGGTTGAAATCTATGAAATGTGCAATCCTGATATTGTGGTTATGGACTTAACCATGCCGATAATGGGGGGGATTGAAGCGACCGGTCACATCATTGCGCGTCATCCCGATGCCAGAATTCTTGCTCTTTCCATGATTTTGGACCGGGGCTGTGCCACTGAATGTTTTAAAGCCGGTGCCAAGGGGTACCTGCTTAAAGACTGTGCCGGTAAGGAACTGGTGGATGCCATCAGATCTCTGTACGACGGTAAGTCATACCTTTCTTCCGCCGTTACCAATCTCATAATGAATGAATTGGGCCAGAACAACGCTGAAACGGCAAAGCCGCAGCTTTCCAATCGTGAACGGGAAGTGTTGGCTCTGATTGCCGATGGCAAAAACACCAAGGAAATTGCCTTTACACTGAATGTCAGTACCAAGACCATCGAGACTATCCGCATGAACACCATGAAGAAAATAGGTGTGTTCAGCATTGCCGAGCTGACCAAATACGCCATCCGTGAAGGCATAAGTGCCATCTGATTTCTCCCCTTGCCCACCACCGCGCCGTTTTCGCCATCTCCTGAATTTTCCATAGGGAAAATCGAAGTCGTTCTGCGTTTTTCCCCTCTATTGTTATTTGCTCCGAGTGAGTAGTATTACCAACAGGACTTCAAAGTCTTCTTTGCCACCCCAGAAGGCGTATTGCAGCCCGGCATACTATTGATAGTAAAATACAATCACGGAGTGGGAAAAATGAGAGATAATCAACTGGCAAAACTCATGGGTTTATGCGATGTACTTGGAAGCCAACAGAAGAACGTCCTCAGTGTAATTAATGAAATTTCTGCAACCCTGAAAGATAAGAATATGTGGTCAATTGAATTGGGCGATCAGCTCGTCTATCTGAAATACTTCTCGTCTTCCAGCCACAGTACGGAGACGCAGATAATGCTTCATATTGGAGCGTCTTCCTCTGAAATCCACCGAAAAGAACACGACAGGCTCATCAGTTCAATGAATGGACTGCTTGCCATGATTCTTGAAAAGGATTCATGTCTTTCTGCGGTTATCGACGAATGCACCAAACTCATGATGTCTCTGCAGAATCATTTTTCAAAGCATGACCGTGAGCTAACGGCGTGTATTGAAAAAATCAGTTCTCCGCGTGAAATATCCCCGAGGTACGTACCCGCTGCCATGGTGAGGATTCCCTCCTTGTCGATGGGGTGCTGCGCTCTATGAACGCTCTGAGAACCTCATGGTTTGAAAGGAAGTAATTGATGTTTCAGAAAGATGATGCTTCTCACATTTCTCTCCTCTATGTGGAAGATGAGCATGAGGTACGATCATTACTTGCCTTGACTCTCGAATTGTCCTATCCCGATATACATATTCTGACGGCCGAGAATGGCAAAAAGGGGCTGGAACTTTTTGAACGGTATAAGCCTGAAATAGTCATTACCGATATCAAAATGCCGGTGCTTGATGGCATCGCCATGTCAACGGAGATCAAAAGGCGCGCACCCGAAACGATCATCATCGCCCTGACCGCTTTCAGTGATGCCCAGAATCTGATCGCCGCCATTGATATTGGTGTCAACAGCTACCTGCTTAAACCGATTGATCAACAAAAGCTGTTAACGACTATCAATACGTTTGTGAATACGATCACCGATGCAAAGCGCATGGCCCATGAGTTGCGTCAAGCCCATGAGCTCCTTGAGCAGCGGGTTACTGAACGGACCCTTGAATTGTCACAGACGGTTACCATGCTGCAAGAGGAAAATGCACGACGGGTAAAGGCAGAGAACCGGATGCTGCTTATGGCCAAAGTATTCGAACACAGTGGCGAAGCTATTGTGATAACCGACTCGTCGAACAGGATTCTGGCCACCAATGCTTCCTTTACCCGTATTTCCGGCTATCGTCAGGACGAGGTGCTGGGACTGGACCCCAAACTCCTGAAATCTGGAATTGAGACCAAGGGTTTCTACGAATCAATGTGGGAAACATTGCTGCTCCATAATTATTGGCAGGGTGAATTATATGGTAAACGGAAGGGAGGGGACATTTTTCCCAAACTGTTGTCGCTCTCCGTGGTGTGTGATGAAGGGGGGAATGTCCTCAACTATATAGGAACTTTCACCGATATCAGCGAGTTAAAGCAAGCTACCCAACAAATAGATTTTCTGGCGCACTATGACGTATTGACAAGCCTTCCCAACCGTACCAGCCTGAAAAAAAAGCTTTCCGCTGCACTGAAGATGGCGAAACAATCCTCCAGTCATCTGGCAATCCTCTCCATTGATCTGGACCATTTCAAGTACATTAATGACTCTCTGGGCCATCATGTGGGGGACACTCTTCTGTCAGGGGTCGCTTCTCGCCTTGCAAAGTCGGTCCGAAATATTGATGTTGTCGCCCGGTTAGGTGGTGATGAATATGCCGTTGTATTGCCCCAGGTGGTATCAGGCTGTGCTTCGGCACACATTGTCAGCAAAATTCTGGAAGACCTTTCCCACACATTCCGGTTGGACAATCGAGATGTTGTTATCACCGCAAGCATAGGTATCAGCGTATTTCCCCACGATGGCGACACCACAGAAGAGCTGATGAAAAATGCCGATATTGCCATGCATCATGCCAAAGCTAATGGCAGAAACAACTACCAGTTTTTTAAACAAGAGATGAACATAACCGCTCAAGAGCGGTTTACACTGGAAAGGAACTTACGGGTCGCCATTGAGCGGGAAGAATTTCTCCTGCATTATCAGCCCCAGATTGAAATGGCCACCGGTCGGGTCATCGGTGTTGAAGCGCTCTTGCGCTGGCAGCACCCGGAGCGGGGCCTGGTACCACCGGACACGTTTATTCCCCTTGCCGAAGCCACCGGCTTGATACTGCCGATTGGCGACTGGGTGCTGGAAACGGCCTGCAGGCAGATGCTGTCCTGGTTGGCGGCCGGACTCCCCCCTTTACGAATGGCCGTAAATCTGTCGGCAAAGCAATTCAAACAGGACGGCCTGTCGGATACGGTGGCTAAAATAATCAGTGCCACCGGGTTGGATCCACATTTTCTGGAACTGGAGATTACCGAGAGTGCGGCAATGGATGATCCGGAGGTGACCATCTACCAACTTCGCAAACTACGTGATATGGGCGTTGAACTGGCGATTGATGATTTTGGTACCGGTTATTCTTCACTCAGTTACCTGAAGCTTTTTCCGGTAAATCGCTTAAAGATTGATCGCTCCTTTGTCAAAGATATTGAGTCAGACTCAGACGATGCCGCTATCGCTGCAGCAACAATTGCTCTGGCCCATAAGCTGGGTAAAGAGGTTATCGCCGAAGGTGTCGAAACCGAGGGACAATTGCGCTTTTTACGGGAGCAGCAGTGTGATGTCGTGCAAGGATATCTCTACAGTCGTCCCCGGTCGGCAGAAGACGTTTTCGGCTATCTTCAGGACCACAGTTAACGGAGGTAAGAGTAAATCATCGTTGAAAATACGTTGTTTAAGTTGTTGACAACTATTTCTAACAACATATAGAATTAAGAACGTTATAATCTCTTTTTGAAAATGGCAAACTTGGGGTAACCCAGGGACGCAAAGCTACGAGTCCGTTAACCGGATAGTCGGGTTACCCAGGAAAGAGGGCTGTCCATACCCCTTCTTCAGTTCGGCTTGAGAAGGTTTTTTTTGTTTTACGGACGTGCCGTAATGGAGTGACATACTACGTGTGGCCGGCCCGTTCCGTTCAAAGATCGGGAGAATCGGACCCTTCCCAAAGGATTGACTATGACCATTTCATTTGACCATGCGGGTGTCTTTAACTTATTGGAAGGGCTGAACGATTACGAATTGGATGCTCTTGATTTTGGTGTGATCGGTTTTGACACAGACACGCTGGTTCGCAGATATAATGCCTATGAATCACAGCATTCAAGGTTGTTGCCTGACCACGTGCTTGGACGGCCATTTTTTACAGAAGTGGCCCAATGCACGAATAACTACAGAGTCGCTCAGCGTTTTGAAGATGCTCTTGCTGAGGGGAGTCCGTTGGATGAGACGCTGGAGTATACCTTCAGTTGGCGGATGCGTCCTACCAACGTTCGTCTTCGCCTCCTCTCTTCCCCCCTGTGTTCGACACGCTACGTTCTGGTAAATTTTTTAGCTCTCGGATAACCCTATGAATAGACCAAATATCCAATCAGATGAGTTGCTTGCTTTTATGTACCAGATTCCGGTCGCCATGGCTCGGATCGACCTGAACGGTGACATCAAGATGCTGACGCCCCGGGCCGTTGCGCTGCTTGAATGTGTTACGCGCTCCGGCACCCTTGACAACCTTTTTCATGTTCTCGATCCGGTTGCACCGGTAATCCACCACCTTGTGGCGGCATTTGCCGGAGAGAGCGGGGTGGTGTGTGAGGAACTGCCTGTCACTATTCATGGGGGGACGGGGAAAGTTAATGCTCTGGAGCTTGAGGTCACTATCCGGAAGATCAACGGCCAGGAGCTGATGATCGTTCTTGCCGATGTGACCAGCCAACGGCAGGCTGAAGAAGAACGGTCAGCCCTTGCGTCAATTGTGGAGTCATCCGATGACGCCATTATCGCAAAAAGCCTGGATGGCATCATCACCAGCTGGAACGCCGGCGCAGAACGCATGTATGGCTATCGCCGCACGGAGGTAATTGGTAAGCCGATCTCCCTGATTGTCCCGACCCAGCGCCAGTACGAAGAGGCGATGTTTCTGGAGCAGGTCCGTGACGGCAGGAGTATCAAGCATCACGACACCGTTCGCCTGCGTAAGGATGGCACCGCACTGGACGTATCGGTATCGATGTCACCGGTGTGCAATACGCGGGGTGTCATCGTCGGTGTGTCGGCCATTTCCCATGATATTTCCGACCGTGTGGCAGCGGCGGCGGCCCTCCAGGAGAGTGAAGTCCGTTTCCGCTCGTTGGCAAATTCTGCGCCGGTTCTCATCTGGCTGGCGGGACTTGACAAGCTGTGTTACTGGTTTAATGATGTCTGGCTGAGTTTTACCGGGCGAACCTTGGAGCAGGAGCAGGGTAATGGCTGGGCAGAAGGGGTCCACCCCGAGGATCTGGATGGTTGTATCGACACCTATGTGACCTGCTTTGACAATCGCCACTGCTTTACCATGGAGTATCGCCTGCTGAGAAATGACGGCAGTTATCGCTGGATACTCGATAGCGGGACGCCGACCTTTGCCAACGGCGCGTTCACGGGATATGTCGGGTCATGTATCGATATCACAGAACAGAAAGAACTGTCGGCCTCGCTTGAAGCCAGTGAGCGTTTCATGAGAAAGCTGATCGACGTATTGCCCGGGATGGTCGGTTACTGGGATAATGATCTTCGCTGCGGTTTTGCCAATCGTGCCTATCAGGAGTGGTTTGGCAAAACGCCCGAGCAGATGAAAGACATCCATATTCATGATCTGATGGGCGATGGACTGTTCAAGAGAAATGAACAGTTTATTACGGCGGCCCTGGCTGGGGAGCAACAACACTTTGAGCGTACTCTGAGCAAACCCGATGGCACCTCCGGGTATACCTGGGCCAACTATATTCCCGATAGTGATGCTGATGGTGTCCATGGCTTTTTTGTTTTGGTAACGGATGTCACCGATTTAAAAAAAGCTGAAGCGAGTTTGACGGCCCAGGATCAGTTTTATAAATCGACTCTTGACGGTATCAGATCGCATATCTGTGTGATTAATGAACAGGGAACCATCGTCACCACAAATCGAGCCTGGGAAACCTTTGGCGCAGAAAATGATGCGATTCCGGAACATAGCAGTATCGGCTCGAATTATTTCTTTGCCTGTCAGCCGCTTTCCGGTGAGCAGGACCCCACCGTTGCCGAATTTGTCACCGGCATCTCCTCCGTGCTGAACGGTACGTTACCTGAATTTATCAAGGAGTACCCATGCCACACCCCCACAAAAGAGCTCTGGTTCGTCTGCAAGGCCAGCCGTTTCACCATCAACGGCACCATATATGGGGTTATTACCCATGAAGATATTACCTGGCGCAAGGTTGCGGAACAGCAGCTGCGCATGCTCTCCCGTGCCGTGGACCAGAGCCCGGTGTCAATAATTATTACCGACACTCAAGGTGCTATTGAATTTGTTAACCCCCATTTTACCACATTGAGTGGCTATACTGCCGAAGAGGTCCTTGGTAAAAACCCGCGCATACTTAAATCGAAATTGACCGATTCGTATATCTTTGAGGAACTCTGGGCGACCATCAAGGCGGGACAGTCGTGGGAGGGGGAATTCATTAACAACAGTAAAAATGGTGATATTAACTTTGAACAGGCAAAGATTTCACCACTGCGTGATGATGACGGTATCATAACCCATTTTATCGGGATTAAGGAAAATATCAATAAACGCAAAGAGATGGAGGCGTCCCTGGTTGATGCGAAAGAAAAGGCGGAAATCGCAAGCCGGGCCAAGGATGAATTTCTGGCGGTCATGAGCCACGAGATGCGTACTCCGTTAAACGGCTTGCTGGGGATGTCAGATCTGTTACTTGACAGTGAACTGACGGAAGAACAGCGTGAGTTTGCGGACATTGTACACCAATGTGGCAAGAATCTGCTGGCAATAATCAGCGATATTCTGGACTTTACCCTGGTCAGGGTCAAAAAGCTTGATGTGGAACTAAAGGATATTAACCTCCGCACTTGTCTGGATGAAACCATGGGCTCGTTTACCAGCCGGGCTGCCGGGGCGGGACTGGGGCTGACAAGCCGGATCGCGCCGGAGGTGCCCAGCCTCGTGAGGGGAGATGGGGGGAAAGTCCAGCAGATACTTACCAGCCTTATTGACAATGCCCTCAAATTTACCCAAAGGGGGGCGGTTGTCATCTCGGTATCCGTCTGCTCAGTGAAAAACAGTTCGGTGGTCCTCAGGTTTGATGTCCATGACACCGGCATCGGCATGGCGGAATCCCGTCTTGCCGATGTGTTCACGGCTTTTACCCAGGTGGACAGCTCGTCAACCCGTTCCTATGGCGGGACCGGTTTGGGGCTGGCACTTGCCAAAGAGCTGGCGACCCTTCTGGGTGGTGAGATCGGTGTGACGAGTGAGCAAGGGAAAGGTTCGACCTTCTGGTTTACGGCCACAATGGAGATTTGTGGCAAGGGGGAACTCCAAGCCACTGTACCGGCTGCACTGCCACAGCCGGTACTTGAAGGCGCACCTCCTGCGGTGCCCGAAAACAGTGTGGTCGAGGGGGTGGCTGTCCGTATCCTGATGGCCGAAGACAACCCGATTAACCAGAAAACGGCGCTTCATCTGCTCAAGAACCTTGGTTATAAAGCTGATGTTGCCACCGATGGGCTCAAGACGGTGCGGGCACTGGAAATAGCCGAGTATGATCTGGTTCTGATGGATTGCATGATGCCGGAAATGAGCGGCTATGAGGCCACTGAGGTAATCAGAGATGTTACCTCACACGTTCTGAACCATGGGGTACCCATAATCGCGGTAACCGCCAACGTCATGGATGGGGACCGTGAAAAATGCCTTCAGTGCGGAATGGATGATTATCTGGCGAAGCCGCTCACGAAAAAAGCACTCTCCGAAATGCTTGATAAATGGCTTTCTCCTGAAAAAAGTCAGTAGTCTCCGGATTGGTCCTTGCATTGAGCCTCCCCTCCCCCTAACCCCCTCCACAAGGGGAGGGGGGACTTTTAAGGCAACTTTCCGCAGAAAACTTCGAACTGCTGAGTCATGAATTCACCGCAATGACTGACAATGAGATGGGGGGAGACATGAAAGGGACCGGTGTCCTTATTGTCGCAGCGGTCTGCGATGAAAAGGGGGCCGTTAAAGTGGAACAGACGCGAAGTATGGAAGCGTGGCTGACAAACGGAGATAGGTTCAGTGCCGAGTGGGTGTCGGCAGTACGGGATATCTTCGCCAAAGCACGGGGTGCTTCATGTTGATGTATAATAATCAAATGCCTGCCGTGTGTGCCCACTCCTACCTGCTGTAGGCTTTATCCTGCAAACTCTGTCAGAATGATAGCGACTTGCAATCTTCTCTCTTATGCATTTAAATGAAACGATGTACTTACTATGCCACTTAACCTCTTAAGGCGGAATCATGAGCGTACTTCCTTCTACTGCCCGCCGCACGGTCGGTAATTTTAACATCGGAGCTTTCGTCACTCGTGCCGGTGCCCTTTCCGTTCTCGTGCTGTGTGCTTCGTTGGGAACGTCACTGTTCCTGTGGTGGATGCTTGAACAGAGTTATCAGAATAAAGCGGCTGAAACCTTTGCGGAGATAACCTCCGTGGTCTCCCGGCAGATTGAAAAGCGGATGCATGACCACGAGCAGGTTCTTCTTGGTGGCGTCGGGCTGTTTAACGGCAGTGACCAGGTTTCCCGCAGCGAGTGGCGACGCTTCGTCTCAACGCTCCGTCTCGACGAAAATCATCCCGGCATACTGGGGATTGGTTTCAGTATCTGGCTTACCCCGGCTGAAAAAGAGAAAAATATCGCATCGGTGCGGGCAGAGGGGTTTCCCGAATACACGATCAAGCCGTTGGGAGAGCGCCCTGCGTACAGTTCGATCATGTACCTTGAACCCTTTAACTGGAGAAATCAGCGTGCGTTCGGCTATGACATGTACTCCGAGCCGGTGCGCCGCGGTGCAATGGATAAAGCTATCGACAGCGGTGCTACGACAATTGCCGCCAAAATAATACTGGTCCAGGAGACGGAAAAGGACAAACAGAGCGGTATGCTCATGTATACCCCCATATACCGAAAGGGGATGCCGACCGATTCGGTGGAGTTGCGGCGTAAAGCTTTTTATGGTTTTGTCTACAGTCCCATCAGGATGAACGATTTCATTTACGGAACCATGGCAAAGCTGCCACCGGATGTCGGGTTTGAGGTGTATGCGAGCGAGGCCCCTGCTGAAAAAGAGCTGATGTTCAGTAGCATACAGACGGAGCTGAACCAGATTCCCACGGACTTTGTCCCCTATTTTACCAAGCGGGTCTCACTGGATGCCTATGGGAAAAAATGGTGTATCGATTTTAAGTGTCTTCCGTCATTTGCCAGACATCTTGAACGGGAGAACTCCCGCCTGGCACTGGGGTCCTGCATTCTGGTCAGCTTTTTGCTGTCGGCAATAAGCTATCTCCTCTCCAGTACCAGAGACAAGGCGTTGGCACTGGCGGCAACCATGTCCCGTGAGCTGACTGAGCAGAAGGTTCAGTTGGAGAGGCTGAGCAATCGTTTTGCGCTGGCCGTCGACTCGGGAGGTATCGGTGTCTGGGAGTGGATCATCCCGGAAAACAGGCTGATCTGGGATGAGTGGATGTATCGACTGTACGGAGTGCGTGCAGAAAATTTTGCCGGTACCTATGAAGCCTGGATGGGGGGACTGCATCCCGATGACATTGAACGGAGTGATGCCGCCATTATAATGGCCTTGAACGGAGAGCGGGAGTTCAATATCGAATTTCGCGTGGTGTGGTCCGATGGTGCTATCCGCACCATCAGGGCCTTTGGCAGGATTGAACGGGATGAAAACGATACACCACACCGTATGACCGGTGTCAGTTACGATATTACCAGCCTTACGCAGACCAGTGAGGCCCTGGCTTCGACCATGTCACTGCTCGGTGGTACCCTGGAAGCCACCATGGATGGTGTCCTGGCGGTTGACCTGAATGGCCATATTTCCCTCTGGAATCAGAAATTCCTTGACCTGTGGCGCGTGCCCCCGGAACTTCTGGATAAAAATATCAGTGATCCCATACTCGCCCATGTTGTTGCACAAATGGCCGATCCGGAACAGTTTCTGGCCAAGGTGAGGGAGCTCTACGACAACCCGCAAGCTTCCAGCTGTGACACACTCCATCTTGCCGATGGCCGCATATTCCTGCGCAATTCCCAACCGCAAAAAGTCGGCCCTACTATTGTGGGGCGTGTCTGGTCATTTAACGACGTTACTGATCTTAAAATGGCCGAGTTGGCACTGTTACAGGCCAATGCGGACGCCGTTGCATCCAACGAAACTCTCAATGCCATAATATTAACCATGTCTGATTGGGTATGGGAAGTCGATCAGGAGGGGTGCTACACCTACTGCTCTCCCCAGGTTCATAAGGTACTGGGCTATAACCCGTCAGAAATAGAGGGTAACACCATCTACGACTTTATGTCGTCAGAGGAAGCGGAACAGGTAAGAAGTCTGTTCAGTGAGGTTAGTGCCCATACGGCAACTATTAAAAATCTGGAGAGTTGGTACATACACAAAGAGGGGCATCAGGTCCTCATTTGCACCAATGGAGTGCCTATCCTTGATAGTGACGGAAACCTGACCGGGTATAGAGGCGTTGATACCGATATTACCGAGCGTTCCCGGTACGAAGCAGAGCGGGAAAAAGCCATCGTCTCGGCCGAAGCGGCAAACCTTGCCAAGAGCCGTTTCCTCGCCAATATGAGCCATGAGATCCGTACCCCCATGAACGGCATCATCGGCATGGGGTATCTGGCACTGCAACAGGACCTCTCCCCGAAAGTTCATGACTACCTGAACAAAATAACCTATTCGGGCGAAGCTCTCATGGGCATACTGAATGACATTCTCGACTTTTCAAAAATTGAGGCCAATATGCTTACCATCGAGGAGGTAGAGTTTTCCACGATGCAGCTGTTTGAAAATATTGCGACACTTCAGAAAATAGCTGCTGAGAATAAGGGGCTGTCTCTCATACTGCCCGAGGAGGATACTCTCCCGCCAATTCTGATTGGTGATCCGCTCCGTCTTCAACAGGTCATTACCAATCTCATAAACAATGCAATCAAGTTCACTGCGACGGGGGAGGTCGCGCTCTCCGCGCTCATTACGGAAGTCGACGAGGAATCCAATCGGGTCAACATACTCTTTACCGTGCAAGATTCTGGTATCGGCATCCCACCGGATCAGCTAGATCTGCTCTTTCAGCCGTTTACACAGTCCGATACGTCAACCACCCGCGAGTATGGCGGCAGCGGCCTCGGTCTCTCCATCTGCCAAAGCCTGGTGCAGTTGATGGGAGGTGATATCTCGGTGACAAGCACTCCCGGCGTAGGTAGCAGGTTCAGCTTCTCACTGTGGTGCGGGTGCACTCTCCATAAGGGGGGGGAGGAATGCCTCACCGCCACCGCCACGATGCCGATCAGTGCCGGCATCGGTACCCCACCACGTAAGCCACCGGTATGCTTCAAAAACGATGAGTTTGCGGGGGTGCATATACTGCTGGTCGATGACAACGCCATCAACACACAACTGGCATCGGAACTGCTGGAGCGGGTTGGTGTCTCCGTTGCCACGGCTGCCAATGGGCGTGAGGCGGTGGAAATGGTTGCCGATGCCCATGGTGCATACGACCTGGTTCTGATGGATGTTCAGATGCCGGTTATGGATGGACTTACGGCGGCACGAACGATACGGGAACGGTGGGATTCGTCCCGTCTGCCCATTGTGGCAATGACGGCACACGCCATGGCGGAAGAGCGTGAACGATGCCTGCAGGCGGGCATGGACGATCTCATCACCAAGCCGGTCAACCCGGACGCTTTGTTTCGCATGGTGGCTGCCATGACCAGCCGCGGAGATACCTCACGTGCGGAACCTGAGCCGGTTCCCCTACCTGAAAGTTCCCCCCTGCTCCCGACAGTGCAGGGCCTTGATGTTGACGAGCTTCTGAGCCGATGTATGGATGATGTCACCATGATGAAGAGAATGGCTAACGCTTTTGTCAGAGAGGGAGCCGTCGTAGTTGATGAACTCTGCGCCGCCATAGACCGGGATAACCGTGAAGCCGCCACGCGGCAGGCCCACTCCCTGAAAGGCATTTCGGCCAACGTGGGTGCCACGGAGCTGAACCGTATCTGTAAAGAGCTGGAAGCGACCCTCAAGGGTGAAGGGGATGCTGCCACCCTTGCCCGCTTCACGGGGGCAGTTCGGGAGCAGATGGAGATTATCTCCGATGTGGTCAGAACGTTGACCATGGAGGATGACCGAAAAGTTCCGCAGTCGAACGACCGGCAGGGGGACAGCACGGCGACGGTCACGGCACTTCGAAGGGCATTGCAACGGGGGGATTCCAGCGCATTGCATCTGGTTGAAACGCTGGCTTCACAATTACCCGCTTCGTTAGAAGTTGAAACGTTGTGCCGGCAAGTTGACGCCATAGACTTTGCCGGTGCCTTACTGACGCTGGATAAAATTACTCTGTAGTTAACGGGTGGAGGTTCTTATGCCGGCAGTAAAAGGTAACATACTGGTCGTTGATGATTTCAGCCCTCAACAGCATTGACGATGAAATCAGGGGGCTGGAGGCGGGAGCAATCGACTTTATCTCCAAGCCATTCAATATGGGGTTGGTACTGATGCGGGTACGTAACCACCTGGAATTGAAGTTCCAGCGGGAACAGGCACGGCAGAGCCACGAACTCCTGGGAGCTCTTTCCCGTCATGTGCCGGGCATGTTTTTCAAGTTTGAAATGTCTCCCGGCGGCCATGTCAAATTTCCCTACGTCAGCGAGGGGATACAAGAGCTGTCAGGCGTTTCACCTGAACAGGTACGGGGGGATGTGAAGCGGCTGTTTGAAACGGTTCATCTTGATGATTACCCTGCCATGATGCAGTCAATCGGCGTCTCTGGTACGACGCTTCAGACGTGGGATTATGAATACCGGGTTGTGCGTGAGGACAAACGTATACGTTGGCACCACGGTGTTGCCCACCCGCAAAGAACCGACGATGGCAGGGTGCTGGGGTATGGGTTCATTCATGACGTGACCGATTCGAAACAGTTATACCATCAGCTTCAAGAGCAGGAACAGTTCACCCATGCCACGCTGGATGGCTTAGGTGCCCACATCTGTGTTATTGATGCAGGGGGGACCATACTGTTTACCAACCGGGCCTGGAATGATTATGCCGCCGCCAATGGTGCGTCCCCGGGAACCTTCGATGTTGGTGCTAATTATCTGAATACCTGTATTACCGCCTGTGATCTCGGAGATCCGGATATTGTGAATTTTACCGGGGCCATCAAGGGGGTCCTGGATGGGACGCTACCTACCCACCGTCTGGAGTACCCGTGCCATTCTCCGACGGTCATGCGCTGGTTTGTCTGTAATATCAGTCTCTTTACGGTTTCCAACACCAAATATGCGATTATTTCCCATGAGGATATAACGGAACGGAAGCTTGCTGAAATTAAACTGCTCAAATTCATCAAGGAATTGAACATCGCAAAAGAGCATGCCGAGGCGGCTACCCGTGCCAAGAGCATCTTTTTGTCATCCATGAGCCATGAAATACGCACGCCGATGAACGGTGTCATCGGCATGACCAGCCTTTTGGCGGATACGGATCTTTCACCGGAACAGCGGGATTTTTCCGAAATAATCCGTAAAAGCGGCGAAAATCTGTTGGACATTATTAATGATATCCTCGATTTTTCCAAGATTGAGGCGGGAAAACTTGATCTGGAAATACTCGACTTTGATCTGTGCGCCATGGTAGAAGATACGGCGGAGTTGCTGTCACTGCGGGCTGCTGAAAAGGGGCTTGAGTTGATTAACATCGTTGATCCTGCAATTCCTGTCGTTTTACAGGGAGACGTGGGAAGAGTCCGACAGATAATCACCAATCTGGTTGGCAATGCCATCAAGTTCACGAACAGTGGCGAAATTGTCATCAGTGCCTCACTGCAAGATGATCGGACCGGTTGGGTCACGGTGATTTTTGAGGTGAAGGATACCGGCATCGGGATTCCGGCAGATCGCCTTGACGCGGTCTTTGCCCCTTTTGCCCAGGCCGAGGGGGGCACCACTCGCAAGTTTGGCGGTACCGGGTTGGGTCTTGCCATCTGCAAGCAGTTGGCAGAGATCATGGGGGGCAAGATCACGGTGACCAGTGACTATGGCAAGGGGGCAACCTTCGGTTTTACGGTGCAATTTGCTAAACAGGCCGGTGGTGGTAGTTGTTGCACGCCCGAAGAGAAGGTCTCCCCCCTTGATATTCTGGGTACCAAAATCCTGATTGTGGACGACAACGAGACCTGTCGCAGCGTACTGGCTGGTCTGCTGGAACGCTGGGAATGCCGAGCTGTTGCCGTTGCCGATGGGGAACGGGGATTGGAACTCCTCCGGGAAGCGGCCGTAGCGGGAGCACCATTTCAGGTTGCGTTGATTGATCAGAGAATGCCGGGAATCGACGGTCTTGAGTTGGGTCACCGTATCAAGGCCGATCCACTGCTGGCAGAGACCCGGTTGGTCATGGTATCGGCCTTTGGCCAGAACCGCAATGCTTCGCTGATTGAGGAAGCGGGTTTTTCCGGTTACGTGGCCAAGCCGGTTCGCCGGAGCAAACTACGGGACAGTATTGCGCACGCTCTGGGTAAAATCAGCCGGACCGATGAACCATCGAGAGATGTCTCCGGTCAAGGGGTAGAGCGGAGCGGGCGAACTGTCCGCATTCCTTTGGCGGAAGATAATATCATTAATCAAAAGGTTGCCCAAAAAACCTTGCAGAATCTGGGCTATGGGGTCGATGTCGTGGCCAATGGTCTTGAGGCGGTCCGTGCCCTTGAAATGGTAGATTACGACGTGGTGTTTATGGATTGCCAGATGCCGGAGATGGACGGTTTCGAAGCAACGGCGGCCATTCGCTCCCCAACCTCCCCGGTCCTGAACCGTATGGTGCCGATCATAGCCATGACCGCCAACGCCATGACTGAAGATCGAGAAAACTGTTTACAGGCAGGCATGGACGACTATCTGTCAAAGCCGATTAAAAAGGAGCTTCTCGCAGTGATGCTTGATACATGGCTGGGGCAGAGCGGGGCGGCTGGCCAATAACAATTACAGGACGATTTCATGAATACTGAAAATAATGGAGGGACACCGCAGCTTCCCGGTGAGGTCGTTGCGGATCACAAAACCTCTCAGCAGGTTGCAGCCTCTCGGGTAAAGAGTGAGCGTTTCATGAGGGATCTGATTGATGTCCTCCCCGGAATGGTTGGCTACTGGGACCGGGATCTTCGCTGCGGCTTTGCCAATCGTGGCTATCAGGAGTGGTTTGGTAAAAGTCTCGAAGAGCTGGACGGTATGCATATCCGGGATTTTATGGGTGAGGAGCTGTTTAACAAGAATGAACCCTTCATTACTGCAGCCATGGCTGGTGAACATCAACAATTCGAACGAGCTTTAACCAGGCCCGATGGCAGTATCGGTTATACCTGGACTAACTATATACCTGACAGAGATGATGCCGGCGTCAATGGCTTCTTTGTCCTTGTGACAGATGTCACCGATTTAAAAAAAGCAGAGGCGAGCCTGACGGCACAGGATGCGTTTTACAAGTCAACCCTTGACGGCATCAGGGCCCATATCTGCGTCATAAACAGGCAGGGCACCATAGTTACTACAAACCGTGCCTGGGAAACTTTTGGTGGTGAGAATGGTGAGATAAAAGAGAGCAGTGGTGTGGGAACCAATTATTTTTTCGCGCGCCAGTCACCGTTTGCGGTGCAGGATCTGTCCACCAGTGAGTTCACGTCCGGCATCAACGCGGTGCTGAATGACACGTCACCCCTGTTCATGAAGGAATATCCTTACCGCACTCCTGAACAAGATCTCTGGTTCATCTGCAAGGCGAGCCCCTTCAGCATAAATGGAGAAAGGTACGCTGTCATAGCTCATGAAGATATTACCTGGCGTAAGGTTGCCGAAAAACAACTTCGCCTGCTTTCCCGTGTTGTTGACCAAAGTCCCGTTACGGTGGTTATTACCGATACGGAGGGTACGATACAATTTGTCAATCATAATTTTACCCAGTTGAGCGGCTATACTGCGAAAGAGGCCATCGGGCAGAATCCGAGAATTCTTAAATCGGGCTTCACTCCGCCGGAAACATTTTCCGAGCTCTGGTGTACCATCAAGAACGGGCAGGTGTGGGAAGGGGAATTCATAAATAAAGGCAAACAGGGTGAAATTTCCTTTGAACAGGCCAAGATATCTCCACTACGTGATGACGAAGGTGTCATAACCCATTATATCGGTATCAAGGAAAACATCAATAAGCGCAAAGAGCTGGAATCCTCACTTGTCAAGGCCAAGGAACAGGCCGAAATAGCAAATCTGGCCAAAGACGAATTTCTGGCGGTCATGAGCCACGAAATGCGTACCCCGCTCAACGGGATGCTGGGGATGACCGGCCTGCTCCTTGATTGTGATCTGACCGATGAACAGCGTGATTTGGCACAAATAGCCAACCAGTGTGGTAATAATCTGCTTGATATCATCTCGGATATTCTGGACTTTACCCTGGTCAGGGTAAACAAACTGAATATTGAAAACAGGGATTTTAATCTCCCGGATGTCGTGGAAGAAACAATACAGAAATTTGTTCCCCGAACAGCAGAAGCGGGGCTGGGTCTGGCCTGTCGAATTGCGCCAGCTGTCCCCTGCCGGTTGAAAGGTGATGCCGGCAAAATTCAGCAGATACTTTCCTGTCTGGTGGATAATGCCATTAAGTTTACCAGCAAAGGAACTGTTGTCATCTCGGTCACCTGTCAAACCGTGGAGGATGGGGCCGCAGTGATACGGTTCGATGTCCATGATACCGGCATTGGTATTCAGGAGTCCCGCCTCAAGGATATATTTTCCGCTTTTTCCCAGGTCGATAGCACGGCAACCCGCACCCATGGTGGTACCGGTTTGGGGTTGGCCCTTTCCCGTGAACTGGCGGAGCTTCTGGGGGGAGAGATTGGCGTGTCGAGCGAAGAAGGGAACGGCTCGACCTTCTGGTTTACCGCGCGATTGGTGCTTGCCGGGCTTGAGCACGGCAGGGAAGGGGGGCCAGCTATTTTCGACGAGGTATCACCGATAGCTGCGAATGGTACGGAGCAACCGGAAACGGCGACGAATGGTACGGCTCTCCGGCTCCTCTTGGCAGAAGACAATGCCATAAATCAAAAAATAATTTGTAATCTGCTTAAAAATATCGGCTACACGGTAGATGTTGTCGCTGATGGGCGAAAAGCGGTGCGGGCATTGGAAATATTTGATTATGATCTGGTGTTGATGGATTGCATGATGCCGGAAATGGATGGCTATACGGCCACCACGGTTATCAGGGATTGCTCCTCACCCGTTATCAACCACAAGGTGCCGATAATTGCCGTAACGGCCAATGTTCTGGATGGGGATCGGGAAAAATGCCTTGAATCCGGCATGGATGATTATCTGGCGAAGCCGCTTAACAAGAAAGCTCTGGCTGAAACACTTGAGCAGTGGCTTATGTCAAAGAAATAAATGCCGGGATGATATTACGATTATAGCGATTTATACACACGTATACCTCTTAAGTGCTATAGGTATGTATAAATTTGTAGAAGTGAGGTTGCTATGGATAAAATAAGAAACCCTTTCTCTCCGGGTGCAGGTTCTCCACCACCAGAACTGGCTGGTCGCAGCACAGTCTTGGAGCAGGCGGAAGTCCTTTTGGGGCGGGTATTGGCACGACGGTCGGAGAAAAGCCTGTTGCTCACCGGGTTGCGTGGCGTTGGGAAAACGGTGCTGCTGAATGAGATTGAACGGAGAGCAAAAAACAGTGGCTACCGCACAATATAGCAATGTGGGCTACCGTTGGTTCTGATCGGTGCTGGTCTGCCGATCCTTCCTGGTCTGGTTGGTGAATCGAAGTCATATGCGGAACGGTTATTTAGTTTTCCGGTGGTTGGGGCACTGCCGGAATCCGATGCGAACCAAGCACTCCAGGACCCAGTGCGTGCCGCCCATGAAGAATTTGCTCCGGATGCTCTTGCGGAGATATTCCGTTTGACTCAAGGGTACCCGTATTTCCTTCAGGAGTGGGGGTATCAGGCATGGAACCATGCGGCTGCCTCGCCGATTTCCTTGCAGGATGTTCAGAAAGCGAGCGATCTGGTGTCACGGCGTCTGGATGAGAATTTCTTCAGAGTTCGATTCGACCGGTTGACTCCACGGGAGAAGCTGTTTCTGCGAGCAATGGCCGAACTTGGCGGCGGCACCTGTCGCACCAGTGATGTTGCCGATCAATTGCAGATAAAGGTGAGTGCCATGGGACCATTACGTGCCGGCCTGATCAGAAAAGGAATGATCTATAGCCCCTCATTTGGAGACATTGCCTTTACTGTGCCGCTGTTCGATGAATTCATGGGACGGGCAATGCCTGCGTTGTGACAATGGTGGTCCCTTAAACGGAGTTGATTCTACGGTAAAAAAATGATAAATGTCGTGGTGGAACACATTTTAAAACCTATGGATGCTCCACATGTCAGCCTACGATGAAACTTGGATTGCAGAACTGAAAAAACAGACCGAATGCACGAAGGATTTCCTCTGCGAGAGTAACGGTTTTAAGGATTTATGTCGCGTGAAACCGACGGCGGGAAAGCAGTTTTTAGTCTGTCTAGAACAGGCATATTGCTCGTATAGAGTTTCTTTCGGGGAAACAAATTACTGCAGATGCCCGATGAGAGATTATCTCAACAGAAATGAATAAGCGAGGAGTGTAGTAATACCAACTAGTGCTTGTGTTAAGTTGATAATATGCTTATAATACAAGACATAGTTACGCTTATATCAGGAGTGTGGAGCCTGTCGGCAGGTTCCTCGTGGGGACATTGCAATGCCTGAAGATTACAAAATTCAATCCCTTGGAGTTCGACTTCGCAAAGAGCGGTTGAGCAGAAACGAATCACAGGCCGTCTTCGCTGCCAGAGTCGGCGTGAGTATTCCAACCCTCTATAAAATGGAATCCGGTGATCCCGCAATAACAATAGGGCGCTGGTCACGCGCATTGTTCATTCTTGGCAGGGAGGACGATTTGGATTCTATCCTCCATCCAGAGGAAGATCTCTTCGCTCAATATGAAGAGAGTGTGACGCCTACTCGTAAGCGGGCGACTCGGAGTCCCCAATGATTTACAAAATACTCATAAGCGAAAGGACTAATGGCATCCGCAAGGCGGGAGAGATGGTTACGGACATAACCGATAATGGAAAAGCAAAGGGTGCTTTTCGGTATAGGGGAGAATACCTTGCAGACGATACGGGCTATTCGATTGACCCCGTCTCTATCCCGTTACGTGCCGATGTCTCGTCTGTTGGGCATCCCGGCGTATTCGGGGTGTTTGAAGACAGCCTGCCGGATGACTGGGGTCGTAGAATTCTGATCAGAAAGAACCGTATACCACGGCACCACCAGAACATCCCTCACCTTTTAATTGCGTTAGGCGGTTCAGGACTCGGTGCCCTTTCGTACTCCGCGGATAATACCGAAACAACATCACATGAGGTCTCTCTCTTACAATTAGGTCCACTGGTATACGCAGCGGAAATGTTTGAGCGGGGAGAAATTGTTGACCCAGACATCAATGCGTTGTTGGGTGCGTGTAGTTCACCTGGAGGTGCCAGACCTAAAGCACTGGTGACGGATAATGATGAAAGCAAACAGTATATAGCCAAATTCCCGAGCATTAAAGACGAGGTCGATGCTGTCCGAATAGAGATGGCGACCATGGCTATCGCGGCCGCTTCCGGCTTGTCAGTTCCCATGACAAAACTCGTAGAGTGTGGCCACAAGCCAGTGCTTCTGGTTGAACGATTCGACATAACCGCTGGTGGACGACGGCACATGATAAGTTTTCAAACCCTCTTGAAAGCTCAAGGTTTTTACCAGCACCGCTATCAGGACCTCATGGGCATTGTAAGGAAATATGGGAGCGACCCATTACTGGACTCGGAAAAGCTCTACCGTCAGATGGTATTCAACGCAGTAATAGGCAATACTGATGACCATCTCAAAAACTTTTGGATGACGTACGACCCCAGCCAAGGGTGGCGTTTATCCCCCTCTTTTGACCTGAATCCTGACATCGGACAGAGAGGAGAACATGTGCTTTTCTTCGATAGTAGCCCCTCTTACCCCGGGAGGGAAAAGCTGGCATCAATCGGAAGAAACATGGGGATCAAAAACGTACATGAGATACTGGAACAGGTGTTTGACGCCATCAGCACATGGGAACAGGTATTCGCGCTTTACGGTGTCCCCGTCAGTGATACTGCCCGCTTCAAAGAAATTAATAAAAGACTAATTGATTTCAAACTTGTACCCTGCACCATAAATTGAGTGGATATACTCTTCGCCCGGATGTGCCGCCTGGGCTATTTTTTTGCGGAGTTTTTTGATGTGGCTGTCAATGGTGCGGTCACTGACAATCCGCTGGTCCGTGTAGATATGATCCATCAGTTTCTGCCGTCCGTAGATTCGGCCCGGTTGTGCGGCAAGCACCTTTAGTAACGCAAACTCAACCGATGTCAGATCCAGATCCTTGCCATGGATGGTGGCTCGATAGCGTAACTCATCAAGGACAAGTCCATGGGACGGCGGCAGTTCACTGCCTCCTGCCCGCTTCAAAACCGCCTTAATGCGGGCAATAACCTCCCGGGGACTGTACGGCTTGCACATATAGTCGTCGGCGCCAAGCTCAAGGCCAAGGAGACGGTCGATCTCCTCAACTTTTGCCGTCGTCATGATTATGGGAATGGCGGAAAAAGAGCGGACTTTTTTACATACGTCAAGGCCATCCATGCCGGGCAGCATCAAATCAAGTAACATCAAGTCCGGTTTCTGCTCTTTCACCCAGGGAACTACCTCCAGCCCGTTGGTAATACAGTGAAATTTGTATCCGGATTGGTGGAGATATTCTGTAAGAACCTGGGCAAGCTTTTCTTCATCTTCAACAATAAGAATGGTTTCATTCATGAGATAACTCCCGGGAGCCGGATTCTGATCCAAAGCCCTCCCAATGGTGATGTACTGGCGGTAATTACGCCGTTATGGGCTTCGACGATATTTCTGCAAATGGCGAGTCCCAGGCCGGCCCCCCCCGTTGCGCGGTTACGGGAGGATTCGACCCGGTAGAGCCGTTCAAACAGCCGATCAAGCTCGGTCGTTGGCACATGGGGGGCCGAATCACTGAAATCAATGATCACGTCCCGGTCTGTTACCTGCAGTGCTATGTGAAGTTCCCCCCCGACATCGGTATATTTCTGGGCATTTTCCAGCAGGTTCGCAAAGAGTTGCCGCAGCCGCTCCCTATCGCCACAATACGGAACCTCCTCTGTTTCGGGGTACTGCTCTTCAACCCGAATGTTCTTGACGCGCAGCTTCTCGTAAAACTGTGTGACCGTCTCTTTGAGAACCTCAGTCAGATTGATCCCCACCTTTCGGTAGGTGAGCCCCCCCACATCGGATAACGACAATTGATACAGATCATCCACAATTCGGGCAAGGTGCAAGGTCTCGGCATGAAGTGAATTAATTCGTTCTGTTGTCGGCTGACGAATGCCATCCTGAATCGATTCTATCTCACTCCTCAGAATTGCGAGGGGGGTCCGCAATTCATGGGAAATGTCCGCAATCCATTGCCGACGGGTCAGTTCGCTCTGTCCCAATGTGGCTGCCAGTCCGTTAAAGTCCTGGGCAAGTTGTCCCAATTCGTCCTTTGATTCGACCGGCACTCTGGCAGCAAAACTTCCTGCCGCCAATTGGCGGGTTGCTGCGATCATCTGCTTAAGGGGGCGAACCAGACGGTGCGCGACGAGGATAGAAAGCGTGGCGGCCAGCAGTAACACGACAACAGCCGTCATAACGAGGGATACCTTTTGCTCACGCAAAAAACGGAGTTGCCGGTCGTCAGAAATTGATTCCCGTGGTAACAGTCCGATAAAACCGACGATCCCTCCCCGATATGTCAGTGGGGTGAACGTGGTCTCGCCGGATGTTCCCTTCTCCTGGCCAATGATCACCTGCTTACGGGAATCAAGAAGGGAGAGCCGCTGGATAAAATGGTGGGGTACATGGTGGCGATACCTCGGACCATGGTTGCCACCGGCCATCCGGTCCGGTGGCGGTCCAGCGGGGCCGTTTCTGTCCGGTTCGGAGCCGGGATGGGGCCGACGTTCTTCCGGTGGTTGCCCATTATGGGGAAACGATGCTTCGACAAGATGATTCCACTGCTGTCGGTCCTGTATAAGAGGCTTCCAATCCTGTTCTGTGCGATAGAATTCCTCAAGCTCTGTTGCAAGATTTGTCACGCTCGATTGTTCGACGGTGTTGACAAACTTGAGGAACCCCCTGTTGAGATTCCATTGCATGATAGCAACCGCACTAATCACCGAGAGGCCGGTTGCCGCCAGAATTACCACGAACAGCTTGTGAACAACGCCTGTTTTCATACGAAGACTCCTTGGATAAAATCTATCACACATGGCTCTTTCGGAGCACCTCAAATGGTGTGGTAACATACATTTCCTTATTTTTTACACATTTATTCTTCTCCCCCCTCCGCCGCACACCCTGCACGTTTTCTCTCCTCGCATATTTTGCGATGATGGAGTAGTATTGCTCACCGAAAAAATGTGTACGGGTAAGTTATGAGTCCCTCAAAACACAACAGAGTATTCCAACGTGATTAGTCCCTTTTTAGAAAAACAATATCTCTGCAAGTCCTGCCGGAATAGCTGCCGGCAAATCATCTTTACCTCATTCACGCGGATCAGGTACGCCTCGGTATCTACGTGTGCCCGCTATTTGCCCTTGCTTGCCAACCCCGTAAAGAAACAAAAACGGACCTGGGATCAACCGCTCCTCCCTTTGTGAGGTATTAATCGATTAATGTACTTGTCATGATTGTAGCAATCTAACGACAGACATTGGCTGTCTGTATGGTGTATGGTGTGGCGGGAAATAGACTTGTTTTATGTGTATCCTGCCATAAACTCCTACAGATATACGTAGGAATTATTGCGACTTTACAAGGATGCGG
Source organism: uncultured Geobacteraceae bacterium (assembly GCA_903901875.1). Classification (GTDB taxonomy): domain Bacteria; phylum Desulfobacterota; class Desulfuromonadia; order Geobacterales; family Pseudopelobacteraceae; genus JACRCG01. The sequence continues at coordinate 27,392 of CAIUSO010000114.1, read as the reverse complement.
AGATAGGTTACCTGATATATGATGCTCTTTTTGTATGGCTTGAACTTGATTTGAATGAAAATTGAGTATTTTGAGGGAAGTAATTATGTCTGATACTACGGCCATCTGTTCTCAAGAGGAAATCGTACTTCCGGATTTGGCCCGTCGTTATTTGGCCGGTCTTCTCGCGGGTACGCGTGAACAAGCCTACCAACTTATTCGGGATGCGCTCCGGGGTGGCTTGTCAATCCGCGACCTGTATATTACCATTTTCCAGCCGGTACAGTACGAAATCGGACGACTCTGGCTTATCAATCGGGTCTCCATAGCCGAAGAAAATTTCTGTACCGCAGCCACCCAGTCCTTTATGCTGGAGCTCTACTCTGAGATACTTTCGTCCCGCCGTTCGGGGAAGAAACTGGTGACCGCCTGTGCCGGTTCCGAGACCCACGAGTTGGGTATTCGTATGGTGACAGACTTTTTTGAAATGGATGGCTGGGATACGTGGTTTATCGGCTCCGGGGTCTCCAGTGAACAGCTGATAGCTGCCATTGAACAACGAAAACCGGATCTGGTGGCACTTTCCGCCACCATGACGTACCATGTCCCGAAGGTACAGGAACTTATCGCAGTCATCAAAAAGGCCTTTCCCGAGAACGCGCCCCGTATAATGGTCGGTGGAATGCCGTTTAATACGGTACCGGAACTGTGGCGCACCGTTGGTGCCGATCTGTGGGCCGTCAATGCCGATCAGGCTGTTCAAGCTGCAAATGATATGGTGTGCCCGAACAGGGAGGTTTAATGTGGTAACGAGTGAAGGTACAAACGATGGCTTTGCTGTTATGTGCACCCCTTCCAGCATTATAGCGCAGATACTCTGTAAGGGGTCTCAGACAATCCTGCCGATTAACACCGGTTTTCCGGTACACTCACTCTTCGACGAAGGCTCCGCTGAGAAGGTACGGGTATTTCTCGATGAAACGCTCCGTAACGGAGCGGCCTTTGATTGGGAGCTCATAGCGGTTCATCAGTCTGCGGTTATCTCCTTCCTCTGTACGGCCATAGTGGTGGATGAGGCGCTCATCGTCATCGGGGCACCATCACATGATGGCGTTATCCAGGTTGTTAATGAGCTGATCTCCCGCAACATCGCGCGTGGCTGTCTGTTTCTGCTCCTTGAACGCTTGCAGGGTCTTCTGAAAAATACCAGCCAAGAGATTCCCCTCTACAATGAATTGTATAAGATGAACAGTGAACTGTCCAATTTGCAACGGGAATCTGTCAAGAAGAACTTTGAGCTGGAACAGCTCAATCATAAGTTGCAGGTGAGCGAAGAACAGTTAATGAATCTGAGCAGCTCACTTGAACAGCAAGTACTGGATGCCCTCGCCGAGTTGCGTCAAAAAGATCAGATGCTCATAAGCCAGAGCCGCCAGGCTGCCATGGGGGAGATGATAAGCAACATTGCCCACCAGTGGCGTCAGCCGCTCAATGCGCTCTCCATGGTGGTCGGTGACCTTGCTGCCGCCCAGGAGGAAAACGAGCTTACCCCGGAATATGTCCATGAAACCGTTGCGACCGCTGATCGGCTCATTCAGAAAATGTCTTCAACAATCAATGACTTTCGTAATTTTTACAGTCAGGACAAACAGAAAGTCTCCTTTTCGTTGCGGACGAAAGTCAGAAGAACGGTGGAGCTGGTGAATGCCTCCTATAAAAATATAGGTATCACAATCACCGTTGCCGAGGGGGATGATTATACCTTGTATGGCTTTCCGGGCGAGTATTCCCAGGTTTTGCTCAATCTGCTGGGTAACTCCAAGGATGCAATTGTCGGGTCGGCCATGACCGAGGGGCAGATCAACATAGGAGTTGGAGCTGACAATGGTATGGGGGTGGTGACGGTTCGTGATAATGGCGGAGGAATTCCCGATGCTGTTATCGATAAAATCTTTGAACCCTACTTTACTACAAAAAGTTCTGGAACCGGCATTGGCCTGTATATGTCCAAAACAATCATTGAACGGAACATGGCTGGACGTATTGAAGCACGTAACATCGAAGGGGGCAGTGAGTTTACAATTCGCATACCACTGGCAGAGGAGTAATTATCCGTGAATACAAACGTGACTGATCAGGAGTATCTGAAGGGTCTTACCCTTCTTTACGTTGAAGATGAAGACGATATCTTTGAACCGGGTGTCAGGCTCATATCCCGATATTGCGGGACGCTGCTGACTGCACGTAACGGCCAGGAGGGCCTTGACGTGTTTAAGGCCCAGTCGCCTGATCTCATCATAACGGATATAAAGATGCCAACCATGGATGGGCTTACCATGGCTGAAGAGATCAAGAAGCTGAGTCACTCAGTGCCCATCGTTGTCGTCACCGCCTTTGAACAGGTCGATTACCTGATGCGGGCTATTGAGATTGGTGTTGATAAATATGTCTCAAAGCCGGTCAATCGCACACAGTTGCTGCGCAGTTTATTAGAATGTGCCCACCAGTTACGTGCCGAGCGGGAACTGCTTGAAAGTAAGGAGTGGTTCCGCCAGCTTTTCAACGAAACCCCTGACGCCCATACCCTTATGTATAACGGTGTCTTTACCGACTGTAATAGTGCGGCTGAAAGGCTGCTTCGCTGCGAGCGTCATGCTATTTGTGGACAAACGCCAAAAAACTTCTCCCCGGAGTTCCAGCCCGACGGGCGGACATCGGAGGACGCTGCAGCCGCCTATATTGCCGAGGCGATTGGTTCAGGAAGGACACTGTTTGAGTGGCTGTTTCAACGCTCTGACGGCACGCAGTTTTGGGCAGAGATATCATTGAGTATCATTGTTAAAAATGGTCGCCAGTTGGTTTTCAGCAGATGGAGCGACATCAGTATGCGAAAGTTGCTGGAACAGGAGCGACAACAGCTGCTGGATGAACAGAAGATCATTCTTGAAAATGCCGGGGTCGGCATCGCATTAGTGGTCAAACGGAGGAGAAAATGGGCTAACTCAACCTTCTTCCATGTGTTCGGATACGGTGCGGAAGAAATGGAAAATGAGAGTACCCAACTGATTTACCCGTCACAGCAGGAGTATGATCAACTTGGTGACGAGGCGTACGCGGTCATTGCCACCGGTGAAACGGTCGTCAGACATCAACAGCTGAAACGTCGGGACGGCACGCTCTTCACGGCACGGATATGCGGTACGGCCATTGACAAGGATAAGCCACACGACGGCAGTATCTGGATAGTAACTGATGTCACCGTCCAACAAGCCTTGGAAGAAAAACTGCAGCAGAGTCATGACCTGTTACATTCCCTCTCCCGCCAGATTCCCGGCATGATATATCAACTCCAGTTGCTTCCGGATGGAAGTTCCTGCTTCCCCTATGCGAGCAATGCCATTGAAGAAATATTTGGCGTAACACCAGAGCAGGTACGTGAGGATGCCTCGATCATTAACTCCCTCATACACCCGGAGGATGCCGAATCGGTTGCGCTGTCCATAACAGGCTCGGCACGGACACTTGAGCCATGGATGTACGAGTTTCGTGTTGTGCTGCCCCAGCAGGGTGTCCGGTGGCGCTACGGCTTTGCCCAGCCGTCAAAGATGCCGGACGGGAGTGTGCTCTGGCACGGCTTTATCAACGATATTACCGATCAGAAAACACTTGAAAACCAGTTAAGTGCTTCAATGGAAACAGCCAACAGGGCAGAAGCACGCCTGCAGCTTATTCTCAAAAGTACTGATCAGGGGATACAAGGTATTGACGAAAAGGGGCGTTTTACCTACAGCAACAAAGCCGCCTTGCAAATACTCGGCTATACGGCTGAAGAACTCATGGGAAAAGACTCCCATTCCCTCATACATCACAGTCATCTGGATGGTTCTCCGTACGATCCGAACCAGTGCCCTCTCTACACGGCAAGTCTACGGGGGCTTCCGTGCCGGGTTGATTCCGAAGTCTTGTGGCGGAGTGATGGCACTCCTTTTTATGCCGAATTATCCTCGTACCCGGTCTACGAAAACGGCATACCCCGAGGTGCTGTGGTCACCTTTTCAGATATTTCTGAGCGACGCAAGAATGAAGAAGAGTTGCTGAAACTTTCACGGGCCGTGGAGCAGAGCCCCGCTTCGATCATTATGACGAATATTCGGGGTGAGATTGAATTTGTCAATCCGAGATTTACCGAACTGACCGGCTACTCTCTCGAAGAGGTGGTTGGGAGACATCCCGGCTTTCTTGAATCGGGGAAATTGGATGCCAACGTCTATAAGGAGCTGCAGGCAACCATCGTCGCCGGCAACACCTGGCATGGAGAGCTGATCAGTAAACGTAAAGATGGTACTCTTTTCTGGGAGCTTGCGTCCGTTTCACCGGTGCGAAACGCAGCCGGTGAGGTTGTTCATTATTTAAGCGTCAGTGAAGACATTACCCACAACAAGAAACTACTTGAAGAACTGCACGTTGCAAAAGAACGTGCCGAAGCGGCCACCCGTGCCAAGAGTACCTTCCTGTCATCAATGAGCCATGAAATACGCACGCCCATGAACGGCGTTATCGGCATGACCAGCCTGCTCTTTGATACGGAACTCACCCAGGAACAGCATGACTGTGCCGATACAATCCGGCGGAGTGGTGAAAACCTCCTCGATCTCATCAATGATATCCTTGATTTCTCTAAAATTGAGGCGGGGAAACTTGAGCTGGAGCTGCTTGAGCTGGACCTCTGCACCATGATGGAAGATACCGCCGAGTTACTTGCCCTGCGTGCCGCTGAAAAGGGGGTCGAGCTTGTCTGTACCATTGATCCCGCAATTCCCCCCACCTTGAAGGGCGATTCGGGAAGAATCAGGCAGATCATCACCAATCTGGTCGGTAATGCCATCAAGTTTACCCGTGCCGGCGAAATAATCATCAGTGCCTCGCTCAAAGCCGACTCCCCGGACTCTGCAACGGTTCTCTTTGAAGTTACGGACAGTGGTATCGGCATCCCGGCTGATCGGCTTGAGGCGGTCTTTGCCCCCTTTACCCAGGCAGAAGGTTCCACCACCCGGAAATTTGGCGGTACGGGGCTTGGACTGAGCATCTGCAAGCAGTTGACGGAACTGATGGGGGGCACCATTGGGGTGACCAGTGAATATGGTGTCGGCTCGACCTTTAGTTTCACCGTATGCCTTGAAAAAATGGTGGGTACCCCTGATTCCGGTCCTGTTGCGGCTGGAACTGCCGACGACATAAAGGGTGCCAGAATTCTCATCGTTGATGACAATGCCACCAGTCGCACCCTCCTGAAAACCCTGCTTGAGCGCTGGGAGTGCAGTGCCGTTACGGTGGCAGACGCTGAAAATGCGCGGGAGGTTTTACGGCAGGCAGCCAGCACGGGAACTCCGTTTCATATCGCCTTGATTGATATGAAGATGCCTGGGATGGATGGATTTGAATTAGGTCGTCACATAAAGGCCGATTCATCGTTAGCCTCTTTGAAGATGATTATGATGTCTGCCTACGGTCAAGCCAGAGATAAAACAATGATCGAGCAGTTTGGGTTTGATGGTTACTTGAGCAAACCCATACGGCAGAGCAAGCTCCATGACTGTATTGCCCATCTCCGGGGGACGTTGAGCAAGCCGGTCAAAATAGCGAGCCAATTAACGGAGTTGCCGGAAAGTCACCATCGGAAGACCTTTCGCTTGCTCCTGGCCGAGGACAATATCATTAATCAGAAAGTTGCCCAGAAAACGTTACACAACCTTGGCTATAATGTTGACGTTGTGGCAAACGGCCTTGAGGCGGTGCGTTCGTTGGAGGTATTCAACTACGATCTCGTACTGATGGATTGCCAGATGCCGGAAATGGATGGTTTTGAAGCCACCGCAGTGGTCCGTGATGCCGGTTCACGGGTGTTAAACCACCAGGTGCCGATCATCGCCATGACCGCCAACGCCATGGCCGAAGACCGTGAAAATTGTCTCCGGGCCGGTATGGATGATTATGTGTCAAAACCGGTGAAAAAAGAGGTCGTTTCCGAAGTGTTGAATAGGTGGCTGAAGAACAGGTGATGTGGGGGTGCCATGCTCAAGCAACTTGACATCACGCTCTGCTACGTTACGGAGTGCCTCCGTAACGTAGCAGAAGCTAATGGAGGTATGAAAACCGTCGCCGAAAAAGCACACCTGAACAGAGAGAGCCTTTACCGTTGTCACGCCGGGGCAATCCTGAAATACGAACCCTCTTTAACCTGCTGCATGGAGTTGGATTGCGATTGAACGTGACACCGGAAACAGTGTTGGCATAGGGATGTAAGCAAAGTGGCAACACTGTTCATAGGAGCGACTACTGTCATGGCAACCGAAGAAGCACCCTACACAGTTATTAAAGCAGATAAAATTTTCGAGCTGCGCCAGTACGCCAGTCAGATACTCGCCGAAATCATTGTTGACGGTGACTTGGAACGTGCCGGCAGCAAGGCTTTCAGGCCGCTTTTTCGCTACATTTCCGGTGACAATAAACCACGCGTCAAGATTACTATGACGGCTCCCGTTTCGCAGGAGTTGTCGGGGGAAAAAATATCCATGACCGCTCCGGTCAGTCAACTGAATGTTCAGGGTAAGTGGGCCGTAAGCTTTATGATGCCGGCTTCATATTCTCTGGAAAACCTGCCGACTCCCGCAGATCCAAACATTAAACTGCGTCCGGTTGCTGCCCGCAGAGTGGCTGCCGTTCAATATTCCGGATTCTGGAGTGAGAAGAAATACATGCATTATAAGCAAGAACTGGAACAATGGATTACAGCCAACGACCTGAAAGTCATGGGAGATCCGGTCTGGGCACGCTACAACCCGCCGTTCACACCATGGTTTCTGCGTCGAAACGAGATACTGATTCCGATTGCCTCGGAGTGACAGAGATTGTCATCAAGGAGATACTATGAACTGTTTTAAGGCTTCAACTCCCGGCTTTAGTGGCGTTTGTCTTGCTTTGGAACTGGTGAAGACGGAAGAGTCCGGTTCCATGCTGGTAAAAATAAAAGAAAGAGCAGATATAACCGTCGGCCCCGGTACCGGAGCTGCTGTCACCTGCGCGGCCTGGTTCACTGCTACAGAAATACGCCCACTTATTTAGTGAGAACGCCACGTTTCCCACTTAATGTGCTCTACGATGGTTCCTGCGTCGTCTGTGCTACCGAGATTGAACACTACCTGAGGATCGACCATGGGGAAAATCTGGTGGCAATCGACATCAGTTCCCCTGATTTCGACTCGGCACCATACCAAATTTCGCTCGCTGATTTCATGCACCAGTTGCATGCCATTGATCAGGATGGACAGGTGTTCAAAGGGGTAGACTCATTCTGGGCCATATGGCAGGCATTCCCGACTTCGACACTCTACGGTATCATGGGGCGCGTCATTCAGTTACCGGTGGTCAACCGGTTAGCTCGCATTGGCTACTGGCTGTTCGCCCGTACTCGACCCTATCTGCCGAAACGACATCAATGTGAGAGCGAAACGTGTAGAATTCATCAAAAGAAGTGAGTTGGCTCTTACTACCAAAACCGCAATAGCTCATCTATGACTTCAGCCATTATCTGTTTTGCCCTGCTTGGAATCTTTTTCCTTTCGTTTTCCGCTTTCTTTCGCCCTGCATAACAATCAGAAATATCCCTGGCCGTAGGCTCTCTCATCATCCTTAAATTCATATTTTATATTGACAGTACCCTTGACCATCGGTATAAGTTTCAACAGTGTGGAAAAAAGTGGAACATTGTGGAAAATAATGCCTAAAGAGTGGTTATGTTCAGGGGAATTTTCGAGACAACCATAGATGCCAAAGGGCGTACCAGCCTTCCGGCACGTTTCCGTGAAGTTCTTTTGGAAAAGCACGGAGATGAGAGGTTTTACCTCACAAACTCGGCTCCGATCACACTGGATGGAGGGGGCTATAGCTCCGGTCTGCTGATTTTTCCCTACAAAGAATGGTTTGAGTTTGAAAAAAGTGTCCAGAACAGTCGGGGGTTTACTGCGGATCAGCGCAAAAGCATCATGCGCACCATTATTGCGCCGGCCCAAGAGTGCAGTGCCGATAAACTGGGGCGCTTTCTTATTCCCCCCCCCTTCCGGAGGGATGCAGCCCTTGAACGGGATATACAGTTTGTCGGGACGTTGGATCGGATCGAGGTCTGGAGCATGAACGAGTGGGATAAAGTCCGTACCCAGGATATGAAGAATTTCCCGAATGGCTCTGAAGCTGCCGCCGAGTTGGGACTCTAGTGACGGCGTTTCATCACCTTTCCGTACTGCCCGATGAAGTGATTGCTCTTCTGGAACCGGTTGACGGTAATATTTATATAGACGGTACCCTTGGGGGGGGCGGCCATGCCGCTCTGATCCTCGAAAAGGCCCCCGGTGCCCGCTTGATCGGTTTTGATCGTGACCCGGAAGCCCTCGCCGCTGCCGGTGCCCGCTTGGCCCCCTATGGCGATAGGGTGCGGCTGGTACATGGTAACTTTTCCGATGTGGCCGGTCATGTGGCGTCCCTTGGTGTCGCCGCCATTGATGGTTTCATCCTGGACTTGGGGGTTTCATCCCATCAACTTGACACCCGGGAGCGGGGTTTCAGCTTTCAGCAGGATGCACCTTTGGATATGCGGATGGACACCACCTCTGGTGATACCGCCGCCGACCTGGTGAATAGCCTGCCGGAGCCGGAACTGGACCGGATAATTGCTGATTTCGGGGAGGAACGGTGGTCGAAACGGATTGCCTCCTTTATCGTCGCGGCCCGGAGCGAGTCTCCCATTTTGACCACCTTCCGGCTGGTGGATGTTATCAAAGGGGCCGTGCCCAAGGCGAAATGGGATGAGCGCATCCATCCGGCCACCCGGACCTTCCAGGCCCTGCGTATCGCGGTGAATGCCGAACTGGCCAGTCTGGAAGCCGGTATGCGGGGGGCACTTGATCTGTTGCGGCCCGGCGGTCGGGCGGTGATCATTTCGTTCCACTCTCTGGAAGATCGGATCGTTAAGCATATCTTTCGGGAATATGCAGAAGGATGCACCTGCCCGAGGCAGTTACCAATCTGTGTCTGTGGTAGACAGCCACGGGTGAAAATTCTCACCGGTCGGCCAGTAATGGCAACCGGGGAAGAAACCGACGGGAACCCCCGGGCACGCAGTGCCAAACTGCGGGCCGTCGTGAAATTGTAGTTGCAGGAACCAACAACGGAAGAGAAGAGGTACATACCAATGGCCCACGCACGAACCACCTATACCAAAGTAGCCGCACCGCGCGCACTTGGCGGCTTGGAACTTACTCCCATCAAGATTGATATTTTCAAATATCTGATGATCTGCATGATGGTGTTTACCGTTGTCTCCGTATTCCATGTCTGGTCCCGTTTCAAGCTGGTTGATCTTAACCTGCAAATTTCCGAAGTGAGTCGCCAGTTAAGTGAGGCGGGCCAGGAACAGAAACGGCTCAAGCTTGAGGCCGCGTCTCTGAAGGCACCGGCCCGGATCGAGGCCATTGCCAAGAATGAGCTGGGAATGGCACTGCCGACCGAACAGCAGGTTATACACGTCAAATGATAGAAGAACGGGAAAAATGGGCGCGGGTCCGGATCATTATGATCGGGACCGTTTTTGGTCTGCTGTTTCTGATTGTGGCAGGGCGTGCGTTCTATCTTCAGATCCTCCAACATGAAAATCTGGTAAAAAAAGCCGACAAACAGCACCAGCACCGGGTTGAACTGACACCGGCCCGTGGCAGTATTCTTGATCGGAACGGCACCACACTTGCCGAATCGATCCATATGGACTCCTGCTATGCCGAGCCACGTCGCATCAAGGACGTTGACGGCACCGCCGGGGTTCTGGCCCCCATTCTCGGTATACCAAAGGGGGAACTGGTATCCCGCCTTTCCGTGAGCAAGTCGTTCACCTGGGTGCAACGGTGGCTGGCCCCTGAAGTGGCTACCCGTATCAAGAACATGAAGCTGCCGGGGATCGGCTTTGCCCCTGAGTCCAAACGGTTCTATCCGAACATGGAGATTGCGGCCCATGTGGTCGGTTTTACCGGCCGCGACCCCAACGGTCTGGAGGGGATTGAACTCAAGTACGACAGTACCATCCTGGGAAATACCGGCTATATGATAACGGAACGGGATGCCCTGGGCAGAAACATTGAGGTGAAAAGTACGGTCATCAAGGATTCGTCTCCGGGTAAAAGTGTTATCCTTACCCTGGACAAGACCATCCAGTTCATCGCAGAGAAAGAGCTGGCCAAGGCGGTGACGGACAGCAATGCCAAGGGGGGGATGGCGGTTGTCATGGAATCTGACACCGGCAAAATTCTGGCCATGGCCAATTACCCCACCTTTAACCCCAACGCGTATTCCCGCTACTCGCTGGCACAGTTACGTAATCATGTGGTCACCGACAGCTTTGAGCCCGGCTCCACCTTCAAGGTGTTTACCATCGCCGCCGCCCTTGACACCAACACCATCAGACCGACCGACGTGTATAATTGTGAAAATGGCGTGTACCGTTTTTCCGGGCGGACCATCCATGATGACCATCCCCACTCACGGCTGAATATTTCCGAGATCATCAAGTACTCCAGTAACATCGGATCGGCAAAAATAGGCTTCAAGATGGGGGAGGGGAAGCTCTCCTCCTATTTACGCAACTTCGGTTTTGGGACGCGCACCGGCATCGACCTGCCGGGTGAGTCTCCCGGCAATCTGAAGAAACATTGGTACGGCATCGATCTGGCTACCATCTCATTCGGACAGGGGCTTTCACTGTCAACCATCCAGTTGGTCACGGCGATTTCTGCCATTGCCAATGGGGGAACTCTGATGAAACCCTATCTGGTGGAACAGATTCTTGATGATAACGGAACCGTTGTGCAGAAGTTCGAGCCACAGGCGGTGCGGCGTGTCATTTCCGCCGATACGGCCCAGAAGGTGACCAAGATGATGGAAACGGTTACCGCTGATGGCGGTACCGGAACAAAGGCGGCCCTTGACGGTTTCCTGGTGGCCGGTAAAACCGGCACGGCCCAGAAGGTTGATTCGGTTACCCGTGCCTACTCACCCTCAAAACGTATCGGCTCCTTTGTCGGTTTTGTTCCGGCGGACCGACCCAAACTGACTATTGCGGTCATTATCGACGAACCACAGGGGGTTAAATACGGGGGGATTGTTGCGGCCCCGGCTTTTAAGGGGATCGCCCAGAACTCCCTGGCGTATATGAAAATACAACCGAATGTGGCCGTGGCTCCGGCAAAACATCCGGTCGCAAACGGTGCGAACAGTGCCAGGAGCGTGCCGGAACCGGCCGTTGAAACAGTGGCAGAGGGGGATGAAGAGGAAATGCCGCCGGAGGGAGAGGTTATGCCCAACTTCAGAGGCATGAGTATGCGCCGGGTTTTGCAGGTCATGGAAAAACGGGGCATTAATATCAGGCTCCTCGGCAGTGGCCGGGCCACCGAACAGAGCCCTCCCCCCGGCCAGAAAATCAGGGGCGTGGGGGAAGTATGGATAAAGTTCACCCCTTCAGCGTGATGCAGAATGTACCTGCCGTCCCACCGGCAGGTTTTACCATTTTTGAGGAGAACCTATGACACTGTATGATCTGCTCGAAAAGACAGTTGGTTCAGAGGTCCATGGTGATGGTGGTGTGGCCATCACGTCCCTGACCTGCGATTCCCGTGCGGTTTCTCCCGGCACCCTGTTTTTTGCCCTGCGGGGGAGCCGGGTTGATGGTCACTCCTTTATCCCGCGTGCCGTAGCCGCCGGTGCCGCTGCCGTCATCCTTGAAGACGAGGCGGCTGCGCCGACCACCATCCCCTGGGTCAAGGTTGCCGATGGACGTGCTGCCATGGGGCGTATGGCCGCCCGGTTCCAGGGTGAGCCGACGGCAACCAGGCCCCTCGTCGGTATTACCGGTACCAATGGTAAAACAACAACGACCTATCTGATTGAGGCGATTCTGGACGCTGCCGGAGTGCCGGCTGCGGTGCTGGGGACCATCAGTTATCGCTTTGGAGCACTCTCCATCGAGGCATCCCACACCACTCCCGAATCCACCGAGCTGCAAGGTGCCTTTGCCCAGTTGGCCCAGGCCGGAGCCCAGGCATTTGTCATGGAGGTCTCCTCCCACGCACTGGAGCAGAAACGGGTAGATGGCTGCCAGTTTGACGTGGGTATTTTCAGTAATCTGACCCGTGACCATCTGGACTACCACGGGACCATGGAAAGCTATCTGGATGCCAAGAGCAGGTTCTTCAGCGAGTTGCTGGCACCTTCACCGGAAAAACCCCGGCGCCGGGCCGTTGTGAACATGGATGATCCGGTCAGTGCCGAGATGGTACGCCGCTCTGCTGCACCGGTGATTACCTTCGGTATGGCTGCAGAGTATGACGTTCATCCGAAAAACGTCTCGTCATCGGTGACCGGCATTCAGGCAACTCTGGTGACGCCGTCGGGGGAGTTTGATGTGTCCTCCCGGCTGCTGGGACGCTTCAATCTGTCCAATATTCTGGCTGCAGTTGCCGCCGGTGTGGCCCTTGATCTTCCCCTTGCCGCCCTGAAACATGGCATAGAGCAGCACCAGACGGTGCCGGGGCGCATGGAACGGGTGGAAAACAGTGCCGGTGTGACCTGCCTGGTCGATTATGCCCATACGGGAGATGCGCTGGAGAATGTTCTTGCCACCCTGGGGGAGATTGCCACCGGGCGGATCATTACCGTTTTTGGCTGTGGTGGTGACCGTGATAACGGCAAGCGTCCGATCATGGGGAAGATAGCCGCAACCATGAGTGATCTGGCAATTGTCACCTCTGATAATCCCCGTAGCGAAGAGCCGGGGTTAATCCTGGCGCAGATCCGGGCCGGTATTGAGCCGCTGGGAATTCGGGAGTACGGGCGCCACGAAGTAGCAGACGGCTGTGGCGAAAAGGGATTTATCCTTGTGGAGAACCGTCGTGAGGCGATCGAGCTGGCAATTGCCCACGCGAGAGGGAATGATATTGTCCTTCTGGCCGGTAAAGGCCATGAAGATTACCAGATTATCGGCACCGTGAAACACCATTTTGATGACCGGGAGGAGGCTGCTGCCTTCTTTGCGAAGAAAGTTACCCCATGTTCTCACTCAACGAAATAGCCGGAGCCGTCGGCGGTCGCATCATCGGCCACGGCACCGGCACCATTAGCGGAATATCAACCGATTCACGGACCGTTGCGCCGGGGGAGCTGTTTGTCCCCCTGCGGGGAGAGCGGTTTAACGGCCACGATTATATAGCTGAAATTGCTGCCAAGGGGGTTGCCGCAGCCATTGTGGAGGAACAGTGGCTGAAGGGACATTCGATCCCGGAGACCCTGACGGCGGTTGTCGTCAAAAACAGTCTGAGGGCCCTGGGTGATCTTGCTGCCAACTGGCGCAGGAAATTTACGGTTCCGGTCATCGGGGTTACGGGAAGTAACGGCAAGACGACCGTAAAAGAGATGATCGCAACCATTCTCGAACAGACCGGACCCGGCCTGAAAACCGCCGGTAATCTTAATAATCTGATCGGTCTCCCCCAGATGCTGTTCCAGCTTCGCCCCGAGCACCGATGGGCGGTGCTGGAAATGGGAATGAGTGAGCCGGGCGAGATAGACCGCCTGGCGGCCATTGCCGCACCACAGGTCGGCGTCGTGCTGAATGCCCTTCAGGCACATCTCCAGAGCATGGGGAGTGTGGAGGGGGTTGCTGCTGCCAAAGGTGAGCTGCTCCACCGCATCGCTGACGGGGGGCTGGCCATTGTCAATGCCGATGATTCACGGGTGGCTTCCCTCTCCCAGAATGCTTCTGCCCGTCGCATCAGCTTTGGCATTGATCGGGGAGAGGTCCGCGCGCGGGAGATTGTCTCCCTGGGGCTGGAGGGACAGCGTTTCCAGCTGGTTACCCCGGTTGGCCAGGCGGCGGTCCAGCTCAAGGCCTGCGGCCGGCACAATATCTATAACGCCCTGGCGGCGACGGCGGCCCTTCTGGAAAAGATCAGCCTGCCGGTTATTGTTGCCGGACTGGAGGCTTTTACCCCCTATAAGGGGCGCTTTCAGATAGAACGCCATGATCGGTTCACCCTGATTGATGACAGCTATAACGCCAATCCGGCCTCTACCCGGGCGGCCCTTGAGACCCTGGCCACCCTGGCCGGGCCGGGACATCGGATTGCCGTACTCGGCGATATGCTGGAGCTTGGCAGTGGCGAAGGGGAGGCGCATCGGGCCATCGGCACCATTGCCGCACGGACCGTAGATCGCCTCTATCTGCTGGGAGAACTGATGACCACCCATGGCCGGGAAGGGGCCCTCAGGGAGGGCATGGCTGCCGAGTCGGTCATCTGTTGTTCGGAACACGCCGAAGTTGCCGGGGAGCTGTACCGAATTCTGGAGCGTGACGATGTGATTCTGCTCAAGGGATCACGGGGAGTAACCATGGAAAAAGTGGCCACGGAACTGCACCGTTTGATTAAAGGGGAATAGCCCATGCTGTATCATATATTTTTTCCGCTGGCCACCAACATCAAGCTGTTCAATATTTTCAAGTATCTGACGTTTCGTACCATCTATTCCATGATTACGGCACTGCTGGTCTGCTTTGTTCTCGGCCCCTGGTTCATCCGCCGTCTCGAAGCGATGCAGGCCCGCCAGGTAATCCGTACCGACGGTCCCGAATCCCATTTGCAAAAGCAGGGAACTCCGACCATGGGAGGAGTGATCATCCTGGCGGCCATCGTCTTTCCGACCCTGCTCTGGGCCGATCTGACCAACCAATATATCTGGCTGGCACTCTTTATTACCGTCGGGTACGGCCTGATCGGTTTTGTGGATGATTATAAAAAAGTGGTGGAAAAAAACACCAAGGGGTTATCGGCCCGTCAGAAAATGTTCTGGCAGGTAGTACTTGCCGGTGCGGTGGCTACTTTTCTGTTTCTTAAGCCCGGTTTCAGCGAAGAGCTCTATTTCCCGCTGTTCAAAAATTTTCACCCCGATCTCTGGATTTGGTTTATCCCCTTTGCCACCCTGGTGATTGTCGGGGCCAGTAACGCCGTCAATCTGACCGATGGCCTGGATGGCCTGGCCATCGGCCCGGTGGCCATTAATGCCGCAACCTATATGCTCTTCTCCTATATCGCCGGCCACGCGACCCTGGCCGCCTACCTGCAGATTCCCCGGGTTGTGGGAGCCGGAGAGCTGGCCGTACTCTGCGGTGCCATGGTGGGGGCCGGACTCGGGTTCCTCTGGTTCAACTCCTACCCGGCCGAGGTGTTCATGGGGGATGTGGGCTCACTCTCCCTGGGGGGCACCCTTGGCACCATCGCCGTATTGACAAAACAGGAAATTCTGCTGGTAATCGTGGGGGGGATATTTGTGGTCGAGGCCCTGTCGGTGATTTTTCAGGTGGGCTCCTACAAGTACCGGGGAAAACGGATTTTTCGCATGGCACCCATTCACCACCATTTTGAACTGAAGGGGGTCGCCGAGCCGAAAATTATCGTCCGCTTCTGGATAATCAGCATCATTCTGGCACTGGTGGCTATTTCGACACTGAAGATGAGGTAGCATCCCATGGAACTGAAGAATAAAAACATCCTCGTGGTCGGTCTGGCCAAAACCGGTGTGGCCTGTGCCCGCTATGCCGCCGCACGGGGAGGGCGGGTCACCGTCACCGATATGCGCAATGAGACGCTTCTGGCCGGAGCACTGGCCGAGCTTGAGGGCTTCGATATAATCC
Organism: uncultured Geobacteraceae bacterium; assembly: GCA_903901875.1. GTDB lineage: Bacteria > Desulfobacterota > Desulfuromonadia > Geobacterales > Pseudopelobacteraceae > JACRCG01. The sequence continues at coordinate 11,632 of CAIUSO010000114.1, read as the reverse complement.
GGGAGCTGGAGCGGCACGATGAAGCCACCTTTCTCGCCAGTGACCTGATTGTGGTGTCCCCCGGTGTGCCGATGGACCTCCCGCCTCTGGTTGCGGCACTGGGGGCCGGCCGGGAGATTGTCAGTGAAATCGAACTGGCGGCGCGGGGCATTGACGTGCCGATTGCCGCCATTACCGGCACCAACGGTAAAACGACCACCACCACCATTCTGGGCGAGATATTCACACAGAACGGGTATCATACCTATGTGGGGGGGAACATCGGTACGCCGCTCATCGACCTGGTGGCTTCCCGCCAGTTGGTGGATCAGGTGGTGGCGGAAATAAGCTCGTTCCAGCTGGAATGGATTACCTCGTTTCGTCCCACCGTGGCGGCACTGCTCAATCTGAGCGAGGACCATCTGGACCGGTACCCTGACTACGAATCCTACGTGGCTGCCAAACTGCGGATTTTTGAAAATCAGACGGAAGACGATTTTGCCGTGGTAAACCGGGACGATGAGCTGGTCTGGCACCATGCCGGGCAGCTCCGGGCCTCCCTGTTTCCCTTCAGTCGCCGCCATGAGCTTGCTGAGGGGATCTTCTACCGGGACGGGGTCATAACCTACCGGCATAATGGCCATGAAGAGTGTTTTCCGACGGCAGCGATTCGGCTTCAGGGGGTCCATAACCTGGAAAACATCATGGCCGCCGTCGCCTGCGCCCTGTTGCTGGGGTGCCGCCCCGACGAAACCTTTGAAACCATACTCTGTTTCGAGGCACTCCACCACCGCATGGAGTTTGTGCGACAGGTGAATGGCGTCAGCTATTACGAAGACAGTAAGGCCACCAACGTGGGGAGCGTGGAAAAAGCACTGGAGAGTTTCACCGGTATCACCCTCATTGCCGGCGGCAAGGACAAGGGGGGAGCCTACGCGCCGTTGGCCCCGCTGGTCCGGGAGCGGGTCAACCATCTGGTGCTGATCGGCGAGGCCGCCGATCGGATGGAAGAGGAGTTGGGAACGTTGGCCAATACGCTGCGGGCGGCAACCATGGAAGAAGCGGTACAGACCGCTGCCCGGATAACGGCACCGGGGGGTACGGTGCTGATGTCGCCGGCCTGTTCCAGTTTTGATATGTTCCGGGATTACGAAGAGCGGGCAGAGCGGTTTATAGCCGCGGTAAAGGCACTGTAAATGTTTAAGAAACTGGAAGAATATGATCTGGTAATCATGCTGATGGCCATAGCGCTCACCTGCTTCGGGGTGGTTATGGTCTATTCGGCTTCTTCCGTAATGGCTGCCAAGCGCTTTAACGACGGTTTTTTCTTTCTCAAACGCCAGGGAATTTTTGCCGTACTCGGTTTTGCCCTCATGCTGGGAACCATGCGGGTCAATTACCAGTTCTGGCGCAAGCTGGCGGCACCGATTCTGCTCGGCTGCATCGTACTGCTGGTGCTGGTGCTTATTCCGGGCATCGGCGGCAGCGCCGGCGGAGCTTCCCGCTGGATCAGGCTTCCCGGTTTCAATCTGCAACCGTCGGAGATAGCCAAGATAGCCCTGATTATGTACATGGCCTATTCTCTCGACCGGAAACAGGACAAGATCAAACAGTTGGGGCCGGGCTTTGTGTCCTATATGCTGATTTTGCTGGTGATGCTCGGTCTGCTGTTGAAGCAGCCGGATATGGGCTCTGCCCTGACCCTGGCGGCGGTCGCCATTATCATGTTGTTTGCTGCCGGGACCCGACTGGTCTACATCATATCAATCTTTTTGATGTCAATGCCGTTCCTCTACTTCCTGGTCATGAATGTGGCCTACCGGAAGCGGCGTATTCTGGCGTTTCTGGACCCGTGGCAGGATCCCCAGAACAGCGGCTTCCAGATTATCCAGTCCTGGTTGGCCCTCGGCACCGGCGGCGTATTCGGCCAGGGGCTCGGAGAGGGGAAGCAGAAGCTGTTCTATCTGCCGGAGGCCCATACGGACTTTATTCTGGCGGTGGTGGGTGAAGAACTTGGGTTCCTCGGGGTGATCGTCATCGTTGGTATGTTTCTTTTGCTGGTTCAGCGGGCCATGCGCATAGCCGTTGCCGCGCCGGACACCTTCGGGCGCTTTCTCGCCCTGGGAATTGCGGTGCTGTTTGGTATTGAAGCGTCGGTTAATATGGGCGTCGTGACCGGTCTGCTGCCGACCAAGGGGCTGGCACTGCCCTTTATCAGCTACGGCGGCAGTTCCCTGCTGATCAGTCTGTTTTCCGTCGGTATTTTGCTTAATATTTCATCGGGCCTGAAGATTTCCTCAATCAGTCTCAAGGAGGAAACATGAGACTGATTATTGCCGGTGGAGGCACCGGTGGACACCTGTTTCCCGGCATCGCCGTCGCCGAAGAGTTTCTTTCCCGTGACCCGGCCAACCGGGTGCTGTTTGTCGGTACCGAACGGGGCATTGAGGCACGGGCGGTGCCCGCTGCGGGCTACAGGCTGGCACTGATTTCTGCCGCCGGTATACGGGGCAAAGGGCTTGCCGCCCAGCTCAAGGGGGGGGCACTCATGCTCTACGGCTATGCCCAGTCCCGAAAAGTACTCAAGGAATTCTGTCCCGACATGGTGCTGGGAGTTGGCGGCTATGCCTCCTTGCCCATGGTGCTTGCGGCCCGAGGCAGGGGGATTCCCCGCTTTATTCACGAACAGAATGCCATACCGGGGCAGACCAACCGGCTGCTGGCGCGCTTTGCCACGAAAGTGTTCATTACCCTGGAGGAGTCGGCCCGCTATTTTCCGTCGGCGACCACCCAGCTGACCGGCAATCCGCTGCGTCGGCAGATTCTGGATATTGTTGCCCCGGCTGGGGCCGGTGGAGCAGAGCAGGGGAGGCGGACCGATGACCTGTTTCATCTCTTCATCTTTGGCGGCAGTCAGGGGGCCCATGCGCTCAATGCCGCCATGGTCCGGGCGTTACCCTTGCTGCGGGACAGCGGTGTGAAACTTCACATTACCCACCAGACCGGTGAAAAAGAGTGTGCCGAGGTTCGGGACGCGTACCGTGGGGCGGGGGTTGATGCTGTCGTAACCCCCTTTATCGCCGATATGGCGGCACACTACGCCGCTGCGGATCTGATCATCTGCCGTGCCGGAGCAACCACCATTGCCGAGGTGACCGCCTGCGGCAAAGCGTGCCTGTTCATCCCGTTTCCCCATGCTGTTGACGATCATCAGCGGCGTAATGCCGAGGCGCTGCTCAAGAAGGATGCCTGTTTCATGATGCTTGAGCGGGAGCTGACCGGTGAATCCCTGGCCGCTGCCATCACTACCCTGGCGGGGGACCCTGAGCTGATCCGGAATACGGGAGATCTGGCCCTTGGTCTGGCGCGCCTTGATGCGGCGAAGATTATTGTTGATGAAATGACGAAGTTACCCTGACCACGAAAGGTAGTTCCCATGTACGGAAAAATAGACAAGATCCATTTCGTCGGCATTGGTGGTATCGGCATGAGCGGTATCGCCGAGGTGCTCCTTAACCTGGGCTACAAGGTATCTGGTTCTGACCTGCGCTCTTCTGATATCACCGAACGACTTGCTTCCCTCGGGGCCGAAATCGGCATCGGCCACCAGGCCGAGAATCTGACCGATGTGGATGTGGTGGTTATTTCTTCGGCCGTCCATGACGAAAATCCGGAGGTTGTGGAAGCACACCGGCTCCATGTGCCGGTTATCCCCCGCGCCGAGATGCTGGCCGAACTGATGCGGATGAAATATGGCATTGCCATTGCCGGAACCCACGGCAAGACGACCACCACCTCCATGGGGGCGGCCATTCTGGGCCATGCCGGCATCGATCCGACCGTAGTTATTGGCGGCAAGCTGAATGCCATCGGCACCAATGCCCAGATCGGTCAGGGCAAATTCCTTCTGGCGGAGGCCGACGAGTCGGATGGATCGTTTCTGCTGCTTTCTCCCACCATTGCGGTGGTTACCAACATCGACGCCGACCATCTGGATCACTATTCCGGCATCGAAGAGATTAAGGATACCTTTGTGGAGTTTATCAACAAAGTGCCCTTTTACGGACTGGCGGTACTCTGTCTTGATGATCGGAACATTCGGGAAATACTTCCCCGTGTCAAAAAACGCTACATGACCTACGGCTTATCGGCTCAGGCCGATATCCGTGCCACCCATGTGCGTCATGACGGTTTCAAAACCTCGTTCATCGCCCACTTCAAAGGGTATCGTCTCGGTGAAATAACCTTTCCCATGCCCGGTCCCCACAATGTTCTGAACGCCATGGCCTGTATCGCCGTGGCCCTTGAACTGGACATCCCCTTCACCGCCATTCAGGAGGGTTTTGCCGCATTCAGCGGCGTGGGACGCCGTTTTACGGTGAAAGGGGAGCCACGGGGTATCATGGTGGTGGATGACTATGGCCATCATCCGGCAGAGATAAGGGCAACCCTTGCCGCAGCCCGGCAGGGATGGCCGGAACGGCGTGTTGTGGCGGCCTTTCAGCCCCATCGCTATACCCGCACCCATGAACTGTTCGATGAATTCGTTACCGCCTTCTCTGATGCCGATGTGCTGGTGCTGACCGATGTCTATGCCGCCGGAGAGCAGCCCATTGACGGTGCCACTGCCGAACGGCTGGCAGTTGAGGTCCGTCGCCACGGCCAGAAGGATGTGACCTGGATCGGTAATCGGGAGCTGATTCCCGAACATCTGGCCGGCATTGTACGGGAAGGGGACATCGTGATTACCCTTGGTGCAGGAAATATCTGGCAGCAGGGGGAAACACTGGTGTCACTGTTACAGTAATAGTCGTCGGGGGGTAAGGTGAACGGTCAGAGTAGGGAAACTGCCATAGCGTTTCGCGGGGAGTTGTTGCGTAATGAGCCAATGGAACGTCATACGTCCCTGAAAACGGGAGGCCCGGCCGATTTCTTTGCCATTCCCGAGGATTCTGACGACCTCTGTGGCCTGCTTTCGTGGCTGCAGGGGGAAGGACTCCCCTGGATGACCATCGGCCGGGGGTACAATCTACTGGTGCGGGATGGCGGAATTCGCGGGTGTGTGATCTCCCTGGAACGGTTTAACCGGATCGGCCTGGTTGATGAGCTGTTCGTCGAGGCGGAGGCGGGTGCCGAAAACCTTCCGGTGGTCCGTTTCGCCCAGCAACGGGGGCTTGGGGGGATCAGTTTCATCTCCGGAATTCCGGGAACCATCGGCGGAGCCCTCACCATGAATGCCGGGGCCTATGGTCAGGGGATTCTGAGCCATACGGAACAGTTGACTCTACTGCGCAACGGCACTGTCATGTCGGTATGCCGGGACGAGATTAAGTACGCCTACCGTCGTCTGGAGCTTGAAGCCGGTGACATTGTGCTGGCTGCCCGATTCAGGCTCTCGGAGTGCGATGCCGGGATCGTTGAGGAGGATATCCGCAGGGATCTGGAGTTGCGCCGTACCAAACATAATGTGGGGTTTCCCAGTGCCGGCTCGTTTTTTAAAAATCCCCCCGGGCAGGCAGCCTGGCGCCTGATAGATGCCGCCGGTCTGCGGGGAACGGCGGTGGGGGGAGCGTTGGTGTCGGAAGTACACAGTAATTTTCTGGTCAATGCCGGTGGAGCCACCACCAGAGATTTTCTTGCGTTGGCAGAGACGATAAAAAATCAGGTTTGTGCAATATCCGGCGTGACACTTGAGGAAGAAGTGCGTATAGTGGGTGAAATTTAACGTATGCTTTCTGAACTGTGCCCCAACAAGGCAATCAACATGAATAAATCAAAGAAAATCGGCGTATTGTACGGTGGGCTCTCGGCTGAACGTGACGTGTCCCTGAAGAGTGGCGCAGCTGTGTATGGGGCCCTCATTGGGGCCGGATACCGGGCGGTGCTCATTGATGTTGGGCGGGATCTGGTTGAGGTTATGCAGCGGGAAGATGTGGCGGTGGCGTTTGTCGCCCTCCATGGCCGGTACGGTGAGGATGGCTGTGTGCAGGGGGTGCTGGAACTGCTGCAGATTCCCTACACCGGTTCCGGTGTGCTGGCCAGCGCCTTGGCCATGCACAAGCTGTACAGCAAGCGGGTCTTCGCTGCCAGTGGTATCCTGACGGCACCATTTCGCTGTTATGGGCGGAATGAATCGGTTATACTATCTGAACTTCCCTTCGCTCTACCGGTGGTGGTCAAACCGGTGCAGGAGGGATCGTCGGTCGGCGTGTCCATTGTCAGGGACGAGTCACAGCTGGCTGGGGCCCTTGAGCTGGCCTTTCGGCACGACGAAGAAATTTTGGTGGAACAGTATATCAAAGGGCAGGAGGTGCAGATCGGTATTCTTGATGATCAGCCGATCGGTGCCATTGAGATCGTTCCCAAAAATGAATTTTACGATTTCGAGGCCAAATACAGCGATGGCATGGCGGAACATCTGTTCCCGGCCCGACTTGAGCCGGCTCTCTACGAAAAAGCACTGCGGACCGGCCTGGCTGCCCATCGTTCACTCGGGTGTCGGGGGTACAGTCGTGCCGACTTGCTGGTGACAGCGGAGGGTGACTGCTATGTTCTGGAAGTAAATACTCTTCCCGGCATGACCGCCCTCTCTCTGTTGCCGGAAATTGCCCTCAAAGGGGCCGGGCTTTCTTTCGAAGCCCTTGTGTCACGCATTATTGAAACCGCATCACTCTCTACAAAGGTAAATTAAGCCGTGCGGGATTTTGCCAAATTATCACAACAGCGGAAAGTGACGCCTAACAAAGTAAGGGTGCAGCGTAAACCTGTTGATTACAAAAAATACCTGCGGCCTCTCACGTATGCCGTTGTCGGGGTTGCTTTGTGCTCTCTGGTGGCCGGAGTGCTCTATGGTGGTTACCGTGCCATTAACGCCGTTTCCCTGTTTTCGCTTAAAACCCTGGATATTTCACCCTGCAAGCACCTGACCCGTGACGAGATTGTCGGGCTGGCGGGGGTGGAACCGGGCAAAGAACTGCTCAGGATGAACCTGAAACAGATCGGGGAGCACATCCTCCAGAATCCCTGGGTAGAAACCGTACGGGTGAACCGCTATTTTCCCGATACCATTTCCATTACTATCGTGGAGCGGGAGCCGTTGGCCATTGTCAACATGGGATTCATCTATTATCTGGATAAGAAGGGTACTGTTTTCAAGGTGCTCAATCAGGGAGACAAGCTGGACTATCCGGTAGTTACCGGATTTCGCGAGGAGGATCTTGCCAGTGATCCCAAGGGGACCAGGGAAGCTCTGGAGTCAACCTGTCAACTCCTGAAAATATTACGGGAAAAGGGTGCATTTATTCTTGCGGATGTATCGGAGATTCATTACGATAAAGGGTACGGTTTTACGCTGTTTACCGCATCAGGAGCACTGCCGGTGAAGGTCGGTTCCGATGATTTCAGCGCAAAGATTGAACGCTTTGCCCGGATTTACCGGGGTCTGTTGGTGCAGTTGCCGACAATCAGTTATATCGATCTTGACTATAAAGACAAAATAATCGTTAAAAAAAGCTAGGTTACAGCTTATTTCTTATAACAGGCAGGGGGGAGTAGTATGTCAGCAACCAAACGGGATAATCTGATTGTCGGTCTTGACATCGGTACCACCAAGATCTGTGCCATCGTTGGCAATATTACGGAAGAGGGAATTGATATCGTCGGTATTGGCACCAGCCCTTCCAGCGGTCTGCGCAAGGGTGTGGTCATCAATATTGAGAGCACGGTCGGTGCCATCAGAAAAGCTATCGAAGAGGCTGAGCTGATGGCGGGGTGCGAGATCAAATCGGTGTACGCCGGCATTGCGGGTGGCCATATCAAGGGGCTCAACTCCAACGGTGTCATTGCCATCAAAAACCGCGAAGTTTCCCAGGAAGATGTGCGCCGTGTAATTGATGCCGCCAAGGCGATCAACATTCCCATGGATCGGGAAGTTCTGCACATTCTGCCCCAGGAATTCATCATCGACGAACAGGACGGCATCCGCGAACCGCTTGGCATGAGCGGCGTACGTCTGGAAGCGAAAGTCCATATTGTGACCGGTGCCGTGGCCAGTGCCCAGAATATTGTCAAGTCGTGCAACCGGGCTGGCCTGGATGTGGCAGATATCGTGCTGGAACAGCTGGCATCGTCGCATGCGGTACTGTCGGACGACGAAAAGGAGCTGGGGGTCTGCATGGTCGATATCGGTGGGGGAACCACGGATATTGCCATTTTTGCCGATGGTGCCATCAAGTACACGTCTGTCATCTCCCTGGGGGGGAATCAGCTGACCAACGACATCGCCGTGGGGCTTCGCACTCCCTTTGCAGAAGCAGAGAAAATCAAACAAAAATATGGCTGCTGCCTCGCTTCTCTGGTTGGCAAAGAGGACAAAATCGAGGTGCCCAGCGTGGGGGGACGTAAACCCCGTGAATTGTCCCGGAATGTGTTGTGCGAAATCCTCGGACCCCGTATGGAGGAAATTTTTGCCCTGGTCAATCGGGAAATTATGAAATCGGGGCTTGAGGACTCCATCGCCTCGGGAGTAGTTATTACCGGTGGTTCCAGTATCCTTGAGGGGATTCCTGAACTTGCCGAGCAGATTTTCAATCTGCCGGTACGGCGCGGTCTTCCCCAGCGAATCGGCGGATTGACTGACGTGGTGAAGTCACCGGTGTACGCCACCGGCGTGGGCCTGGTGGTGTACGGCACCCGTAATGCAACCACCCGGGAATTCCCCACCGGCAAGAACAACGATGAAAAACTGTTCGGGTCTGTTTTTGGGCGGATGAAGGGTTGGTTCCGCGAGTTCTTCTAACCGTCTGTTTTTAAAGGGCCCGGTTTTTCATAAAAAAAATATTATTTTTTCCTTTGTTTTTTGGTCTAATTGAGGTTACATTTCTCCGGTCAGGGGAGCGTTTTGAGTTACACAACAGGAGAAGGGAGAACGAATGTTTGAATTTGATGATACCATAGAGCAGAGTGCTGTCATAAAAGTTATCGGAGTTGGAGGTGGGGGGGGCAACGCTGTCAACACCATGATTTCCAGCTCAATACATAAAGTCGATTTTATCGTAGCAAATACGGATGCCCAATCCCTCAGAACCTCGAAAGCACCGGTCAAGCTTCAGCTTGGCCGTGAGCTTACCAAGGGACTCGGTGCCGGTTCCAAGCCGGAGGTCGGTACCGCCGCTGCCCTTGAAAACAAGGAACAGCTGGCCGAAGCCATCAAGGGTGCCGATCTGGTATTCATCGCTGCCGGTATGGGTGGGGGCACCGGAACCGGTGCTGCTCCTGTTATTGCCGAAGCGGCCCGTGAAACCGGCGTGCTGACCGTTGGTGTGGTCACCAAGCCGTTCACCTACGAAGGGAAGTCCCGTTCAGTGCTGGCAGATCAGGGCATTGCCGAGCTGAAAAAACATGTTGATTCACTTATCATCATTCCCAATGATCGTCTTATCAGCCTGGCAAGCAAAAATATGTCGCTGTTCGACGCTTTCAAGCCCTCCGACGACGTACTCCGTCAGGCCGTGCAGGGTATTTCGGAGCTGATTACCTCAACAGGTCTGATGAATCTGGACTTTGCCGATGTTAAAACCGTCATGAGTGTCCGTGGTATGGCCATGATGGGTATCGGCATGGGGAGTGGTGACAATCGGGCCGCTGATGCGGTCAATAATGCTATTTCCAGCCCCTTGCTCGAAGATAATGACATCTCGGGTGCCAAAGGGGTGCTGGTTAATATTACCGGTTCCGCTGCCATGACCATGGATGATTACAATACGGTAAACCGCATCGTCCACGAAAAAGTCCACGAAGAGGCCAACATCAAGATCGGTGTGGTACGTGACGACGATATGGGGGACAGCATCAAGGTTACGGTTATAGCCACCGGTTTCGGCGACCGTTTTGATGCGGAAAAGGGGCATGGTGCCCGCAGAATCGGTATGTCGGCCCTGGCCGACAAGCATGTCTCCAGTCCCGCCTCCCTCGATCGTCCGACCTTTGTCCGTGACCGTGAAAAGGTTGAGAATGTGACCCGGCTTCGTCCGGCGGTGTCGTTTATTGACGACGATGAAGATCAGTACGATATCCCGACGTTTCTGCGAAAATCCGTAGATTAAATTATACACGAACCTGACGAGGGGGGCCAATTGCTCCCCTCGTTTTTTTCCTGTTTTAACAACTCTTAAAATTTATCTGGACGAATGACAAACTCTCCCGTATTTTGTCTCGCTGTACAATATCACTTAACCCATAATGAGAGGCAGACCAATGGCACAGGCAGAAAGAGGCACTACCGTAACAATTAATTTCACCGGAACTCTGGACGATGGAACCGTATTCGACTCAACGCTGGAAGATACCGAATGTAATGAAGATGAATGCTGTGACGAAGGGTGTGAAGATGGCTGCGAAGATGATGAATGCGGCTGTGGCGGCCACGAAAGCGGCCCCATGACCTTCATTCTGGGCGAAGAAATTCTCTTTCCGCAGATTGATGCTGCCATTGTCGGCATGGCACCGGGCGAGAAAAAAACCGTCAAGATCGCCGCTGTCGATGCTTTCGGCGAGTACGACAAGGAAAAGGTATTCACCGTGCCACGCAGTGAGCTTCCTGAGGATCTGATCCCGGAAGTGGGGGATGAACTGAGCCTTTCCAATGAAGATGATGAAGAGCTTGAAGTCGTCGTTCTGGAAGCCAACGAAGATCAGGTTACCTTTGACGCCAACCACCCGCTGGCCGGCGAAGATGTTACCTTTGAGATCGAACTGGTCAGCATCGGCTAGTCATCGCACTGATTGTTTACTGCAGCAAAAAAAACGGCCCTTTACGGGCCGTTTTTTTTGTTCGGCTATCCATAGGTGCCTTGCCGAATCAATCACCCGTGAAGAGGTTGAGCAGTTGGCACTTGGTATTATTGCCCGGCACAGGGAACTATGCAAGACTGGATCACCAAGCTGGAAGGTTTTTTGACTCTGAATGATCGTGAGATATTGAAAGATGCTGGCAAGGTATCGGCCCAGATTACTGGCTCAATCAAAAGTGGAACAAATCGAAAGAAGAAAAGGCGGATTTCATCAAATGCGCAGGGGCATTTCCTCTTATAGTAATGTCACTGATTATGGCTGACTGGATCTTTGGTGCTTTAATTTTCAATATCACAAATAAACAATTTGTAAGGGTAATCATCGGAATTGGGCGCTTGGTTGTTTATCGCTATCAATTTGACACGTCACCTTCCATACGTCCTTCGAACAATCGTAATAAGCATGTCGCTCGTGTTCATTATGATAACTCCAGCGTTGCTGGCGTTGATAATTTAAGGCTAAAGCGTCCACTTGGCGGTAGACGGACAAGCCACAATTACGAATGCTGCGGTATCAGCTTGATCTCCAGCTTGCAGTTGACAGCAGCAGCGTACTTGCGGAGCATCTCAAGAGACGGTGAATGACGGTGAGAGCCGAGTGTCGCTTCTACTCTCGCCAATGAAGGCTGAGAAACACCCATTTTGGCCGCTACTTGTTCCTGGTGTCATTTTTCACGAGCATTCACCCACCTGGTTTTCATACCCATTCACCCAGGCACGGCGTGCTGAATTGGTTCGTTAACGTATCATAGTTTGAGCCCGATGGTACCCTTCTTTTTTCTATAACTTTCCCCCTCTATTAT
>CAIUSO010000113.1 GCA_903901875.1 uncultured Geobacteraceae bacterium | reverse complement strand
TGATATAGCTGTCGTGGGTCAGGCTCTCGATAAAGCTTTCTTTTACGTCAATCCGATCACCGGTCACCAGATCGCGGTACACACGGTTTACGCCGATTATTGAGGCGTTTATATGGTCAAGTCGGTGACCCAGGAAATAAATACTGATTATCGGTATGCCCACTCTTCTTTCATAATCGTGAATGACAGCCATCTCGGTGTTATCATAGTTACCGTACTGCCCGGAAAGGTAATTGCGAAAACGCATGATGTCCGTAGCAAATTTAGCCTTCTGAAGTTCGATCAAAACCTGCCTTGAGCCTTCAGCAGTTTTGATTCTGGCATTGAAATCAAGACGATACACCGTCAAGGTGCCGGAACAACCCTCAATACGGCCCTTATCAATGTCGGACGTATATTCCTGGGGGCGGAAGACAAGTTCCTCAATCTCTTCACCAATTATGGAAGAAATAAGCAGCTTCGCTACTTTTGCATCTTCCATAAGATATTTGAACACAACATCGTAAATAGGGTTGGCTATCTGCATGGGCAAACTCCTGACGTAAGTCCGGTGATACATTGGATATAAACAATATGCAATGGCTCAATATTGCAGCCCGTTCAATTTTTAAGGTATGTGTTCACGGCGCGGTTGTGTTCGGCAAGACTCCGGGAGAAATAATGGCTGCCGTTCTGCCGGGCTACAAAATAGAAGAAATCGGTCTTCTCCGGCTTAAGTACGGCCCGGATAGCATCAATTCCCGGATTTCCTATGGGGCCCGGCGGTAGCCCTTTGATAGTATAGGTATTGTACGGCGATTTCCGAAGCACATCGGCTCTGGTGACCTTGCCGCCGAAGGCCCGCAATCCGTACACGGCGGTGGGATCGCTCTGTAGCGGCATACCGACCTTAAGCCGGTTCAGGAACACAGAGGCGATGCGGGGCCGCTCGTCGGGGATAACCGCTTCCTTTTCAATGATGGATGCCAGCGTTACAATTTCCTGACGCGACAGTGTCCCTGCCCCATCCATTGTTTCCCGTTCTCCCCACACCTTCCTGAACTGCCCCACCATCTGCTCGATCAACTGTTCTTCGCTGCTGTTTCTGGCGATATTATAGGTGGCGGGATAGAGATACCCCTCAACGCTCTCCCCCCTTATCTCCAACCGGGACAACAATGCCCTGTCCCGACATTTTTCAAGAAACGTGTCCCTGTTGACATACCCTTTCTGGCCGAGTAATTCAGCCACCTGATAGATGGAGTACCCCTCCGGAAGTGCAAATTTACGGAAGTCAACATCACCGGCAACAATTTTTCCGAGAATTGTATCCGGTGTCATGCCGTCATTGAAACGGTACTCACCCGCCTTGAGCCGGTGAGCATCACCACGCAGTCGGGTCAATATGATGAAGTGCCAGGAACTCCGTATGACCCCCCTTCCCTTCAGCTCGGTGGCAAGCCGCCGTATGCCGCTTCCGGCAGGAAAAGATACATCACTGACCAATGTACCCTGGCCCGGTGGCACAAAAAGACACAGCAGATACCAAGCGAGAAGCGACGCCAGAAAAATACGAATGGCTGATACCATTACCTAATCAGCATCGGCATCAATGCATGCCCCTCAACCAGTAATCCGGTCCCCTTGGCATCTATTTCACTATAGGCAGCGGCACCATTGCCCCCTTCTGCCCCCCCCCGGTAGATGACGAAAGGCACAGGATCGGAGGTGTGGGTCATGAGCTTTACCGGAGTCGGGTGGTCCGGCATACAAAGAATCCGGTAATCGTCATATTTTTTCATACCTTCAAGCACCGTTCCGACCACCTGGCTGTCAAAATCTTCGATGGAGCGCAACTTGTGCTCCATGTTCCCGGCGTGAGACGCCTCATCGGGTGCTTCCACATGCACATAGACGAAGTCATGATCCTCAAGGGCCGCAAGGGCCGCCTCCGCTTTGCCACGGTAATTGGTATCGATATACCCGGTGGCTCCAACCACATTGATACTGTCAAGTCCGGCGCAAATCCCTATCCCCTTGATCAGATCGACCGCCGAGATAACCGCACCACCAAGGGAGAACTTTTCTTTAAAATTCTGAATTCGGGGGAGCGTGCCATGGCCCCACAACCAGACCGAATTGGCCGGAAGATCTCCCCGATCCTTCCGCTGCTGGTTGACCGGGTGGCCGTGGAGCACCATCTGTGCATGGTTCATGATATTGTTCAACCGGTCAGCACCATCGCCGGTCGGCAGAGCATCCGTGACCGATTTTCCGGTAATATCGTGGGGCGGTACAGTACGCATACCGTCTTCCCCCCCCCGCCATACCATCAAATGCCGATAACCAACGCCGGGATAGAACTCTATCTCCCCGTTCCCCAACTCCCGTTGCAGCGTTTCAACCAACTCTTTGGCCTCGGGGGAAGAAATATGACCGGCGGAAAAATCCTGCATAAAGATGGCACTCCCCCGGGGTTTGAGGGTAACCAGATTCATGCGGAACGCCACATCATCGGGGCCAAGGGTGACTCCCATGCTGATGGCCTCCAGCGGCGAGCGACCGGTATAGCAGCTTCGAGGATCATAGCCGAACACCGAAAGATTAGCCACATCACTACCCGGAGGGAGGCCGACCGGAACCGTATGGGCCAGACCAACCTGGCCATGTCGGGCCATAAAATCCATATTGGTTGTTGTGGCATACTGAAGAGGGGTCTTGTTGTCAAGCTGACTGTACGTAATATCTGACATGCCATCGCCAAGCAGTATGATAACCTTCATAAAAACCTTTCAGAGAGAAAATAACTATTTCAGGCCATATTAGTTTCCAACGGTACCGTTTGTCAATTTAATCACGCACTGCTTCCGATTGATGTTGTACAGCGGTCGTCCGGTATGCTATGAGAAAACTCTCAGTTTTGCACCCGCTGCACTGGCTTTTTACATCATGAGTCCCACGACACGCGATTTTGAATCCACTCAATTGGCGGAATCAGCATGGCTAAATACCTCATTTACATACTTCTGGCCTTTCTCACTTCACTGGCTTTCTTCTTCATCGACAGGGCAGACCTGCGTAGTATCAACAGCATCGACCTGGTTCTCAAGGACAAACGTCTCCTGGTCCGGGGCACCGTCACTCCCCATGCCCCCGTTATTATAGTGGCGGTCGATCACAAAAGTATCGTCGAACTGGGGCGCTGGCCCTGGTCCCGGGAGATAATGGGTCAACTGGTCACCGGAATGGCGGAGTACGGGGTAAAAGTAACCGCCCTTGACACCGTTTTTTCCGAACCGCAGAATGAGACGGCGGACAGACTCCTTTCAGAGAGCTTTGCCCGGGCAGGTAATGTGGTCGCCGGCTATCTGTACCGGGATGAAAAACACCCGGCTCCCCCCGAGGCACTTGGCCAGACACTGACCTCAAAAATAACGCAGGTGCAGATAGACCCCGGCGTCACCGCGTTACCCTTTCTTGAGTATCCGGGACTTGAACCGAACACGGCTGTCATTGGCCACAATGCCCGTGGCTTCGGATTCTTTAACGTGGTTCAAGACGACGATCGCCTCTTCAGGGGGGTGCCGCTGATGATGCTGTATCAGGGAGACCTGTACCCCTCCCTTGAGCTACAGGCCCTCCAGCAGTTTACCGGTGCCGAAGCTCATTTTTCCATTGGCAAAAGCGGCGTGCGCTCCATCCAACTGGGAAAAGCCCCGATTGCCACCTCCAGCGGGGGGATACTGGCTGTCAATTATTACGGCCCCCAGGGGAGTATCAAGACCTATTCGGCTGTGGACATCATCAAAAAGAGAATTTCGCAGGGAGAGCTGAAAAACACCCTGGCATTTGTCGGCTTTACCGAAGAAGGGATCTATGACCTGAGACCGACCCCCTTTGACGCCGCACTCCCCGGAGTCGAAATTCATGCCACGGCAGCCGCCAACGTACTTGAGCAGCGGGCCATACGCCATAATGAAAAGACCATTCTTGCCGAAAGAATACTTATATTTTTAATCCCGTTTCTGCTGGCACTTCTTCTCAGTGGTGCCCCCAATTCAAAAACCGGCTTCCTCATCGGCACGGCCATGTTTATCCTCTACCCGGTGGGAAACTATCTCCTGTTCCGCAACTTCCTGATCGACCTTTCTCTGTTTCCCCAGTTAATGGCCATAACCCTTACCACCATTTTTTCCGAAACATATCGGAGCGTGGTGGTTGACCGCAAGGGGCGTTACCTGAAGCGGGCCTTCAGCAATTACGTCTCCGCCGACCTGGTGGCCCAGATCATCAAAAATCCTGACAGCCTCAAACTGGGGGGGGAGAAACGGGAAATCAGCATCCTTTTCAGTGACATCAGAGGTTTTACTTCGATGTCTGAAAAACTGTCACCTGAACAACTGGTTCAGGCACTTAACGAATACCTCTACCCCATGACCGAAATTGTCCTTGAAGAAAAGGGGACCCTGGACAAGTATATCGGTGATGCCGTTATGGCGATTTATAATGCCCCCCTTGATGTGGCGGCACATGCTGCCCATGCCTGCCGCACCGCACTGAAAATGATGGCAAAACTGGCGGACATTAACCGCACATTTATGGCCCGCAATATTCAGCCGATCGACATCGGCATCGGCATTAATACCGGCGATGCGGTTGTCGGCAATATGGGGGCGGCCATCCGCTTTGACTACACCGCCATCGGTGATAATGTCAACCTGGCATCCCGCCTGGAGGGATTGAACAAAATATATGGCACCCACATCATTGTCAGTGAATCCACCAGAGTGCTGGTGAAAGAGAATTTACCATTCCGCCTGATCGATCTGGTCGTGGTGAAAGGAAAACAACAGCCGGTTCCCATTTACGAACTGATGATTTCGGAAAACAGTACCCTGATGACACGTTTTGCAGAGGCCCTTGCGCTGTACAGAGAGGGCTGTTTCCCGGCAGCTCTCCCGCTCTTTGAGGAGCTTACTGCCAGTTGGCAGGATCCGGTTTCGCGCATGTACATCGAGAGGTGCCATGACCTGATTACAACACCGCCACCGGCCGACTGGAATGGAAGTTATATCATGAATACAAAATAGTGTTTCTGACTGATTCTCCACCATTGGCAATTGATGCTTTTCCCGGTACAATGGGACTTATTAATTGGAATGTATGATGTAGAATTCATTTTTTAACGGAGTGAGCCATGAAAAAATCATTGATGCTCTGTAGTGCCCTGCTGACGTTCCTGGTTTCCACCTCTGCCTTTGCCGCCCCGATCGCATTCATCACCAAATTCAGCGGTGACGTTTCCTTTCGCGACAAGGACAACACCCCCTATCAGACCGTAAAGTCAGCCATTGAGCTATCTGAAGGTGGTTGGATCAGGACCGGCGCCAATGGGTGGGTTGAGATTGATCTTATCGACAAGAGCAAATTTACCATCGCCAATAACTCGGAAATGGAATTAACCCGGCTTAAATTCGATAGTTCATCCCGTGACGGTCTCTTTACTCTTACCCAGGGGAAACTCCGGGCCTCGGTCACCCCCTCTCGGGGCCTGACCTCTTCACTGAAAATAAAGAATAGAAGTGTGGTTGCCGGGGTAAAGGGAACGGAATTTCTGATGCTTTCGGAAGGACCGGCCAATGTGTTCTTCGGTAATGAGGGGAGCGTGGCCATCAGCGGCCATGATGAAAAAGAAAAGATGCTCTTTCCCCAGTACATGACACAAACGTCCCGTGGCTATTCCCCCATTGACCCGGTTGCCGTCGAACCAAACAGCCCGGTTGCCGATGCCCGAAAGGCCTTCGAATCCGTTACCCAGCCTGTGCCTCCCGCCGACTGGGTAGCTTCCGATAATCTACCGGCAATCATTGCCCGCTGGAATGTGGGCTATGGTCACTATCTGGCCGATTCGGGAAAATATGAGCAGGCCCTTCAGGTATTTCAGATTGCTCTGGATCTCTCGCACAACAGCGACATCCGATGCGATGCGCGGCTCGAACGGAGCGCAGTATACTCCCGCTTCCTGACAAATTTTGAAGCAGCTCTCGCAGAGAATCTGCTCATACTCGAAGAATACCCGAAAGCCTCCCAGGCCGAATCGGCTCTGTTCAACACCGGACAGATTCTCTTTGAACTTTCCTTCAAGGAGCGGGCAAAGGTGCGGTTTCTTGAATATTTGAAGAAATACCCCCACGGAAAACACCATGGAAATGTTGAAACTTTTCTCAATATGAAGTAAACAGTGTACAGCCTACTATTCACTGCCCGGCACGGTGAATGCGAAAAACTTGACGAACAATAATATTGATGTTATTTAATTAATTAATTAGGAGGTGCTTTTATGAAACACATTTTAATGGCACTGCTACTTCTGATCGGAATGGGAGCAACCATTTCGTTTGCCGAGGTTCAGGCAACCGGTGAAGGTGCGGACAGGGATCAGGCGTTGCAAAGTGCCATGCGGGGAGCCGTCGAACAAGGTCTGGGTGCCTATATAAAAACGAGTACCATCGTTATTGATGCCACCGTTACCGATGACAAGATCCTGTCACACAGTAAAGGGTATATTACCAGCTACAAAGTTATTGAAGAGAGTAAAAAGGAAGATTATTACTCAATTACCATCTCGGCAACGGTTGACGACAAACTCCTCCAAGACGATGTTGACGCATTGACCATACTACGCAAGAGCGTTGGCAACCCGCGCATTCTGGTGGTCTACAGTAAACAGGGAGAGGGTGCTGAACCACTCAGAAACAAGGATTTTATCGATGAAATCTACAACGGAATTGTGGAATCCCTCACCGACAAGCAATTCAGGGTTGTTGATAAGTCAAGTGCCGAAAAGTTTGCCCAACAGGTTTCCACGACCCACGGGATTGATGTTGACCTCAATCAGACTGCCACATTTGGCCTCAGGTTCAATGCCGAATACACCCTGCTTTATAGTGTAAATGGCGAGATCAAGGAAGGGGCCGTCGGTAAGGCGGTGAAGCTACGCATTAAAACGCAGCTGATTGACAATACCCGTTCCCAGGTAGTTACCAACAAGGTGATTGAACAGTCCAACAGTGGCCAATTACTCGAAACAATTCTGGAAAAAGCCGCGCGGGAAGGTGGCAGGAAGATTATCAACCCGATGATCGAGGTTATTGAAAAAAGCTGGATGGATATGCAGATGAACGGTTCACTCTATACCATCATCGTTAATGGTATTGACAATGGGGAAGAAATTGCCAAATTTACCGGCATTCTTGAAAAACTCCCCCTCGTCACCAACGCCAGGGAAGTTGAGTCCGGCGGTGGGAAGACAACTTTTGAAGCAACCTATAAGGGTAAGCGGGATCAACTTGACCGCGATATACTGCGTGCCGCCAAGGAACTGGAATGGACATTGAAAAAGGTCCGTGCCGAAGGTGCCCGCAGCACCTGGAAACGACTCTGAAATTCAACCATATCTCGCCAGGAGACATTTGATGAAACTGATAATTCTTCTCATTGTGGCAGTGGGGCTGTGTATGACCCCCGCCTCCGGATTTTCGGAAACACGCACCTATAAAGAAACCGTTACGGTAAAGGTAACCACTGACGAAGGCAGTGCTCTGAACAAGGCCAGAGAGCAGGCACGGGAGATGGCACTCCGTGAGTATCTGAATGAAACCTATAAGGATAAGGAACAAACTTCTCCTCTCAACCTGACTGCTGACGAAAAGTACGTCAAGAGCATTGAGCAACTGGATTACAGCTCAACCGGCCTCTTTAACAAGGAACTGACCGTAACATTTCGTATTACCATTAATGAGGCAGAGGTGCGTTCCTACCTGAAACGGCAGGGGGTGGTTACTGGCAAGAATGATGATCGCCGCATTTTCGTCATGTTAATTCCGGGAAACCTGGATAGCGGCGATGCTCCGATAATCCTCGATAATCTCCGGGCGGAGATCCGCCGAAGCCTGGCAGCCGCCGAGTATACCGTACTTGATTCCGATGATCAGGCCATTCGCGATGCGGTTGCAGAGGAGCCTGATTATAACAGATTGGCCGGTCAGATCAATAAACTGGCTGACAAACTTGCTGACCGTGGCGAGTGGCTGGTTCTGGGAAAAGTCGATATGGATCTGATGCCAAATGGCAGCAACATGACATTTCGCACCATGATGACCGGTAAAGCGGTCAATCTGGCAACCCGCGACATCATGTGGGAAGGCAATATCGACGGTGCCTCTCGGGGACCACGCAGTGAAGCCAAGTCCGCATTGCGGCTGTCTGCCATCAATGGCGGCAAAGCATTTGCCGCTGAAGTTCTGGGAGCCCTCAATACCAAAACCCTCACCCAGGAGCGCCGAGGTGCCCGTTTTGAAGTAATTTTTGCAGCCGGTGGTGACTACAAGCTGGAACGAAAGATATTAAAACTGTTGAAAGAAGATATCAAGGGACTTAAAGAGGTGAGTCAGAAAGGGCGTGGCAAGGGAGATATGGTTATTGATCTGATGTTTGTCGGGAAGATCAGTGACCTGGTGGATCTGCTGCTTGATAATCTTGAAAAGGAGCCCCTTCTCAAGAATTTTAACCCGGAAATAGTCGGTAACAAAGTTTATTTCAAAATAAAATAGCGCGGTATCCGTTTCACTATGAGATTCATTTACGAATACTCATAAACATGCTACTCTTTACATCATCAATCAACGTGGCATGAACCACATCAACAGAATCAAAGGAGGAATTCAATGAAAAAGAGATTGATTCAGACGTTCCTGACGTGTGCAGCCGGAGCGACACTCATCTCCGGTTGTTCGACAATCATGCCGAAATGTACCGAGATTACGGATACACCGGTCTTCCATTATCAGGCAGGGATGAAAGCACTTGAGGACAGGGATATCACAACTGCACAGGAAAAATTTCAACGTGCACTCTACTGTGACGATTCATTCAGTATCGCCCATTCCGGCATGGCCATCGTATCCGCCGAAAAAGCCAAAGCCCAGCAAAATGCCGGTTTTCGCACCGTTGAACTTGACCACATGACAGCGGAACTGGGCAAGGCGAAAAAAACGGCCAAACTGTCCGATCAGCTGTTTGATTACTATACCGCTGATATTCGTTCAAAAACAGCCGTAAAAACAGCTAACTGGCTTGATAACGCCAAAGATGCCTATGACGACGGTACAAAACTTTCGGTAGATGAGCGCAAACTTTCCTACTATCTTGGAACCGAAGCCATCTCCTACTTCATGGGTGTTGCCTGGATGGAAGGAAAAGAATATCAAAAAGCCCGTGATGCCTTCGGAACGGTGCTCAACTCCAAGCGGGAAGGCAAGTGGCATGAGAAGGCTGATAAAGGGTGGAAACGAGTAGATAAAATCGTTCGCGCCATGGGTGGAATTACGCCGGGTGATGTGGGCAAAGCCATTGCTCCACAGGAAGTCGTGTCACGGGCTGATCTTGCTGCCCTGATCATCGAAGATCTCAAAATAGACAAGATAATGGCCGGTCGGATTCCACTTATTGACCAATCGGGACGCAAGGCCGAGTTCACCCCCGCTGATATGATTAATCATCCGTTTAAGGCAGAAGTCCTGACCTTGATGAAATGGAAAGTTCGCGGCATGGAACCGAAATTTGATGAGGCAAGCAGAGCCTATCTGTTTAAGCCCCTTGATCCGGTTACCCGTGGCGAGATGGCACTCATTCTGGAAGATGTTCTGATCAAACTCACCGGAAATGACAGACTTGCCTCCTCTTATCTGGGGCAGGAAAATTCACCATTTCCCGATGTCAAGGCAACATCGGCGCTCTATAATGCGGTCATGAACATGACCACCCGCAATATAATGGAGGGTGAACTTTCCGGGGAGTTCAGGGTTAATGCACCGGTCGATGGTGCCGAGGCACTGCTGGCAATTCGGGTTCTCAAACAGCGAGTAAATACCTACTAGAAATAAGGAGACACATCTATGAAAACAATTATTGCCGTTTTACTACTCTCTTTCGCCTGTGCATTTACCGCCGCAGCCGAGTCCGAAGAAATGGCTCAGGTCGATGCAATTTTCACAAAAACCCAGAAGTTTTTGAATGAGAGCAAGCAGCATGTGGTTACTCCTGGTGCTCCCCACGATGACCTGGCCGATTTCAGCCATGAACCGTTGTTATTTATTGGAGAAGGGGTTGGCAATCCCAAGCATGACGCAAAATCCCAACGGGGCATTATGGCCATACGGGCCGCAGAACTGGCTGCCCAGCGGGCCGTGCTCGAATACATCAAGGGGTTTGTCATGGTTGGCTCCACCATGATAAGTGACGGCATGCTCCAGTCTGACGTGATTGTTTCCGCTGTCCAGGGAACGGTCAAAGGGGTGCAGAAAGTAAACTCTGAATATGATAAAGATACTGAACGAGCCATTGTTATCGTCAAACTCGGCATGGGTGGCCCGAAGGGTTTCGGAGCGGCTCTGTACGAAAAAATACTCAATGATCCAAAAGTGATGCAAAGTATCAAAACCGACAAGGAGCCATTCAAGGCCGAACCGGTCAAACTTGAAATCCCCTTTGACGGTTTGATTATTGATGCCACCGGGCAGAACTTCCGTCCCGCCTTGATTAATCGTATCTTTGCCGCAAAAGGTGAAGTTCTCTACGACCCGGCAAAAATCAGCCAGAAGGTTCTTGTTGAGCAGGGATGCGGTGAATACACCAACAGCGTTGATAAAGCCAAAGCCGCACTGGCTACACGGGGAGTAAAGAATCCGCTGGTAATCAAGGCTTCTGGCTCAACCAGTTCTGCCGACCTCCAGGTTACCGATGAAGATGCCGTGACGATCTTTTCCGCAAACCAGAAGGAAAGCTTCATGGCTGCAGCAAAGGTTGCATTTGTACTGAAATAAAGAACAGCACGCGAGCGGGACAGCCACCATGCTGTCCCGCTTTTTTTTTGAACAGCCACCCGAACATATTACCTTAAGCTTCGTAATTACCGAGGTGCCCATGACTCGCCACAAACTATTCTTTTTTATCTGTACGTTTTTACTGGTATGCAGCCACAGAGCCCAGGCACGGACGCTTATTATTGAGGGAAAACTCGACGGAACGGTCACCGTTAAGAAGAATGTGACCTTTACTGTTGAGAAGCCCCTGAATAAATTTATGTATCAGTTTTCAGTACCGTCCGTCTACAACTCGTCAGGTAACATTCAGCGACTTGATGATTTCAATGTGACCGCTTCCCCTGAACCGGCGGAATCAAAGGAACTAACCGATAAATTCGGTAATCGATCCCGGAAAATGATCTGGCGGAACCTGACAAGCGATGTCCAGCTGTCCATCATCTACACAACCGGCATCTCGGCAACCATTTCACCCCGAACCAGCAGGTCTCCGTTTCCGCTACGAGACGTACCAGAATCGGAAAAACTCTTTCTTCAAAAAAGCAAGCTCGTCCAGAGTGAAGCACCCCAGGTACGTGAGCTTGCCGCAAAACTGACCAAAGGTGCCGCTACGGAACATCAAGCGGTCAGCGCAATACTTACCTATGCTGCCGATGCCATTAAGTACCAGTATAATCCAAAAGAATTTGATGCGTTATACGGTCTCACCACCGGAACAGGTAATTGCCAGAATTTTTCCCATCTTTCCATCGCCCTCTTACGGGCATCGGGGATTCCGGCCCGGGTGTCCATAGGCCAGGCCCTCAAAGACAAATGGAAGATCCCCATAGACAACCGGGGTTCATCACTGGTTAATGGCATAGGCGAAGGCCTCCACGCATGGATTGAAGTATGGTACCCCGACTTGGGGTGGTTACCGTGTGACCCACAGCAGTCCCGGCTTTTTACCTCCACACGCCATATCAAGTTCGGCCATGGTCTCGATGCCGATGACATTCTGGAATACTGGAGCGGTGCTCCATTTGTACCCCGTATGACAGAAAGTTTTGAAGCTAAATATTCGAAAGATACCATTGATATTAAACTGCGCGAAGCACTTGCCCAGCCTTCGGCGTATATCGTAGCTGGTCCGGTGTCATCAAAGGCACTTGTCGTTGCCAAAAATGATCCCCCGGTCAAGGCGGTAGCCCCGGTTCCCGTTCCGGTAGCCATTCCAATCCCGATCCCAATCCCTATCCCGATTTCGGTCCCAATTCCGGTGTCACTGCCAAAACGAGATAGCAGCACCCAGTATAAAAAGGCTGAGCCGGTAGCACCACCGCCTGCACCGGCTAAGCCGGTGCCACCATCGCCAAAACCACTGGCGAAACCGGTTAAGGAAACTCCGAAACCGATTGTAGCAGCTGTGCCGTCCAAGCCAACACCAAAACCGCTCCCTGAGCCGGTAAAAGAAGCAGCCAAACCGATTGTCGTACCAGAACCGGTCAAACCACTGCCTGTACCACCAAAGCCGCTCCCTGCACCGGTAAAAGAAGTACCTAAGCCGATTGTCGTACCAGAACCGGTCAAGCCGCTGCCTGCACCACCAAAGCCGCTCCCTGCACCGGTAAAAGAAGTACCAAAACCAAAAGTCGCACCAGAACCGGTCAAGCCGTTGCCTGCACCACCAAAGCCGTTGCCTGCACCGGTAAAAGAAGTGCCAAAACCAAAAGTCGCACCAGAACCGGTCAAACCGCTGCCCGCACCGCCAAAACCGTTGCCTGCACCGGTAAAAGAAGTGCCAAAACCAAAAGTCGCACCAGAACCGGTCAAGCCGCTGCCCGCACCGCCAAAACCGTTGCCTGC
>CAIUSO010000112.1 GCA_903901875.1 uncultured Geobacteraceae bacterium | reverse complement strand
ACTGTCAGCTATAACCGACCAGCGGGCGAGCATTGCGGCGTTTTCAGCACCCAGTTTATCCATGAGGTTCATTCGGTGTACATCCACCGTTCTCATGGAAATCCCAAGTTGTTGAGCTATTTCTTTTGATTTCATTCCATAGGGGAAGCCTCCACTGTGTGCCGAGGTATGTCAGCTTAAGTTGCTGATTACTGTTTCCTGAGGAACTTGTTTTGATGGTCTGGCCGCTTGGAAAACGATCAGCGGAACGGTGGCCGCATTCCCACCGGAATGGTGGCCGCCAAACCGTCAGTGTCACCGGACGGTTTCACCGGAATACGCACATGGGGGGTTGATATGGGAGATGGAGATATTGACGGCGACGATAAAACCTACAGCCAATTTGTCTGGCCTGTTCGTTCCGTATTGGCTCGTTTCTGATCATATCAGAGACATATGGGGTATGGCCTTGATATTATCTTCGGAGTTCATGCCTTTAACTTTGACGGCTTCACTATTGAGAGTCCAGTCGGCTGTCACCGGACCGTGTTCCAGTCGATTTGGCGGAGATGCTTAACCGTTACATGCCCCGACCTCAAGCCGCGTTAGCGGGTAGGTAGGGGCTTCTTGACATTACAAAGGCAGGAATTGCTCTTAGTTTGTCAGAGTCAGCATTATCTCAATCTGTTTGAAAATAGGAGAGTAGGTTTTCACCGGTACCCCGCCATCGTGAGCCAATTGTTTAAACGTAGCTAGAGAGGTTTTTGCTTGGTCGATTATGGTAAGCGCAGCTTTTGAACTTATTGATGCGGCCCTTGCAACCTTCAATAGGTCCGCTATTTTGGGGGCTTTCCCTTCGCCGCTGTAGCTGGTCCAGTGTTCACCACCGGGACCTGTCGAGAATGTGAGGTCATAGGCGGGGGATAATCCCCACACACCGTCATTCGACATAACATAGCCATGGTTCTTCGAATGGTCGTCACGGTTAACTGCAAACATGTTAAAGACTGCTCGCCGGAACTGTTCCTCAACTTGCTCCGCACTGTTTGTAAGTTGCCACGCGAGCTTCATGAGCATTTCATAGTCTAGCGATGGAGCCATATGATCTGCGTGCAGCAGGCCACTCGCTGTTGCTACGTGACGTCGCCTGTTATGGGTTAATCGGTCGAAACGTCTTGTGGCAATGTGGCGAACTCCATCGTCATCTGCTATCAGCGTGTGATCTGGGACTGCTATCCCCGCGTTTTCAGCCATCTGATTATAAATCAGTTCCAAAATGCCGTCATACCTATTTGCAGCACCGGTGAATTTTACCAGCCAGTGCGAATACCCATCAGGCAAGTGACTGGTACCAGATACAAACTTATCATGACCATCAGAGATTCCAATCAATGCTTTTGGTCTCGCTCCACCAGGAGAACCCCCAATCTGTGCCAAAAGACGTCCGGCATCTTCTATTCGACCCTCATACAATTCATATGCTTCTCTTGCCATTTCGCCAACGCTCACTGCCTCTGCTAAACTGCCATCTTCTGTTTGCAGTGGTGGTGCGTAGGATAGGGCACCCATCGCATGCCCTCCAAGAAACGCAAGCCTGTCTATCGGCGATATATTACTTCTGTCAGAGCCGCGTTTTTTAAACCACCGATCCATTATCAACGTACCCCAGCCATCAGGCAGTGAATCAGCGAATAGTCCAAAAGTGGAAGCTACCATGCTGCGTGAATCAAGAGTGAAGCTACGTTTTGCAATTGGAAGTCTAAAAGGAGCTAACTCTATCCCTTGTTTTACCCAATAGTCATCATATTCAAAAACAGTATTTGCACCTGAGGTTGCCAACCGACCTACAAACGTGGAGAGTTGCCCGTTATCGTACAGCACATTTATTTCACGGTATGACACGGGTTCTTCTCCTTCCACGTTTCCGTTGGTGCCCGGAACTCATCTTTTTTAACTCGTCGATAGTTAACTGTTTTTCAGGTGAGGCAAAAGATGACAGAATCTGGTCCAGTACGCCCAAAGCTGCTAGGACTTTCATTTGAGTCTCGATTGAGCCTGTGCCTTGGCTTTCAAGTCTCGTGAGTGTTGAACGGCTCGTTCCTGAGCGAGACGCGAGTTCATCAAGTGTCATTTCTTGGTTGAGTCTTACAGCTTTGATAAATCTGGCGAGTGACTGCAGGGCTTCGTAGGGAGTGCTTTGAAGTATTATTGGTCTCATGCCGTAATTATAGAACAACATATATAACGTGTCAATATTTAATCATTATCTGTATATTATGGGATAGTGTATTAAATATAAGTCACTATATGCGAAGCTTCGCATAAACGTTCCATTGCTCCCTAAACCTCTATCCAGAAGGGTTTTGTTCTTTGTACTCCTGCCACCTCAAACCTGACGGAAAAGAACCGGACTCTATCATTTTTCCATTTGTCAGTTAGTGTGTTTCAGGCGATCACGTACGCTTTTCATCCCATCGAATATGGGCTGAGCAACTTCTTCAGGGAAAGTTGCCGGCAACATTCCTTTCACGTTTTCAATAATAAAATCCATCTTTTCAAACAACTCCTTGATAATTGCCTCCATCCCATCTACCGGAAACCCGCAGACACGTGCTGTAGATAGCCAATGACGGTGTTGTATTTTTTCCCACTGGTAATGGGTGCTTTTGCCTCTGACGGCCATTGCCATCTTCATTTTATGTGATTCAACCTGTCTCTTTGCTACAAGTGGATACGCAGACATAACATCATAGATGGGAGTAAGCTGAAAGCTGCCTCCTGGCAGCAGGAAGATGCTGAAGTTCTATCAATGGCACCGAGTAACCAGAACAGCACCTGGGTTTTAAGAAACAAGCTCCGATCCACTAGGGCATTGGCCGATCCCAGAAGCAGGGTCATAATCCTCTCAACTCCCGGACCGCCATCGCCTTCATATTTCAAGGCCGGCGATATGTTCAGCGCCTGGCACATATCTTCCTGTGGCAAACGGATCAACCAGGAACGATCATCGGCCCACCTTCGATCGAATCTCTCCACAACCAGAACCTTTACATCCTCGAATGTTGCTATCTCAGCGTTGGCAACCGGAATGTCGTAGGCTTTCAGGATCAGATGGCACAACCATTCGTTTTCCATACTGTCGGACAGATCCATATCGCTGTGTGCGATTTTACCGATGGGGAGCTTAAATATGTGACTTGTTGGGGTGACACCGACAGGGCGGTGCCATTTGTCATTCAATCGAAGCAGGGCGGTCTTTTCCTGTGCGCCGGCAATTGAGAACCGGAAATCGTCATCACCTTTCATTGACGACTTATCTAACGTCCTGTCAGGAACACATACTAATACCGCAGAAATTGGCCCAACACAGCTTCAAACCCTAAAAGAGCTGAAGCGTTACGCAATTGAACAGGCACTCCTTGCCACAGACGGGAAAAAAATGGAAGCAGCCCGCTTGTTGGATGTCAATTACAGCAGTTTCAAGCGCATGCTTGAAAAGTATGGTCGGTAAGAATCACCATTATGCACACCCCTTTTTGAACAATATGTTAAATTTGCACACAACCACGTACTTCCCCATTTCAAAATAACATAACAAAATCAGCATGTCCCAGTTTTGGCACTGTTGTTGCTTTATTTCTGTTACTCAACAGAAATAAAAAAGTGTTTGCGGTGGTAGTAGCTTTACAGATTTTTATGTACAAAGGTTCAGATCATGACAACGAGTAACACAAAAACTAAGACGATCGTAAATGCAGGTGAGGTGACTAAGATACCTCGATACAATGTAATATCACTGAGAGTCAGCGACGAACAACGCAGATACCTCGACTCTCTCGTTGTTGGCAAAAACAAGAGTGTCTCAGATGTGATGCGTGAAGCTCTGTCTTTTTATTCCTTGCATGGCATTCCCATATAAGCGTTAGCATTTCTTTTTCATAGCACACTTAATTAGGAGGCGGGCATGGATACTGTTAAATATATAGAATCAGACGAATTCCGGTCCATGGCTGCAAAATCCTTGGATGGATTCTTAGTAGTTGATATGACTGGTGACATTCTGGAAGCCAATGCCAGTTATTGTCGAATGATGGGCTACTCCCGTGAAGAACTCATTAAGAGGCATATATCTGAAATTGATGCGGTTGAAAGTGAGGAAGACGTTTCTAAGCGTGTAGCCGAGCTTATTAATGACGGGGCGCTGCGATTTAAAACCAGGCATATTCATAAAAACGGTTCAATCATTGATGTAGAAGTTAGTTCTACATACTCGCACACCCATGGCGGCACATTTTATTCCTTTATCCGCAATATTACCGAACATAAGCGTTATGAAATCGCTCTACGCCAAAGTGAAGAGCAATATCGGAATATTGTGGAGAATCAGACCGAGTTTGTTGACCGTTATTTGCCCGGTGGAATACTGACCTATGTAAACAAATCCCTTGTTAAATTTGCAGGTATTCCTGAAAAAATGCTCCTTGGCACTTCATTCTACTCATTTCTCCACGATGCTGATCGTGCGGAAACCATCAGGCGTATTGAGTCAATTTCAGGAGATAATCCCATTGTTGAAACTGAGAGCCGTATTGTCCTGCCTGACGGAAGAGTGCGCTGGAACAGATGGACTCACACAGGTTTTTTTGATGAAATTGGAAAACTTATTGAGTGCCAGTCAGTAGGCAGAGACATCACGGAACGCAGGGAAGCAAGATTTGCGTTGGAAGAGAGTGAAAGTCGTTATCGGACATTGTTCCATGAGGCTGGAGAAGGGATTTGTATTATGTCCCTACATGGTGAACTGATACAAGTAAATGAAGCTTTTGCACAGAATCATGGATACAAGATTCAGGAAATGGTGGGGATGAATATCTGCGATTTAGATGTTCATGGTGGTTTTGAGGAAAATCCTGAGAGAGGCCAGGCCATATTGTCCGGGGAAACCATTACATTTGAGGTAGAGCACTACCATAAGGATGGGCACGTATTTCCTCTTGAGGCAAAGGCAAGCCAGATACCTATTGACGGAGAAACTTTATATATTTGCTTTCACCGTGACATCTCGGAGCGAATACAGGCTGAGAAAGAGAGAAAACTTCTTGAGCAGCAATTTCAACAAGCACAAAAGCTGGAGAGCCTTGGTGTATTAGCGGGCGGAATCGCCCACGACTTCAACAACATCCTGGCGATCATAATGGGATACTGCGGTCTGACAAAAATGGATTTTGAAACCGCCGAGAACAATATTCTGGAAATTGAAAAGGCCGTCCAACGCGCTGCAGCACTGTGTCGCCAGATGCTTGCTTACGCAGGACAAACCACAATCGAGCATCTGACGGTTGATATGAATATGGTAGTAGATGAAATGGTCAAGATGTTGCAAACGACAATTGCTCAAAATGTGGTAGTCATGGCAGATCTCTCTTCAAATGTACCCTATGTTACCGGTGATGTCAGTCAGCTCAGGCAAGTTGTCATGAATTTGATTATCAATTCGGCTGAGGCCATCGGTGATGCCCAGGGCGAAGTTAGAGTCTCGCTGTCAAATAAAACGCTCATAACCGGAGATTCAGAGAAAGATTATCATGGCAAGATCATCCCGTATGGCAGTTATGTCTGCCTCGAAGTTGCTGATACTGGTTGCGGTATGAGCGATGAAACCTATAATCGAATCTTCGAGCCGTTCTTTACCACTAAATTTACTGGTCGTGGTCTTGGAATGTCAGCAATGCTTGGCATCGTTAAGGTTCATAAAGGGGCATTGCAACTTTTCAGTCAGCTGGGTGAGGGGACAACCTTCAAAATATTCCTGCCAGTACAACACAGCAACTATTCCGGAGAATTCTCATATGATGTTGTGTCTTCAACCCCGTGGCAGGGGAGCGGTATTATTCTGCTTGTAGAAGATGAAGAGCAGATTTTATTGATAGCAAAAATCATGCTGAAAAAGTTGGGATTCAAGGTTATTGAAGCATCAAACGGCAAGGAAGCTTTAGAACTGTATCAGAAATACGC
Organism: uncultured Geobacteraceae bacterium; assembly: GCA_903901875.1. GTDB lineage: Bacteria > Desulfobacterota > Desulfuromonadia > Geobacterales > Pseudopelobacteraceae > JACRCG01. The sequence continues at coordinate 422 of CAIUSO010000112.1, read as the reverse complement.
CGCAGATATATCTCTGGTTCTTACCGATATGGGTATGCCGGTTATGGATGGTTATCAACTGTTCCATGAGTTGAAGATGCTGAAACCGGATCTGCCCATCATTGTATCCAGCGGTTTTGGGGAAACAGTCGTGACCTCAAAGATAGCCCGTGAGGATATTGCCGGATTTATCAGCAAACCATTTGAGTTGGATCTATTACGAGAAATACTGAAAAAAATTGTGGGGGAATAACAGTGCCTTCTTTATTAGAGTTTTATCGACTATTTTCGGTTCGGACACGTATTGTCATTTTTCACGAGCATTCACCCACCTGGTTTTCATACCCATTCACCCAGGCACGGCGTGCTGAATTGGTTCGTTAACGTATCATAGTTTGAGCCCGATGGTACCCTTCTTTTTTCTATAACTTTCCCCCTCTATT
>CAIUSO010000111.1 GCA_903901875.1 uncultured Geobacteraceae bacterium | reverse complement strand
TCAGACCAATGTTACAGTGCCATTTCGTTATTGAAAATGTTGTGATACTTTTTTGTTAAAGAGCACCGATCTGATATTTCAGGGAAGCACGATCCGGAATTCCATGGATTGCAAGGGAGGTATTTTTGTAAGCCTCATCCTCCGTTACGTCGCGATGAAAGTAGTCTGGAGGAACAAATGCCTCACTTTCTGCGATTAAATATAAGAACTATCATGTGCATGGCAAACAGTTCCTGAGGGGCTGCAGACCTATCAGCCCCTCAGGTCAGGTATCACGAAAGATGTTAGAAAGGAAGCTGGCCGTAGCTGCTATTTTTTTTTCTTTTTCTTACCAGCAACTGCGATCATCGGATTTGCTGCCGAAACGGTCACGGTGGCGGTTGAGTCTTCCAGCTCCTTTTCAAGTGCTCGTACCGTGCCGTCAAAGGAATGTTTGCTATCCGGTTTAATCTCCTTCACCTCAGTGGGGAGGCCAATTCGGTCAAGAATTGCGATGAATGGTTCCGGATCAAGCTCTTCTACGTTGACCATGGTTTTCGAGTCCCACTCTCCAGTAGCAACCAGCATGGCGGCCGCGACGGGAGGTACACCGGCGGTGTAGCTGATCCCCTGTGATTCGACCTCTTCGTAGCATTTCTTATGATCAGAGACCTGATAGATCAGTACTTCACGTTTTTTACCATCCTTCTTTCCCTTTACGAAGTTACCGATGCAGGTATTCCCGGTATATCCGGGAGCCAGTGTCATCGGGTCAGGTAGCAACGCCTTGACAACCTTAAGGGGAACCACTTCCTGGCCAGTAGTCAGTGTTACCGGCAGATGGGAAAGGAAACCGAGGGTACGGAGCACGGTGAACACATTGATGTAGTGATCTCCAAATCCCATCCAGAAGCGGATGCTGTTGGCATCAATATTCTTCGACAGGGAGTGCAATTCGTCGTGGCCATTCAGGTAAATCGGTTGTTTGCCAACAACCGGAAAGTCGTACATCCGCTTGACCGAATGGGTCGGGTACTCTTTCCATTGCCGGTCAATCCATGTCCATACTTTTATGAACTCACGGAAATTAATTTCTGGATCAAAGTTGGTGGAAAAATATTTGCCATGGCTTCCCGCATTAACATCAAGGATATCTATGGTATCAATCTTGTCAAAATAGCGTTTGGCGGCGAGGGCACAATAGGCGTTGACGACGCCCGGGTCGAAACCGGCACCGAGGATTGCGGTAATTCCCTTCTCATCGCATCGCTCCTTACGCTTCCACTCGTAATTGGCGTACCAGGGTGGTTCTTCACACACTTTATCAGGATCTTCATGGATGGCCGTATCTATATAGGCGGCACCGGTTTCAATACAGGCCTCCAGTACCGACATATTGATGAAAGCGGCTCCAAGGTTGATCACTATGCCGCTTTTGGTCTTTTTTATCAGCTTTACCGTTGCCGGAACATCCAGCGCGTCAAGCTGTGCCGAATATAACCGGCCATCGGGGTTTTTAAGATGCCCCTTCCGGTTGACGCTTTCAATGATTGCCTCGCATTTACCCAATGTGCGAGACGCAATACAGATATCACCGAGAATATCATTGTTCATCGCCGCCTTGTGGGCCGCAACATGGGCCACTCCCCCTGCACCAATAATCATTACATTCTTTTTGTTCATGAACTTCCCTCCTTAGGATAGACTGCCTGTGTAATCTTCATAGCTGAAACTACGTACTATTTCGATGGTGCCATCAAGCCTTCGTACAGCAATTGACGGCATGGGTACTCCGTTAAACCAGTTCTTTTTTACCATGGTATAGCCGGCCGCATCAGCAAAGCGTACTTCATCACCAACGTTGAGCTTTGTTTGCAGATTGTAGCTGCCAAAAACATCTCCCGCCAGACAGGAACGACCTGCTATCATGACCCGATTCGCTCCCGGTCCCGGCACGGAAACTCCCGGGTTAGTGCGGTAGATCAGGTGATCAAGTAAGTGGGCCTCAAGAGACGCATCAACAATGGCGATATCAATCTCGTTATGTACAATATCAAGCACCGTCGTTACCAGCTCGGCACTGCCGGTAATGGCCGCTTCACCCGGTTCCAGATAGAGCTGCACCCCATGACGTTCGCTGAAGTCCTTCAACAGTTGACAAAATTCTTCCTGCGGATATCCTGGCTTGGTGAAGAAAATCCCCCCTCCCAGACTGACCCATTCCATCTTTTCCAGAATGTCTCCGTAGATAGAACCGATCCGTTCCATGGTGGCGGCAAGGTTTCCCAGATCATCATTTTCACAATTAAAATGAAACATTAACCCACGGATCTGATCTGCAACGGAAGCTACCTCATCCCGGTCATGTACCCCCAGACGTGAGAACTTTCGTGCCGGATCGGCAAGGTCATAATGGGAGAAACTGATGCCCGGATTAACGCGGAGACCAATGTTCATCCCCTGAACAACATCGGTAAATTGGCGTAACTGTGATACGGAATTAAAGATGACTTTGTCGGCAAAAGTGGCTATCCCGGTGATCTCTTCACGGGAATAGACCACACTGTAGGCGTGTACCTCTTTGCCGAACTTCTCGTTGCCGAGCCGCGCCTCAAAGAGAGAACTGCTGGTGGTGCCGTCCAGGTATTTTGCCATGAGATCAAACACGCTCCAGGTGGAAAAGCATTTGAGGGCAAGCACGAACTTCGCACCGCTCTGTTCCCTCAGGGCGGTGATTACTTCAAGATTTTTTTGTAGCCCCTTTTCATCAATAAGATAGTACGGTGTGGGTATTTTATTCATCAGAGTGCCTTTCATATTATTAGTTACGTCAGGAATAATGTTGCTTTATGCCAATACCGTTTGAGCAGAAAGATCAGTTTCATAATCAAGACTTAACGGCGTGAGAAAGCTCCCTGTTTCCGTTGTGCGCCGGTTGATTACCACCGATGATCCGGGCATCTTTTTTGCCGCTTTCTTTACTTCTGTTGAGATCGAAGCCAGTTGGGGGTAAGAGGTAACCGGTGTCAGTCGGGTGTTGACAATGCCGATGGAGAGAGAGATGAGCCCGAATGTTTCCTGCTCACCTTTGCGATTCATGGCGTAATAGTGTCCCATTGCGTAATCCTCTTCTCCGTGGAAAAAGCGCAGTTGGTTCTCCACTGCACGTATCACCTGCAAAGATATGAACTCAGCGTGGTGGGCAGCGGTGATTATAATGTAATCATCTCCGCCGATATGCCCGCAAAAACATTTGAACGCTGCATCGGCCGATTCTGCTACCTCCGCAATAATTTCTCCGATTGTCTTGATGACCACATCACCCAGTTGGAACCCGTAATAGTCGTTATATGGCTTGAAATTATCAATATCAATATACGCAATATCAAAGCCCTCTCCAGAAGCAATGCGCTCGTTTATTTCCCGTTGAATACTCTCATTGCCGGGAAGACCGGTCAGGGGGTTTGCCCCCTTGGCGAGGGTAAGATTGATTTCGGTAATGGCACTGATGAAGCGGTTAACATCAACTATCCCGTAATACATGCCATTGCGAGTGACGCAAATGTTATCAATTCGGGTTTCCACCTTCTGCAACTGAATAATCTGTGCCGCCTTACGGATACCCTCGGCTGCTTCCAATTCTAAGATTACCGGAGACATCAGATCACGCATTTTCTTTGAATGATTAATATGGAATGCGTAACCGTTCATACCGATGATGTGCTCTTCAAGGAATGTTGATCTGTTGATAATGCCAACCGTATGCCCATTGTCCACCACCGGTAACACCTGGAGCTGTGGTTCGTTTTGAAACCGCTTGAGAACTGCCGCAAGATTATCACCAGGATGTGCAGGCACCACCTCCAAAGAGATGTCCCCGATGTTTTCAGTGACAACGACAGGAACAGATGAAGATGGTGTCCGATCCGGTGGCATAACCTCTGTTGCCTCAAGAGTTCCTTCATTAATCGGTACCGAAACAACATATATGTCTTGATCCAATTGGTTAGCAGTTATGTGGCCATCGGTCAGAAATGATACAAGCTGTGAGGTTTCAAGTGGCTTTGCAAAGAGATACCCCTGAACTTCGTGACACTTTCTCCGTCGCAAAAAGGCAAGTTGTTCTTCAGTTTCAACCCCCTCAGCAATCACAGTCAGCCCAAGAGAGTGTGCCATGGCAATTATTGCATCAACTATAGCGGCATCATCACGGTTATGAACAATATCCTGTATAAAGGAACGATCTATTTTTATGGTGTCAATTGGCAAAAGTTTCAAATAAGAAAGAGACGAATAACCGGTGCCAAAATCATCTACTGAAATCCCGATTCCCAGTTCCTTGAGGCGAAGAAGTTTGCATACCGTATCACCGGAATCTTTCATGAGGGCACTTTCAGTCAATTCCAGCTCCAGGTAGTGAGGATCAAGCCCGGTTTCAGTAAGAATATTTTTTACCAGAGCCACAAAGTCGTTGTCGCGCAATTGCCTGAATGACAGATTGACGGATACCTTGATCTTTGGAAGTCCGTCATCCTGCCATGCTTTATTTTGCCTGCACGCTTCCTTTAGTACCCATGCACCGAGACGAATGATCAGCTCAGACTCTTCGGCTATCGGTATGAATCGATCCGGCATGACAATCCCCCTGTCGGGGTGGGACCAACGCACCAACGCTTCCATGCCGGTAACGGAGACTCCGCCAATATCCATTTTGGGCTGATAACAGAGATAGAGTTCATTTTCATCAATGGCTTTAAGGAGCCCACATTCCATACTGTGTCGCTCGGTAGCCTTAAAATTTAATTCCTCCGAATAGTAGCGGAACGGTATTCCATTCAAACGGGCCTGATTCATGGCCATGTGTGAATGTTGGAGCAACAGTTCCGGTGATTCCCCATCGGCCGGAAAGCATGCCACACCATAGCAGGCGGACATGATGGTTTCTTCAGTCCCGCAATTGACTGGTTCCGAGAACAGTGCTTGCAACTTTCCCAAAATCATGGCGACATCACCGTCGTTCACCGTTCCACCAAATACAATTACAAAATCTTCGCGATGAATACGGGCAACCGTATCATACTGACGAACCAGGGAAACAAGACGTTCGGCTATGCGGCATACAATCTGCCCCCCTCCCTGGTGCCCATGGGCATCAACAACAGCCTTGTAACCAATCAGGCTGATATAAATAACAGCGGTATTTTTTCGATTACGACTGTTGAATGCAACAACCTGTTTCAATCGGTCATTTAACAGATTGTGGTTTGGTAAGCCGGTCTCGTCATCATAATACGCCCGCTGATTCACCTCATCGGCTATTTTATTAAACGTAGCCAAGGTGGAGTTAACTTGTCGTGAATACTGACGAATCAGCAGATGAAGCAAGCCGGCTGTCGTAATGACAAACAATATTCCCTTACAAATCGCAATATGCTTAAAAGCGGGAAGATCCGTGACGAACCAGGAAGCGACCATATCCGAGGTCAGTATCCATAGTATTCCAACGATCGCATACAACGTAACGATAGTCAGCGGCGAGAGGATATCACCCGGCAGGAAAAGATCTCTACGACGGATAGCAGCTTGCATAATTGGTTGTCTCACTCACTCATCAAAATCATGATGTAGCAAAGATAACGGTACTCTCGAAGGCCTTCTCGAACAGATCTTTCTTTGAATTTCCTCCAAAGACTTCAACCGATATATCTTGGGTTGAGTCTAAACGGACCGCCAATGTCGTATCCTCATAGTGACAGGAAACGGATTGCACCAGGGCACTCCTTCGGCGGTCAAGACCATCGGCAAGCCGCAAAATGCCTCCGAGGCGAGCAACGGTGATCTGGTCCCTCTCTTTGAGTGACTGAAAGGTTTCGTGCTTTTTCTTAGGGAGAGACTTTCGATGGTAGCGAGCTATTTGGGCAATCAACTCCCTTTCCCGTGGCGAAAAACTGAACAACTCAGCATGGCGTATGAGATGGTATGAATGTTTATGATGACTGCCATAGCTGATAAAATAGCCACAATCATGAAGAATTGCCGCTGCTTCAAGCAACCTTTTCTCTGAAGCCTTCATTTTAAAAAGGGGGGCAAGAGAGTCAAAAATAGTGAGAGAAAGAGCTGCCACATGGGTCGAGTGTTGCTCGTCAACATGGCAGGATGCAGCAAATTCCAAAACGGAATCTCTCCAGGTTGGAGGCTTGCTTCCGGTGGTTAATCCCAGCTTTTTAATTGCCCGTATGAGTAAACCTTCCCGAATACCCCGCTCGTTTACCAGTACCCGGTTGGCGTCAAAATAACGCATCAGCTCATCCATCACAACTACGCCTGCCACGATGATATCGGCCCGATCCTGATTGAGTCCCGGAATAGTGCGTCGCCCTTTTAAATCCTTATTAATAAGCATTGCTTGTAGATGGACAATCTCAGCATGAAGCATTTCAGAGCCATGAATTGACACGAAGTTTTCCTGTCGTATCTGCATGGCCATGCAACCAAGGGCGGTAACAGTACCTCCAGAACCGATAAGTGCATCAGCGGTAAACTTTTTGCCTGAGAACATACGTTTGAGACTCTCACGGATATGACGCTGAAGTTTTCTCAACTCATGCTCAGTGACCGGATCACCGGTTAAAAAACGCTCCGTCATGACGACGGCACCCAGATCGAGGGAGTAAAATTCTTCAACATGGTTTCCACAGGCGGAAACGATTTCCACGCTTCCACCGCCGATATCGACCATGGCATATCGTTTGCCATTCATGTCGAAATTAGCCAGGGCAGATGCCGAAGCCAGCTCGGCTTCTTCTTCTCCAGAAATAATTTTGATCTCATGGCCAAGTTCATGGGAAAGAACCCCAATCAGATCCCGACCGTTTTCTGCCGTTCTCACGGCACTGGTGGCCACAGCCTCAACTGTTTCAACGTTAAAGCCGGTTATAAGTTTCTGGAACCGTTGTATTGCAGTAACCGCACGGTTTGCTGCCTCAACACATATCAGCCCGGTTGCAGCAAGGCGCTCTCCGAGACGTACGGTTACCTTCTCATCATCCAGAATCTTGTATTTACCCTCTTTGGTAACTTCTGCAATTATGCAGCGAATTGAGTTGGTACCTATATCAATAGCGGCAATGCGCGGATTTTTCATAAAATAAACCTCATATCAAAAAAGTATAAGAGAGCGGTTTTCGCTCGATTAATTCCGCGAGTTGTGTCAAGAGGCGGTGTTCTTCTTCACGAAACATCACTTCATGATACGCTCGTTCATTCGGTAGTATTTTAAAGCCACGGATAAGCAGTTCAAACTCGACAACATCGTTCAGCTGCACCAATAGAGATTGATATTCAGTGAGCTGGATGATGATTTTCGAGTAATCACGTTCGAGAATCAGTGCAACGATTTCGAAAAAATAGCGCCATTTTTTAATTGCACCGCACAATGTCTCTCTTGAAGCCCGATTTACCGGGAGGCATACACCGGAAAGGTTCTGATGTATTGGTAGAAACATGCGGATAGAGCTGTCAGAAAAATAGGCGAGAAGAGAAATACTGTTCCTCTTAACGATGGATTCCTCGTTGATCCCCCCGATCATCTTCTGAATCTCACGATTAAAATGATTGTGATAGAACCCCTTTAATACCTTCGTACATGCTTCATTTTCCGTATCATGTAGTTTCGAAATTATTCGGCATACCGAACCGATTATGGGTTCATGACTCTCACAAAAAACAAGTGTCTTATCGATATGATGTAGCCTACCCAGCGCATGGGTCAGCTTCCGAATACTTTTCCGAAGCTCTGCTTTTGAATCCTGAGAAATTAACGGATAGAACAGTTCGAGAGCGGCCCGGAACCGATAAAGAGCATTGCCAAGGTCATTTACAACGGAGGGACTCGTGCTGTTCATTGCCTCCCGTTTTAAACGGAGTAGTTCGTTCCAATGCAAGAGAAAAATGTTCTTGGAACGTTCAAGAATGGTTTGAGAGTCGGGCCACAATCGCATCGGTATCGCAGTCATTGGATCAACCGGGAAGGATAGCAAATGCTTTTTTGAATGATTCGTCCCGTTCGACCGCCTCAGTATGATGCATCACATAGAAAATCATAGTTTAACTCCACCAGTTCGTAGTTTAATAGTTTGTACCACATTAATGTTACAGCCATATGAAGAGTACGTAAGGATTATGAAACACTTTGGGCACATGCAGAATTTGTCGTAGGGCCAAACATGACAAAAAAATATTCACAATATTTTCAGGTGATTGTCATATGGTTGTCATATTGCTGTGCTATAGGAGATCAGTAAATCTGATTCCAGTAACAGAGGAGGCCTCAAATGCAGCAAAGAACCACAGTTGATTTAGTCGGATGTAAAAGCTATCGTCCGGGAGACCCCGAGTTTGAAACACTGGCCAGACTTGTTACTCCACTCCACAAGATCAGGACTGAATTAATTGGGAAACAGACTTTATACTATGAAGAAAATACTGAGTACGGATGGAAACGGCACGAGAGCGTAAATGATTTGTATACCGGTGGTGCTGATAAAATTGTGCGGGCCTCAAGAATTAGGTAAGCACTAAAATTCGGGGTGTTCGTACATAACCGGTAGTTGGTTATGTACGTTTTTTTGATTTCAGTCCAAAAAAAGACCACGCAAGAAGCAGAGCACCAAGTATCATATACGTCACATAATCCGAGGGCACACCCAGCAACCAGTGTTTATGCCAGGGAACGTTACTGCTTGAAAAACGGGCTAATCCAAAGGCTGGATTGAATACAAACCAGAGGAAGTCTTCTGAGATCCAAAAGAACATCAGTGCGGAGATACAACGGGCTTCAATCCGCCATGAAAAGCGTCCTTGAATGACATGGGGAAGGTGAAAAGCCAGAAACATGAATGAGAACACCCATGCGTGGTAACCGGTCATGGCTCGTCCGCCCCAGAAAATATCGAGAAGCAGATGTTTCTCGATTCTCCAGGTGGGGAGTGAGGTGGCCCAACCGTTCGCACCCTCAATCTGGATTTCTGTTTTGGCAAAAAACATGCCGAGTAACAACACCCACATCAGTAGTATGCTAATGTGGATAACTCTTTTTAAAAATTCTGATTTCATTGATGAGCACCTGCCAGTTTCCCGAGGACGATGTCAAGAACCATGCGGGCAGAATCATGTCTCCCTATCATAAGTGCTTTGTCACGCATTATTTTCAGTCGGTGTGGTTCTCTCAGCAGCATGTTCACTCGCCAGATCAGTGCATTTTCATCACACGCCTTGACTGCAACTCCGTGCTCCAGCAGAAAGTCGGTATTGCGTTCCTCCTGACCGGGAATCGGGGAGACAACGACCATGGGTAATCCCATGGCCAAGCACTCTGATGAAGTCAAACCGCCAGGTTTGGTGATGGCAAAATCGCTCGCTGCCATGACACGCTCAACGGTGTGTATAAAACCAAGCGGGAATAACTTTCCGGGATGCCGTTCAGCCAGCAAAGTAAATTTTTTAAGCAGTTTTTCATTTTTTCCCGCCAAGGCAATTATTTGGAAATCTCCCTCACCGGCAAGAAGAAGCCTTTCAGCAAGTTTGTGGCTATCACCGATACCATCTCCCCCTGACATCAGAAGTATGGTCATGACTGACGGGTTAAGTCCCAGTTCCTCGGAGCACTCTCTTCGGCATAATATTTCACTGAAAGACGGCATAATTGGAATACCGGTTACATGGACATTTTCAAACGTGATACCACGCTCCGAGATACGCCAGGCCAGTTCGTCATGGGCAACAAAGTACCCGTTCATCCATTTGTGTATCCAAAGGGTGTGTGCATCGAAATCAGTTATCTGAACCCACACCGGCTTATAGTATTTTCCCTTTTCAATCCGACGTGAAAATAACTGGGCAGGTAGGAAATGAGTACAGATGACGTGATCTGGAGCGATTTCTTTCAAGGCACATTTTAACTTTCTGGTGCTAATTGTTTCAATTGACCTTCGAATACGAGAAAGGTAGGAGTTGTTTTTTTCGGTGTTTGTTCGATTAAACAGGTAGCTCCAGACAGCCGGATGCTGCTCAATCAATTTGATATAGGTTTCAGTATAGATAGTACGAAAGAGCTTGGGAACCAGATCCATCATATCTACATGGATTACTTCAACTTCCGGAAACCACAATCCGGCTGAGGCGATAAGTGCCTGGGCTGCCCGTACATGTCCAGAACCGGCGGAAACGCTGAATACGGCAATTCGTATGGCTCTCTTTGGCATATTATCCATTACGCACATCCCTCATCACAGGCAGCTCTGAAAAAATGTTACGCCCCATGGAAGCCTCGAAGACTGGCTATCATTGAAGAATCCTGTGTTGGATCGATATGCGGTATTTTACTCTGCCCCCCCAACTTGCCTCTTTCACTCTGGGACCAGCGATAAATACCATTTTCCGGTACCAGCAACACTTCCGGTGCAGTAATGCGCCCCTGACTCCTGAATGTCGCATAGTCTGCATTCAGCCCCCGCAGTGTAGAATCGAGAATATGTGCGGCATCCGCACCACTCAAGGTTGTGTCATGAACCGCCAACACCCACTGGTGGCGACGTTCGGGAATGTTGGCACCAACCATAAATTCCCGCACATTCCAGAAGTGGGTACTGTTCAAGTTGGCTATGGCCTGCTCAACCTCCCCCTGCGTCACCTTTTCCTCAAGTTTGTCGAGAAAACGGTCACGACCGGTAAACTCGATGAAGTGGGGGGATGTGGAGACAAAGCGGATGGTATCCCCAATATGATAGCGCCACAAACCGGAGCAGGTATTGAGAATAACGGCATAACGCTGCCCCACTTCAACCTGCTCCAGCGGGATCGTACCGGCATAGGGAGACGGTTTACCCTGTTCATCAAGGTCTTCAAAACGAACAAACTCAAAAAATACACCATAAAAGGGTGTCAGGCGCATGTACCGTTCCCCCGGACGCTGAAACGCCATAAAGGCTTCCGATGAAGGAAGTAACTCAAGGAACTGGGGTCCTGCACCGGCAAAGAGAGATTCGAATTCATTCCGATAGGGGAGAATGCTGGTGCCACCATGTATTATCAGCTCAAGGTTTGGTAACAACTCGTGAAGCGGCTTGCCACCAATCTCCCCGCATTTTTTCAAGAGAAGAATTATCCAGGGAGGAACGCCGGAAATGACCCGAATAGTGTTGTCCGAGAGCAGCAGCTGTGCCATCGCCGGCAGTTTTTCTTCCCAGGGAAGGGAAGAAATAGCACTGTTCGGTTCAATAAAGGGGGTCAGGTACCAGGGGCGGAAGCGGAGAGTCAGTGCGCTCATGTCGCCGGACCACACTCCCCGTTTGACCTGCGTCAGTTTCGTGGAACCGGACATATAGAGAATTTTCCCCCTGGCTATCTGTGACTGCGGATGTGCTGCCAGATAGCAGGCGATCATATCAAGGGCGGCCCGTTTATTCTCTGCAAACATCTCTGCTGAAAAGGGGATAAACTTGGTCGGTGCCGTCGTACCCGACGTTTCACAAAACAGTTTGGTGACACCCGGCCAGGTGACATTATTAAGTAACGGTGCTGAATGGCCGTTGGCTGGCACTGTCAGCTGACCGCTGAAATAGTCCACCATAAAGTCCCGGTAGGAGCGTATCGGTATCTGGCTTCTGAAATAGCTGTACGCTACATTGAAGGGGATGTTCTGCAATCGGGAAAATAGATTATCCCTGCCGAATTGCGTTGTGGCAGCGGTATTGATCAAGGTTTTGAAGATGTCCCGTTGTGATGCAAGCGGATCCATGCGATCTATTCGATCAGCACGCTTTCTGGCCAAGGTGCGAAGGACACCTTGCAGTAACACGGATTCTTGAATTCGAGTGATAAGTGCCATCTAAACAGCCAAATGGAGACGTGGGTACAGGAGTCTTTCGTACCAGCGTTCAAGTAACCCATTGTATGCATCATGGTGAAAGATGAGGGACGCATGGGCAACCCCGTCACCCGGTCGGTGTGAGCGGACCGTTTTTACCTTCCCGGCGGGGAATAACCGGGTGAAGAGAGATTCATTACTAAACAGCTCCAGCGTAGGCGAGGAAGGTACCAGAATATCCGCTTCCAGTTCGGCAAGCAGTGCCAGTACTGGTCCAGAAAAGTGTGTTTGGGTTAAGGGTGGCAGAGTGAAGTTTCTCAACGCAGTCACTCGCTCAAAGCCTCCCCTCGCAGTGGTCAGCTCGATAACATCATTAATTCGTTTGCGGATGGCGAGATGACGGACGCTCAGGGGACGATTCTCAGCCCCTGCATTAAAAAGTGCCTGAAAACAGCGGCGTGAACGATCTATCTGTTTGGTTATATCGGTGTCATTGGTGGGGTCTGCTGCAACAATTTTTTTGAGATTACTCTCCAGAATACGCACACCATCCCGCTTCATTTCTGGCGGTCTGATCAGATCGTGGGTTGTCAAAACCGGGCTCACCAATATTATGCCCCGTATGGATTCGTGGATCAGCTCAGAGGCAAGGCCCAAGAAGTCCGAGAGAAGGCCGCAGCCAAAGCTGACCCCCATGATCATTGGCTTCTGTCGCTTGCCGGCAAGGGATTCTATTAAATCGGCAAGTTGGGCATTAAACATTTTTTGACTAAAGCCATTACGAGAGTAATTTACGTAGTAGATAGAGCCATGCTGGCGGAGCAATTCCCGCTGGAACTCCACCGTTTCTGTCGCGTCCGGTACAAAACCACCAAGGACTATGGTTGGGACATTTCCCGTACCTTTTTCCCTGAATATCTGGCAGCGGGAACGATGGCTGTCATTATTGTCGGCAATCTCAAAAAATTCACGTTTCCGGGACTTTGGTTTAAAGCGTTTGAACGAGATTCCTCTCACAAGCCCTACTGCGGTAGTCACCGCCGTTACCACCGGTAGGCTGTCCTTTACGGTCTTCAGTTTCATCGCCTTATTGATCATAGCCCCTCCCGAGATTGTTTGGAGGAACTATAACATCGTCACGTTACATACATATTTCGAACGTGTAAAAGTTGTGAAAAGATATGCATTTGATGGGGGGAACATCGGGATGATCGGCAGTTACAGTGACACCAGGAGGAGATCGAAACGTTAATTGTTCTGTCCAGTACGCAACCACTTGTCCAATACGCTCGTAATTATCTCTTTTTTCACCGGTTTAGACACATAATCATCCATACCTGCCCGCAAACAATTTTCACGATCTTCATTCATCGCGTTGGCGGTCATGGCCACAATAGGTACCCGATGGTTTAATACGTTAGAACCAGCATCCCGGATCATGCCGGTCGCTTCATACCCGTCCATTTCGGGCATCTGACAATCCATCAGTACCAGATCATAATTGAATATTTCCAAAGCACGCACCGCTTCAAGCCCGTTTGCCACAACATCAACGTTATAACCGAGGTTATTGAGCGTTTTTTGAGCGACCTTTTGATTTATTATATTGTCCTCGGCCAAGAGAATTCGAAAGGTGGATCTATCATTCTTTCCCCGTGAATCATCTGATAAAAAATATGGGGTTTTCGTAGCCACCGGCAACTTCCCCTGTGCAATGGTAATGCAATCGTGTAGTTTGCTCTGCCGTATGGGTTTGCTCAAATAACCATCAAAACCAATTTCCTCCGATAACGTCTTGTCTCCTGAATGGCCAAAAGCTGACATCAATATCAACTTTGTTGAAGAGACCAGAGAACTCGCCCTAATGTGACGACCCAATTCAAAACCATCTCCGAAAGGCATCTTCATATCGATCAAAGCGGTGTGAAAGTGGAACCCTGATCTGGCCGCCTGAAGGATACTACTCAGCGCACTTTCGGAGTCTGCAACCACTGTCGTGCAGCACTGCCAACTGTCAAGCAAGCCCGACAGTTGTGAACGGCATGTGTCGTTATCATCGACAATAAGTACTCTGATGCCCCGAAGATCATCACCAGACCATCTGCGTGTGGAACTGGAATCATGGGCATGTCCCGGTTTTTCAAGACAGATGGTAAAGTGGAACGCAGAACCGACTCCATATTCACTGGTTACCCCGATGTCCCCTCCCATCATTTCAGTTAACTGTTTACAGATACTGAGTCCGAGTCCCGTCCCCCCATACTTGCGGGTCGTGGAGCTTTCTGCCTGGGTAAAGGGGGCAAAGACCGCCTCCAGTCGATCTGCCGGAATACCTATGCCGGTATCCCTGACTTCAAACAGAACAGTGACCGAAGCAGCAGTGTCACGTATACGTGTGGCACTGAGCACTATTTCACCGGTACGTGTGAACTTTATGGCATTGCCGGCAAGATTGGTCAGTATTTGTCTGATTCTTCCCGAATCACCTTGCACGTGGGCCGGAATTGCCGGATCGACGATACAGATAAGCTCCAAATCCTTTTCGGCGGCACGCATGGCAAGTAGTTCAGCAGTATCTTCCATCATGGTAAGGATATCCAGATCGAGCAGTTCCAACTCAAGTTTTCCCGCCTCAATTTTTGAAAAATCGAGAATGTCATTTATGAGTTCCAGAAGATTCTCACCACTCTTACGGATTGTATTAGCAAATTCGTGCTGTTCCGGGGTGAGTTCAGTATCAAATAACAGACTGGTCATGCCAATAACACCGTTCATAGGTGTGCGAATCTCGTGGCTCATCGATGACAGAAAGGTACTTTTTGCTCGTGTAGCGGCCTCGGCACGATCTTTTGCCATATTCAGCCGGGATAATGTTTCCTGCAATGCCATTGATTGATGTTCGTATATTTTTGCAAGTTCGAGTAACAATAACTGCATTTCTATCAGTTTTAATCCACCACTCACCGAGCGTACGACAATGGGCTCATACATCTGATCGTGAGGGCGAGATAATGCCATCCTGACTACATAATCAATATTGTCCGTTGCATCAAAACTGAGTGGAGAATCGAATTCGTATTTAACCAGTAGCTTAAGCGGCTTTTTATTGTGTAACTCTTTACGAAATGGTTTACTGTAGATTTCCATAAAACGCCTGCGGGAAATCATACCCATCAAGTGCTCCTCTTCGTCAACAACAATAATGCCTACCAGATCAGGATTATCTTCAAAGGCATCCTCTACCTTTTTGGCAACATGATTTATTTTGATAAACATACATTGTGAATTGATATTTTCAAGGATACTTTCTAAACACGTTGCCAATCCACTACTGACTGGCTCAGTCTGGTTAGGATGGGTAGTTGTTTCCATTTATTCATGCCTCCGTAACGTCAGACAGTATCATTCCACAACAACACTTTTCTCATGCTGCTGAATATTATCGTCTGTTGATATGAGATTGCAACCCTTTCCCGAAGGTCTAGCTAAACGCAGAGAAAGTTTAACACAACTGTAACACTATAATTTATAAAAGCATGTTATATGCTACCGATAGAATTCATACTGATCTTGTGCCATAAGTTATGATTTTAAAATTTGACAATTCATTTCATTAAGATCGGGATCTGGGAGGGATTATGACGGAACAGATTAGCAGCAATGAATCTTTTGGGCAGTCGTCAGACATATTAAGTAAGGTAATATTGATCTGGGAAGCAGCCACAATTGAGGTTGCTGTAGCGAGTTGCTGTAGCCATGGAGTGAAAATTTTAGCACTTCCTCAGGTTTTCACCGGTACTATTCCAAATAAAAAAGATGTCGTTAAGATAGCAATTCCAAATGAAGATGCTTTTTTGACCGGTATGTGCACGTATGTCACCGAGGAACCTGATGGCTTTATTGCTATTGGCATCTATTTTTTCCATCCGGACGAGCAGAATCTTATGCATGATCTGCTAACTCATTCCACCGATATTCCCCGTTTTCCCGCCTCCTCCGTAAGTCATGAATGGGTGGAACTGGTCGACAAGCTCTGTAAGAGCAATGATGAATCGTTGAGAACCATTGGGCTGAGGGAACATGAAATACTGATGGAAAAAAATGAATGCGCATTTTAGCCCTACGAGATCGTAGCGCTCAATTTTTTGTAAACAAAGACACATACGTATCTCCAAAGGATTGGCTGCATGAACTCCGAACCACACACTGCTCGCTGGTCAATTAACGACTCAGCCAAGATTTACAGTCTTGACAATTGGGGTGCACATCTATTTACGATCAACAAAAATGGCAATGTGTGCATCCATCCCTCATCAAATGCCAAGCAGTCCATTGACTTGCGCATTCTGATGGATGACTTGATCAAGCGTAAGATAAAACCTCCTATCCTCCTCCGCTTCATGGACGTCCTTCAAAGGCGTATTGCCTTCATTTATCAGGTATTCAAAAACGCCATCATAGAAAACAACTATCCCAAAAAATATCAGACATTCTATCCGATCAAGGTCAATCAGCAACGTCAGGTTGTCGAAGCCATCGCCTCCTATGGCAAACGATACAACATAGGTCTCGAAGTAGGGTCAAAACCGGAACTTATCGCAGCAATTTCCATTTCTACCGGCAATGACTTACCGATAATCTGTAACGGTTATAAAGACAACGAATATATCGAGACGGTACTCTATGCCACAAAGATCGGCTATAACATCACACTGGTGGTAGAGAAACTATTTGAACTTGAAAAAATTATCGCACTTTCAAGGCAATTGGAGATTATGCCGGTGCTGGGCATCCGCGTTAAGCTATCCTCCAAGGGCACCGGCAAATGGTCAACATCAGGTGGTGAAGATGCAAAATTTGGGCTGCGCATGTCTGAAATTATTGCAGCAATCCGCATGCTTGAAGAGCACAATATGGTGCCGTGCGTCAAACTGATGCATTCGCACATAGGCAGCCAGATAACAAAGATAGATAAGATTAAAACGTCACTCATCGAAGCAACACGTATTTACACAGAGTTACGAAAGATGGGGATCGGCATAGAATATATGGACATTGGTGGTGGCATGGGTGTCGATTATGACGGTTCCAAATCAAGCTATTTCTCCAGCGTCAATTATACAATCGAAGAGTATGCTAACGATGTAATATTTCAGATTAAAAACATCTGCGACGAAGCCGGTGTCGAGTGTCCCCACATCATCTCGGAATCGGGGCGGGCCACCGTCGCCCACTACTCGGTACTGGTAACAAACATACTCAATACTGAAACTCAATGTGCAATGCCCGATTTTGAAGGGCAACTGGCTCATGCTGAAAAACCAGTGCCCACCGTAAGGAAGCTCCTTGATATTTATAAGAGTATCGACCGACATTCTCTTCGCGAAGATTATCACGATACCCAGCAACTCATGCTTGAAACCGTTAACCTCTTTAATCTGGGTTATTTGACACTCAATGACAGAGCTACAGCAGAATGGCTCTATTCAAAGATTGTTCTTAAAATAAGTACCATCCTGGAGAAAATAAAGCCGGTCCCCGAAGAGCTGCAAAACTTCAATCTGCATCTGCGCCAGACATATTTTGCCAATTTTTCTCTTTTTCAATCTATCCCCGATTCATGGGCAATAGACCAGATTTTCCCGATAATGCCGATCCAGCGTCTCAATGAGAAGCCCGATGTTATGGCTTCAATAGCCGATATTACCTGTGATTCTGACGGAGAGATCACCAGCTTCGTCGGGCAACATGGTCGCTCAAAGTATTTACCCATGCATAAGATCAATAGCTCAGTGGATTATTTCATCGGCTTCTTTCTCATCGGCGCATACCAGGAAATACTGGGGGATTTGCATAACCTGTTTGGTGATACCAACGCGGTACATATTACGTTCAACAACAAAACCGGCTACATGATTGATACAGTGATAAATGGCGATGCCACATGGGAAACACTTAAATATGTTCAGTATAAGGGGCCAGAAATCCTTAAAAACGTTCGCAGTAATCTGGAAAAGGATGTGGCTGCAAAAACGGTTTCAATAGAGGAAAGCAGCCAGTTTATTGAGCGACTGGACAGAATGTTACTGGGATATACCTACTTGGTAGACAAGACAGAAACGGGGTAATTGAAGGCACACGTGGCAACATTCAAAACAACTTCCACCCGCTTGATTTCTAACCTACCCACCATCTGGCATTTGTAGGACGAATTGAACACTGTTTTGATGGCAAAGAATCCGAATCTGTCCAGTCAGCTAAACTTGCGGATCATACCTGCTGCCATTTTGGTAAATGGTATTTCAGTAAAGGACAAGAACCTTACGCAGACTCAGGACCTTTCTGGTAAAATTGTTGCGTTACTTGACAGGGTAGGGGAGGAATGCTGTTCACGTGATAAACGATTAGCACATAATGCTTTTTGCACACTCCTCCAATACCAGCTTGAGCTTCATACCGCTCAGAGGCTTAATTTCATGCCTGAGCATTCCGAGATCACCAGATTGTCTCTGATCTTCAGGCATGTCAAAAGCTGACAAGGCAATAGCAGGAAGCGATCTGTCATGGGTACGTACGTGTTTCAACATCGCCAAGCCGTCCATAACCGGCATCCTGATATCAGTAATTATGATATCAGGTCGGTGCTTATGGCAGGCGACCAGGCCCTCTGCACCATCTTTTGCCATAATAAGGGCACCAACCATATTCGAGAGAAACTGACCGTACTGATCACGGGTGTCATCGTCATCTTCAACATACAGAACCGTCAGTTTTTTTAAGTGACCCATATCATGTCGGACGACAACCGGTTCATGTGGTACTTGTTCAGTTGGCAATAGCCATTTTTCGAGGAGAACGGAACGCTCTCCTTTATTTACCGGTTTGGAAATGTAATCATTCATTCCGACACCGAGACATTTATCGCGATCCTCTTTCATGGCGTTGGCGGTCATGGCTATGATCGGTATATCGTGATTCACAACGTTTGATGTTGGGTCACGAATACATCTTCTGCACCAGCCTCAATCCCTCTGACTCTCAGCTCTTTATCGACACCGGCAGTAATCATCAGTAGGGGGATGTTCTCTAACACCTTATCAGACTTGATCCTACGGCATACCTCAAATCCATCAATGCCGGGCATTACAATATCTATCAAACAAAGATCTATGCGCTCATGTCTTATAAGTGCAGAGCATCAATCCCACTATGAGCTGACAACACGTCATACCCTTGCGGATTCAGTATAACTTCCTGAAGATTGGTATTCAGGGGGTCGTCATCGACACATAAAATTCTTGGTTTACGATAGTCCATGGGAAGGGTTCCTCTACACCAACGCTCAAAAAAGACGTCACGTACCTGGTTATTCCAACAGCATTACTGCCATATATTTCGGTTGTCAGATAATCGGCGACATCAACGTGGGGCAAACAGGTCAATATTCAAAGGCGGGTGCAACACCTAACTGTATGCGTGAGTTACGTAGTGCAGCAGATACGTTGACAATCCGGGGCTGATTACCGCGAAAGTAGATACACTGAAGCCACGAATAGAGAATATGAAGACCCGAGCTGTCTATTTTTTCTATCCCACTGCAGTCAATACGAATTTCACCAACGATACCCTTGCATCGGCTCGAAAGTTCAGACAAATACCTGAATCTGTTAACATCCTCAGACTCCGTCCAGTTCCCCACTAACATGGCCGTAACACCAGAAAAATCAATTTTCATAACTGAGACCTCCGCTTTACATCATATCCTGAATACATCTGATTGCAGGATAAACTATATTTACTGCGGACATATTTCATTCATGTAAAATTCTTGAAACATTTGTGAAGGACCGACTGAGTTTCAGCTAAACAGCTGATTCCTCAAATCGAGATCGGTTGGTCAACTGTTTGTGGAGTTCATCGTAGTTGTATTACCAGTTTTGCTGCAATGCTCAAGTTACTGATAATTGGCTCCTTACATCACATCCTCAATATAAACGAGGCCGACTATCCTGCAAAGTATGGCGATCTGATCCGTCGGTTACGGTCTGTGATACTGGAGCCAGAAATGCGGAAACAGATGAAAGATGAGGATATAGTTTTGCTTGATTTTGAAGATATGCAGCGTTCGTTAATGCAGCAGCGTGAAAATACGAGAGTGGCGAAGCTGGAAGCGAGTGAGGCAAAGCAGAAAGCTCTTGAGGCGGAGCTGAAAGCTGATGAAGCAAAGCAGGAGGCCAATGAAGCAAAGCAGAAAGCTGTTGAGGAAAAGAATAACATAGCATCAAACTTGAAAAAAGCCGGCGTAGCGTTGGAAATTATAATACAGGCAACCGGTTTTAGTCGGGAAGAGATCGACAGTATAAGAGAATAACCATCCCGGGCGTTAACCAGAGGTTTTGTAGGGGCGTATGGCCATACGCCCGCTTTTACATATGCACACCATACACTAGGAGTCTGTCAGGTTTGAAATTTTGACCAAACCGACCATTTCCCGATTTATTACCACCTGGGCGAGCTTTATGCAACAATAATTCTTGTTTCGTTCTCTGGAAAGATCCTGATCAGCCTTTAAAGACCTATTTGGCCTGTTTTCCTTTGCGATTTACGGCATTTGCCATATTTGTTAAGCATATTTTTAATGTATGCATTCTTTTTTAATTATACGCCATGCAGTCGAGGTTCCATTCGCCTGAAACGGATTCTTTACCACGCAGCATGAACCCTCGGAATCCCATGACTGCCTTTACGACTCCGAATACCGGTTCTGAAGTTATCTTGCGAAGTGCATATACCGCCTAAAAACAGCTGCTCAGCTTCCTCTTGGCATTGTGTGCTTACTTCCCGTTCTTCCGGTGATCCACCGGTACGTTTGTTCCATAATTTATTCCAAAACATTCCTACTCCTTCATACGTGTCCCGGTTTTAGGGCGGTGGAATAATAAAAAAGGCCGAATTAATCGGCCTTTTCTCCGTACGCGGCGTGCGACCTTATCAGGCACTGATTGCGGCAACCGGACAGGCGTCAAGGCATGCACCACAGTCAATGCAAAGATCTGCATCGATAGTGTGCTTGCTGTCAGCAGCAGTAATTGCGTCAGATGAACAAAAGTCAACACATGTTCCACAGTTGGTACATGCATCAGAAATCTTGTGTGCCATAGCTTCATTTCTCCTTTCTTTGGTGATTGAACTGAACGGTAACAGCTTATGGGTGATAATGCCCTCAGTAGCCCAAATACACAATAATGATTAAATAGCTGACTAATGGGCATGAATTCTGGTTATTCATTAGTCTTGACAAATAAATTTAGTTCATCTCCTCATGTCAAGCAGTACACGGTAGGCAAGAAGTGCAAATGGCCATGCGTGCCAGAAGAGGTCAAAGATATCGATTGGTCTTCGCAACGTTCCGTCTATAAGCATCTTTATTTTCTCGACAATGTGCGGCTGCGGAAAAAAGGGGGCAAAACCGAGCATCAGCACGAGAGGGATAATCAGCTTATAGTCGAGCAGGCTATTCATGGCTTTCTGTGTCCTGTTGGCTGGTTACATAGTCTGGCGGTAGTTCACATTCGTTTGGAATCTGGAATGGAATACGCACGTATTGATGGAACCGGCAAGAATTCGCAGCGGAGGTTCTATTAGTCCCGTGCAGGCGTCACCAATTGCACAGTGCTTTAAAGCGTGATCATTTTCAGAATAGCTAGTCTCCGCTCCGAATCCAAAACAATCCTTCCCCCCGAGCGGTACGTCACAAGAAAATCACTGATCTCTGTTATCAACGCATCTGGTTGCTGCCGATAATCTCGCAGCATGTTGATAAGGAAATCCTCTTCATGGTCAGAACAGCAAAAGGCGGGCGTATGGCCATACGCCCCTACGAGTGGTGTCATCTTGATTGCAACAGGGAATAACTGTCTGAAAAACCTCGATCCCCGATAAAGGCATTTCTCCATGTTTGGTAATTTTGCCCACTCAAAACGGACCTGCTTACCCCCTGATTTGTTACGAACCAGATTCAGTTTGTAGAGATTTATCAAGAGTTGCCATGCTTTCAAGGATCTTTTTTTGTTGCGTTCCCACGAAACCGACGGTGCCAATACTTTGCTCTGTGCTTGTTTCAAACGCGTGTAACAGCTTCAACTCAAGAGCAAAATCGTCCTTCTTATCAGAACTTTTAGTCATTCATTTTTTTCCTTTCATGGGTGTAGTGGACGCTAATCCCGCTTTGATTATGGCTGCTCAGCGCACGAGACCGGGTGACGGAGAGAGAGTGAACTTTTTGAGGTAAAATCTCAATAGTGATTAGATAACACTATTAAATAATTATTTTATCACTATTGTTATTTCAGTTAATACGGCTTACTTTTGCGGCAGGCTAGATATATTGATAACTATATATTTAGAGTGATGTGCTGCGATCGTATTGTACCTCTCTGTGCAAGATTTTCACACATGATAAAACAGATTGTCAGGAGAAATGTGTATGCCAGGAAGAGGTTTGAGCTCAAAAATTACCATCTGTGTTGCCATCGCTCTGGCGGTTTCCTTTGTTGCAAATATTTTTTATTTCAGTATCAACATTAGAAAAGAGGCCTATGAGGCCGTTCAATCAAAAGCTCGTGCCGTAATATTGCAAGCCGAGAGCTCACGTGATTATCTCGCTGCTTTAAGAACGGGTGGAGCTTTTAATGAAGTTGAGTTACGAAAAGCCTTTGAAGAAAAGATGCATGGTTCCACCAACAAGCTTTCTGCAGCGCGCGATACCACGTTCTTTAAGACCATTCCGATTATTGCTTCCATAAAGATAGCCGGGGAGCATGCGAAGGAATCCGGTTTTAAACTTCGTGTCCCCAAGGTTCAGGCCCGTGACAGAGAAAATGAACCGAGCTCCCTTGAACTTGAGCTGCTACAGAAAATGGAAAAGGATAAATTGTCTGAGCTTTTTATGGTGGATAAAGCAAATCATGTCATTCGCTACCTTCGTCCCATCAAATTAACCCACGATTGTCTGGTGTGCCACGGAGTTGTTGACGATACGGTCAATAAAGACGGTGTGGATTTACTCGGCTTTAAAGCTGAGGGGTGGAAAGTGGGTGAGCAACATGGTGCCTTTGAAATTCTGGATGATCTGGATACCATCGAAAAAGGCATCCAGAGAAAACTGCTGATATCTTTTATCCTTACGTTTGTAATTTCCAGTATCGCCCTGGTGATTCTCATCTGGGGGATCAGGGTGATAATCATTAAGCCGATCCGGCGTTTGGTTGATGAGATGCGGCTTGTCGCCGGAGGTGATCTGGGGTGCGTCCTTGAAATCGACAGTAAAGATGAGATCGGTGAACTAGCAGGGTCGGTTAATAGTGCTGTGGAGAACATGCGGAAAACGCTAACCGGTGTTCTTGAATGCAGTTGTGATGTGGCGACTGCGGTGGGCACGGTATACTGGACATCGGAAAAAATAGCGCAAGGTGCTGAAGAGGTGGCCGCCCAGGCGAGTTCGGTTGCCACTGCCGGTGAAGAGATGGCCGCGACATCGTGTGATATTGCCCGGAACTGCCATATGGCAGCGGAAAGTTCAAAAGTTGCAACCGATGAGGCGTGTAAAGGTGCCGAAGTGGTGAAAAACAGTATCACCATCATGTCGCGAATTGCCGATCAGGTGAGAACCTCCGCCCAGACGGTTGCGAACCTTGGATCACGGAGTGACCAGATAGGACAAATCGTCGGAACGATCGAAGATATTGCCGATCAGACGAACCTGCTGGCTCTAAATGCCGCCATAGAGGCCGCCAGGGCCGGTGAACAGGGGAGAGGTTTTGCCGTGGTTGCCGACGAAGTGCGGGCATTGGCGGAAAGAACAACGAGAGCGACCCATGAAATAGGTGAAATGATTAAGGCAATTCAGAGCGAAACAAGAGAAGCGGTTAAAGTCATGAACGATGGTGTTCATGAAGTGGAGCGTGGTACTGAGCAGGCAACCTATTCCGGTGAAGCACTGGAGCGGATTCTGGATCAGATTAATAATCTGGCGATGCAGATAAATCAGATTGCCACTGCTGCTGAGGAGCAGACTGCAACGACAAGTGAAATCAGCTGCAACATGATGCGAATAACTGACATAGGGAACGGCGTGTCCGATAATGCACAATCGTCCGCCCTTGAAGCAAGTCGACTGAACGAAAGTGCCGAAACCCTGCTCGGTTCCCTTGCAAAGTTCACCTTAAATGAAGACACCGGCCTGATACTGAGCAAGGCAAAGAGTGCCCATATTATTTTCACCGGCAAAATAAGGGCACATCTACAGGGTACACATCAGCTTGATGCGACCGATTTACCCACCCATCAAACGTGTGTTTTCGGTAAGTGGTATCAGGAGGAAGGAATGGCTTCGTGCGGTCAGATACGATCTTTCAGAGAAGTAGAAATACCCCACGCAAAAGTTCATGAACTGGGGAAACAAGCTCTTCTTGCATACAATGCTGGCAACAGAGAAAAAGCTGGTCAACTATGTAATGAAATGGTCGAGACATCGAACGTTTTGATCAGTATTCTGGAACGATTGTCCCGTGAGTGCGGGGCATGAGTGCCGAATTTGCGGTAATGATACTCAATAACTTGGAAAATGGACCGGAGAAGCCATATGCAGATGAAGATAGTCGTAATAGGTGCCAATGCCGCCGGAGCCAAGGCTGCTTCAAAGGCGAAACGGGTTAATGCCGATGTCGATGTTATGCTGATTGACCGGGGGAGCTTTATTTCCTACGGAGCATGCGGGATTCCCTACTACGTGTCCGATACGGTAACCGATATTAGGGAGCTGATGAGTACGCCGGTGGGGGTGATACGGGATGCCAACTTTTTCAAGAAGGTCAAGGGGGTTACCGTCAGGCCACAGACCGAAGTGATCCGGATCGACCGCCATGCCAAGCTCCTCTATCTACGGGACTCCCTCACCGAGGAGCAGGCAACGGTGGCATATGATCGCCTGGTTCTGGCCACCGGAAGTTCGCCCGTGGTTCCCGCCATTGACAACGTCTCTCTGCCCAACATTGTAACGGTAAAGTCCATTGAAGACGCCCATTTACTGAAGCAGGCGGCCATTACCGGTTTCAACGCCTGTATCATCGGTGGCGGACTGATCGGGCTGGAAATGGCCGAAGCACTCCGACAGAGGGGGATGAAGGTCACCATCATTGAAATGCAGGAACAGCTCCTCCCCGGTGTGCTTGACAGAGAGATGGCCTTTCTTGTGGAAAAACAGCTGCGAGTGCAGGGGGTGACCGTTATGACCGGCTGCCGGGTTACCGGTTTCAGCGGAAAGGCCATCGTAGAAAAGGTACATATCGGTGAACATGAGTTTCCAGCCAACCTTGTTATCCTTGCGACAGGCGTTACCCCTGCTGTGGAATTGGCCCGTGTGGCCGGTATAACCCTCGGTACGACCGGTGCAATTGCCGTTGATGAACGGCTCCGTACCAGTGACCCCTCTATTTTTGCCTGTGGTGATTGCTGTGAAACTACCCATCTCATAACTGGGAGGCAGGTGCATATTCCACTGGGAAGCACGGCCAACAAGCAGGGACGGGTTGCCGGAATTAATGTGGCTGGTGGTGACGCTTCTTTTTGCGGGGTTATAGGTACCAGCATCCTCAGGGTATTTTCTCTCAATGCCGGTAAAACCGGTCTGACGGAAACGGAAGCCCGCGCCAACGGTTTTGATGTGGAAACGGTGTTGTCACCTGCCCATGATAAAGCCCATTTTTTCCCCGGTGCCAAACCAATTGTCATAAAGCTGGTTGCTGAGCGGATGACCGGCAGAGTACTTGGCGTGCAGGCGGTGGGAGAAGGGGTTGTCGATAAACGGCTTGATGCCGCAGCGGTCGCCATAACCTTTCATGCCACCGTCGACCAGTTGTCCCAGATTGATTTTGCCTATGCTCCCCCCTATTCGGCTGCCATGGATAATCTCATTGTGGCTGCGGATATCATGAAAAACAAACGTGACGGCCAGGGGAGGGGGATTTCTCCGGAAGAGGTGAAACGTAAGCTTGATGCTAACGAGGAGATCATCCTCCTTGATGTCCGCTCCCCTGGGGAACATCTGGAGGCGGGGATTGAGGGGGCAACGCTGATTCCCCTGGGGATGCTGCGGGAGAGGTTCAATGAACTGCCGCGTGATAAGGAAATAATTGCCTTCTGCAAGGTAAGCCTCCGTGGTTACGAAGCCCAAAAAATGCTGGACGGTGCCGGTTTTACCAACACGAAATACCTGGATGGAGGGTTGCTTGCCTGGCCCTATGGACTGAGAGCCGCCTACACGATATGAAAACTTGATTCACCACCGGACAGGAAACCGTCTGCTCAAAGTGACTCTGAAGGTTAAGGATACCAATGGAAGCAGAGGTCAGGAAGGAAGTGCCGTCTGACGGCATCGAGAGGGCTATTCGCCGTTATCTATTGCTCTTTTTATTGTTTTGGACGCTGATAGTGTGTGGAGTGTATTCCACTGCCCTGATTCCCATGGCTATCCAGGGGCGAGCAGTGGGGGCAACTTTGGAGTATTTCTGCGTGTGGCTCCTCGTGGGAGGGGCGGTCGCCTCTGGTACTGCCAGGATTCTCCGCATCATTACCCGGTTGAATTCTGAGTGTCACCGGCTTTATGAAAGTGATTTAAGAAGTCGTACCATTTCAGATTATACCCTTACGTGGGAGTACTGGCTGGCAACGGATGGTTCTCTTGTCTATATATCTCCTTCATGTGAAAGTCTTACCGGCTATACCGTGGAAGAGTTTATGCAGGATCCTGAATTATTGACCCGCATAGTTCATCCCGACGAACTTGATATATACCTGCACCACCATGATCTTGTGAAACAGGGGGAGCGGGCGTATTGCGAAACGCCGGATTTTCGCATCATCACCCGGTATGGTGAGGAGTGCTGGATCGTACATGTCTGTCAGGAGGTCTTCGACGGAAATGGTAACTCCATGGGGCGCCGGGTCAGCAATATCAATGTAACCAAGCGAAAGGAGGCGGAACAGCTGCTCCAGCCGGTCATATCGTTGCTTAACGCCACACTGGATGCAACAGCTGATGGCCTGCTGGTGGTTGGAGCAAACGGCACCATCAGTAAGTGGAACAGAAAATTTGTGGAGCTCTGGAATATTTCTGCGGGGATGCTGGGGCAATTGGACGAGGCATCGGTTACGCACTACCTTGCTTTGCAGTTGGAGCCTTCAGACCGGGAGGGCTTTCATGGGAGCATCGTTGAGCTTAAGAGCGGTGCCGGTGATGGCAGGAGTAAAAATCTCCATTGCAAGGATGGGCGTATTATCAGTATCTGCTGCCATCCGCACAGTAGTGCTGATTCCGTCGGGGGGCAGGTCTGGTTCTTTGCCGATATAACCGCGCGTGTCCTGGCAGAGCAGGAGCACATTGCCGTTGCGTCCCGTTTGGAACAGAACAATCGGGAGTTGGCACTGGCGTTGGAAGCTGCACAGCGCGCGACCGAAGCCAAAAGTGTTTTTGTGGCAACCATGAGCCATGAAATACGTACTCCGCTCAACGGTGTCATCGGTATGGCGACCATGTTGCAGGATACTCAACTGAACGAAGAACAGCGTCATTGTGCCGAAATAATCAGCAGAAGCGGCGAAGATCTCCTGATGTTGCTGGACGATCTCCTTGATTTTTCTGTCATTGAGTCGGGAAAAATCCATCTTGAGCATACCTGTTTTGATCTTAAAATATTGATGGAAGATGTTGTGTACATGATGGGTATCCGTGCCGCCAATGCGGGACTTCTACTGGTGAGCCGGTTTGATTTTAATTTGCCGTTGGGTCTGAAAGGTGATGCCACCAGATTGCGCCAGCTCTTCAATAACCTGATCGGTAACGCGATCAAATTTACCGAAGAGGGGGAAATCGTCGTCAGTGCCACAACGGTTACTGATGAAGAACGTAGTACCGTAATCCGCTTTGAAGTCCAGGATTCCGGTGTTGGTATTCCGGAACGGCAGCTTGCCATGGTATTCGAGCCATTTGTACAGGCAGATGGTACCACCACCCGTAAATACGGCGGAACCGGTCTGGGGCTTGCCATCTGTAAACAGTTGGCAGAACTCCACGGAGGGGATATTGGTATCCGGAGTGAAGAAGGTACAGGGACCGTTGTCTGGTTTACCGCCCGTTTTGAAAAACAGTCGGAAGAAGAGAAGCGTAGCCGGCAACTGCTACCTGATAGTGGTCATCCACCTTCGGAGTTCACTGCTGCACAACGGTCCGCCAGAATACTACTGGTTGAGGATAATCATATCAACCGGATGGTTGCCCACAACATGCTGAACAGTCTTGGCTACCATGCCGCCGACGCAATGAATGGGCGTGAAGCGCTTCGTCTGCTTGAGCATACAAGGTTTGATCTGGTTCTTATGGATTGCCAGATGCCGGAAATGGACGGCTATGAAGCCACCGCCGAGATTAGAAGCGTACATTCTTCAGTGCTTGATCACGATATCACCGTCGTTGCGATGACGGCAAATTGTATGAAAGGCGATCGGGAAAAGTGTCTTGCCGCCGGAATGAATGATTACCTGGCCAAACCGGTCAAGAAAAAGCTCTTGGCAGAAGCTCTTGATCGGTGGCTGGCTAAAATTAGTTTGCAATAATTAATATGTTGAAGTGAGAGGAGTCTATTGTGCTAAGTATCGTATTCGGTTTGATTGCAATGAGTCTCGGGTTCTGGAGCATGGTGAAATACTGGTGGTACGTTGTTGACGTAATGATTGCCCTTCTCCCGCTGCTGCTCCTCTCTGGTGGGGTAATTGCCCTGATGGCCGGAGTCAGAAATACCGGCATGCGTAATGCTCTCAACACCAGAAAACAGACCTCCCCTGAACCGGACGTGTCGCGACGGAAAAAGGACGAATAGGAGCTGCTGATGTCTTCGGATAGAAAAATCAAACGTGATGCTGGTGATGTTGTGCAGTCGGGAGCGGTCTGCACACGGAACTATAAACCGTGGATTATGGCGTTGGTGGTAATGTCACTATTGACTATTGTGTGGGCACTCTATGAAGGTTCGCAGCATGACGAGTACATCAATGCCTTTCTTTCAAGAAAGGGAGCAGTGGCTAAGACGACTCCGCAATCTGCACAACTTGCTGCAGGCACCTCTTTGGTTCCGGCGGCTCAGGTGACGGCAGTCGTCGGCAATGTACAGCTGTCCTATCATCAACTCATCGATGCTGTCAGGCCGGCGGTAGTGAGCATCGAAGCTGCGGTTCCGTCTGCCCAGAATGTACCCGGTCAGGCCGGTACTGGCCCATTCCCTGCCGATATTGCATTCAACAGAATCGGTTCGGGAATTATCATTGATTCCCGAGGATATGTCTTGAGCAGTTATCATGTGATTGTCGGTGCTGAAGCCGTAAAAGCTACCGTGTACGGTTCCGGTGGATCGATGGAGTTCCCGCTGAAACTGGTAAAGGGGGATCTGCGCAGCGATCTGGCACTTTTACGGATACAGGGGAGCGGGCCGTTTCCCTCTGCACCGCTTGGCAACTCTGATGCCGTCCGCACCGGAGATATGGTGCTGACCATTGGCAGTCCCTTCGGTCTTGAGCAGACAGTAACCTCCGGTATGATCAGTAGTCGTAACCGGACACTCCAGATGGGAGATGTGGTATACGAAAATCTGTTCCAGACCGATTCTGCCATCAATAGTGGGAGTAGCGGTGGACCAATGCTCAATATTAAAGGTGAAGTCATCGGGATCAATACCGCCATCTTTGCTCCGACCGGTGTCTTCAACGGCGTTGGTTTTGCCACACCGATTAATCGGGCAGCCGGTCTGGTTGCGGGGGTCATCGATTTCAACAATACGGCACCCGGTACCACAGCGGGGCAACTGGTAGCCTGGGCCAGTCAGGGGCGGCAGGTCGGTAATAATTATCGTCTCCCCAATGGTCAGACCGTGGTTGCTCCCCATGGCCCCCTTGGTGCCTGTGTTGATTGTCATCCCCAACTGTTCGAACAGCAGGGGGGAACAACCGGACAGCAGGTTGCCCGTGGAGGTGAGGGGCGCCTGGTCGGTAACAGCTATCTTTTACCAAACGGTATGACGGTGAAACCGCCCCATACATTGCGAGGTCTCTGCACCAATTGCCACCAGCTCTCCTTTCTTGAGCAAATGGCCAAAACCCAGGCCGCAGTGCCGGCCGCCTGGGCGTTCGGTGGGCCAGGTGGCGGCAGGGGGGGTGGACGTGGCTTGATGCAGAATACACCCTACCGGGGTGCTGTTCAGGGGATGGCTTTGAACGAACCGACATTGGGGGTCGCACTTATTGATGTTGATGACATCATCTGCCGTCAGGCGCAGATGCTCCATCCGGAGGGGGTGTATGTCACGAATGTCATGGCGGGCGGCCCCGGGGCCACTGCCGGTATTCAGCCGGGGGATATTCTGCTCAGGATAACCGGAAGAAAAATACGTGACTACCGTAGCCTCGTTACCCTGCTCGCTTCGCAAAAAACAGGCAGCAGGTTTGAGCTGGTCTATTTACGGAATGGTTCCCGCCAGACGGCAAGAATTAAAGTGGTACGATAGTTACTGGCTAAAATGGAACCGCTGATGAGGGGTTTATGTTAGAACTATTTACTCATATATACCGTTGGCTTGATGTGCGGTTGGGTTTATCCCCGGATAAGGGAGAACAGAAGAGCACGCTTCTTCCTCACAATATCAACGCCTGGTACTCACTGGGCAGCGTGTTGCTGGTTATCTTTGCTCTGCAGATTGTCACCGGCCTGCTCCTGATGATCTATTATGTGCCGGATGCTGACAAGGCTTTTGATACGGTTTCCTTTATCATGGAAGGCATCCCCCTTGGCCGGTTAGTCCGCCTTTTTCACGCTGTTGGCTCCAGTATGATGATCACCGTACTGTTACTCCATCTGCTTTCAGTGCTCTTCATGGGTGGGTACAAAAGCCCACGGGAGCTTCACTGGCTGAGCGGATTTACGCTCCTGCTACTTGCCATGGGAATATCACTTACCGGCTATCTGCTTCCCTGGAATCAACTTTCCTATTGGGCAACCACCATTGCAACCGATTGTGCCGGCTCTGTTCCTGTGTTCGGCAATTACCTGGTCACGTTGCTGCGGGGAGGCACGCAGGTGGGGCCCCAGACCATTGGCCGCTTCTACATGTTCCATGTGGGGCTGTTGCCGGCATCCATTGCGGTGATGATTTGTATCCATCTCTTTCTTGTTAAATGCACCGGTGTGTCTACCCCACCTTTTGGGCTTGATGATACGCGTAATCAATGGGGGCGCGGGGAGGACGATGCCCCGGCTCAGCTTCCGGAAGGAAAACCCTTCTTCCCCAATTTTCTGCTCCAGGATCTGGTCTCCATCTCCCTCTATGTTGCCTGTCTCATCGCACTGGTTTTCTTTGCACCGAATCTATTCATTCCCTCCTCATCATATCTGCCAGCCAACCCGTTGGTGACACCGGCCCACATAAAGCCGGAATGGTTCTTTCTGGCGAATTATCAGACCCTGAAACTTTTTCCCAGTGAGATCATCGGTCTTTCAGTTCAGGTAATTGCCGTAATCTTTCTGGCCCTGCTTCCTTTCATGGACCGGGGGAGAGAAAAACATCCGCTTAAACGCCAGTTGTTTACGTTCTCTTCCATAGCGGGCATTGTACTTTGGATCGGGTTGACGGTGTGGGGGCACTATTCGTGATCTTCATAATCTGCCAATGGCCCGGAAGATGTTATTTTGTGATGCCTCTGTAAGCCATTGGTCGTTATCATGGTAAACTTTGTGTAGAAGCGAGCGGACTTACATGGTTACCAAAAATACTGAACACGAATTGTTAGCTCCGGCCAACGCCATTTTGGAGAGCATATCTGACGGGGTGTTTACCATTGATATGAACTGGCGTGTGACTTTTTTAACAGAGCTGCCGAGAATATTACCGGAATAACTCGTGATGATGCATTGGGGCGGCTTTGCTCTGAAGTGTTCAAATCACTTTCGAACCGTTGGGTTCAACACACTCAGAGAAGTCAAATGCACGAATCCTCGTTGCGACAAACCGGGACCTGGCAGCCATGGTTAAAAATGGTGAATTTCGCCAGGATCTTTATTGTCGGATAAATAGTATCTCTTTGGAACTGCCGCCACTGCGAAGGCGTAAGGAGGATATTCCCTTGCTCGTGGATCATTTCGTGGGGAGATTCAACAGACAGCAGCAAAATTTGCCGAAGAACAATCCATTCTGCGTGCACTGCAAAGAAACAGCTTCAGTCGTGTTGCGGCAGCACGAGAGCTGGGTATTCACAAGACGACGATGTACCGTAAGATGAAGCTGCTGGGAGTCCCATTATGAAGTTGACGCTATCGAATAGCTGAAAGCTGTAGTGCCGCTTATTTTGCCAGGCCCCTCATCTTTAGGGAGATAGGTGCGCACATATTCAACCCCGACGGATGAAGGTGTGACGGTGACCCTCGTGTAACCGGTATTGGAAAATTTATCACCGCTCAGAAAAACACTGTCATTATAAAGCGTGTAAAACGGGTCTGCCGGCTCCGGCAGCGTCTGGTAGGTAACGCCGTCAAGTTGCTGCCTGACCCAGATGTGATCATGCCCCTGAAAGAAAATAGTGACTTTATTTGCAGACATCAACTGATGTATCGGAGTGGGCCATGATGGCCGATTTGCCGTAAAACCCCACGTGCCGTTGCCGCTTTTCCCGCCCCACTCGTAGCTTCCTGCCAACTCAATGCCGCCACGCCCCGTACCCATTACGTGGTGTGCAAAGACAAATTTATATTTTGCTGAACTCTGCTCAAGAGTTGTCTTAAACCATTGATACTGCTCATTGCCATGGGTGACATCCCAGAGATTGCTCCGTTTGCTGCTGCCGTCAAAGGGGTTGTCGGCGCAGACCGGTGATCCCCAGTAAGGGTCAATAACCACAAACAGGGCATCACCCCAGTTCCAGGCGAAATAGTTCCTGAGCAGTCCGATGTACGGTACCTGCTCTGTGTTGCCACTGTAAAAGCTATCAGGTGCCGGCTGAGAATAGAGGGTATTACGTGCGTTCTGGGCCCAGACGGCCACATTATTGGGTGTTCCATCCAGCAGATAGCGGGCCGCCTGTTCGTGGTTGCCGTTGATAAGAAATAATGGTGCATTTGAACCTACCAGTCCGAGATATGGACGCTGGATCGTGTAGCGTTCTCTCACCTGGGTCGCGGTTATTGTTGCCGGATTGAGTTGATCTATACTGAAGTCATCTCCGATTGCAAGATAGAAATCGGGCTTGTCTGCCGCTGCCGTCGAGAGTGTACGGGAGTAGAGCTCAGCGTTGAATTGGCTGTTGAGCCGCTCCGGATGGGAATCCCCTTGAATACAAAAGGTAAACGTATTTCCAGCGGATCGCGCCGTATGAAATGAATATTCCTCCGTAGGGCCGGGGCCTGCTTCATTCGCTGCCTGATAATAAAGACGATAGTAGTAGAGAGTGTCCCGGTCAAGTCCATTCAGGGCAATTTCCAGCGGAGTATCGGCGACCAGCGCAGTCGTCTCTGTTCTCCTGGTATAATTTCCGGGCAACGTACCGTACTCAAGATAGACCGAACCGCTTTGGCTTGCAGAATGGATATTTACCCTGATTGATGTGCCTGTCGGAGAACCGAGGATAATTGATCCGGCGAATGAACCGGTTACAATTCCATTAGCCGTGCATTTCCAGAGGTCACTGACCTGAGCATTTTTTTGCTGGGAGTTTTCTTGTGTCGGCAGCCATGATCGTATGTACTGGACGGTTACCTCGTTCGGGGTGACATGTACGCGAATATGCCCGGAACTACTGAGAATAGTGCCGGCCGAATAGTGATATTCTGACGCCAGACCCGGCCCACTCAGAGCATTTTGGGCACTTGGCTGGGGTACTTCTACATACGGAACGCCATCAAGAACCTGTTTGTCGTAGAGATGATCGTGCCCGTGAAATACTGCCGTTACTTTGTACTGGACCAGCAGCTGATGAATCGTTTTACCCCACCCGGGACGTTTTTGGCTGAAAGCTTCTGTCCCGTCGAGATTTTTACCCCCCCATTCAAAAAAAGGTGCCGCCTCAATGCCGCCGCGCATCTGCCCGTCAAGCCCACCGGTCAGATTATGGATGAATACAAAGGTAAAGGTTGCCTGATTTGAAGCAAGTGTGGACTGAAGCCATTGGTATTGCGTTGTTCCGAGAGTAATAGCCCAGGGGTCCCTGCTGCTTTGGGTCATGCTCTTCCAGAAAGGATCAAGAACAATGAAGCGGGCATTGCCCCATTGCCACGAGTACCAGGAAGCTCGTTTGTCGACAAATGGTTCTTCGGTGGAGTCGCCACTATAGAAATTATCCGGAACCGGATTAAGAAAATAGCGCTGACGGGCCTGTGTCGCCCAGACGGCAACGTTTTGGGCGGTTCCATCGTGTAGCCAGCCGGCTTCTCCCTCATGGTTGCCATTTACCAGAAAGAGCGGTACCGAATGGGTAATAGTGGCAAATTTGTTCAGATCATAACGATACCGGCTGTCGACGGTAGCCTGATCCGGTGCCATGTGCACCGTAGCGGAGAGAGGTTCAGAGTGCTTCTCGCACATGAATGTATCACCTAGGTCGATGTGAAAATCAGGTGCATCCGCGCCGATATTGGACAGTGTTCTATAATAGGTGTCCAGGTCTGAGTTCTCGTCGAGGTGTGAATCTGCCTGGATGGTAAAGGAGTAAGCACTGCCAATTGCTCTCGCCGTATGAAAGAGATACTCTTTTGTCGGACCGGAGCCAACACCGTCACTGCTCTGAAACATAAGTTTATAATAGTAACGGGTATCGGGAGAAAGACCGTTGACGGTTAACAGCAGTGGTTGCCCGGCAACAAGCGGTGCGTCGGGGAGTTGTTTCTCGTAATTACCGGAGGAAATACCATAGGTGAGGGTGATGGTGCCGCTCTGGTCTGCAGCGAATATATTTGCTCTGATAGACGTGGTTGTCGGTGAACCGAGTACGATTGAACCGCTGAATGAACCCAGGGCGACGGGGATCATGATAAGCGTTCCGGCGTTGGTGGTCTGTCCTGCTTGAACCGTAATATTGGTGATGCTTCCTTGATAGGTGACCGTTCCTGAACTGTCCAGCCCTTGAGCCGTCAATATTCTCCCCGTGCCCGCTGGTACACCATCAACCATGCCAGACCCGGCGGCTACGGCAAAATCCTTCAGGATGGCGGGATAAACATCGGGGGCGGATACGATGAGTCGTATCGTCTCAACACCGGTGGGAGCAGAAAAAACAGTTTTGGCAGCGGTTTTAGGTGTAAGCCTCCAATCCAAAGAGGCCGCAATCATACCGCGCCCCTGGATGCTGCTTGTACCGCAGCCACCGGTAATTATGGTGGCGGCAACGGCTCCGGCACCGGCGGCCGTTTTTTTCAAAAACTCTCGCCGGGTTACTTCGCTTTCCAGAAACTTCCCAGGCAGGTTACCGGTGAAATTGTGCGGTGCCATTTTCCCCTCCATTACTTCTCTGCAGATTCAAATGTACATATTCAGTATGTTATTTCCATTATTGGTGCTGCCATACTATTTTCTCATAGTATGGCAGCAAACAACTACCTGATTACTGGAACAAACTGTCAGTACTCCCTGCATACCCTTGGGCCGTTACATCTGAAATAACTGCTGAATACAGGTATGGTGTAGCCGTGTATGTGAAGTCAAAGGTGGTGCCATCTGCATAGGTGCCCGCCATGATTGACGCTCGCAGTGCCATGAGCTTGGCTTTTTGTACCGTCGATAACGTATTGTAGACGTTTGCAA
Source organism: uncultured Geobacteraceae bacterium (assembly GCA_903901875.1). Lineage (GTDB taxonomy): Bacteria > Desulfobacterota > Desulfuromonadia > Geobacterales > Pseudopelobacteraceae > JACRCG01. The sequence continues at coordinate 26,289 of CAIUSO010000111.1, read as the reverse complement.
TGACTGTCGCATAATGGTAGTTGTTTTCACCGTCAAGCTCTCCGTACGTCCCGGACAGGGCAAGGACCTCAGCCAGTATGGTTTTGCCCATGTCCGGTGTTGTCAGGAGCGTACGCAGTTTTGTGGCAATTGCGGTTCTGATGTCGACAATATTATTTTTTACTCCGCTGGGGAGGAGCTGCGTATTGGTGTACAGGTTATTCCGTTGGGTATTGACAAGACTCGACATCAGGGTGGCCTGGGCTGCATCCACGTATCCGTAGGTACTGTCGCTCAGTGCCCTGCCTGCTGTGGCAGTAAGTTGTTCGTCGATGCTGTATCCTTCGTGACCAATTGCCGGGGCATCCTTCATAAAAAATGAGCCGAAATAGGTGCCGTGACGTTCCGGGCAGAAATAGACATCCGCCTCAAGGGAACCGTTATACCAACTGTAGAGATCACTGGCGTAGGAGTAGATGGCCACCATGTCAACATCACGCCCGAGTGCGGCTTTCTTGGCATCGACGGCAGATTTGATCGGATTGATGCTGGTATCCGGCCAAGACGTCCATCCCTTTCCTTTCATGTTGGCCAGGTATGCCGCTTGATCGGTTGTCAGAGAATTAAGAACCGATGCATAGAGTACGGCTCGATCGTAGCTGACCTGTCCGTCAATGAGGTACAGCTCCTTTGAGGCAGCCTTGACGGCGGTCAGGCTCAAGCCGGTTGTCCCCTGTGGGATATCACCAGTCATGAGGCGCCGGAAGGCTTGCATCAACGGAAATCTCTTGGCACCGTAGAGTGAGAAGCCGGTATTCTGGCTTTTTGCCAATGCGCTTAATTGTGCCATCTGGGCATCGTTCAGTATATAAAGGACGTTTTCAGCGATACGGGTAAGGAAGCTGGTGTTGTGCCCATAGTTGTCCGGATCGTTATCACGCAGGTACTGAAAGCCGGTATAGTCGGCAATCTTGCCCGGAGGGAAGAATGACTGGGCTCCCAGATTACCGGTCACCATGGCAAAGGCAGAAAATGCCAGGGTTGTGTTCTGGGCCTGGTCGGACAGTGTCTGCTCCATATTCATGGAAACACCAACCGTGTTCATGGTTATTGCACCAGCATCGGTGGTAAGCCCGGCCACTACGGCAACGTTGTTGGTCGCCCCTTTATGGGTAATCGCCCCCGTTGAATTGAAGGCCTCTGCCGTAATGGTCCGCCCAGTGCCGGCCGGAATTTTATCGATCGTTCCGCTCCCCCGCGCTGAAGAGAATGATCTCTGGACAGGTGAAACCATATCTGCGGCAGTTATGGTAAAACGTATCTTTGTAACACCGGCAGGGGCCACCGCGACCGATTTGGCGGTGGCCTTTGCCGCACCTCCCCATTCCAGTTTAACCGCAATATTTCCGGTTGGCTGAATATTTGCGGTTGTATCGGCAATCCTGCTGTCGGAACTGCTGGAAGCGCAACCGGTAACGAGAGTAAACAGGCAGACGGTACATATTAGTTTCATGGCCGTGTTGAGATGCGATTTCATACGTATTCTCCTTACCAGGTAATAATAATCGAGCCGTTGTTCGTTGCCGTCAAGTTTTTACCGGTCAGGTTGGCGTTACTTACTATAACAGCAAGAGTGGATGGTGTGAAGCTGTAGCCGCTTGACGACGGTGTCAGGGTATAGTTGCCGGTGCTGATTCCGGTAAAGGTGTAATTTCCGCTGCTGTCGGTGGTTGTGGTTTTCCCACCGGTAAGAGCGATGGTGACACCAGCAAGTCCCGTGCCGTTGAGAGTTACTTTACCGGCAATCGAGTAGCTGTTCGGGACAACGGTTACCGTCTGGCTGGAACTGTTCGTTCCAATTCCGTTAGTGGCTGCAAGGCTAACCGTGAATGTTCCTGCGGTTGCATATGTGTGGGTTGGATTTTGGGACGTGCTGGTAGTGCCGTCGCCGAAAGACCATGCCCAGGAGGTTGGAGTGCCGGCAGAGGTGTCGGTAAAAGTCACCGTCTGACCGATCGTCGGAGATAGGGGGGTAAAAGTAAAGGCCGAAGTGGGGGCAGGAATCATCGTTACCGGGCCGACAGTCGTAGTTTGCCCCGCCTGTACGGTAATGTCAGATACTACTCCCTGATAAGTTACGTTGCCGTATAAATCAAGCCCCTGCGCCGTCACTGTCCGCCCGGTTCCGGCCAGAATTCCGTCAATTGTGCCGCTACCGGTTCCCGCGGCAAAGTCATATTGGATTGTCGAAGTAATATCTATAGCGGTTACTTTGACTCGGACCGTACCGACACCGGTGGGGGCCGACAACACCTCTTTGGCTGTTGATTTTGACCCAGTGTCCCAAACGAGCTGCAGGGCAATTTTGCCTGTTTCCTGGTTTCCGGAGACGGCACTGCCTGTGCCGTCTGAACCGCATCCTGAAAGCAAGGTGCAGAGTGTAATTACAGCCAATAACGTAGTGATGGTGAGTATCTTTTTCATGATAGAGTCTCCTTTACCAGTCAACTTTGATTGAGCCGGTGTTGGTTGAAGTGAAGTTTTTGCCGGTTGCGGCACTACTGGTTACTGTGGTGGAAATAGTTGACGGATTGAACACATACCCGTTGAGTGCCGGGGTAATGGTGTAACTGCCATCCGGGACGTTACTGAAGGAATAAAAACCACTTGAGCTGGTGAGTGATGTCGTACCACTGGAGAGCGTTACGGATACTTCCGATAAGCCGGAACCATGTAAGGTTATACTTCCGGTAATTGAGCCTGTTGGAGCTGTTCCGTTTTTGATAGTCGAAATAATTGCAGATAATGTCGTTGCCACCTGGTCAGACGATACGGTAACGGCAACAGGGGTCCCGGAAGGGGAAACGCTGTACGTGGTAATCGGCGACGTGAACGCGACGGTAACAGCCCCAGAGATATATTGAGCCGCGTCGACATTGTTTCTGGTAACCGCTGTGACGATGGCCACCAGATTGGCAAAAGCGGCGGTAGTTCTCGTGAAATTGGTAGCGGTACCAGATGTTGACGCAGCAACTGCTTGTGAAAGAGTGGCTTCAACTGCGACTGGGGCCAAGGTTTTGAGCGCAGGTGGAGATACAGGAGCGGCCGAAGTTCCGAGTGTACCTGCAGTAATATCGAGGTTCTGCTCCAGTACCAGAACAGCAGCGGTTGTAATTACGTTCAAATCTCTGGTTGAAGAACTCGTGGTTACAGTTGATGAGTCAAGGGCCGCTCGCATAACCTGGTTGCCGCGAACCGCTTTAATGACGGCGTCCTTACGTATTGCCACCGTTGTTGAATAGTTGTAGGTATCTGATGAACCGCCAAGTGTGACGTCTGCCGAGGCAATCTGATTGCCATGAAGGTCCACAATCTGCACGGAGATCGGCGGTGTTATTGCGGCGACATCTTTTGAAGCGGTTTTGGCAACCGTTGTGCCGGGGAAGGTGACGGTTCCCTTCAGAGTCGAGGCTACGGCACCACCGGAACTGCCGCCACCACCGCCACAGCCAAACAGATACAAGCATAACGCCACAAATATCATTGTTTTTTTCATCTGGTACCCCCACACTCTTGAAACTACTATCCGGATAATTCAAGCTTACTCAAAATTAAGAATCTTTTGTGTTAAGTTATGAGGGATATTTGTAAAGTTTTGTAAAATTCGACTCCAGTGTTTTACATTTTTTTACAAACAAATGACTGTATTTCAGGTAGCATGGGATCATACGTTTTTCTCGAATCAAGGGGCCGTGCCATGAATAGACTACTGATAATAGATGACGACAAGGAATTGTGCGAACTGCTCGATGACTACCTTGGGAGTGAAGGCTTTACCGTGGATTCTGTTAACGATCCCCTTGCGGGAATTGAAAAGGCCCTTTCCGGAGAGCATGATCTGGTGGTACTTGATGTGATGATGCCCGGCATGAACGGTTTTGATGTCTTGCGGAATATCAGGACAACATCAAAAATCCCGGTTCTGATGTTGACCGCACGTGGCAGTGACATAGATCGAATTGTTGGACTCGAAATTGGTGCCGACGACTATCTCCCCAAGCCGTTCAATACACGGGAGCTTGTTGCTCGTATCAAGGCTGTGCTGCGACGGACTGAGCCTGACGCAGTGAAAGGTAAGAAAGTAGCCGGGTGCATTTCTGTCGGAGATCTGGTCCTTGATCCGGGCAAGCGTTCTCTCTCTCGATGTGGTGTTTTGGTGGATATATCATCAATTGAGTTTTCTCTACTTGAAGTGCTTTTAAGCATGGCCGGACTGGTTCTTACCCGGGATGAACTTGCCAAAAAGGCGTTAGGCAGGGGCAATTCGGTGTATGATCGCAGCATAGATGTCCATGTCAGCAGCTTACGTCGGAAACTTGGCCCCAACCCTGATAATACCGAGCGCATCAAGACCGTCAGAAATCTGGGTTATTTGTACTCGACAGAATAATGAAATGGAAAAAATCATGATTACGAATAAGATCAGAATGTACCCTTTTACCGGCCGATTTGTCTTGAAGACAGTGTGTTTTATCTCGGTATTGGCTTTCGTTGCCACTGTTCCGGTCGGAGCGGTGGCTGAGGAGAAAGGACTGGCACAGGGACCAGGGGGTGGCGATGGTAGCCAAGCGGTGTCGGTGAGTCCTCCAGATCAACGTATCCGGCGAAAGCCTCCGCAAATGGCGATTGATGCCTGCACAGGAAAAGAGGAGGGGAGTTCATGTACGTTTAATTCGGCGGACGGAGTGCTCCATGGTGACTGCCGAACCGGGGCTGAAGACATATTTGCCTGTCGCCCCTTCCGGGGAGTACCTCCTCAGCACGGTCAACAGAGCGTTGTTCCAGAGAAACGTTTGGATCCACAGCCTCTCCCGAGCAAAGAACCGGAAAGCCTCTCCAGAAAGCCTGTGGTTTCTCCTGTCACGTTACCGGAGAAAAAAACTGCCGAATCCTTGCCCCCTCCCGTTTTGACGGCTAAAGCTGAAAAACCCATGCCATTGCCCACATCCGCTGTATCAACAGAAAAATCCTGGTTCAATAATGGCGGTTCTGGTTCTTACCTTGTTGTTGCTATCATAACAGCCGGGCTGACGTGGTATATTTTTTTCAGGTATAACACCCTGCCGCTGCGCCGATTGCGAGAGGTTACTCGGCAACTTGCCAACGGAAACCTTTCATCGCGTGTCGGGGAGGGGTTGGTTAGGCGAAAGGATGAAGTTGCCGATCTGGGGCGCGATGTTGATCAGATGGCTGATCGTATTGAAAAACTGGTGGGTGCTCACCAACGGCTTATTCGTGATGTGTCACATGAATTACGCTCTCCGCTGGCACGACTCAATGTTGCTCTAGAATTAGCCAGACAATCATCCGGTTTAACTCATATGGCACCTTTTGACAGGATCGAGCGGGAATCAGATCGCCTTAATGAACTGATTGGCCAACTTTTGATGCTCACCCAACTGGAAAGTGAAAGCGGCTTATTTCAGAGAGAGCTGTTCGATATATCAACCATTGTTGAAAAAATCGCCCAAGATGCCGACTTTGAAGCGAAAAATAATGGTCGTGGGGTTGTTGTAACGATGTCAGAGCCGCTGTCACTGAACGGAAATAAAGAACTACTTCGACAGGCAATTGAAAATCTGGTCCGAAATGCCACCCGGTACACGGCACCGGAAACTACCGTAGAGATAGCTTTACGTAAAAGAGAGTCCCGAGGTCGTAAATGGGTTCATCTGGAGGTAAGAGATTACGGCCCCGGAGTTCCTGAATCAGAGATTAATGATATCTTTCGTCCCTTCTATCGTGTAAATGATGCTCGTGAGCGACAGAGTGGTGGTACGGGGGTCGGATTAGCTATCTCAGATCGAGCCGTACGACTTCATGGGGGGAGTATACGAGCCATTAACGCTCCGGGGACTGGTTTGATCATGGAACTGGAATTGCCTCTGTGAGAAGTCAATCCATGCCTCACTCCACGATCAAGCGTGGGGAGGCATGGACAGGCTCTTTGATTTCGAAATTCTCCCAGTCGTTTGCTCCGTTGGTTGGTGATTTTAGTCAAAAGTCAGTTTCATAAAAGATTTCTCAACTCTCTGTGTTGACATGACCATCATTGACATGAAAAATTCTGTCAAAACCATCCACCATTCGATGGTCGTGGGTGACGACTAAAATAGCGGAGTGGTTTTCCAGGGCGAGCTTTTTCAGGAGAATCATGACGTTTTTGCCATTTTCCGTGTCAAGTGCCGCCGTCGGTTCATCGGCTAGAATTACTTTCGGTTTGTTCGCCAAGGCTCTGGCTATGGCCACCCGTTGGGCCTCACCACCTGAAAGAGACGAGGGGTAGTTGTCCATCCGATGTCCGAGATTGAGAACGCCAAGTAGCTCCGTCGCCCGCGCTTTTGCCTCGCCCCGGGATAGCTGGTTGATCTCCAGGGCAATCATGACATTCTCCCGGGCGGTCAAAAAGGGGATGAGATTGTGGGCTTGAAAGATGAACCCCAGCTTTTCTCTCCGGAGGCGTTTTAAATCGATACCGGGCAACCAGCCTTCATCGGCAACTACGGTACCATCAATGACTACTCTGCCATGTGTCGGCTCATTAATCAGGCCGATGGAGGTCAGGAGTGTCGTTTTCCCCGAACCCGAAGGGCCGAGAATGGCCACCAATTCTCCGGGCTTCACCTGGATACTGGCTCCTGACAGAGCAATGACGGTACTTCCCCCCTTACCGTATATCTTCGTCAGATTTTCAACCTCAATAGCGTACCTGCAGTCATCCACCGAGAGCCTCCGCAGGCTCAACCTTGAGCGCCTTCCGTATGCCTACAAAACTTGATATGGTACAAATAATAATGACTATGATGAACAATACTTGCAGGTCAACGTCCTCCAGGACAATGCGGCGCGGAAATTTCTCATAGGTGAGCAGAATTAATCCATAGCCGATACCATAGGCGATAATGCCCATCAACAGCGACTGCTGAAGGATCATGCCCACGATGACCCGGTTTTGTGACCCGATAAGCTTGAGCGTGGCAATGACCTTGATCTTATCCAATGTTGATGTGTAGATAATCAGTGCAATGATGACAGCCGATATAACCAGCAGAATGGCCCGGAACAGCCCAAGCTGCATGCGCGCCTTTTCAATCATCCCCTTGGTGAGAATCTTTGTCTGTTCTTCCACGGAAAGAGGGCGGAAATGGTTCCAGCGGTTGATTCGTGCCTGGACTTCCGGCAAATTGGCTCCCGGGGCCAGGCGGGCTACAATCGTATTCACCGTATGGGTTGACTCGGTGATGGCACTCATATTCTGTTTCAGATATTTTGCCTGTCCGGGTGATAGTGATTGCAGGGCGTCCAGATTCGCTCCAATCCGCTCCCGGTCATTTCTGATGGCATCATTGTCCTTCTTGAACTGAATATCCTGAGCGTCGGCAAGGGTCACATAGGCGACCGGATCACCGCCGGATGAAACCACCTTCCCGGTAATTCCCACCACAGTATAGTCATGGAGCCCCAGATGGATTTTCTCGCCGATTGCCATTCCCATGGATGCGGCAACAACCATTTCGTAATGTTTTTGGCCAATACCCCGACCGGAAATAATTTCAGGCGGGCCTCCAAAACCGTTAAGGTCATAGCCGATGAGAAAAAACCGGAAGGGCTTTGCCCCTTTATCGATCTGGATGGTCTGAAAAGAGAGCGGAGATGCTTCGGAAACTCCCGGTACAGACCTGATCCGATAGGTAATGTCTTCGGGAATACGTGAACTTTCTGCAAATGGACCGTTGGTGTTCTGCTGTACCACCCAGATATCGGCCTTCGTGCTGTTGAGTATTGCCAGTGCATCGGCAAACAGCCCCCGGTAAATGCCCCCCATACTGATGACCACCCCCAGAAGCAGCCCCAAACCGATTGAGGTAAGGATAAACCTCCCCCGATGATAGCGAATGTCACGAATAGCGAGATTCATGGTGAAACACGTACCTTCATTCCGTCAGTAAACGGTTTCTTTGCCATCCCGGGTGTCAGCACAACACGTTCCGTTCCGGTGAGCCCCGAAACTATTTCGGTAAAGTTCCGTCGGTCCGCAATACCAAGGGTCACCGGCTTAAATGCCAGCTTTCCATGGTTTACTACCCATACCCCTCGAAAATTGTTCTTTACCACAATTGCAGCCGACGGCACGGATGGTACCGCTTTTTTTTCACCGGTGACGATGTACACATCGGATTGTTCTCCAAGGCGGAAGTTTACAAGCGGTTTGCTGAAGGCCACGTCGACTTCCAGCTCTTCAGTTACCCGGTCACTCTGCCGTCCCATGCGGGCAACATGTCCGGCAAACTGTTCACTTCCCGAAGAGCGAAGGGATATCACGGCTTTTTTGCCGACTCCAACCCCCTTGAGTTGTGATTCATCCACATTGGCTTTTACCCAGACGGTGCGAGGATCGGCCAGAGTAACTACCGGCATCCCTGGCGTAACCGTGGCACCGATTTCCAGATCCCGACTGATTATGATACCGTCTTGCGGGGCATAGATCATTGTGTCTTTTGACCTGCTTTTGGTAAAACCGAGACCGGCCCGGTTGGCCTGCTGTTCCATCCGGACAGCGTTTACCGCAGCCTGGCTCCGCACGACCTCTTCGGCAGCAACCTGGAACGTCGTCTCGTACTGTTCCGCCTCCATCTTTGAAATCAGATTTTTCGCTGCGAGTGCCTTGTAGCGTCGGGCATTTTTTTCAGCCAGCACCAGATTGGCTCTGGCTTTCTGGAGTGTGGCCTGCTCAACATTGAGGCTCGCTTCCGATTTATTCAGACCAGCCTCCGATTGCCGCTCCTGCTGAATAAAATCATCGTTTTCAAGCGTGGCAATAAGTTGACCACGTGTTACCCGATCTCCCTGGTCTGCGTGCAATTCCACGATTCTCCCGGTGATTTTGCTGGAAACTCCAACCATAACTTTTGCCTCAACGGTGCCGTTGCCGTAAACCTGGGATGTCAGGTCCCTGTTTTCAATGGCAACAACCGTGACGTAGGGTGCTGCAAAGAGCGTCATCTTCAGAGTAAAGCCGATGGCAATAAGAACCACTGGCCAGATCAGGTATTTTTTACTTCGTGCGAACCGGTTACTTAAATCCATAGATAACTCCTGAACGGTCTATGTCACTACCGACCGCATGATTCAGACGGGCCTGAGCAATGTAATAATCATATCGTGCCTGTATGCTGGCCGACTGGGCTTCGAGAACCTGGGAGTGGGCGTCGGTTACCTCAATGATGTTTCCAACATTCTCATTATAGCGTTCCTCGGCCAACGTTTTACTTTCAGTGGCGGCCACAACCTCTTTTTCAGTGGATGCCATGCGTGCAGATGCTTCATTGACGGCTAACCAGGCCGACTCGGCCTCGGTACCGATCTGTAATCTGAGGCTGTTCTGCCTGGCTTCGATGGCATTAATTGCTGCAATGGCCTCCTTCACCTGCTCAACCGATGAAAAACCTGAAAAGAGCGGCACCGTCAGGTTCAAGCCGACGCTCCACACGCCGCCGGTGGGCGGGATGTCCCGATCGGCATAGCCGATGTTTGCAGTTCCGGAAAACAGTGGCAGGTAACTCCCCTTGGCACTTTTAAGATTTGCAACAGCAGCAGCTTTTAGATCGGCAAGCTGCTGAAGTTCTCCTCGATTACGCAGTGCGGCTTGCTGCACAACGGACCTCTCGGGTACTGGTGCTGTCAGGGCGGGTGGCTCAACCGGCTGCAGCTCTCCCAGTGATGGAATCCCCATCGCATTTGCAAGCTCAAGCCGGGCAAGCTCGCGGCTGTTTTCAGCCCGGATCAATGATGTCTTAGCACCATATACGTTTGACTCGGCCCGTGAAACGTCGACCTTTGAGCGGATTCCCTGGTTAAAAAATTCCTGAGCCTGATGCAATACCGCGGAACGGGATGTGACTGTTTCTGCAACAGCTGTAACCTGTTTCTCGGCGGCTAACAGGAGATAGAAGGCACTTTTGACCCGTAATGACAGGTCCTGTCTGGTGATACGAAGAGATTTTTCGGCGGCATCCTGATTGCAACGGGCCACCCCAGCTGCTCCGGAGGTTCGACCGAAATCGTAAATTGTCTGTCTTACAGAGAAGGTCACAGTACTTACTTCTGTCGCTTTGATGTTTTCCAGAGCAGTAATATAGGTGCGCCCTTTATTCCAATCCGCAGCAGCGGTGACTTGGGGATAATAACCTGCCTGTGCCAGCCGGTTCCGTGCTTCAGTGCCGAAGAGCGTGGCCTCAACCTCTGCAATCTGCGGGTGATTTCTTAAAGCCATGTCAAGTGCATCGTCAAGGGACAACAGTGGTGACGCAGGCAGCGGTTGCACACACACAATTAAAAATAATAAAAAAAACAGAGACAATTTCATGTTAGGCACCACTAAATGTAAAATTGTTTTATGTGATTTTTTATTCACATGCTAAGCAAAAAAATCAGCTGATCAGTTTCAGGAAATTTGTCCAAAGATTCCTGCTCTCTACCGTTATGTCATTGCTTAGTCCACCAATGATTTGTCGTAATGCCGTGAACTGGATCATCCCAAGCATGGTCAAGGCTGTTTCCCGTGGCGCGATTCCCTGTTTGAGTTGCCCCTCCTGTATACCGGCGGCAATAACACCCGAAATGGTTTCTACGTAATTACCGATGCGTAAGGTTAGTGTTTTTGCCACATCAGGATGTCCAAGCAAGACATCTTCCGAGAAAACAAAACGTGGTACACCGGGGTGCTCGGCAATAATTCCGATGTGTGAATTAAAAATTATTTCCAATTTTTCCAGTGGGCTGCGACTGCCGGCAGCTATCGTTGCTGCATTACCCATAACCGAACTGCCAATGAACTCTGCAAGAGCAGAAAAAATCTCGTCCTTACCACTGAAATGTCGATAGATATTCGCCTCACTCATTCCGGCCACATCCGCAATAGCGGCAATAGTAAGGGCTCGAATACCTCTGCTTCCTACAACCTTAAGTGCTGCCTGAACGATTTCTTCTTTACGAATACGTGTACTTTTCTTTTCCAATAGTATTACCTCATGCGATTATTAATTCACATAGTATTAATAAATGAATATATATGCAAGTATATTTATGGGTAGAAGTGTTCTGTTGGTGGCTGACGAACAATATGTAAACAATACAAGTACATAATACAATAGGATGTTTTGCAAATATAGCTATAATTAGTAGTCATATTTTGGTGGTTTAATCACTATTGAACTTTTTGTTCATTCCGTACATTGTAGTTGAAGTTTTCTTAGTAATAAATCTTTGAACTGTTTGTTGTAGGCAGAGGTTGGCTTGTTTAGCTGAATCAAGAGATCTGGAGGTTAATTCGTAATGGAATCGGTAGAGTGGATTGAGAAAATAACCGGGATGGTCTCGTTGCTACTGTTTATAGTCGCCAATGCTTATTACCCGGTTCGATGGATTTTTAGCCCTAATCGTCTCTTGCCATTAACTGTTGAACTCTTTTTAAACAAATATAGAGATATTCATATGTGGTTGAACGCACTTGCTTTTTTGCTGATATCACTCAACGCCTCTGTGAGCGGTAATCGAAATCTGTTTTTGTATATGAGCCTACTGGTTACCGTCTGGTTGACCATTGCCGGATTTTTGTTACGCGTTAACCTGTTTTCCGCCAATTACAGAAAAAGAGTGCGTCTTCTTTACTCACAGCAAACCGTACTGGTCGGATGGTTGGTGCTTCGTGCGTGCGGAAAATTATAAGCTGTGAGGAGAATATGTCTGAAATAGATCCCGCGAAACGCATGTTCATTCGCGTCTGCCTTGGTGGCGTTGCCACACTCGCTGCTGTTGGAATTGCGGCGGTTACGTATCCGCTGTTTCGGTATTATCTGGTGCCGAAACCATCAAGTGGGAGTGGCGGAAAAACTTCCATTGGGGTTAATGAAATCGCCGTCGGTGATGCTAAGTTCTTTGATTATAACGGGACCGCAGCAGTGGTGCTCAAAAAGCAGGATGGAGCTATTGTGGCTCTTTCCGCTGTCTGTCCCCATCTTGGTTGTATTGTTCAGTGGGAAAAAGAGCGGCAGGATTTTCTCTGCCCATGTCACGCCGGGTATTTTACTCCGGATGGTGTTGTGATTTCCGGCCCACCACCCCGGGCCCTGGAAAAGCTCCCCTTTACGGTATCCAACGGTATGATCACGGTCGGTTAGATTCCCTTTTCACTATGCCGCATTACGTAACTAAGAGAACGAGGGGTGCATTTTGATTGCTGTAGTGTTTGCATGTGGTTGCATACCGGAATGAAACAACTTGGTCTTTTTGCAAATCCACTGTTCCTTTTAGTCCTGATTGGTTCGTTTGTGTACGTCTACTTTTTTTACTTGGCGGACGTCCAAAGGGGAGGGGGAGAGATGGCGGAACCAGAAACAGAATTGACTCAGCCGCCTGGTTCCCGCGTAGCCAACACCACTACGATACCAGTGGCGGGTATGGTCATGAAAGAGGAGATTTCCTATGGCTACGCCGGTCGCGCTGTCGTACCGGTGGCAGGTGGTGCGTTGGGTAAAACCTGGATTGAGGCGCACTGGATCGGGTTAGAAGTTGGTCCACTTTCTGCTGCAGTGGCAAAAGCCAATAATATCCCGTCAACTATTACGGGGGTACTTGTTGACGAGGTAACGTTGGTTTCAGCTGATGCCGGGCTGCTTGCCGGCGACATAATTACCGCTATTAACGGGACTCCGCTGAGTGACCTCACGTCATTTAAGGAGGCGACTCGACAGGTTGCTCAGGCAAGCCAGGCCGATGTAAGTATTTACCGGAACGGGGCCAACAAAACTATTCGTATCACAGCTACCGATGTGCTTGGTCTTGCACAGGTGGAGGGAGCACCGATGATTCTTGCTACTGATCGCCCCCCCCACGGCTATTACGGCCCCTGTGACAAATGCCATTCAATCGCTCCCGGCGGTACCAATCTTAATCAGATGGCAAAAGATATGGGTGACGTTCTTTCCCGAACAGCCCCTAACATCAAAATGGGAACACCGCCACCACACCGTGACCGCGGTACCTGCACCCATTGTCACGTATTACTGTAAAGGACACAATTTACTCAACTTGTTCAAAGTATCTCACACGGCATATATATTAGAGAGGTGACGTCAAAATGATCGATATTACAGTAGCCAGGATTACTCACGTAGAATGGGTTCATCAACTTGAAATGGTTTTGAGGGCAGGCAGCACGACGGTATCACTTCCCTCTTATCATGATTGCGAATTAGGTGTCTGGTTGTACGGGGAAGGCCTTCGGACCTATCGGGAGATTCCTGAGATTACCCAATTGGAAAAGAGCCACAAGATTTTTCATATTGCGGCTGATAGTGTCGTTGAGTGGCATAACGGGCCAAAATTTAATTCACAAAAGGCAGCTCAAGCCGAAAGTGATTTTCGTGAGGCCCTGAAGACCAGCAAGGATATATTATATATTTTGACAATGCTTGAATTTAAAATATTACAGAAATATCAGGAGTCTCAGGAAGTGGCACCCGCCAGCCTCAGAAATATGATCAATCATCCGTGGCAGACGCTCAAATCGGTAATTGGTGAGCGGAGCAGCAGGCTTGATGTCGCCAGGGTGTCTCTGGATCTTTTAAAAAAGGATTTTGCAAAGACGTACATTCAGGAATGAGATTCTGTATGTCGAAAATATCTGTATGGCTGGTGCGCAATGCCGGTGGAAAAGTTGAGTAAGCAGGGGAGGAATTATGCCGTTACCATTTATTCTATTGGGTATGTCAACTGTGGTGGGAGGTTTTGGAGTCAAAAAAGGCTTTGATGCCACATCGTTGTATAAACGTGCACAGAACGATACTCTTCAGGCGCAAAACCGTTACGATGTGGCCATTCAGGAGTTGGATAAAGCCAAAAACACCGCTCAGATATTCTTTGATACGCTGGGTAGTAAAAAAGTGGATGTGTACAAAACATGTCTTATCCCATTTGTTACAGCGTTTTCAAAGCTTAAAAACGTTGATTTCCAGGATGGAATCGTCTGCGATGGAGTCTCATTCGCCGTTACCGAAGCTGATTTTTTTGAACTTATCGATATAAGTGTAAAAATGAATGACATCCTTACCGCCGGTATTGGAACAGTCGGGGGGGGAGGGTTGACTGCGCTGGCTCTGTATGGTGGTGCCGCACTGTCTGGGACGACCACCGTCGGAACCGTAGTTGGCTGTGCCTCAGGAGCAGCGGCTGCTAATGGTGCCATTGCCGGAATGGGAGCGGGAAGTATGGCCGCCGCTGGTGCGTGTGCCGGAGCCGCTGGTGTGGCGGGGATGGCAGGTGGCATGGGGGCCGGGGCTGGTATGGCCGGTCTTGGTGCCGGTACGGGAGCGGGTATGGCTGGTACCGGGGGCATGGCCATGGGGAGTGGAGCCGGAGCCATGGCCGGTGCCGGTGCTGGTGGTATGGGCATGGGATGGGGGGGCGGAGCGATGGCGGGAGCCGGTTGTGCCGGTTCCGGTGGAGCAGCCGGTGGGGTTGTCAGCGGAGTTACCGGAGGGGTGGCTGGCGGAACGGTTGCGGCGGTCTCCGGGGGAGCGACCGGCGGCACGGCCATTGGGGCAGCGACCCTTGGCGGAATAGTAGCTGGCCCTTTTCTGGCACTGGGTGGTCTGTTTATGGCTGCAAGGGCCAAAAAAGCTAAAGCGAATGCCCGGACAAATTACAACAGGGCTGCTGCGGCTGTCGATCATATGAAAAACCTGCAAATAGCAACGGAGGCGGTCAGCTTTCGCGTGTACGAAATTCTCTATCTTCTCTGTCGCTTTGAAGAACGTTTTGCCCACTATCTGCATGAAACGGAACAACTTAGTAGTAATTCTGCTGACTACACCACCTTCACTGACCAGGAAAAAAAGCTCGTCATGATGTCCGCTCTTATGGCTAAGACCATTAAACATATAATGGAAACGCCCGTACTTGATGAAGAGGGTACTTTATTGACGGTGTCCGGTCAGATTGTAGAAGAATCCCGTCGTCTGTTGCAGGCCATTACGGTGTGAACAGGCCAGGCGGGGAGGGACAGGAGAGGTACGTCATGATGAACAGGCGGGGTGCGGTTGAAAATGACCGGGTAGAAAGCGTCATTGCGGCGACACGGAGTATGTTGGCCGAGGGTGACCTACTCAGGAACAGGGCAGAAAAGTGGCCTGATATATCACTGGATACCTATCAGGGCACCACCTTCCAGATACTCGAAAGCATAGGCAAAGTTGGCACGGCAAAGACGTGGCGCATGCTCCATGGTGAGGAACAGCACGGATCCATTTTTGCTGAAGTACTGAGTGATTCGGCAAAAAGCATTGCAACCGGCTACGTGACCAGTTTCATCGGCAGCGGTGTCCAGATTGCAGCTGAAAAGGCGGGATGGGAAACTGTCACCCGCTACAACAGTCACCTGGCCATAGCAGCCGGTATTGTTCAGAGCAGTAAATCCCTGATCGCCTATCTTGACAATCGCATTGATGCCGGGCAGATGCTTGATGAAATCAATCAGACCGTCGTGCATGGGACGGCTTCATTTTATTATGGTGCGGTGGCGCAGACGGTGATTGCTTTGCCGATTGCAGGTGCTCTTGTCGGTTCAACGGTCGGCTATTTTGTTGGAACCATGCTTTATCAGTCAGGTCTCTTGAGCCTGGGGGCACCTGTCGAATTCAGGTATGCCGAGGAACGAAGGCACCGTATTGAAGAAATGTGCCTCCATGCACTGCCGCTTATTCAACTGCATAGGGACGAGTTGCAACGCCTGGTTGAGGAAAATTGCCATGAACGGGCGGCTCTGTTTCAATCTGTATTTACCGTCATGGATCGGGCATTTGAAGAGCAGGATCCTGTCTGCTATGTCGAGCAGCTTGAAGTTCTATGCGCCGCATTGGGAGCGGGACTTCCCTTTAGCTCATTCCCCGAATTTGATCGGTTTATGAATGACACAACGACGGTATTCGCCTTGTAGTAAAATGATGATAAATAATCATTACTAATTCATTAATTAACCACTATTGTATTATTTAAATATATGGTTCAATATCAACGAAATAGTTAGGGTATGCTCTGATTCGTTGCATTGTCAGAGTTGTTTGTATGAAATACACATTTAAATTTGTCACACAAAAAGGAGATTGTCATGGTTGCGTATTGTCCGAATATGGTTGCAGGCGTTAAGACGGTTGCATTTGGAAATGGTGCGGGAGCAGGAATGGGATATGGTGCCGGTTGTGGCATGGGTATGCACTCTATGGCCGGTTGCTGTGGTTCGGTGTTGGGAGTCGGCCTTTTTCCGCTCGCAATGGTCGCTGCGGTTGGATTTCTGGGATATAAAGTGTACGTGATTTCCAAAAAAGAAAATACCGCGAGCGCAGCTACCGCAGTTTGATTGTAAGATTCATCCTGCTCCCATGGTGAGGCTTGTTTTAATTATTGTATCGATCGTGCTGTTGATGGTCATTATCTTTCTCGACCAGAACAGTTCGCCCGTGCCGGTCAAGTTTATTCTGGGGAACCCGGTGCCTATCGGGCTGAGCACGATAATGGTGGTCAGCGTACTTACCGGACTGGTGCTGGCATTGTCGGGGAGTGTGGCCGTCGCCCTTGCTCGACGAATTAAAAATAAGAGGGACCGGGTAAGTATTCGTGGTGAATCCGGAGCAGAAATATCTGTAGGATTTGATCGGCACAAGGAATGGTGATTAAACATGAGCAAATTATTTATTGGTGTGTTCTCAGGGGTTTTTATAGGTGCCGTGATCTATGAACTTCTGAATCGAACTAACCCTGAGTTTGTTGGTAAGGTTGAGAGACTGGTAGCCAGAAAAATTGATGACATCTGTGATGCACCACTCAAGTAGTGATACTTCTCATGAGTGTGCTGCATGCGAGAAAACAGCGAGTTGGGCTGGGGTTTACGCAAACCTGGCCCTTGCTCTTTTTAAGGGTGCTATCGGACTCTTGAGCGGTAGTAAGGCTCTTATTGGCGATGGACTTTTCTCATTCAAGGATTGTATTGCGTCGCTTGTTGTGGTGATTGGTGTCAGGGTATCCGGAAAACCTGCTGATGAACAGCATCCATATGGGCATGGTAAAATTGAGTATGTTGCCCTGTTTCTGATCAGTGTGGGGTTGCTTATTTCGACCCTGTTTCTTCTCGTCTACTCTGCGAAAGGGCTTTGGTCTTGTTACGACGGTACCGGCTCGATTCCCGGAGTTATTGCTTTTTGGGGCGCACTCATTTCGGTCGTGGCAAACTACCCGCTCTCCCGTTATCTGGGGTGTGCCGGTGAGCGAATGCAGAGTCCGGCACTCCTTGCCAACGCCCGCCATAACCGTTCCAATATTATACTGTCGGTTATGGTAGGCGTCGCGGTTCTTGGTGCCCACTATCTCGATTTTACCGTCCGCGATCCGCTGGTTGCATTCATTGAAGCGATCCTTCTTGTCAGGATGGGGATCGAAATGTTGGGAGATTCCCTCGGTGGCCTGTTCGATAGCGCAGTTCCGGTTGAAAGTGTGGAGCGGATTGAAATGGTGGCCCGATTGGTTCCGGGCGTACGCAAGGTTACGCGGGTCGTCGCCAGAAACCTGGGGCAGGGAATCTGGGTGGATATGACCATAAAGGTTGATTCGACCCTGAACCATCAACAGGGGTATCTGATTGGTCAGCATGTCAAGGAGAGTATTCAGGCATTACTTGGCAACCATACCACCATTAATGTCCTTTTTGAGCCGTATCTGCCATGAGTCAGAGTAGGTCGTCATGAAATATGAAGAATGTTTAAAATGTGGACAGACCTCACCGCGGTGGAGTTTTTTCGGTAATACCCTTGCGGCAATCTTCAAAGTGCTGATTGGAAACCTTACCGGAAGTAAGGGACTGGTAGCCGATGGCGTCCACTCTGCTGCTGATGCCATGTCGTCACTGTTTATTCTGGTAGCTCTCAAGGTAGCAGACAAGCCCCATGATGAAAAACACCCCTATGGCTACGGTAAAATAGAATATATCAGTACCCTGTGTGCCAGTTCGTTCCTCTTTGTGGGTGCCGGGAGCATATTGATTGATGCACTAAGATCCTTCAAGTCCAGCACCCATGACATGCCCGGCAATGCTGCGTTGCTTGCTACCGTAATATCTCTTTGCTTTAGTTATCTGATGTACGATTCAAACAAATGTGCTGGTACCCAGCTATCGAGTCCGGCAATGCTTGCTGATGCCAATGAAAGCAAGGCCGACAGCATTACCTCCGTGGCGGTATTACTCGGTCTGATTGGTGCCAAGCTCGGATATCCCGATGCTGATACCGTGGCAGCGGTTATCGTTTCACTCTTTATTTTTAACATGAGCGTTGAAATGTTTTTGCAGGGGATCAACGGCCTGATAGATATGGCCGCTGACCCGGAGACGGTTGCCGAGATTGCCTCCGCAACTGTCACTGTTGAAGGTGTTACTGGAGTCAAGTCGATTAAATCACGACAGATGGGACAGAAAAAATGGGTTGATCTCGAAATTGAGGTTTCGAGAAGTAAATCAATGTTGGAAGTGCATGAAATTACACAAGAAGTACGGGCGTTAGTTCTTGGTATGGTTGATGGAATCAGTGGGCTATCAGTTACCACCTACCCGGTATGACAGAATCCGAGAGGCTGTCCTAATTGGAAAACGAGTGGATTGGGGAAATTACCGGGTTTATATCACTGCTACTGTTCGTAGTGGCCAATGTCTACTATCCGGCTCGATTAATTGCAAATCAATTTCGTCCTTGGCCAAGAAACATTGCGCTTTTCTTTAAAAAATACCTTGATCTCCATATGTGGATGAATGTTGTTGCCTTTATTCTCATGACCATTCATGCCCATTATACCGATGACCGTAATCTGTTCCTCTACGGGAGCCTACTTGTGACCGTCTGGCTCACTTTGGCCGGGTTGCTGATGCGCTCTAAAAAGTTCTCCAACGATACCAAGAAGCAGATGCGACTCATTCATACTCAGCAAATGGTGTTTGTCGTATGGATACTGCTGCTTATGATTGGTCATCTTATGGAGTGAAATGCGCAGACTAACCTCAGTGAAGTTACTAACCGGAAAGAGGCAACCCTGAAGATCCAGAGGGCGTCAAATGGTGAGGTACGACAGATGCCCGATGGAGCGATTATTGATTTTTTTACAGCTTTCATTGAGAACCGTTCAACCACTCAGAGGGTTTATTCACTTAGTGTTGAGCCGACTGCTGGATTCAACGCGCTGTTAATTGGCCTGTCTACCCTCAAAGCCCAATGGCTATAGGCCAGATGGTTCGTAATGGCTTCCCGCGCGATAGAATTTACTGTTGCCGAGGAGGAATGCTTGACTGGGAGGCTCTTGGCTTTACAACGGTACGAGACTAAGTGCCTATCAAAACTCAACGAAAACCGAGGCACCACCACCGCAATCCGGACTTCCGTCACTAAATCCCTTTAGAGCATAAACATCGGTATACGCACGTTCACTAAAGCGCCATACAACCTTGACACGTGCTTCAAGAGGAGCAGCCATGTTGTCAAAAAGCTTGGACCCATAGCGGGCAAATCCTGAGGTGGTAAGGCGATCACTCCAGCTGTAGGCGATTCCAGTATCCGCCGTCACAAAATTCTCCGCACCGGTCTCATCGTGTGATGCCCCCTGTACGACATAGCGACCTTCTGCAAACGGCTGCCAATTACCGAGCCACTTGGAAACAGCAATCCCGGCGCCGAAATCGAATTTTCCGGTACCAAATCCCTTGTTTTCATCAGCAGTAGGAAATTTTACAGAGAGAGACGGGCGCAAATTCGGTGAAGTGTCACTATCTGAGAGGAGCGTATAACCGCTAATCACCGTTATATCTCCAAGGCCATAGTCACCACCAAACATGCTTCCGCTACCACCACCGCCTGTTCCATTCATGGGACCGCGATCCACACTTTTTGCAACACTGGTTGCTGGGCTCTGTACACTTGCTCCAAGCACGGCATGTCCGGTGTTTGAAGTACGTTGATAGAGGAACGGTACTGTCAGCTCCAAGTCAATTCGATCTGTTGGAAACCAGTCAAAAATAACCGGTGCAGTGGCATAGGTGCTGGTCGATCCGGTGCCAAAAGAGCCACTTGACAGCTCCAGTCCAATACCGAGTGCGAACTTAGGTGGAGCTGATTCAGCGAAAGAAGATAGAGCGTTTAGAAACAGAATTCCAAACGTAAATAACGTAAGAAGCAGAGTGCGCATTTGTTATCCTTTGTGTGAGAAAACTAACGCCCCATTCTACCGCCGCCCATTCTTCCGGGAGACTGTGAGGGTCGGCTGTTCATCCTGCCTTGTCCATTTCCCATACCACTGCCAGCCCAGGCCGGGCGACCTGATTCGTTGCGTAACGAGACTGAGGCGTTTAAAGTTATGTCTGTTACTTTTTGCGCCATGACATACACATTGCCGTCCTTACCCTGCGCTTTGGAGCCAGTGACGGTAATGCTGTCTCCGGCTTTGAGTGCAATACCATTTTCAGCCCAGTAGCGCTGTGGCCCCAGCACAACAATTACACGTGAACCGTTGCTATCGAGCTCAAATTGGGAATTACGACGATCATCTCCGACTTGTACCGAAACAATTCGTCCGGATATCGTAGTAACTGTGTTGGTGTCATAGCCGGTTTCCAGATTTAGCCCGCTGTGCCTATCGTCGTCCATCCTCCAAAATGCGTGCGTAACGACCGGAGAAGTTGAGAAAAATACTGCTATTAAATATATGATGATTTTTGTCGTTCGCATTGTAATTCTCCACTGAGAAGGGGTGACGCGTCCGCCCCCCGCAGGAGTTAATCAATTTTGAGTACGAGGTGCCTGTCGGACTGAGGAGAAATCTGCTGCAAATCTGTCTGAACGGATCATATTTCACCGCCTTTTCGGTCAATAGAACGACTATTGACCTTCAAAATCGTCGAAATCTGCTCTCGCCCAGCCGTATTTTCGCGACGATTTCCTAGGTCCGACAGACTCCTCGGGTGTAACGGTTGCTGCTGCCGGAGCTGCCGGCGTGGCAGTCATGTGACTTCCATCCTGTAAACCTCTACCGTTACTGGGGCGAGTTGTTGAGCCGTTGGCAGTGGTTCCTGTCGTCAGAAAAGTACCATCGCGGCGCTGTGATCCGGCGGGACGGGTTGTTGCGCCAGCTGAGCCGGTTTGTGTGCATGTTCCACTTCTCATACCCTGCCCCTTTGAGCCACCATTGCCATTGCAGCCGCGTGCCGATGCTTCACCTGCAAGAGCGATTGCACAGAGTGCTGCCAATCCCATAACCATCATCTGATTCGTTTTCATGTTGTTACCTCCTCGTGGGCTGTGTCCTTCTTACGTATGGTTACTCCACGAGACGTGCCAACTACTAAAAGCATTATAACCTTCAGTTATTTAGATGTTTATATTTAGCGCATAAAACTATGTACGGAAAATAGAGTGCAATTATTGCATCTACAGGAAAGTTTTTGCACCTTGATTTCAACTCTTACTGGAGTTACACTTAAAATCCCTGCCAGACAAACCAGCCGCCAACCAACGCAACAACCACCCCACCGGCACGTTTAGCCCATAGTGAAAAATTTACTACTCCACGCGCTTTAACAAATCCTTCAACAAAACCGGTAAATGCTCCGGCAAAAAGCATCAGAACACAATGGCCAATGGCGTAGAAGAACAACAGTGTAATTCCATAAAGTACCTGTCCTTTCCCGGCGACCAGTGTCAATAGAACTACGAGTACCGGTGTAGCACAGGGAGAAGAAACCACACCAAAGAACAATCCCAGAATGAATGCTCCAACAATACCCCCCTGTTTGGGCCTATAGTCTCGCCTGAACGGCAGATGTATTTCGTACAGCCCCATCAATTGGCCTCCCATGATCAGCGCGATGGCTCCGGCTATAAGGTGCCACGGTCCTCCAAGGGTTCCGAACATGGTTCCCAGCAAACCGGCAGCAGCGCCGAAGGCAGTGAAGGTCAGTGACAGTCCGAAGACAAAAAACAGCGAATATCGGAAAGCCTTACCTTTGTCGCCGTCACTGTAGCCACCGACAAAACCGACTACAAGCGGAATGGTTGCCAGTACGCATGGAGACGCGGAGGAAAGTACTCCCGCCAAAAAGACTGCACCAAAGGCAATCAACGGATAGAGCGCGATGATCTGTTCGATGTTATCCTGAATGGTCATTTAAGGCCTGCAACCTTAAGTTCTTTCAATATTTCAGATTTGTCCATATAACCAATATGACGTTTGACTTCTTTACCCTGAGTATTGAAAAATATCTGGGTCGGGATCATCTGAACACGAAACTTTTGAGCAGCAGCTTGATCTTCGTGTACGTCAATAAAGAGAATGCTTGCCTTGCCACGATATTCTCCGGACAACGATTCAAGAA
The DNA here is from genome assembly GCA_903901875.1 of uncultured Geobacteraceae bacterium. Lineage (GTDB taxonomy): Bacteria > Desulfobacterota > Desulfuromonadia > Geobacterales > Pseudopelobacteraceae > JACRCG01. The sequence continues at coordinate 3,794 of CAIUSO010000111.1, read as the reverse complement.
TGGGGGCCATTTTTTTACATGGGATACAGGTACGGGCACCCAGGTCGATAACAGTTGGCTTTCCTGATGATAGAGCTTGCCTGACGGCAGCTGTAGTTGCTCCTGGAAGCTCAGCCCACGTCGTAGAAACAGTCAACAGTGCGACAATAGAAAACAAAATACCTAATTTCATTGGGAAACCTTTCAATTGTACTATGATGGGAAACTGCGCCCATCGTCATAGCAGTGCCATTATCTCACCGATTGATCCTACCTTGCCGGAGAACATAACTTTACCGTCGATCACCAGAGTCGGAGTACTCATGACTCCATACGCCATTATCTTTGGTATCTCTTCAACCTTGATTATTTCCGCACTTTTGCCACTCTCTTCAAGAGCCTTTATCGTGTTTTCGTAAAGTGTTTTACATTTGGCGCAACCGGTCCCCAAAACTTCAATCTTCATAATGCATGTCTCCCTGTTTTCTGTAGTAGTTGCTCCACGCAACATTTTGATCTCTTTTGAACAGCATCTTCCACGTGGTGAAAGTTCCTTGCAGCGCCCGAGCGTACACGCGCCGGTCATGAGCCGGATCTCCTCCATGTTGTGGGCACCCTCAGATATCGCAGCAACAATTGTGAATTTATTGACGTTGCTGCACCAGCAGACTGATTCATCACCAGGCGCGTTCAAGATATTTTCGGTAAAGTCGGTTTTCATTGTAGTCCCTGTGCTATCGCTTTTTGTAAAATCATATGTATGTCAGACTTTTCTACCCGCATGTGACGTTGTAATAATTCAGAGAATTGCATTGAATAGATACCCGACACAGATGATGGCCGTTGCCACTATGCTGAAGAATACCACGAGCAGTCGATTTTTTAAGACGTTCTTCAGAATAATCGCTTCAGGCAACGACAACGCTGTGACCGCCATCATAAAGGCCAGCACGGTTCCTATCGCCATTCCTTTTTCCATCAGAGCGTGAACAATCGGGATCACTCCGGCGGCGTTTGAATAAAGAGGTACGCCGAGTGCTACTGCAAGCGGAACGGCAAAGGGGTTGTCAGGCCCAGCCCAGCGCACCAGAAAATCCTCTGGTACATAGCCGTGGATAAAAGCCCCCAATCCAACCCCAACCACCACATAGGGCCAAATCTTCCTCAGCAGATCCAGCGTGTATGTACGGGCATAACTTAGCTTCTCCCTGAATGTAAGCTGTACGATTTCAGCGTTGCCTACCTGCATCTCCCAGACATAATCCTGAACATATTTTTCCATTTTCAGTTTACCGATAACGATCCCCGCAACAATTGCTACAACCAGGCCGGTACCAATATAAATAAGCGCGATTTTCCAGCCAAACAGCCCCCAGAGCATTATCAGGGCAACTTCGTTGACCATCGGAGAAGAAATGAGAAATGAGAAGGTGACGCCCAATGGCACGCCAGACTCGACAAAGCCGATAAAGAGCGGAACTGCTGAACAGGAGCAGAAAGGTGTAACAATTCCCAACAGGGCGGCAAGTACGTTGCCGACATACTCACGTTTGTGAGAGAGCAGACGTTTCGTCTTTTCAGGGGGGAATGATGTGCGGATGATGGCAACCACATAGATGATGGTTGTTAAGAGGAGAAAAATCTTCAGAGTATCGTAAATGAAGAAGTCAAGAGCCTCGCCCGAACGAGAACCCGGAACAAGGCCAATGGTGCTAAAAACTATGTAGTCAGCAAAACTTTTAAGCATAACACACTCCATGAGTAATTGACTAGATACTCACATATTAGATTAATAAATACTCTTGGTTACTACGGAATTACTTTTAGAATGGCTTTACGTATCAGTTCTTCAGGAATTTCTTCATAGATAATGCCTTCATGCTCGACAGTCCGGCAGATGGTGTCCGCCCCGGTAAGGCATGAAAACGATACGCAGTGGTTTTCATCTACCGATGTGTTGGTAGCTTTTTCATGTCATGCCGCTTTCAGAAGACTATGCCGCCCGTGAATATCCTGTTTCACTACATTGGTGACTATATCAAGTACCTCAATGAGTTCGGGGTGCTTAATGGCGTAGTATATTTTAAGTCCATCTTTGCGCCGGGAAAGAACCCCAGCAGACAGCATCATGTTGAGATGACGGGAAGTATTGGACTGCTCTTCGTTAATGGCAGGAAATATTTCACACACACAACGTTCGCCGTCACGGAGGAAATCAATTATTTTCAGACGTGTTGGCTGAGCCAATGCCTTTAGAATATCTGCGCGGTACTCAACAAGGTCTTTCATAATCACCTCCTCTGATATATGACTATATAATCATATAGGCTGACTAGGGGTGATTGTCAAGGGGCGTTTGTCTTTATCCCTGCATTTCGAAGTTTCGGTCCAAAAGTGATGCATCTATGTCATCAGCCTGAAGACCCTTTGTAAGCATATCGCGGGTAATTTTCCGGTCATCACGTGCTATTCCAAGCAGTAGTGGTCTACCGCCGGCCTCCAGTACTTGTGCTGCAACGCTGAGGCTATCCTGCCCATCCTTTTTCATCTTCATCTGCCTACGACGGTCCCGGATCATTTTGGTGTCCTTGTACATGTCCTCATACGCAGTTTTTATGGATTCATCAAAGTTAGCCAGCTTTCCGCCATGTTCCTTGATAAATGCATCCGCCTTTTCCTTTGCTGCAAAAGCCCATTTGTTTCAACTCGTCCAATGCCATGAGTAAATCCAGGGATTGGGGACCACCCGGTGCAATAATCAAGTTGCTCTTTGCTGAACGCTTCCAGAATAAAAACACCTCCCGCTTTCAACCCTCTCACCGCTGCTTTATGGAGTGGAATACCGATGTTTAAATTTTCAGCGGGCATATTATCTATTAATTCGAAATATAACATATATGATATTAAATATGTCAACTGGTAAAAAAATAAAAAATTTGTGTGGTGAGGTTGCGTTGCAAGTCAAATGTGTTCTTGGTGTTCCCCCTTTCTATACTGTTCAATTTTCATTTGTAATACGGCTGTCATTGACATACGCTGATGTCCAAAAGTAATGCGTGCAAAATATCAGCTATGATGCGTAATCTTGATCCAAGTCTCGTGATGATGGATGGAGGAGGCTCAATGTGAAGAGTTTGTCACGGTAAGCCACACCGCTTTTCAGGTCGTTACCGGAGAAGCGGCGTTTTTTTGTGATGGGTCGGGGAAGTGAGTTTCGGACCTTATTGTTAAATCTTTTTCTCAGCCTCGCGATTCCCTCACGAAAAATCCGGATTACAACCAAAAGATCTTGACGTTAAATCGAGGCCTTTTCGTGAAGCTAAAGGTCTTTAAAGGTTTTTTACGTATCTTGGCTTATGCACCGATTGGGCGAACAGAAAAAGGCGGGCGTATGGCCATCCGTGCACCACCCTGTTGGGGGTGTACACGGTTAATGTCCGCTCGGCCTTTCCGGCCGGAACCTTAGTGCCCGGACGGGTAATCTACGATTTTCAAAAATTGGGCAGCAAGGTTGTTTTTATGGTTACTATTTTAATTGACATACTGCATATTGTTTATATCCAATTTTTCATCGGACTTGCGTCAGGAGTTTGCCCATGCAGATAGCCAACCCTATTTACGATGTTGTGTTCAAATATCTTATGGAAGATGCAAAAGTAGCGAAGCTGCTTATTTCTTCCATAATTGGCGAAGAGATTGAGGAGCTTGTTTTCCGCCCCCAGGAATATACGTCCGCTATTGATAAGGGCCGTATTGAGGGTTGTTCCGGCACCTTGACGGTGTATCGTCTTGATTTCAATGCCAGAATCAAAACT
>CAIUSO010000110.1 GCA_903901875.1 uncultured Geobacteraceae bacterium | reverse complement strand
CGGGAGAGCGCTACCCTGACACGGTAGAGGTCGGCGGTTCGACACCGCCCGCGCCTACCATTATTAAGCAGAGTGAGGCGAGCAGGATGCAGGCATCGATGTTTCGATGCCTTTTCTGTTTGTCATCAAACGAGGTCTTTTATGGCAACAATCTCAATTACGCTTCCCGATAACTCCACCCGTGAATTGAATGAGGGTGCAACGATCCGTGACCTGGCGGCCTCCATCGGTGCCGGACTTGCCAAAGCGGCGCTGGCAGGAAAAATCAACGGAACTGTCGTTGATCTCTTTTCTCCGCTGAGTGATGGCGACCGGGTGGAAATAATAACGGAAAAAAGCCCGGAAGCTTTAGAAATAGTTCGTCATTCCACATCACACCTCATGGCGCAGGCGGTCAAGGAGCTATTCCCACTGGCCAAAGTTACCATCGGCCCGGCCATTGAAACCGGTTTTTATTACGATTTTGATGTGGAAAAACCGTTTACTCCCGATGATCTGGAGCGGATAGAAAAAAAGATGGCCGAACTTGCCGCCACCGATCAGAAGATCGAGCGGGAAGTATACGGTAGTGCGGAAGCCATTGCCCTGTTTGACGCCATGGGTGAACCGTACAAGGCTGAACTGATCATCGATCTGGCCGTTGAAACGGTTTCGGTATACCGTCAGGGCGGTTTTGTCGATTTGTGCCGTGGTCCACACCTGCCGTCCACCGGTCGGATCAAGGCATTCAAGCTGCTGTCCATAGCCGGTGCCTACTGGCGGGGCAGTGAAAATAACCGGATGCTGCAGCGGATTTACGGCACCGCTTTTATCGACAAGAAAGAGCTTGAAGCCTACCTGCATCGTCTCGAAGAGGCTAAGCGGCGGGATCATCGCAAAATCGGCCGGGAACTTGATCTCTTTTCCTTCTCCGACGAAGTGGGAGCTGGTTTTCCCATCTGGCATCCCAAGGGGGCCATGCTCCGTACGGTTCTGGAAGATTTCGAGCGCAAAGAGCATTTGAAACGTGATTACGATATCGTCGTTGGTCCGCAGATTTTGAAGAGCGAGCTGTGGCAGCGTTCGGGACACTACGAAAACTATCGTGAAAATATGTATTTTACCGAAGTGGATGAGCAGAGTTTCGGCATAAAGCCGATGAACTGCCTCTCCCACATGATGATCTATAAGTCCCAGCTCCGCAGCTATCGTGATCTGCCGCTGCGCTTTTTTGAACTGGGCACGGTCCACCGTCACGAGCGGGCCGGCGTGTTGCACGGTCTCATGAGGGTGCGCTGCTTTACCCAGGATGATGCCCACATTCTCTGCACTCCCGAACAGCTTGATGCCGAGATTAAGGGGGTCATCTCTTTTGTCAACGATGTGATGGGTATTTTCGGCTTTGAATATGAGATGGAACTGTCAACCAGGCCGGAAAAATCCATCGGCTCCGATGCCGACTGGGACCAGGCAACCGCCGCATTGCTGTCTGCACTGAAGGATTCGGGACGTCCCTTTGAGATAAATGAGGGGGATGGTGCCTTCTACGGCCCCAAGATTGATATAAAACTGCGTGATTGTCTTGACAGGAGATGGCAGTGTGCTACTATCCAGTGCGATTTCACTCTGCCGGAACGCTTTGATCTCACGTATGTCGCATCCGATGGGGAGCGGAAACGCCCCGTTATGGTGCATCGCGTTATTCTCGGTTCTATCGAACGGTTCATCGGCGTACTTATCGAACATTTTGCCGGCAGTTTTCCGCTCTGGATTTCACCGGTGCAGGCCATTGTGGTCACCGTGACCGATAATCAGGTGCCCTTTGCCCAGGAAGTGTACCGACAGCTGCGCAACGCAGGCATTCGTGTCGAGCGGGATGTTCGTAATGAAAAACTGAGCTTCAAGATCCGTGAGGCCCAGCTGCAGAAGATACCGTATATGCTGGTGATCGGTGATAAGGAAGTTGAACAGGGAACTGTTACCCCCCGTTATCGTGACGGCAAGAATCTGCCTCCCATGACACCGGCAGAGTTCGTTGATTTTGTTACACAGGAATGTAAAGAATATAAATAGATGTAACCGTTACTTTTTTTAAACTGCTGTCAGGAGGTGTCGCCATAGCAAAACCGACCGTTAACATTAATCAGGCCATCAGAGTTTCTGAAGTTCGTGTCATAGGTGCAACCGGAGAGGCACTCGGTGTGCTGCCGATTTCCCAGGCACTTGAGCTGGCCGAGCAACAGCAGCTGGATCTCGTTGAGGTGTCTCCCACCGCGGTTCCTCCTGTCTGCAGAATAATGGACTATGGCAAGTTCAAATATCAGCAGAGTAAAAAACTGCAGGAAGCGAAGAAAAAACAGGTCCACGTGCTTTTGAAAGAGGTCAAACTCCGGCCGAAGACCGACAGTCATGACCTTGAATTCAAAATAAATAACGTAAAACGTTTCCTTGAAGAGGGTAACAAGGCAAAAATAACCTTGGTATTCCGGGGGCGTGAAATTACCCATATGGATGTGGGGCGTGCTGTTATTGAAAAAGTTGCCAAGGAATTGCAGGATGTGTGTGTCGTCGAAAATCAGCCCCGTGTCGAGGGGCGTAACATGTACATGATCGTTGCACCGAAACCAAAAAAATAAAGACCATGAGCCTCACAGGCGAGTTCTTATAACCAGATAAGGAGTTTCATATGCCAAAGATTAAAACTAATCGGGGCGCCGCCAAGCGCTTTAAAAAATCAGCAACCGGTCGCATCAAACGGGGGAGTGCCTTTACCAGCCACATCCTGACACCAAAAACCCGTAAGCGTAAGCGTAACCTGCGTGGTGGTTCCATGGTCGCAGCCGTTGATCAGAAGAACATCGCCCGCCTGATTCCTTACAAGTAAGCGATTCTCAGATTTTCCACCTAAGGGTGGACGCACAATGCCACGAACCATGAGGAAATTGTCTCCCCTTATGGATCTGGCCAATTCAGCAATCAAGGAGTAGTGACGTATGGCACGTGTAAAAAGAGGTTTTAAAGCGAGACGCAGACGTAACAAGGTATTGAAGCTGGCCAAGGGTTACCGGGGCGCGCGGAGCAAACTTTTCCGGAGCGCGACAGAAGCGGTGGACCGGGCTTTAAATTATGCCTTCCGTGACCGCCGCGTCAAAAAACGTGATTTCCGCAGTCTCTGGATCATCCGGATCAATGCGGCTTCCCGTCTGAGCGGTCTGTCGTACAGTAAGTTCATTTTCGGGCTGAAAAAAGCCGATATCCAGATTGACCGTAAAGTATTGGCCGACATTGCGGTGTCAGACCCGAACGGGTTTGCCCAGATAGCTACGCTGGCTCAGGCAGCACTGTAGATCCTGGTACGAAAACGTACACAAAGGGAATGGGACTGGTTCCCATTCCCTTTTTTGTAGGAAGTATCTTGCAATGCACTACTAAATCTTCCCATGAAGGTATGCCATTATGCGGGAACAACTTGAACAATTGAGAAACGGTGCCCTGCAGGCCATCGAAACTGCAACCACCGTTGAGAAACTCCAGGAAATCCGTATCACACTGCTTGGCCGCAAGGGGGAATTGACCGGTCTCATGAAGGGACTCGGGTCATTGACCGCAGAAGAGAGGCCGGCAATTGGGCAACTGGTCAACTCCGTCCGAGATGAAATTGAGGGAGCCCTTGGCGCGGCTCTGGCCTCCGCACAGGAAAATCTCATGGCCGAGCGTATCCGTTCCGAACGGATTGATATCTCGCTGCCGGGGCGCCGTCCCGTTCGGGGGACCAAGCACCCCATCTCTCTGGTCATTGAAGAGGTCAGTGCCATTTTTGCCGGACTCGGCTTTTCCGTTGCCGAAGGACCGGAAATCGAGCATGACTGGTATAATTTTGAGGCACTTAATTTTCCTCCCGAACACCCGGCCCGTGACATGCAGGACACATTCTTTGTGGAAAACAGTATGCTGCTGCGGACCCATACCTCACCGGTACAGATTCGTACCATGCTCAAACAGAAACCACCGGTACGCATAATCGCACCCGGTACGGTGTACCGCTGTGATTCCGACGCGACCCACTCCCCGATGTTTCACCAAATTGAGGGGCTCATGGTCGATACCGGGGTAACCTTTGGTGATTTGAAGGGGATTCTGACCGTTTTTACCAACCAGCTGTTCGGTCAGAAGACCGGTGTACGGCTACGTCCCAGTTACTTCCCCTTCACCGAGCCATCGGCAGAAGTTGATATCGCCTGTGTGATCTGCGGCGGTAAGGGATGTCGTGTCTGCAAAAACAGCGGCTGGCTGGAAATTCTTGGTGCCGGAATGGTTGACCCGGAAGTGTACCGTCACGTGCAGTATGATGCGGAACAGATTTCCGGCTTTGCCTTTGGGATGGGGATCGAGCGGATTGCCATGCTTAAATATGGCATTTCCGACATGCGTCTCCTTTTTGAAAATGATGTCCGTTTTCTTCGACAGTTCTAAAATACCTCATATAATGGTGCTTTGACATGAATGTTACCTATAACTGGCTCAAGGAATTTGTTGATTTTAGCGAGACCCCCGACGAACTTGCCGCACTGTTGACCATGCTTGGGCTGGAAGTGGACTCCATGGTCAGGTTGGGCGAGGGGCTTGATGACGTTGTTGTCGCCCGGGTTGAGGAGAAGCGCCAGCATCCCAATGCTGACAAGCTGTCACTCTGCAAAGTCAATAATGGTAAGGAAATCGTCGATGTAGTCTGTGGTGCTCAGAACTTTTCAGAGGGTGCCACGGTGGCACTGGCACAAATCGGTGCGGTACTCCCCGGAGATTTCAAAATCAAACGTTCCAAAATCCGTGGTGAAGAGTCCTGTGGCATGCTCTGCTCGGATAAAGAGCTGGGACTGGCCGAAGAGAGTGCCGGAATTATGGTACTTGACGCCGAACTGGCTCCACTCGGTACGCCAATTTTTACCGCCCTGGGATTGAAGGATACGCTTTTTGAGATCGGCCTGACCCCAAACAGATCGGACTGCCTGAGTGTTATCGGCATTGCCCGTGATCTGGCTGCCAAGCTTGGTGTTCAGCTGAAACCTTTTGGAATCCCACTGTCCGAGTCGGGAGAACCGGTTGAGTCCTCCATCAAGGTGACTATTGATACACCGGAACTCTGTCCCCGTTATGCCGCCCGGTATATTTCCGGCTGCACCATTGCTCCATCCCCGGAATGGCTGGTCAAGCGACTCACTTCAATCGGCATCCGTTCCATTAATAACGTGGTTGATGTGACCAACCTGATCATGATGGAGTTGGGACAGCCGCTCCATGCATTCGATTGTGACCGTCTGTCCGGAAAACAGATCATCGTCAGGACGGCACGTGAGGGAGAGCTCTTCACCACACTTGATACTCAACAGCGTACGCTGCTAGCTTCGGACCTGGTCATCTGTGATGCCGAACGTCCGGTCGCGCTGGCAGGAGTCATGGGGGGGCTCAATTCGGAGATAGAGGAGACGACAACAGCCATCCTTCTGGAAAGTGCCTTTTTTAAGCCGGCTGCCATTCGTAAAACGGCCAAGCGGCTTGGCCTGCACACTGAATCATCCCACCGCTTTGAGCGGGGTATCGACATCGACTCGGTAACCCGTGCCCTTGATCGTGCTGCGGCCCTCATTGTGGAACTTGCCGGCGGCACTGCTGCACGGGGAGCCATTGATCTGTACCCCGGCAACAGTGAGCGTACACCCATTATCTTCAGGCCGGAAAGGGCTAACGGGCTGATCGGCATTACTCTTGATCGCTCTGAAATTCTCGATATTCTGGTCCGTCTGCAGTGCCTGATATCCGAAAATCCCGATGGATCAGTGTCGGTCATCCCCCCCCATTATCGATTGGATATTGAACGGGAAATTGATCTGATTGAAGAGGTCGCCCGTTTGAATGGCTACGACAAGATACCGGAAACCATGCCAATTGCTCGGGTTGTGTCCGATCGTCCGTCACGTCATCAAGAGATTGAGCGGCTGGTGCGGGAACTGCTGGTTCAAAACAGCATGACAGAAATAATCAATTTTAGCTTTACGGCACCCGATGCAGCAGGAAAGTTACTGCTTTCAGAGGATGACCCCCGCAGGGTTGCCATCAAGCTGGCAAATCCGCTGGTTGACGAACATTCGGTTATGCGCACCACCCTTCTGCCCGGTCTTTTGGAAACCACTGCCCGCAACATGAACTTTCGCTCGCTGGATCTGAAGCTGTTTGAGATGAGACGTGTCTATTTTCCGGCAGCTGGCGACGGTATGCCCCATGAACCGCTCTCTGTTGTAGGGGCAATCAGCGGGTCACGGGACGGTGATGGCTGGAGCCGTCCCCAGGAACCGGTTGATTTTTACGACGCCAAGGGAATTGTTGAATCGCTTCTAGAAGCCTTGGATATAGGCGGTGTGTCCTGGAACAGTAACCAGGTAGAATCCTATTACCATCCGGGTAAATCATGTGCTGTATTTGCGGGACGTGAATGTATTGGTTCCGTTGGTGAGCTTCATCCCGCTGTGCAGAAAAACTTCGGCATTGAAAAAGCGGTATATTGTTTCGAACTTGATTTTGAAAAACTGGTAAAATTGTCCCGCACCAAAAAAAACATTACTGCACCGTCCCGCTTTCCTGACAGCAGTCGTGATATCGCCATGCTGGTGCCGGAAAGTGTGGCCGCTTCAAAAATACTTGAGTGTGTGAAAAGTGAAAAAGCCAAAGAAATCGAGCAGGTACAAATATTTGATGTGTATTGCGGTAAGGGTGTTCCCGAGGGTCAGAGGAGTATTGCAATCCGTATTAGATATCGATCATTCGAGCGGACACTTGCTGAAGAGGAGATAGTTGCACTGCATAACCGGGTGGTAACCAATCTGGTGAATAAATTACCGGTTACAGTGCGATAAATTTATTGCCAAATAATTTTGACTGTGCTATAAAAATTCTCCTTTTGATTCAGTGTATTAACCGATAAAGGTAGAGGTAATTATGACAAAAGCGGATATAGTAGAAAGAATTCACCAAAAGATCGGTTTTTCCAAAAAAGAATCAGCCGAAATGGTTGAGACTGTCTTTGGGCTTCTGAAACAGACGCTGGAATCTGGTGAGAAAATCAAGATTGCCGGTTTTGGTAATTTCGTAGTTAAACAGAAAGCTGACCGTCGCGGGCGTAATCCCCAGACTGGTGAAACCATAACTATTGATGCACGCAGAATATTGACGTTCAAGCCGAGCCAAGTACTTAAGAACGCTATTAACACCGAAGTAAAGTAATATCGGTGCGGGAAGGCCTGCATGCCTTCAAGTTCAACTGATAAAATATTTTATAAAATCGGAGAAGTAGCCGAGGCCGCCGGTGTGAAAACATCTGTTTTGAGATTCTGGGAATCAGAATTTTCTTTTCTCAAACCGGTCAAGAGCAGTACAGGGCAAAGATTATACACAAAGAACGAATTTGATCTCGTCATGCAGGTCAGACAACTTCTCTATAATGAGAAATACACGATTGAAGGTGTTAAGAAGCGTTTCAATTCCCGAGGTAAAATGATAGAATCGGCTACAACGTTTTGTGTCGTTCAGAGTAATGACAATGTTGAACTGCTTAAAATGGTACGAGATGAATTAAGAGTTATACGGAATTTATTGTAGTATGGTTTTATCGGTGCGTAGCGCAGCCTGGTAGCGCACTAGACTGGGGGTCTAGTGGTCGCAAGTTCAAATCTTGTCGCACCGACCAATAATAACAGGGACTTAGGCGATATGCTTAAGTCCTTGTTTTGTTTCAGGGTACCCTAGGGAAAGGCCGCAGGGTACCTTTAGGAAATAGGTACCCTGGAAATAGGTACCACAAACTAAAACGGCAACGATCCGGCAACATAACGTCACGCCTATCCAGCACTCGGCTATGCGCTTAAAGATTTCTCCAGATTCTTTTGTTCCCCTTCCTCCCCTGAGAGTCATAACCTCCGGGATCTTTTCCTTCAGTTTTTCGGCAATAATTCCAAATGGCTGGTTCTTTCAGTCAGGACAAGACAGTTTCTGCCATTCTCATAGCAACTGACCACATCGTCAATAATCTGCTGGTTGCGCATCTCGTTGACAATCTACCTTGCATGGTATTATAGGTGGAACTATGGTTTACAGATAAACAGGTGCTCTGCCTCGGCACGGTCCCGTGCCGTTAATCCCAGTTTCTTTGCACTAATTCCCCATTTGCTTACAACCTCGCACACCATCGCCACAATTTCCCGCACATGGCCTGTGTCCAGCCGATAGTACTCTGCAGTTGATATTACAACCTCCAGATCAGGCAGCCGGTCATAAAAATTCAGGGACAAGGCATGTTCATTCTTATTGAAAGAAGGGTTCATATCGAAGGCCGGTGCCAAACGCCAGCCGGCAGGGGTACGCATAAATCCATGGTTGCGGAGGTGATCATCACGGTTGGCCACGGCCACGTTGAAAACGATTCGGGTGAATAACTCCTTGAGGTCGGCGGCAATATGCTCTTGCTGACCGTAAGTTGCAATGAACTCAGCCAATTCAATATAGCTGGCGTCTTCGGTGTCGGAATGGTTGAGCATTGTCATGGCTGAAGCAAAGAAACGCCGGTTATTACCGACACGATCAAACCGCTTGACCATGAAAGTGTGATAGCCTGTGCCAATTTGTATAAGACGGGATTCCGGCACGGTAATTCCGCACGCCTTCGCCATATCGTGCACGAGCTTTTCCCACACAGCCACATCAAGGCTATCGTCGGACGATGGGAACTTGGCGATCCAGAGACTTCCTTCTTCATCAACCACGTTGGCCTTAGGGCGGGCTCCACCAAGAGAAGAGCCAGGCGCGACAAGCACCTTCAACCATTCCTTAATCTTGCCAAGATCGTCCTGCTTTTTCTTGGTCAACTCGAAGGCGATTGCTTGCAATTCATCGATCTTGGCGATTGGCGGTGCTGCCAAAGCCTCGTTTGCCAGAAAGTCCTGTGCATCAGAATGGCTGAAACGGAGTGCCCCCATTCGTGTGCAATCCTGTACCCCGAGCAGAAATTCCCATGGACCAAGTGTTCGCGGTGTTCGGCCTTCCTCTCTGGCTTCGACCACATCCCTTCTCTGCATCAGAACCTGACCCCATCGATCAGGACACGAATCCATGAACACACCAAAATTGGAATTCGCGGGGAAAAATTCACCGGGCATGATATCCAATTCCGGATCAAGGGGGAAGGTATGAGCGTGCATGAGCCACGTCTTATTGTAGGCAAATCGTACACTACCTCGATCACCTCGGGAGAGCGTACCGATGTGTTGTAGTGGGCCAAAGGCCGGGTCGTCAAGCCACACCCAGATCTGTTCGTTTGCTGCTCTAGCCATTGTTATTTCCGTTTGTAACGTTGCGCTTTGGGGCGCGCTTACGCAAAGGGAGAGATTCATCCTGAAGGCGGCGGCCAAGAGCATCTTCCTTGGCAACCAACGCCAGATCTCCAGTCAAGCCAAGAACCCGCAGCACCTGCACGTAGATCCCAATCGCCACTGAAGGTTCCCCGCTTTCGACCTTATAGAGTGTCGGCCGCGAAATGTCGGCCCTGGCACAGACCGTCTCCATGGAGAAGCGTCGTCGTAGTCTGGCGTCCTTGAGACGCTGGCCCAGTTCCCCAAGCTCTTTTGCTGAGGAGGGGTACATTGTAGTGGTTCTTTTATTGTCCATAATGGCAACTATTGTTTACATAAACATG
>CAIUSO010000109.1 GCA_903901875.1 uncultured Geobacteraceae bacterium | reverse complement strand
TGTATTCGCTCTTGCATTCTCCCGTGTGACTCTGCTATTCTCATTCGCCCCATTATACCTCTTTATCTGATCAGTGAAAGGATCACTCCATAATGCTGAAAATGTTTGATTATCTATTCGGGATGTTTTCCAACGACCTTGCCATTGACCTTGGTACGGCTAATACCCTGGTGTACCTGAAAGGGAAGGGGATCGTGGTTCGCGAGCCTTCCGTCGTTGCGGTGCAGAAAATGCCGAACGGCCAGCAGAAGGTGCTGAAAGTCGGTATGGAAGCCAAACAGATGCTGGGAAGAACCCCCGGCTCCATCACCGCCATCCGCCCCATGAAGGACGGGGTTATTGCCGACTTCGATATTACCGAAGAGATGTTGCGTTATTTTATCCATAAGGTCCATAACCGGAAAACTCTGGTGCGGCCCCGTATCGTGATCTGTGTTCCCTCCGGGATTACCCAGGTCGAAAAGCGTGCCGTCAAGGAATCCGCCGAATCGGCCGGTGCCCGTGAGGTCTACCTGATTGAGGAGCCGATGGCGGCCGCCATTGGTGCCGGGTTGCCGATCATTGAAGCATCGGGTAACATGATCGTTGATATCGGGGGGGGCACCACCGAAGTTGCCGTTATCTCCCTGGCCGGTATCGTGTACGCCCAGTCCACCCGCATGGGGGGGGATAAGATGGATGAGGCCATTGTTCAGTACATTCGGAAGAAATACAATCTTCAGATTGGTGAGCGGTGGGCTGAAAAGATCAAAATGGAGATCGGTGAGGCCTATCCCGGTCCGGAAACTCTGGAAATGGAGGTTAAAGGGCGGGACCTGGTGTCCGGTATCCCCAAAACCATCCGGGTTAATTCCGATGAAATCCGTGAAGCCCTCAAGGAAGCGGTGAATGCCATTGTGGATACCGTCAGGATCTGCCTGGAAAAAACCCCCCCCGAACTGGCGGCAGATATTGTTGATCAGGGGATTTTCCTGGCCGGCGGGGGTGCCCTGCTGCGAAATCTTGACCTGCTCCTGCGGGAGGTTACCAAGGTGCCGGTGCTGATCGCCGAAAACCCTCTGGACTGCGTCTGTCTTGGTTCCGGATTGGTGCTTGATGAACTGGACCTGCTCCGTCGGGTTGCCATTTCATCGTGATGAATTCCTGACAGGAGAGAACTGCTATTCTGGCTCCCATGGTTTCTCCCACGGTTGATATCGTCGTTCCGGTCTGGAACAACCCGTTTGAAACACGGGCCTGCCTTGTGGCTATCCTGACCCACTCGCCATCTGCGCGCCTGATCATTGTTGACAGCGGCAGTAGCCGGGAAACGGAACTCATGCTTGAGGAGTTTTCCGAGCCCCTGGGTGATCAGGGACTGTTCATTAAAACGGAACGGAACATTGGACTTGTGGCCACCATAAACATGGGATTGGCGCGGTCTGACAGCGACTTTACGGTAATTGTGCGCCCCAATGTGACGGTGCGGGACGGTTGGCTGGACAGCTTGCTTCAGGCGGCAGAAAGCTCTGGTGCCGGGATCGTTTCACCCCTGTTCAGTGGGGCGGGGGCACCGGTGCTTCCGGAACCGACCCCCGGTTGTTCCCTGGTTGAGAGCGGTGTAGTTTCCTTTACCACGTTGTTGATGCGGACTGAAATGCGTATCGTTGCCGGCTGTTTTGATGAATCCCTTGACGGTGACGAATGGTGCCTGAAAGATTACGTCCGACGTGTTTCCTCACGGGGATATCGTACCTGCCTCTGTGCGGAACTTCGTCTCCCCTGCACCGTCATGCACTCCCTTGGCTCGGTACTGCGCAGGGGTGAAAGAATACAGGCGAGCCGCTCCGCCTATCTGGCCCGCTGGGGAACTCCACGCCATTATGGTATCTATCTCTCCTCCACCCCTTCAGTTCCGGGTTCCCTTGACGAGATGATGGCGACTCTGCTGCATGGTGCCCGGCAGGGGCATGTTTTTACCCTGCTGCTGCATCGCCGTCCCTCTGCCCTGTTTCTGCAAATGGGGTGGGACGGGCTCCATACCGGAATTACCCTGTGCCGGGTTTCACCACTCTTTCCGCAGCGCACTCTACGTAAAAAAATTGCGTTGCTCCGACTGACATCGCCGGACCTGGTTCTGGTTCGTCAGCCGGATACCGTTGTATTTCCCGGAGGGGGCGTGAGCATATCCCTTGAAGAACTGTTGGATACATTTAAAAAAAGTACCGATGAGAAGCGGTATCAACCGGAGGAACAGTCATGTTAGCTGAGATAGCAGCCCAATTAACATCTCACCGTGAGGTGATTTCGCGGATAGAAGGGGAGTTGACACCCCTGATCGCAGAAACGGTGACGCTCTTGGTGGACACCTTTGCCCATGGCGGCAAACTGCTGGTGATGGGCAATGGTGGTTCGGCCGCCGATGCCCAGCATTTCGTGGCCGAGATTGTGGGGCGGTTTAAAATGGAGCGGCGGGCACTGCCGGCCGTTGCCCTGAGTACCGACACCTCCATACTGACCGCCATTGGTAATGACTATGGTTTTGAGGCGGTGTTCAGCCGCCAGGTTGAGGCACTGGCACTTCCCGGTGATCTGGTGGTCGGGATTTCCACCAGCGGCAACTCTCCCAACGTACTCAAAGCCCTGGAACTGGCTCGCACAGCGGGATGCCGTACCGTCGGTCTCCTTGGCAGGGACGGTGGCTGTATTAAAAACGTCTGCGATGTTGCTCTGGTTGTGCCCACCAATGACACCCCCCGGGTCCAGGAGGGGCATATCACCATTATTCATATTCTCTGTGACCTCATGGAGAAATCCATGTTTTCGCAGCAGTAGGGGGCGTTGTGGATCGATCAGCGGTAGAATCTCTTTTTGCCCATAGTGCGGCCATTCGCTGTCTGGTTGTCGGTGATCTGATGCTGGATGAATATCTCTGGGGAAAGGCCGAACGGATTTCACCGGAGGCACCGGTACAGGTCGTTGACGTGATCCGTGAGGAACTCCGTCTGGGTGGGGCCGGTAACGTGGTTCATAATCTTGCCGCACTGGGGGCCCAGGTGTCGGTCTGCTCCGTGGTAGGAGATGATACCAACGGCCGTGAGCTGCTGGGGCAATTTGGACATCAGGCCATCGACACCGGGGCCATTTTTATCGATCCGGAGCGGCGAACCAGCCGTAAAACCCGGGTGGTTGCGTCGCATCAGCAGATTGTCCGTATCGACCGTGAATCACGGGATCCTCTGCCTGCGGCAATTGAACAGCAACTTTGCTCCTGGATCACCTGCCACGCCGGGGAATACTCCGTGGTCGTGCTTTCCGACTATAAAAAGGGGGTGCTGACCCATGGGGTGATTTCTGCCGCAATCAAGGCGGCCACTGCCGCCGGTATTCCGGTATTGGTAGATCCGAAGGGAACCGATTACATTCAGTACGCCGGTGCCACACTGCTGACCCCCAATCGTAAGGAGGCCGAAGCCGCCTCCGGAATCGTTATCTCCGACGGCGAATCCCTGGCCCATGCCGCCCATGCCATCATGTCCCTGGCCGGCTTGTCCCATCTCCTGATAACCCGCAGTGAAGAGGGGATGTCGCTGTTCTCACGGGAAGGGGAAACGGTCCATATTCCCACGGTTGCCCGTGAGGTGTTCGATGTCTCCGGTGCCGGAGATACGGTACTTGCCACCCTGGCACTCGGTATAGCTGCCGGCATGGGCATGGCGGAGTCTGCCCGCTTGGCAAATGTGGCAGCCGGCATTGCCGTTGGTAAGCTGGGTACTTCAATCGTCACCCCCCAGGAAATCATCGATACGGTTTCTCTCTCACACAAGGACAGTCACACAAAAATCAAGAGCTGTGACGTTCTTGTTCCGCTGATCACCGCTGAAAAGGGGCGGGGGAAGCGGGTCGTGTTTACCAACGGTTGTTTTGATCTGTTGCATGCGGGCCATGTTAAATATCTGCAAAAGGCGCGGAGTCTGGGTGATCTGTTAATCCTCGGGCTCAATAGTGATGCTTCGGTGCGCCGGCTGAAAGGGGAAAAACGTCCGCTTATTGATCAGGAAGAACGGGCCCACCTGATGGCGGCCCTGGACTGCATAAGTTATGTGGTGCTGTTTGAAGAGGATACTCCCCTCGAACTGATTACCGCCTTGAAGCCCGATATTCTGGTAAAGGGGGGGGATTACTCCCTGGATGGGGTGGTTGGCAGGGATGTTGTTGAAGCGAATGGTGGGCGGGTTGAATTGGTGCAGTTTGTCGATGGCAAGTCGACAACCAATATCATTGAACGGGTGCTCAAGCTGTATGGAACCGAATCGAACGGTTAATGTTCGGAGATAATTGAACTGACGGGAGATGGGATGGCTGATCGGGAATTATGGATCTTCGGGGTTACACCAGGGGATGGCCGGGGTGAAATCCTCGCATCATATCTTGAGTCGGGCGGTTACGCCTGCCGGGTGGGGGAATTTGGCGACCTTGAGCAGGGGCGCCCCCTTGGTATCGTGCTCGATATCTCCCCCTTTTCCAGTGACGGGTGGGGAGTGCTTCTGAAAATAAAGACGTCCCTCGCAACCCGGAATATTCCGGTGCTGCCGGTGTTTTTGAGTGAACAGGGAGCGGTGGGGGGGGTGTTTCCGGTGGCCGGATTTTTTACCCTGCCGATAGATGAACAGTATCTTCAGGATCGCCTTGCGGTGTACGGGTTGACGGAAGAGGCCGAAACCTGGGATTTACAATCAATGGTAGTCTCTCGGTCAGGAGAGGATACCCTGGCCCGGGCCATTGAGTCCCTCGGCTTTGAAGTCATCAAGGGGTATACCGGAAACGAGGCGCTGGCCCTTGCCTCCATTCACCCGGTGTACCTGGTTTTTTGCAGTCAGATGCTCTCCGATATGTCGGCGTTCGAGTTGCAGGAACGGTTTCGCCTCTACCCTTACAGCAGTAATACGCCGCTGTTTGTCATGCTGAAAGAGGAGATGAAGGAGGGGGAAAAGCTTGCCCTGAGCAGGGAAGTGGCGCATTTGGTCAGAAAGAAGCATCTTACCTGTGAAGAGTTTTTAGGGTACCTGCGCAGGCGTGAGTAAGGAACGCTGGCTTACGGCAATGCTTCCCACGGTTTTATGTCGATAGTTGCTTTGCTGCGCAGTTCTTTGGCCCACTGGCTGAAGCGTTCTTCCGATTTTTTCCGATAAAGAATATCCTCGATTTCTCCCTTTACCGTTTCAAAGGGTTTTCTCGTACCGGGCTGGATGGCTTCAAGCTTGATAATGTGGACGCCGATTGGGGTTGTCACCGGGTCGCTGACCTGGCCAGGCTTGAGGGCAAGAATGGTTTTTTCCAACTCCGGTTGCATATCCCCCTTCTTGAAACTTCCCAAATCTCCCCCATCCTTGCGGGCAGCCGGGTCCTCGGAAAATGCTTTGGCCAGTTCGATAAAATCTTTACCCCCCCGCGCATCGACCAGCACCGCCTGGGCCGTGGTCTTTGCCTGTTCCCGTTCGGCCGGGGAAGCGGACGCACCGGACTTGAAGAAAATGTGTCGGGCGCGGTAGCTCTCCTCTTCCGAATATTTTGCGATATTAGTGTCATAATAGCTGCGCATTTCCGACTCACCGACCTGGATTTTTGAGCGGACCTCAACACTGACCAGTCTCAGCTTTTCCAGCTGATCCTGAAGTTGTGCCCGGTACTGGTCAAATGTCAACCCCTGGCCGGCAAGGGCTGCCTGAAAGGCTTCCTGTGAAGGAATTTTATTCTGTCGGCGCACATCCTCGATGGCCTGGCGAATGTCATCTTCCGTTACTTTTATATTCAGCTCCTTGATTTTTTGTTCGGTGAGCTTCTTCTCGATCAGTCGGTCAAGGGCCGATTTTCGCAACTGGGTGCGGACGGCAGGTGTTACCGCTCCTTTCTTTTCCGCTTCTGTCAGGGACGCTTCCCCCTCACGGATGACTTCGTGAAGCGTGATTACCTCATCATTGACCAGAGCCACGATGGCATTGGTGACAATGCGCGGCGGTGCGGGGGGGGTGGCAGAGGGGGATTTATCACTCTTGACGGTCGCGGCAGTCGGTTCAGCGGCAACGGTAGACCCTGTGCCGGCACATCCCGACAGCAGTGCCAGGGTCGTGAGAGATACTGCTGTTGCCAACGTACGTTGTATCATGGAGCAATCACCATTTCCGGGGGGTAATTCCCCCGGCTAATTTCCGTTTGCCCATCCGGGCAAAAAAGGTTTCCGGCCTGAAAGGCCGGGCAGACATTTTCCGTGCACCACCCCACCGGGGTGGTGCACGGGCATCGTGTTATTTTTTCTCGGGAGCGGCCGCCTTGGGAGCTTCTGCCGGTTTCCCCCCCTTTTCCTTCGGTTCACTCTTCGTGCCGCCGACGGCACTCAGGACATCATCCTTAATGGATACTTTGGCACTTTTTTTCAACTCGTCCTTAATCTTCTGAAACACTTCCTGCTGTTTGGTCGGCATAATGGCACCCTTGATCTGATCCTTTACTTCTTCAAAGGGGCGTATTCCTGCGGCACGTTTACCGGTTAACTTGATAATGTGGAACCCGAAATCCGACTTGACAATTTCTGAAATCTGACCTTCCTTGAGGGCAAGGGCGGCTTTTTCAAAGGCCGGGACCATACTTCCCTTGCCAAACCAGCCGAGATCCCCCCCCTTGGTAGCGGAAGAGTCAACGGAACTCTTCTTGGCCAGTTCCTCAAAATTTCCTCCCCCCTTGATCTGGGCAAGAATTTCCTTTGCTTCTTTCTCGGTTTTTACCAGAATGTGGCTGGCCTTGATCTGGTCGCCCGATTTGAATTTTTCTTTGTTCTGCTGGTAAAATTTCTGCATATCCTCATCGGAAACCTTAGACTCGGCTTCCACTTTCTTCTTGAGGAATGCCTCAACGATGAGACGTTTCTTCAAATCCTGCAGTTTCTCTTCAATGTCGGCACCCTTGTCAATGCCGTCCTTTGATGCCTGCTGGAGAATCAGTTCCCGGATAACCATGGTTTCCAGCATCTCCTTGCGTCCCTGGGGGGTTTCCGCCATGGATTTCAGGTACTCGGGAAGATTCTTCAGTTCCCGGTCAAAATCCCCCGTGGTAATGGTGCCGCTGTTAACTTCAGCCAGAACCTTTCCTTCTTTTTTTGCTTCGCTTTTTGATCCCCCCCCACTTTGGCATCCCATGGCTGCGGTTACAGAGAGTGCAAGGACAAATAGTTTTGTTGCGGAAGTGATTTTCACGTAAAGCTCCTTTTCGTTGTATCCAATGAAGGTAATAATAAACATTGGAAACTAGCATAATGGTCTGTTGGTTGCAATACTATTTCATGCGGTCAAATGCCGGTTTTTACTTGCCATAAAAATCATGTGGGATACAATGGCGAAGGGTTCGTGTACCCTGCGCCCCTGACCACTAAACTGGACGAACAGGAAGTAGCTATCATCGTGAATTTCCCCTCCTCTGAACAGCTGTCCCACCTTGGTGAATTTGGTCTTATCAGGCGCATTGCCGGTCGGATAGCCGCTGATGACAGTGTTGTTACCGGTATCGGTGATGATGCGGCGGTGACGGCCCTTACCCCCGGAATGCAGCTGTTGACCTCCACGGACATGTTGCTGGAGGACGTTCATTTTCGTCGGGTCTGGCACGATCCCTATCGGTTGGGGCGCAAGTCTCTGGCTGTCAGCATCTCGGATATTGCCGCCATGGGTGCCATTCCCCGGTGGGCACTGCTTTCACTGGCACTTCCCTCGGGACTCTCCCTTGATTTTGTTGACCGGTTCATGGAGGGTTTTCTGTCAATGGCGGCCGAACAGGGGGTCTCCCTGACTGGTGGGGATACCTGCTCCTCAAAAACCGGTCTGGTGATTTCGGTGACCATCATGGGTGAACAGTTTCCTGAACGCATTATACGCCGTTCCGGCGCGTGTGTTGATGATGACATATGGGTTACCGGAACTCTGGGGGATGCGGCGCTCGCACTGCAGGTGACCGAAAAGGGAGGGGACACGTCACTTGTTTCCCGACTTTTGGATCCGACCCCCCGGGTGTCTGCCGCTCTGGAATTGGCCCGTTTCGGCTATGCAACCGCCCTGATTGATGTGAGCGATGGTGTTCTGGCCGATTTTGGTCATATTGCCGAACTGTCAGCCGTTGGCGGTCAACTGTTTGTCGAGGAACTTCCCCTTTCACAGCAACTGCGGGCCGAAGCGGCGGTGATTACTGCAAACCCTTATCAGTTGGCCCTTTCCGGCGGTGAGGACTACGAACTTTGCTTTACCGCCCCTCCCGCCAATCGGGAAAAAATCAGAGAGAGTATGAAAAAGTGTGGCGTTGAGGTGACACGTATTGGTATAGTGACACCCCCCACCGGGGTCTTCGCCCTGAATGGTGATGGCAGTAGATTCACCTGCCTGGCGGCAGGTTTTAACCATTTTAACTAGCAGGTACTTCCCCTGATGAAAGGATTTTCCATGCGTCACCTCATGATTCCCGCAGACAAGGCACGGCTCTGTGCCGATGCCATCCGTTTTCTTTCAGTTGATGCCGTTGAGAAGGCAAACTCAGGGCACCCGGGTCTCCCCATGGGGGCGGCTGACTGTGCCTTTGCCCTCTGGGGTAACTATCTCTCCTTCAATCCTGAAGATCCGGCGTGGCCCAATCGGGATCGTTTTGTGCTTTCCGCCGGTCATGGCTCCACACTGCTCTATTCGTTACTCCATCTCTTCGGGTATGACCTCTCGCTTGACGAGCTGAAAAACTTCCGTCAGTGGGGAAGCAAAACCCCCGGACATCCGGAATACGGCCATACGGTCGGAGTGGAGGTTACCACCGGTCCCCTGGGACAGGGGTTTGCCAATGGCGTGGGTATGGCCCTGGCTTCACAGATGGCGGCAGAGCGTTTCAATACCGACGAATTCAGCCCCATTGACCATACGGTCTATGCGCTGATCGGTGACGGGGATCTTCAGGAAGGGATCAGCTACGAAGCAGCCGCCCTGGCCGGTCACCTGAAATTGGGTAACCTTGTCTATATCTACGATAGTAACAGCATAACCATCGAAGGGAAAACCGGTCTGGCCTGGTCGGAGAATATTGTCGGTCGCTTCGAGGCATGCGGGTGGCACGTGCAGGAGATTGACGGTCATGACTACGGCCAGATAATTGCAGCCATCGGGGCGGCCAAGGCCGAAAACGTGCGTCCATCAATTATCATTGCCACCACCCACATCGCCTTTGGCAGTCCGGCCAAGCAGGATTCATCGGGAGCCCATGGTTCACCTCTCGGTGCCGCTGAAATTGCCGCCACCAGGGAAAATCTGGGGTGGCCCCACGCCCCCTTCGTTATTCCTGAGGAGGTGCGGGAAATCTGCCAGATCCGTATCGATGAACAGAAACAGAAATACTCGTCGTGGCAGCGGGGCTTTGAAGTGTGGCATGCGGAAAATCCGGACAAATCAAAAATATGGGATGAAATGTGGAACAAGCATCTGCCGGCTAATCTTCTGGACGAGCTCCTGGCGACGGTGGCCGGTAAAGATGGTGCCACCCGTTCGTTATCCGGTGCTGTTCTCCAGAAGGTTGCAGCCCTTGTCCCGGCCCTGGTCGGTGGCTCGGCGGACCTTTCTCCCTCCAACAACAGTGATATCAAGGGTTCGGCGTCGGTGCAGGCCGGCAGTTTCGGAGGGAGAAATCTCCACTTCGGCATCCGTGAACATGCAATGGGGGCGGTAGTAAACGGTATGTCGCTCTACGGCTGCTTCATTCCGTATGGTGCCACATTTCTGGTGTTTTCCGATTACTGCCGTCCGTCAATCCGGCTTTCTGCGCTGATGAAGTTGAAAGCGATCTTCATTTTTACCCATGATTCCTTCTTTGTTGGAGAAGATGGGCCGACCCATCAGCCCATTGAACATGTGGCGTCTCTCCGGCTGATTCCGGGGTTACAGGTGATCCGTCCGGCAGACGGCATGGAAACAGCCATGGCCTGGATGGCGGCTGTTCAGTATGAAGGTCCGACGGTACTGATTCTGACCCGGCAGAAATTACCGGTAATCGAACGTTCGAATACCTTTGCTCCGGTCGATGTGCTACGGGGCGGCTACGTAGTTTCAACACCTGAAACCTCTCCCGACGTGGTTATCATGGCAAGTGGTTCCGAAGTCCATGTGGCCGTAGAAGCGGCAGCTGCCCTTGGAGCTGAAGGAATAAAAGCGCGGATAGTATCGATTCCCTGCCTGGAAACATTTAGGGAACAGTCGGCCGATTACCGGGCTGCTGTCCTTCCCGCCGGCGTTCCACGGGTCGCCTTTGAGGCCGGTCGGGGTGAGTCATGGGGGAGGCTGATTGGCTGTGATGGCCTCTTCATCGGCATTGAGCATTTTGGTGCATCGGCACCCGATAAGGTTCTGGCAGAACAGTTTGGATTTACCACACCACAGGTTACTGAGAAAATTAAAACGTTTTTATCGTAAATAGATTGCTCCCGGACGACCCGGGCCACAATGGAGCTGATTGCCATGGAATTGATCGAGCAGCTCAAGAAACCGCTGATTTTTTCCGGGCTTAATGACGCTGACCTGGCAGAACTTGCGGCCATTACCGTACGCCGCACATTCACCAAAGGGGAAACCCTTTTTAGTGAGGGGGAGGAGGCCACCGGTTTTTATCTGCTGGTGTCGGGAAGCATCAAACTTTGCCGGATGTCGGCAGACGGACGGGAAAAGGTGTTGCACTTTGTCAAGCCCCGGGAGACCTTTGCCGAGGCGGCCTTTTTTGGTGATGGCAAATATCCGGCCGAAGCCCGCGCCCTTGAGGCGGGAGAGGTGTTGTATCTCCCCCGGGGGGGCTTCATGGAGTTAATGTCCCGAAACGGTAATTTTGCCCTGAATCTGGTTATTTCTCTGTCGCTGATGCTCCGTCAGTTTGCCCGCCAGATTGAAGAACTTTCCTTTGCCGATGTCACCTCTCGCCTGGCATCATTTCTGGTGAGGAGGGCGGCGGAAAGTTCTACCAGTTACGGGGGGATCACCTACATGGATCTGGGCATAAAAAAGGGGGAGCTGGCATCACGACTTGGTACCGCCAGTGAAACTATCTCCCGTACCCTGCGCAAATTGAAAGAAGAGGGAATTATCGAAGTGCAGGGGAGTCGAGTGGTTGTGCATCAGATGGAAAAACTGAGGAGTTTGTCGGAACGCCATGACTGAACGGGGAAAGAGCGATGCTGATAGTTATGAACCATAATGCCACATCGACGGATGTGGAAGCGGTGAGCAGGGTAGTGCGGGAGATGGGATACAGGGCCGAACCGATTCCGGGGAGCGAGCGGACCGCCATCGGGGTGCTGGGAAACCATGGGTATGTGGAGGACTGCAACATACTGGAGCTTTCCGGCGTGCAAAGGGTTATCCATGTTTCCAAACCCTACAAACTGGTGTCACGGGACTTTCATCCTGAAAATACCATTGTGGATGTTGCCGGAGTGAAGGTCGGACAGGGATGTCGTCCGGTTGTCGTCGGTGGTCCCTGTGCCGTTGAGAGTGAGGAACAGATTGTCAAGACGGCACTCTTTGTTAAACAGTGCGGGGCGGACATGCTCCGGGGAGGGGCATTTAAGCCCCGTACCGGCCCCCACACCTTTCAGGGGTTGCGTGAGGAAGGGCTCAAGTTGCTGGCCCTGGCCAGTAAGGCGAGCGGCCTGCCAATTGTGACCGAGATCATGAGCCCGGACAACGTGGGACTGGTTGCGGAATATGCCGATCTCCTCCAGGTTGGTGCCCGCAACATGCAAAATTTCGATCTGTTGCGGGAACTGGGAAAAATACGGAAGCCGATCTTGTTGAAGCGGGGCATGAGTGCCACGGTAGAAGAGTTTCTCGCAGCGGCAGAATATATACTGGCGGAGGGGAATGACCAGGTCATTCTGTGTGAGCGGGGAATCCGCACCTTTGAAACCGCCACCCGTAACACGCTGGACCTTTCCATCGTACCATTGATCAAGGAGTTGACCCATCTGCCGATTATGGTCGATCCGTCACACGCAACGGGAAAACGGTCACTGGTTTCCCCCATGGCCAAGGCGGCCCTGGTGGCCGGAGCGGACGGTGTTCTGGTGGAAGTTCACCCCGAGCCGGAGAAAGCACTGTCCGATGGTCCCCAGTCCTTGACGTTTCCCGGTTTTGAACAGATGATGAAAGAAATAGATCGACTGACGGCTTTTTTGCAAAGCAGCTGAACAGGTGTATAAAATGCTTGTAATGCACCGGGCATCGGAGTAATAATTCTGTAACAGACAATGCTCTCTACCCTGCCCGTCGGCCGATGCGCCCGGGCGGAATGCTATATAAAACGGGGGTCGCTCCCTGCTGTGGTGTGCTGCCCTCTGTACGCGGGTCTGCCTGAAGCAGTATACTGATTCCCACAATTAAGGAACTCGCCGGAGGCCCTTAACGCTGAC
>CAIUSO010000108.1 GCA_903901875.1 uncultured Geobacteraceae bacterium | reverse complement strand
TGTGTTGCCACGAAATAGGCAGCAGTGGTCGAATCTGGCCCAAAAATGGCAACGGAACTATTCTCAACGGTAGAAAGCAGAACATGTTGCAAATGCTTGTCAAAGAGGAATCTGTCTATGATTAACTTTGACGTGTCCCTGGCCCGCTCTTCAGAGAAGGACATCCCTTCCAGCAGCTTTACCTGCCCATTCTGCAGGGCAGAACGCATGTCGGACCAACCTCCCAGGCGAAAATCTGCCTGTAACCCCATTACTTCAGCAATTGCCCTGGTGAGTTCAACATTGAATCCATCCGGTTGCCCGCTGCTGTTGATGAATTCATAGGGGGGGTAATCCCGGTCTCCCCCGACGATGACGATTTCTTTCTTCGGGGCAGAGGTTGCTTCGGAGATGAAGATGAGGGAAAAAGCCACGGTAACGATAACCATGATTATTCGGTCGAATAAAGAGGACAAGGCTTGCTCCATACAATCATAAGTTCGAGTGGTGGAAACTTCCAATGAAGAGCTGTTACGGAAGTTTAACTACAACTCGTCCCTTTATTCCGCCGTTCAGGATTATCTGAATATGTTCCTCCAGACCTTCCAGGGGGACTTCCGTGGCAAGTTCTTCCAGATGGGCAGGCTTCCACTGGTTCGCCAGATTTCCCCATATTTTCTGGCGGAGTGGGGCAGGGGCGTTAACGGAATCAATGCCGAACAGGGTGACACCGCGCAGAATGAACGGGTATATATTCAGGGGAAGCTCGATGGAGCCGACCAGACCACAGCAGGTAACAACTCCCCCGTAGCGGGTTGATTTGATGGCAGCAGCAAGTGTGGTGCCGCCAACTACGTCTACCACTCCTGCCCACCGTTCCTTCAACATCGGACGTTCAGAGCCGGTTGTCACCTGCTCACGGGTAATTATTTCTGCGGCACCCAAACTTCGGAGAAAATCACCATCGGACTCCTTACCGGTGGCGGCAACCACTCGATAACCGGCACAACGTAACAGAGAGACGGCCATACTGCCGACTCCGCCGGTTGCCCCGGTGACAAGGATATCTCCGCTTTCTGCCGTTATGCCTGATTGCACCAGTTTCTGTACCGAGAGGGCGGCAGTGAAGCCGGCGGTGCCGATCACCATGGCCTCCCAAAGTGACAAGCCGTCAGGCAGCCGTACCGCCCATTCCGAGGGGATGCGGATATATTCTCCCCATCCACCGTCACACTCCATACCAAGATCATAACCGGTGATAATGACTCTGTCTCCAGGAGAAAACAGTCCATCAGCACAGGAAACCACTTCACCGGCAGCGTCTATTCCGGGAGTGTGGGGGAAAATGCGGGTCACCCCCGGATGTCCGCTGGCCGAGAGGGCGTCTTTATAGTTGAGCGACGAGTAGCGCACCCGCACCAGCAGGTTTCCCGGTGGAAGGTCACCTATTGTTCTTCTCTGTATACTTCGAACAAACTGTTTTTCATCTCTTTTCTCCACCACCAGTGACTTGAACTTTATTGACTCCATAGGGGGCCTCCGTATGTAGCGTCTGAACTGAAATAGTTACTACACTGATATCATACCATACGTGAAAAAGTATGATGAAATTTTCTTCGAATAGATCAGAGGTGAGGCAGGGTGTCGGCGTTTTAACCGCCGCTATTTCCCATTGACAGGAGCTCGTCGGAAGTTGCTATAATGTAAATTGATAAACGGAGAAAGAGAGCATAAGTTCAAACTGATTCAGACGCTCACTTCTGAAAGGTGTACCATGCGATATTTCAACTGCACACTCGGTTTCGTCACGGTATCAATTCAGGTAATGATTGCGTTCCTTTCCGCTTGTAGCAGTGGCGGTAATGCTCCTGTAACTACTCCTTCTCACCAGACTCTTCCCTCAGCTAAATTGATAGTCCCTGTTAATAATGAACATCTCGAAGGTTGGTTAAAGGCGGAATTAGTAAAAAGCTATCAATATCGGGATACTCGCTATAACTATACTGCTCTGGGTGCAAAAGCGGATATGGCTACATCTGCTTCTGCAAATGCTTCTGCGTCAACTTCAAATGCAACGCCCCAAACTAATAACTCAACAGGATCTTACTCGACGACCAATGTACAGGAAAATGGGGTTGACGAAGGTGATCTGGTAAAGACTGAGGGTAACTACATTTATCTTATCAGGGGAACGCATTTTTTTATTATAAACAAAGAAAGTGCCGAATCTCAGAGTGCAATCATATCCGATATTGATGTAATGGATACTATAAATGAACTGCATCTTTCCGGTGACCGGGTTACACTTGTTACTACACCGTACTCACCTCTGAAGACGGCTTCAACCGGAGTCGTTTCAGCAACAGCAAACTCAACCGGTTTCGTCAGTTTTATTGCGCAGAATGTTGCTACTACCAGAGTATATAACTATGATGTATCAAACCCTGCAACACCGGTTCAACTTTCCCGTTTTGATTTTCCGGGCTCATTGCAAGGAAGCAGAAGAATCAACAACACCTACTATTTTATCACAAATTATCGCGTTGATTTGCCATCACCAGTTTATGCGTCTGACTTTTACCATCCTTCAAATAGTTTCAATAGGGAAGAATATAATCTGGCCAGCGCAAAAGCCTCGGCTGAAAATCTCAGACGCATAGAAGCATTGACTTTGGACGAGATGCTCCCGACGTATAGCCAAACACTCTATACCGATGGCAAAGCGGGTGCGACAACGGTTGCTCCTATCGTCAACAGTGGCGACATATATATACCGGACCCGGCAAATGGTACTGATATGTCATTGGTCATTTCTATTGATAACTCAAAAGCCGAACCGGTCATAACAAGTAGTGGTGTGTTTAGTTCATGGTGTCAGATGTATATGTCACCTGAAAGCCTCTATCTGGCTTCCAGCAATAATTGGGCCTGGATAGAACCGGTACAGGGGATAGCGCAAACGACCACAAATCCTGAACCATCGACCGCGCTGCATAAGTTTGCTCTGGCTAATGATGGTGGAAAGCCGGTTTATAAGGGGAGCGGCATAGTTACAGGTTGGGTAAATAATCAGTTTAGCATGGGTGAATATAATGGTTACCTTCGTGTTGGCACGACGCGGGGGGGATGGTGGGTTTAGTGGACCCATTGGTCAAGACAATAATCTGTTGAGTTTAAGATGGTAGTTTCTGCTTTTGATTTTGGTTCTACCACTAAAAACGTTTTTTGTTCTTTGAATTTGTCTACGATTCTTGCTCCGCCGCCGCTGGCCGT
>CAIUSO010000107.1 GCA_903901875.1 uncultured Geobacteraceae bacterium | reverse complement strand
TGTGTTGCCACGAAATAGGCAGCAGTGGTCGAATCTGGCCCAAAAATGGCAACGGAACTATTCTCAACGGTAGAAAGCAGAACATGTTGCAAATGCTTGTCAAAGAGGAATCTGTCTATGATTAACTTTGACGTGTCCCTGTGGTGTCTGTGGAGGCTCTTGCAAAAGTCCAAAAACGATGTCATTCTGGCAGGATTTCGGCCGGAATCCAGATTCTAACTGTCTGAAAAACCTGGATCCCCGATAAAGGTATTCGGGGATGACAATTTATTTGCAAGTGGCTCTACACTCATACATTCACCGGACAGGTAAATACATGCATCGTTATATCATCGAATATTCTCAGGAGGCTTATCATGCCAACAATTTTTGACCCCATTACCATAGGAGCTTTGGAACTTCCCAACCGGATTATCATGGCACCACTGACCCGTTCCCGTGCAACTGCCGACACCAGGGTCCCGGTACCAATGATGGCCGAGTACTATTCACAACGGGCCACCGCCGGCCTGATCATCTCGGAAGCCACCGTCGTGGACCCGATGGGTGTGGGATATGAAGCAACACCCGGCATCTGGTCCGCTGAGCAGGTTGAGGGGTGGAAAATGGTGACGAAAGCCGTACATGACGCAGGTGGACGTATCGTCATCCAGCTCTGGCATGTGGGAAGAATTTCCGATCCCTGTTTGCTTGACGGACAGCCGCCACTGTCGGCCAGTGCCATTGCCGCCAAAGGGCATGTCAGCCTGCTGCGCCCGGAACGGCCATATCCGGTTCCACGTGCTGTGGAAACAGGGGAACTACATGGAATTATTGCTGCATTCCGCGCAGGTGCGGTCAATGCGAAGAGTGCCGGTTTTGACGGTGTTGAGATCCATGGTGCCAACGGCTATCTGCTTGACCAGTTCCTCCAGGACAGCACGAACCAACGTACCGATGCCTATGGCGGTTCGCGGGAAAATCGGGCACGACTGTTATTGGAAATTACCGATGCGGTGATCGAGGTCTGGGGAGCCGACCGGGTCGGCGTACACCTTGCCCCCCGCTGTGACAGTCATGATATGGGTGATTCCGACCCGGTTGCCACCTTCACCTACGTAGCCCGTGAACTGGGCAGGCGCGGCATTGCATTCATCTGTGCCCGAGAAGCCCGGCAGGAGGATAGTATCGGACAGCATATTCGTGAGGCATTTGGCGGGGTATACATTGCCAACGAGAACTTTACCGGCGAATCAGCCGGGCAGGCCCTGACTGACGGGGTAGCCGATGCAATCGCCTTCGGCAAGGCATTTATCGCGAATCCCGACCTGGTCGCCAGATTCGCTGCGAGGGCTCCGTTGAATCCGGGGGATGACAAAACATTTTTCGGCGGGGGTGCCACAGGCTATATCGATTATCCGACGTTAGGAAGCTGGCAACAATAACATGAACATGTTGCATCTCATCTTCCGGCCATCTTTGACCGTAGCTCAATCACAAAATCCTCAACGTAGCTCTGCTACGCCTGCGGTTTTGTTCATTCGCTCCGGCCAAATCTGACCAAAATCTGAGCGCAATTTTGTTCAACTTATTATT
>CAIUSO010000106.1 GCA_903901875.1 uncultured Geobacteraceae bacterium | reverse complement strand
TTCCTAACTGTCTCTTCTGGCTTTATATTCCGTTGAGACCCTATTTTTGGTTTAAAAGACACTATTTGAAACGTTAAGCGCCTTAATAGATAATCCCAAAAAAATCATGGTGTCGTTAAAGAGATAAAATTAGAAGCCCCATGCTGATAGCCAATGAATGACCATGATAATAACTGACCTGCCGCATCTGGGCGGTTATTAGTGTTACTGACTGTTAATACCCCGTTAGACCACGTAACAGCCGCAACATTGGTGGTCAACCGGCTATCTACATCTGAATAATCTACGAGTTCTACTATCTTAGAAGATGCTAAACCTGTCGATTTTGTAGTTGCAGAAATAGCGTAGGCTTTAATAGTCCTTTGTGAACTCGTTCCTCCTAAGGCGATATGATAGGTAATATACAGAGTGCCTTGTAAAAAGTTCCCGTCGACCGGTAATTCCGGGGACACCTTATTTAATTGACCTTGACGCTTGTCCTTGTAGGGAGTAAATTACTCCCCATGGCTCGAATTGCGCGTGTTATAGCTACTGGCATCCCCCACCACATCACTCAGCGGGGTAACCGGAGAATGCACACATTCTTCAAAGATGAAGATTATCAGGTCTATCTCTCTTTGATGACTGAATGGTGCTGCAAATGCGGAGTTGAAATATGGGCGTACTGCCTGATGCCAAACCACATTCACCTTATTGCCGTTCCTGAAACCGAAGATGGCTTACGGCGGGGGATCGGTGAGGCTCATCGTCGATATAGCCGCTTGATTAACTTTCGGGAGCACTGGCGGGGCCATCTCTGGCAGGATCGCTTTGCCTCTTTCCCAATGGATGAAACCTATCTGCTCGTCGCGGCCCGTTATGTCGAAATGAATCCGGTACGGGCGCATCTTGTTACTGATGCTGCTTTATGGCCATGGAGCAGCGCACGAGCTCATATTAGCGGGAATAACGGTCAACTGGTTAAAGTTGCCCCGCTTCTGGAAATGGCAGGAGATTGGCGATTATTTCTTTCTGGAACAGAAGAAGAGGAACCGTTTAATCGTATCAGGAAGCATGAACGAACTGGCCGGCCGCTTGGTGGCGATTGCTTTGTTGCCCAGCTTGAATCAACCCTTGACCGTCAGTTTATGCGTGGCAAGCCAGGGCCTAAGGGGAATTTTATCAGTGAAAATGACATTAGAACAAAGGCGAGTTTTTTATAGGAGGAACTATGACTGCCGTAAGTTTAAAACAGAAGCAATATGGCGAACTGATCCCTTCTGAAACCATTGAAGGTGTTGCAAAAGCAATTGCCGATAATTTTCATCCTGACAAAATTATTCTCTTTGGTTCATATGCTTCCGGTATTCCTACACCCGACAGCGATCTTGATTTCCTGGTTGTAATGGAATCACGGGCATTTGAGGGGACGTAGTTAAGTTGTCAAGTAACTGCCAATATTTATCCAAATTGGGGCAGCCTCCAACATTACTTCGCCTCCTACGGTACGGATGACAAACAGATTCTGGCACGGCTTTGGCCAAGAAATTCTGCGACTTCAACATCACTGTAGCCAATTTCTCGAAC
>CAIUSO010000105.1 GCA_903901875.1 uncultured Geobacteraceae bacterium | reverse complement strand
GGCGAACTTGGCCCGCCAAGCCATTGCCCACCAGACCGAAGCTTGGAAGGAAGGGCTGATTGCCGCTTTTGACCGTTTACTGGCTATGGGTTGTGTACCGGTAAGCCGGTCCATGTAATTCCGCAATTGCTTCACCACATAACCACCCCAGTGACCTCTGCCGGTGTTTTCCCCTTTCCCCTGATATATGGTCGGTCATCATCACCAATTATCAGCAAAGGAGTCATTTTATGACCGAAGACGAGAAGAAACAGGTGGCGGTATTCCGATACGGCATCATTAACGAGTTTGTTGGTGGCCGTCGCCTGGATCATGGAGAGCAAGAACAGCTCTTGGCGGAGAAGTGCGCCCACCGTTGGCTTATCCCCTTTTCCGGTAGGAGCCGTATCAGTCGAAGCACGCTCTTGCGGTGGGTACGGATCTACTTGGAAAGCAGCAATAAGCTTGAATCCCTGTACCCGAAGGACAGAAATGACAGCGGTCAGGTACGTGTGCTGGATGAAGACACCTGCCTGGCATTGGCTGATCTCAGGCGCCAGATGCCGAAGCTGACGGTTGTAGAGTTAATCAAGCTCATGCACCAGAAAGATCTGGTGACCGTCGGCTCAGTCCTGAACCTCAGCACTGTCTACCGCTTCCTTCACAGCAACAATCTGATGATCAAAGAGCAGGCAGCTCCAACCGACCGGCGCAAGTTTGAGGCGGAGTTGCCCAATGATATGTGGCAAAGCGACGTCATGCATGGCCCGCATGTCACCTCTGGCTGTAAGCAGCATAAATGCTACCTGATCGCCTTTATCGATGACCATTCCCGCCTGATACCACACGGACAGTTTTACCTCTCCGAAGCAGTGATTCCCTTCATGAATGCCTTTGCTGCCGCCATCTCCAAGCGTGGTCTGCCCAGGAAGCTCTACGTCGATAATGGATCAGCATTCCGCTCCCGCCAGCTTGAATATACCACTGCCGCACTCGGTATCGCCCTGATACATGCAAAGCCGTATCAGCCCCAAGGCAAAGGCAAGATAGAAAGGTTCTTTAAAACAGTCCGAACACAGTTCCTGCCGGCCTTTAGCGGTACAACCCTGGAAGATATAAACACCGCATTTGACTTCTGGCTCTGCGAGTACAATGGCCGGGAGCACAGCTCCACCAAACAAAGTCCCTTCAAACGCTTTACCAGCAAGATGGAATGCCTGCGGGCTGCCCCGGATAATTTACGAGACTATTTCCGCAAGACAGTGCGGCGCCGGGTCAACAAAGATCGCACTGTGGTAGTGGATTGTCGCCTGTACGAGGCCCCTGTGGAATTGATTGGCAAGCGAGTGGAAATCCTCTACTTCGAGGAGAAGCCGGAACAGGTGGAGATTCGCTGCGGGAGCACATCTTATGGGCTGCTCAGGCAGGTTGATTTGCATGTCAACAACCGGGTCAAGCGAGATAAAAACGGCCAGATTGAACTCGTGGGTGAAAGCTCCGTCGCCAGAGGCCAGGTTGAAGTCCACGACAAAAGCTCCGGCGTCAGCGGCCAACTGTGGGAGGCTGTGTGATGGATACAAGTTATCGACAGTTTTTTGCGCTTACGAAAGAACCATTTGCTGCCGACATTCCCCGGAAGGACATCATGGTGACCAAAGCCCTGAGTGCTATGGAAGAGCGTATCCATTATACGATACGCATGGGAGCAATTGCCCTGGTCACCGGTGAGATCGGCAGCGGGAAATCAACCTCCTTGCGCTATGTACTCGGTGGCCTGCACCCTTCTGAATACCGGATCATCTATGTTACCGCATCGTCAGGCTCAATCCTGGAGTTATATCGTCAAATTTTGAACGAACTGGCAACCGATTTTACCAGCTCATCAAGAGTTGCCATGACCAGAAAGATCAAACAGGAAGTACTTGATCTGACCCAGGGAAAGAAGATGAAGGTTGCTCTGGTTATCGATGAAGCGTCATTGCTGCGCCTGGAGGTGTTTACTGAGTTGCATACGCTGACGCAGTTCGAGCAGGACTCCAAACCATATTTGCCAATCATACTGGCCGGACAGGTCAACCTGGTTGACAGCTTGCGCTACAGAAACTGCCTACCCCTGGCAAACCGGGTTGTAGCCAGAAGTCATCTTAAAGGGAGTGATCTGGAAACGATGGAGTCGTATCTCCGTCATCATCTTGCCATTGCCGGTGTAAATCGAATGATCTTTGATGATGCCGCTGTCACAGCCATTCACCAAGGAGCCGGAGGACTCTTTAGGAAAGCAAACCATCTGGCAAGAGGAGCAATCGTTGCTGCTGCCAGGAACGAATCCACCGTTGTGACGGCCGAAAATGTTCGGTTGGCTGCGACTGAACTACTCTAAACAAAGAGGGGAAATAAAATGAATATCTACGAAGGCGAAATATTGGAGCAGAAGCTGGAGGCGAGACTGGTGACCGACGCGGAAAACGATCCTTTCTAAACATGATCGGGGTGAGTAAAATCACCCCCAAATGGAGGCTCGTTCAAATAGTCTGGAAATCATACAGATTATTCAAAATAATCAGAAAATTGAAGGTCAAACAATTCGGAAATCAACAAATGGTGGACGGAATGACCCGGAATACGCAAAACGATGTGACTTCAGATTTTAACGAATTATGCGGTTGACTTTACACGTTGCCAGTGTCCCTTTGGCGGTATCTCTACTCCTTGTTTTACACATCTTTTCCTTACCGCAACATCAGATATACCAAGCTGTTTAGCGATGTGAGTCAGCGGGAATTGCCATACTGTAGCAGATAAAGCTGCTAAAGTAATATTAACACGCAAT
>CAIUSO010000104.1 GCA_903901875.1 uncultured Geobacteraceae bacterium | reverse complement strand
TTGGAAAATTCTTCCAGGAACATATCCTGTGGAAGCGTATTATCCTTTTTTGGCTGAGGGACAAATAACGACATGGCAAGCATGCCGGCGCCGGCGAGGAAAATACTGATCGTTACAAACGCAACCGATCCGCCGTTCGCGCCCATAGCGACAAATAGCGTCGCTATAATAAACAGCGCTTTTAGCATCGGTGAATTGAATGTAGGTATCGTCGATGCAACAGCATTAATAGGGGCCGGAGGCGCAGGTTGAACCGGCGCAGACTTTCGAAGAGTTTTTTCCAAAGGCAACCTTAAGTAATCACCCATACCTTTATAATTACGCGTATCTTTATCTGTAAATACCTTTTCACCACCCAGTCTTTTAATAAAACTTGCCATATTCTCAAGCCTTGTAAAGCAGAAAGCTTATGAGGAAAAGAAGAAAATAGCTTCAAATTTTAAAAAAGCTGGCGTAGCGTTAGAAATTATATTGCAAGCAACTGGTCTTAGCAAAGAAGAGATTGACAGCATGAGAGAATAATGTAATTCCAGCCTTTAAATATGCATGAATAAGATAAAGCGATAACAAGCATATAACGTTCGAAATACTGTAAGGAACGATCCAAATGAGGCTTAAGGATTTAGAGCAAACTGCGATATTATCTGCCGTGAAAGAGTTGGACGGAAATGCCCGTGTGTATCTGTTTGGTTCACGAGTGGATGATTCCAAAAAAGGCGGGGATATTGATCTACTCGTTCTGTCTGACATCCTGACGAGAGACAATAAGCGAGCCATCAAAATAAAATTGAATGAGCTTCTCGGTGAACAGAAAATAGATCTGGTTTTGGCAGCGGATGATTCAGACCCTTTTGTGAAAATAGCACTTGAGACAGGGATAAAGTTATGACAGAACAGATGCAAAGGCTGCTCATGAATGAACTGAAATTACTTCTTGATACGAGAGATGTGCTGGTATATTCATTTAACGACGTTTTTATTGAAATTCGCATGGTCAGAAACGACATTGCTCACGAATATCTTCCTGAGGCAATTCACGACATATTCGGGAAAGTGCTCGTCTTAACACCACATTTGCTTGATGGAGTAGAACGGACTTTAGCGTATTGCGAGAAATACACGCATTGAAGAAATAATGCAATTTTGGACAGTAGTTTAGGCTATATGTCACGAACTGCAAGTGGTCATCAGTATACGCTACGCGGGGCAAACTAAAAAGGGGCAGCGCAATGCGCTACCCCAATGGATCGACAGATTAGACTGACTGCTGTCGCTTATTTTTTGTGGCAGTCTTTACAGCCCACAGGCCCTTTTTTAGCTTCGGAATGGCACCCTTTGCAGGTTTTGTGAGCCCAATCTTTGCCCAGCTCAGCAATTTTGCCTGGACCCTTGGCGTGGCACTTTTTACAGTCCTGCTTAACCAGTTCCTGATGTTTTGCGTGGGGGAAAGCTACCTTGCCCAATGATGCGGGCAGGTCCATGTTTTCGGGGCCAGCTGCGAAGGCAGCTCCAGCAAAGGCGGTTACAGCAAGCATAGCAACTACAGCACTGATTTTTTTCATCTGTTTTC
Source organism: uncultured Geobacteraceae bacterium (assembly GCA_903901875.1). Lineage (GTDB taxonomy): Bacteria > Desulfobacterota > Desulfuromonadia > Geobacterales > Pseudopelobacteraceae > JACRCG01. Next base: position 13,531 of record CAIUSO010000104.1, on the reverse strand, counting down.
TCCTTGTTGGTTTTTTGCTGCGCAAAACGCAGACGCTATTAAAATACATGGTTCTACAAAAGCCATTGCTCATTCATTTAGCATATTGAGTGCCAATCTGCAAGTACAATTATAACTGCAAGTATTAACAGAGGTAATTTTTTCAGCCCTGAATAGCAGACAAATAGTTTACCCCATTTGAGGTGGTGATACTATCATTTGAAGTATAAAAGAAGAGGAAAGAGCTTGCCATGGGGGCTATCTATAAGTAAGTTAGTACTTCGAGATAAAAAAGTATGCATCACGTCAATCCAGACAGGAGGAGTAGAGTATTATGCGGCAGGTACAGAATCGAAAAGGTTTTACGTTGATCGAGATTATGGTTGTAATTGTCATTCTGGCGTTATTGGCCGCCTTGGTCGGGCCGAAACTGATGGGGCGCACCGATGATGCAAAAATGACCGATGCCCGTGTGCAGATAAAAAACATGGAAACGGCACTCAAGCTTTACAAGCTTGACAGTGGCACCTACCCCACCACAGAGCAGGGGCTGAGTGCACTGGTTGCCAAGCCGACCGTCGGCGTTATTCCGAAAAGCTATAAGGATGAAGGGTATCTGGAGAGTAAAAAGGTTCCCAAGGATCCGTGGGGTAATGAGTATATCTACCTCTCTCCCGGTGAACATGGTGATTATGACATCTACTCCTTTGGTGCCGATGGCGTCAAGGGGGGGGAAGGAAAGAATGCTGACATAACGAGCTGGGACACTAAGTAGCCCACAGATGTCATAATAGTAGTTGATATTTTGCAAAACTGCGCTATAGTCATACTCGGCTAAACCATTATATTCATTGTGAATAAATGTTTTTAGCGGCTGTAAAGCGTGCTATATATTAATGAGACGAGGAGACGGAGCAATGACGCAGAAATTTGTGTATTTCTTTGGGAACGGTCTGGCTGAAGGTCGGGCTGAAATGAAAAATCTGCTGGGGGGGAAGGGGGCGAATCTGGCTGAAATGACCAGCATCGGCCTGCCGGTTCCCCCCGGTTTCACCCTTTCCACCGAGGTGTGTACCGAGTTCTACAAGAACGACAGGATCTATCCCGCTTCACTTGCTGCAGAAGTTGCCAGCCACCTTTCCCAGGTTGAAGCCATTATGGATCGGACATTCGGCGACCCGCACAACCCCCTGCTTGTTTCCGTTCGCTCCGGTGCCCGGGCTTCCATGCCGGGTATGATGGACACCATTCTCAATCTTGGGCTTAACGACATTACCGTACAGGGGATTATCGCCCAGAGCGGTGATCCTCGATTTGCCTATGATGCCTACCGTCGCTTCGTCCAGATGTATTCGGACGTTGTCATGGGGATGGACAAGCATGAGCTTGAGCATCTGCTGGAACAGAAGAAGGATGAGCGGGGCGTACACCTGGATACGGAGCTGACCGCCGACGACTGGAAAGATCTGGTTGCCGCCTTCAAGGCCAAAATCAAGGAAGAGCTGGGGACTCCGTTTCCTGAGGATCCCCAGGATCAGCTTTGGGGAGCCATTGGTGCCGTGTTCGGTTCCTGGATGAACCCCCGGGCCATCACCTATCGCCGTCTCAATAATATTCCGGCAGAGTGGGGAACGGCCGTTAATGTGCAGTCAATGGTCTACGGCAACATGGGTGATGACTGCGCCACCGGTGTGGCATTTACCCGGGATCCGTCAACCGGTGAAAACTATTTTTATGGTGAATATCTGGTGAACGCCCAGGGTGAGGATGTGGTTGCCGGGATTCGTACCCCCCAGCCGATCAACCGTGCCAAGGCCACCACCCTTCCCCCCATGGAAGAGGTCCTGCCGGAATGCTACCAGCAGCTGGCTGCCATTCGGAATGTTCTGGAGACCCATTACAAGGATATGCAGGACATCGAGTTTACCATTGAAAAGGGTAAACTCTTCATGTTGCAGACACGTAACGGAAAACGTACCGCCCCGGCCGCCATCAAGATTGCGGTGGATATGGTGGCGGAAGGGCTGATTGACGAAAGGACGGCGGTAAAACGGGTGGCACCGGAACAACTTGATCAGCTGCTCCACCCCTCCCTCGATCCGAAGGCGGTAAAAAATATCATCGCCAAGGGGCTCCCTGCCTCTCCCGGTGCTGTTTCCGGTACGGTCGTCTTCACCGCCGATGAGGCGGAATCGGAGGCAAAAACCGGCCGCAAGGTGATTCTGGTGCGGATAGAGACCTCTCCGGAGGATATACACGGTATGCACGCTGCCCAGGGAATTCTGACCGCCCGGGGCGGAATGACCTCCCACGCGGCGGTGGTTGCCCGCGGTATGGGTAAATGCTGCGTGGCCGGCTGTGGCGATATCAAGGTTGACTATGCCAACCAGTGCTTTACCGCCAAAAATGGAGTTGTGGTTAAAAAGGGTGATATGATTACCCTGGACGGTTCCCAGGGTGAAGTCATGCTGGGGGCTGTAGCGACGGTGTCGGCCGAGTTAACGGGCGATTTTGGCACCCTCATGGGGTGGGTTGACGGCATTCGCCGCTTGAAAGTCCGTGCCAATGCGGATACCCCCCACGACGCCAAGGTGGCCCGGCAGTTTGGTGCCGAAGGGATCGGCCTCTGCCGGACCGAGCATATGTTCTTTGATGCGGAGCGGATCTCGGCAGTGCGTGAGATGATACTGGCGGAAGATGTGGAAGGGCGCGAACATGCCCTGGCAAAAATTCTGCCGATGCAGAAAGGCGATTTTATCGGGCTGTTCCGTGAGATGAAGGGATTGCCGGTTACCATCAGACTTCTGGATCCGCCACTCCATGAGTTCCTTCCCCAGGAAGAGAAGGATATTGTGGAGTTGGGTAAAACCATGAAGGTGCCGGTCAGTGCTCTCAAGCATAAGATTGAGACGCTCCACGAATTCAACCCGATGCTGGGACACCGTGGCTGCCGCCTGGGCATCACCTACCCGGAAATTTACAATATGCAGGTGACAGCCATCATGGAAGCCGCCTGTGAGCTGGTGAAAAACGAGGGGTTCAGTATTGTCCCGGAAATCATGATCCCGCTGATTGCCACCGTCAAGGAGCTTGCGGTGCTCAAGCAGAACGCCGTGACCATTTGTGACGAGACTATTGCCCGGTACGGGGTCAAGGTGGAATATCTGATCGGCACCATGATCGAGCTGCCCCGTGCCGCCCTCACGGCCGACGAGATTGCTGCCGAAGCCGAGTTCTTCTCCTTTGGCACCAATGACCTGACCCAGACAACCTTTGGTCTTTCCCGTGACGACGCGGGTAAATTCCTGCCGTTTTACGTGGACAACAACATTCTCCCCGAAGACCCCTTTGTTTCCCTCGATCAGAATGGCGTGGGCAAGCTGGTAACCATGGCGTGCCAGTTGGGACGTGCCACCCGGCCGAATATCAAGCTCGGCATTTGCGGTGAGCATGGCGGTGATCCGTCATCGGTGATATTCTGCCACAAAGTCGGCCTGGATTATGTCTCCTGTTCACCGTTCCGGGTGCCGATTGCCCGACTGGCAGCCGCCCACGCGGTTCTGGACGAGAAATAGCTGCTGCCGGTAGACTTCCCGGTGCTCCATGGAAAGAAAAGCCCGCCCGTCCCGTGTTCCTCCGGACGGGCGGGCTTTGTTACGAGCTTCGGTGCCATTGACAAATGGTGCCGGCAATTATTATAGTACGGCCATACTGATCTTTATTATCCGAGGAGTTGTTACGTTATGCCGATGTATGAATATCGCTGTACCGCCTGTGACCATCAGTTTGAACTTCGCCAGAAATTTTCAGATCCACCCGCAAGCAGTTGTCCCCAGTGCAACGGCACGGTGGAAAAACTGATTTCGTCCACCGCTTTTTCCCTGAAGGGGGACGGCTGGTTTAAAACCGGTTATTGTCCGAAAACCGAAGCACCCAAGCCGGCTGCATGCAGTGGCTGTGCCTGTTCGGGGGGGTAAAATAGCACGACGATAACCTTGTCCGTTTTCACGGACACTGCTGAGGAGCTGTAAATTTGTTTACAGCTCCTCAGTACACTCAATCAGCCGCTGTGCCCGGGCCAACCGCTCATCGGCAAACAGCTTGTTATGAATACTCATTATCAGGAGACTTTCCTTCACTTCCTGTGCGGTCAGAATCTTCTGGACGACGAAATAATGGCCGAGCGGTTTCTGCATAAATGCCTGGTGCCGGAGCAGAACCTTTACCTGAGACTCCTTCAAAAGCCCCATAGTTACTGCCCGTTCACCAAACTGCCCCCCCCTGCCCACATCCTTGAGGATGATATCGACAAAACTCCCGTGAAGCCACTTCCATTGAATGGCCAGTTCGCCCAGGGGGGGGCGCATATTCCTCTGCCAGACAAGGGCTTCGATCATCTGTTCGTAGGAAATTTTTCCGCTGTAATATAAAAAAAGTCCGGTCTTCAGAGAGATGGTCGGCATCAATCCTTCATAATACCGGTGTGCTTTCTCCCGTGGTTTTTTTGTCACGGTTTGGCGGTACATTCTGGTGGTGGAGTTTTGTGGCGCATCCTGCCGGGGAGTCCAGCGCGGTTTTACCGGTGCACTGATCCGCTCACTGAACTGTTCGGCAGAAACCTGGGCCGTGTCCCGGGCAGCGAGAAAGTCATTCAGGAGATTATACGCCTCAGTCACTTTTCTGAATTTTGCGTTGAGCAGCTCATTGTGGATCGCATGGTGAGAGTCGGGGTGGGTGGCTTTAACAGCAACCCGGTAGGCGTTCTTGAGCTCCAACTGCCGAAAGGTCTGGAGGGCCTCCGCAGAGTTTCCCGTCTTGCCGAACAGGAGCAGATAGGCATCAAAAAGCAGGGATTTCGAAAAATGGTACGTGGGGTGCTGGTGCATGGTAGATGTGTACGGGCAGTCGATGAAGCAGCGTGACCTCCCCGATTATTTTTCCTCCGTGAGACTTTTTGTGGTGTCCCGCTTGGGTTCCCATCCCTGCCACACATAGGGGGGGTCAATCATGGGATCGTAATAGCCCGGCTGGGGAACCATGCAGAACAGGACCTCAGTTATACCGATAAAGCAGCGATAGAGGGTCATGCCAACCCCCTTGATGGGGCCGATAACATAGCCGGCAGTACCCATGTCGCGGCCGGTCAGATAGGTCTGTTTCGGCAATTCCGCAAGACTGGTGAAGGTATTGGCAACCCCCCGGGTGAGTTTAATTGCCATTTTTTCGGCAATCATTTCCGGCTGCTGGTCTGCCGATGCGGTCCGAGGTGCCGATACTGCAAAAAACGTTATTATGAGTGTTAGCAGCAGGAATGCTTTCATGGATTCTCCCCGGAAAATATCAGTGGAAACGGCGTATATTCAGACTCTTACCACAAAGGACGCCGGCTTGCAAGCGTCACAGGTCAAAAAGGGTCGGCTCCTGTGGCAGGAACGGCTCAAATCTCTTCAGGATATGGTGTAATTTATCACGGTAGTAACTGATATTGATATCGGGGTGCAGGGGATCAAAGGCGGTGATCGGCCGGCACTGCCCATAGGCCGTACCCCCTTTGCCCGAGCCACTGACATAGTAGGTAATGCGGTCCCCGGCGTTGTAAGGGCGCTCTGACGCGAGGGCAATTTCAAAGGGGGCGGAATGGTTCCGCTTTCCCGCCTGGAGTTTACTGCGATAACGTGCCGGTGATTCGGTGAGGGTTTCACTGCGGGCGACCCAACTCACCTCAAGTTGTGCAGAGCGGAGCCTTGCAAGATAGTGGTCAAAGAGAGGTTCCACTTCGGTTCCCTTACCGGTAAGCAGCCGTTCGATTACCTCTCCCATGAATTCCCGGAGAAATGGTTCCACTCCCCGTGACCGGAGAGCACTTCCCCTGATAACGATGGTGCCATCATCGCCGAGCAGGGCATAGTTTTTACTTTTATAGGCAAACATTGATTGATAACGGCCATCCAGTTCCACCTCGATTCCCGGCGGGAATGCAGCCGATACCTGACGGACAAGTTCCTGCACCTCTCCGGCGGATTGACAGCGGTCCGGTGGCCGGAAATAGATGCCGTCGGTATCAATCTCAATAGGTTCGGCACCGGCAGCCTGGAGCAGTTCAATCATTTCCTTGATGGTAACCCGTCCCAGCCGTGTCACTTCAGCGGCAACGCCCTGATCGGAGAAGTTGTGCTGGGTTGAACCCAGATAGCCGTAGAAGGAGTTGATAAGCACCTTGAAGAGCTGCTGGAGGGCGTTGAAATAATGACGGTCCGCCGTGGTTTCTGCCCTGGAGGCCATCTGCTTGGCGGTGAGCCGAAAACGGCGAAGGTCGGCAAGCATGGGAAGAAACAGCCCCAGAGTGTCGCCGGGGGGGGCGAGCCGATAGGTCAGCATCAGTGAGGGGTAGAGTGAAGCCACATCACAGTGTACAATGGGGCCGATGATCCCCTGTCGGCGCAGCTCGGTATACCCCCCTTCAAAGGGGGCTCCCGTGGCGGCTCGGGCAGGAATGGCATGGCCGCGATGAAGGTATTCCCGGAGAAACAGGGCATTGATACGGGTGCCATTTCCCCGCACCAGACAACTCTGGAATGAATAGGGAAAGATCCGGCTTTGCAGGAACCAGGGGTAGCCGAGGAGGCGGAACAGCGCGAGGGTTTCCCGAACATCATCCATGTTGTAGCGGTAGAGCAGTTCGGGATCCTGCCGGAAGGTGGACGAGATATGTTCCCCGTCAAGGTAGGTCCGATCTTCGGCCGCTAAGCCAAAATGGCGCGCTGCCGCCTTGAGGCCGTGACTTTCGAGATTTCTGCCGGCGGTGTCGTAGAGCAGCACCAGAAAATAGGTGTCGATAATATGACGGCCATAAATATCCCAGCGTGGGTAGTCCATGGTTTTCTCGGCAAGATTCCACCGAGCGTGGGGTGTGTGGTGGGGGGCCGAACCGTTGCGTCCCCAGTTGAGACGAATGCCGTGCCGCTCGGCCCGGCGGCCGATGTACTCCAGGTCAAACCGGAAAATGTTATGGCCGGTGATTACATCGGGATCGAAGTCATGGATGGCTTTGTTCAATGCCGACAAGAGCTCCGCTTCGCCCAGCTGGTCTCCTTGCAGTACCAGCTCTCCTCCGTGGGAATCCTTGAGTGCGATGGAGATTATCCGGTCTTCGGCCCGGTCGGCATTTGAAAAACCGTACCCTTCGGCGCAGTCCGTTTCGATATCCAGTGCCAGACAGCGCAGTTCTGAAAACTCCATCCCCTTAAAAAGGGTGGTACCACTGGACAGCATGTACTGGTGGGAAAGGTCCGACAGGAAAAGGAAGGGAGCTTCCGATGACGGGTGATTCCCCGCCGTTTTTGTCACGAGAAAATCCCGGGCGGTGAGGCAATCACTCCAGGTGTCAAATAACAGCTGGAACCGGTAAAACCCCTCGCCGGTGAGGGGGCGCACGGTGCAGGGTGCCCGACAACCGGACAGCAGTGCCGGATTATTAACCAGGATAAATGGCTGAAAGGGCTCATCATGGAAGGTGACACGCTCGCCATTGCGGAAGAAGAGGCGGATAAAATGGCCGGCCGGCTCTATGGCAATGATGGATGGGCGCTCATCATGGCCGAACAGGAGTGGATTTTGCTCGATGAGAGTGTGTGGCATGGCAATTCCTGCTGCGTTTAAAAAAACAGGGCGGCACCGGGCCGCCCTGAAATAAATATTCTCTGACTATAATCCTGCCTTCTGCTTCAGCAGCTCCGCCTTGTCGGTCCGCTCCCAGGTGAATTCGGGGAGTTCGCGGCCAAAGTGGCCGTAGGCGGCTGTTTTGCGATAGATCGGGCGGAGCAGATCAAGCTGTTCCGTGATGGCCCGGGGGCGCATATCGAATGTTTCCCGCACCAGTGCCGACAGGCGATCTTCGGGAAGCTTGCCGGTGCCAAAGGTGTTGACCATGATGGAAACCGGCTGGGCGACACCGATGGCGTAGGCAACCTGTACTTCGCACCGGTCGCAGAGACCGGCCGCCACGAGGTTTTTGGCTACATAACGCCCCATGTAGGCAGCAGAGCGGTCAACCTTTGACGGATCCTTGCCGGAAAAAGCACCGCCACCATGGCGCCCCATGCCGCCGTAGGTATCGACGATGATTTTACGGCCGGTGAGACCGCAGTCTCCCATGGGGCCACCTACCACAAAACGGCCGGTGGGATTAATGAAATAGCGGGTATTCTCGTCAAGCAGTTCGGCCGGGATAACCTTTTTGATAACTTCGGCAATGACTTCGGACTCAATCCGCTCGTGGGTTACGTCCGGGGTATGCTGGGTTGAGATGACCACCGTGTCGATACGGCTCGGTTTACCGTCAACGTACTCAACGGAAACCTGGGATTTGGAGTCGGGGCGGAGGAAGTCAAGTTTACCCGACTTGCGAACTTCGGCAAGTTTCGCCACCAACTGGTGGGCCAGCTGAATCGGCATCGGCATCAGTTCGGCGGTCTCATTGCAGGCGTAGCCAAACATGAGTCCCTGGTCGCCTGCCCCCTGCTCCTTATGGAGCCCTTCCCCTTCGGAAACTCCCTGGGCGATATCGGGTGACTGACGGTCAACGGAGACCAGTACGGCACAGGTGTCTGCGTCAAAACCGATGTCGGAAGCGGTATAGCCGATATCCTTGATGGTCTGACGGGCGATTTCGGAATAATTGATGACGGCATTGGTGGTTATCTCACCGGCAATAACAACCATACCGGTGGTGACCAAGGTCTCGCAGGCAACCCGGGCGGTGGGGTCCTGGGTGAGAATTGCGTCGAGAATCGAATCGGAAACCTGATCGGCAACCTTGTCTGGATGCCCCTCGGAGACTGATTCAGAGGTGAAAATAAATTTTTCTGACATGGCGTTAACTCCTCTCGATTGATTGGTGTCTGGTTATGTAGGGTACGTGGGTACCGGAATACGTAAAAAATCAGCGAATCGGCAGACTATCTGTTGATTGATTCCGCCCCTGAGGGCCGGGTCAGCAGTTCCCATTCTGCCAGTCGTTCCATGGCTTCTGCTGCGGTGGAACCACACATGTCCCGGTCTGGTTGCAAACTCAAACAGACCGGGGGGCGTGTCTCGCTGCCAAAAATCAGGCAGCGGTTGTCAACGGTCAACTGGATACAGCGGATGCCGGCCGGCTTGCCGTCGGCCATCCCCGGAATCGCCGAGGATATGGATGGTGCAATGCAGCAGGCAGCACAACCGACGCGGCATTCCATGGTTTTCATCGGCAGTTCCGTCCGGCCCTATTAATACCGGTAGTGGTCGGCCTTGTAGGGGCCCTCTTTGGCCACTCCGATATAGGAAGCCTGCTGGTCGGTCAGCACACTCAGCTGGGCATTGAGCTTTTTCAACTGAAGGCGGGCGACCTTTTCGTCAAGGTGCTTCGGCAGTACGTAGACACCGACCGGATATTTACCCGGATTGCAGAACAGTTCGATCTGGGCGATGGTCTGGTTGGCGAAGGACGAAGACATGACGTAACTCGGGTGACCGGTGCCGCAGCCGAGGTTGACCAGACGCCCCTTGGCCAGCAGGATAATCCGCTTACCGTCAGGGAAAATGATATGATCAACCTGGGGTTTAATCTCTTCCCACTGGTACTGTTCGAGGGCCGCAACTTCGATCTCGTTGTCAAAATGGCCGATATTGCAGACGATGGCCTGATCCTTCATTTTGATCATGTGGTCATGGGTAATGACGTGGTAGTTGCCGGTGCAGGTAACAAAAATATCCCCCTTGTCGGCGGCGTACTCCATGGTTACCACACGGTACCCTTCCATGGCGGCCTGGAGGGCGCAGATCGGGTCAACTTCAGTAACCCACACCTGGGCGGACAGTGCCCGCATGGCCTGGGCCGAACCTTTCCCCACATCGCCGTAGCCGCAGATAACGGCGACCTTGCCGGCAACCATGACGTCCGTAGCCCGCTTGATGCCGTCCACCAGTGATTCTCGGCAGCCGTAGAGATTGTCGAATTTCGATTTGGTGACCGAGTCATTGACATTGATGGCCGGGAATTTCAGGTCTCCCCGCTCGTGCATCTGATAGAGACGGTGTACGCCGGTGGTGGTTTCTTCGGTGACCCCTTTGATGGTTGCCAGCCGGGTGGAGTACCAGGTGGAATCAACGGTCAGTTTTGCCTTGATGGCGGCAAAAAGAATGGTCTCTTCTTCGGAACCGGGATTGTCCAGTACGGACAGATCCTGCTCTGCCTTGGCACCCAGGTGAAGCAGCAGGGTGGCGTCCCCCCCATCATCGAGAATCATGTTGGAATATCCGCCGTCGTTCCATTCAAAAATCCGGTGGGTGTAATCCCAATACTGCTCCAGGGTTTCCCCTTTGACGGCAAAAACGGCAACGCCACTGGCTGCGATGGCGGCTGCGGCGTGGTCCTGGGTCGAGAAAATGTTGCAGGAGGCCCAACGGACTTCCGCACCCAGGGCGGTGAGGGTTTCGATCAGCACGGCGGTCTGGATAGTCATATGAAGGGAACCGGTGATGCGGGCACCTTTCAGCGGCCGAGCGGCGGCAAACTCTTCCCGGATGGCCATGAGGCCCGGCATTTCGGTTTCGGCGATTCTGATTTCCTTGCGTCCCCAATCAGCCAGTGCAAGGTCTGCGATAATGTATTCCTGTGACATTGATGGTACTCCTTTGTGGTGTGTTATCTCAGATAGCAGGCATTGCCTGCGTAACCCCGAACCAGCAGTACCGGTTCCTGTCCGGTAACGGCGGCAATCTGCTCAACGGAGATATGGTCAAAGCCGGCCTGATGCAGCCAGTGGGCCAGTTCTTGTTCTTCAAAGCCGAGCCACTGATCGGCCAGTTGCTCACGGGCCGCCTCCCGTTCGTGGCGTGCCAGGTCGGCCAGCAGCAGCATGCCACCCGGTTCCAACACCCGGCGGAACTCCCCCAACACCGGAGCCGGGTCGGCCGCGTGGTGCAGCACCATGGCTGCAATCACACACCCCACCGACTCGTCGGGCAGTGGCAGATGATTCATCTCGCCGAGGCGGAGCTCAATATTCTCCCGTTCCCCGATGTGCCGCCGCGCCTCTTCAAGCATGGCCGGAGAGTGATCCACACCGATGACCGGGGCCCCGTGGGCTGCCAGTTCGGTCAGGAGGGCACCGGTGCCGATGCCGATCTCCAGCAGTACCGTTTCCCGTGGTACCAATTCCAGCAGACGCTGGCGATACTCGGGGGTCGGCAGCAGGGTCTTGACCAGATCGTCCCACTGGCGGGCATGGTGATCAAAAAACTCCAGACTTCTCCGTCGCCGCTCCTCCAGAATTTCCGCAATGGCCGCCAGATCATGGCTTCGTTCCGGAAACGCCTCCATCTCCTGCTCAAAGGCGGGGCGGATGGCACCAAAGAAGCGGTTGGCACTGTTCCCCCGGAAATAGCTCCAGGTACCCTGGCGTTTCACCGTCAGCAGGCCCGCTTCCGTCAGTATTTTCAGGTGCCGTGAAATGCGCGATTGCCCCATACCCATGATGCGGGTCAGCTCCTGTACGGTAAATTCACCGGAGAACAGTACCGCCGTCAGGCGGAGGCGGCAGGGATCGGCCAAGGCTTTCAGTATCTCTAACATGAATATCAGGTATTCCAATTCTTATAAATCAATATTTATTGATATAACACAGGCCGGGGAAAAGTATCAAGAGATATTAATGGCTATTCTGTCGTATTCTGTGATTTTCCAGGCGGTTCATCCGTTGAAAATAATATCAAGAGCCCCCTGCACCGTTGATACACCTTCAAGGCGGATGCCCTTTTTCTTGACCCGCTTGAGGCTCCCCGTCGGGACAATGCAGCGTTTGAAGCCGAGCTTTTCCGCTTCGGCGATGCGCAGCTCCGGCTGGGTGACGGCCCGGACCTCTCCCGCCAGCCCCACCTCTCCAAAGATGACCGTATCGGGGGGGATTGCCTTGTCCAGATGGCTGGAGGCCACGGCCATAATCATGGCCAGATCGGCGGCCGGTTCGTTGAGCCGCGCGCCGCCGGCCGCGTTGAGGAAAATATCCTGGCCCGACATATGGAGCCCCACCTTCTTTTCCAGCACGGCCACCAGCAGTGCTAGGCGGTTATGGTCAACTCCGATGGTGGTCCGACGGGGAACTCCATAGGCTGAAGCGGTCACCAGAGCCTGAAGTTCGACCAACAGGGGGCGGCTCCCCTCAAGGGAGGTGGTGACCACCGAGCCGGACACGCCCAGGGGACGTTCCGAAAGGAACAGCTCCGATGGATTTGCCACTCCGCACAGCCCCTCCTGTTTCATTTCGAACACGCCGATTTCATTGGTGGAGCCAAAACGGTTCTTGACCGCCCGCAGGATACGGAACGGGTGGCTCCCATCTCCTTCAAAGTACAAGACAGTGTCCACCATGTGCTCAAGGACACGGGGGCCTGCAATGGCTCCATCCTTGGTAACGTGGCCGACGATGAACACCGGTATGTCACTCCCCTTGGCAAGCAGCATCAGCTTGCCGGCAGATTCCCGCACCTGGCTGACACTGCCGGGTGCCGATTCGAGGGCGGAAGTCCAGACGGTCTGGATTGAATCCACCACCATTGCCGCCGGTTTCAACGCCGACGCCTGGCCGATAATCGCCTCCAGGGAATTTTCCGCCAGGATCAACAGCTTCCTGCTGGAGGCCCCGAGACGCTCTCCCCTCAGGCGGGTCTGTGACGCGGACTCTTCCCCCGATACATACAGTACGGTGCCGGCACTCTCTGCCAGGGCGTGCATGGCCTGCAACAGCAGGGTTGACTTGCCGATACCGGGGTCGCCGCCGATCAGCACGAGAGAGCCCGGCACGATGCCTCCCCCCAGAACACGGTCCAGTTCACCGATGCCGGTGGGACGCCTGGTCTCCGATTGGGGTGGCACATCACAGATGGGCACCGGAACTGCGTTTCCTCCTCCCCGTGCCGAAGGGGATGCTTTGATGACAGCTTCTTCCACCAGACTGTTCCACGCGGAGCAGTCCGGACATTTGCCCAGCCATTTGGGGGATTGGCTGCCACATTTCTGACAGGTAAAGATGGTTTTCTGCTTCATTCTGTTCTCCGTGGCGCAAGGCCGAGGATGAATCGAGTTATATGGGCAGATGATATCATAAAGTGGCAGATGACGGCATTACTATCTGAAGGTGGAGATGCTGGTTTCGTTGTTAAAGTTTCATCATAAGTTCCTCCGGTTTTCCATGAGGAAATCAATGGTTCAACGTTGTCATCACAGTAGGGGGGAATTTCACCCTGTCTACCACAACCATTCAACTAAATGAGAAACAACTTCTGGGTGGTCTAACCGGGTTTAGTCCAACCAAAATCAAAAAATCATCTCTCGCCTGGTGCGCATGAATCTTTATACGCCACCATCTTTGGAGTCAATAACCCGGACGGCTTCTGTGTTGTCCGGTTAGAAAATTGCATGGCGAAAAACGCTGCCTTATCCCCTCATCCGGCCTTCGGCCACCTTCTCCCGGGGGGAGAAGGGTTGCGTTTTTTTCCTTCTCCCTCTGGGAGA
>CAIUSO010000103.1 GCA_903901875.1 uncultured Geobacteraceae bacterium | reverse complement strand
GCAGTGGTGGAATATCTTGTGGTTATTTCTTTGATACTCAGCGTTGTCCGTTAGTTTTTTTGGCCACGGTTCGCCCTCATCCGGCCTTCGGGCACCTTCTCCCCCCGGGAGAAGGTGCCCGAAGGCCGGATGAGGGGAAACAGTAGAGTTTTTCCCCGCGCAATTTTCTAACCGGACACCCTGTCTGATACTAAAAATCTGAGGTGGAATGTGGCACTAACCGCAGTTAAAGGTTTTAATGATATTTTACCCGAAGAATCGGCCCGCTGGCGACATATCGAGCAGACGGCACGGAGGGTTTTTGAACAGTATGGTTTTGGTGAAATCCGGGTACCGGTCATGGAAAAAACCGAACTGTTCTGCCGCTCCATCGGCGATGCCACCGATATTGTTGAAAAGGAAATGTATACCTTCGTAGACAAGGGGGAAAACAGTGTTACCCTTCGCCCCGAAGGGACCGCCGGGGTTATGCGGGCTTTCATTGAGCACAAACTCTACGCCCAGGATCCGGTGGCGCGGCTGTATTACATGGGGCCGATGTTTCGCTACGAACGCCCCCAGAAAGGGCGCTACCGACAGTTCCATCAGATCGGAGCCGAACTGACCGGTGTTACCGACCCCCTTGCCGATGCCCAGGTTCTTCATATGTTGACCCTGTTTTTCCGCGAGATTGGACTGAGCGAACCAACGCTTCAGATTAATTCCCTTGGCTGTCCCGACTGTCGTCCCGCCTATCGTGCCGCCCTCCGGAGCTTTCTGGAAGAACGGCTGGGCCAGCTGTGTGACGATTGTAAACGACGCTCCGACACCAACCCGCTGCGCGCCCTTGACTGCAAAGTTCCCGGCTGTGCCGAGGCCACGATCGGTGCCCCCTCGGTGCTGGAACATCTCTGTACCGGGTGCCATGAACATTTTACCACGGTCCGCCACTATCTGGAGCTGTCCGGCACCCCCTACAGTATCAACTCCCGCATGGTACGGGGGCTTGATTACTACACCCGTACCACCTTTGAAATGGTTACCGGTCTCCTTGGCTCACAATCGGCGGTTGCCGCCGGTGGCCGCTATGACGGACTGATTTCACAACTGGGGGGGCCTGCCATTCCCGGTATCGGTTTTGCCATGGGGGTGGAACGGGTGGCCCTGCTGCTGGGCAACCAGGATTTTTCCACTTCTCCCGATCTGTTTATCGCCACCATGGGGCAGGGGGAGCGTGACCTGGCATTCCGTCTCATGGATGGCCTGCTGAAAAGTGGCTTCCGTATTGAGATGGACTATGAAGGGAAGAGCCTCAAGAGTCAGATGCGCCGGGCCGATAAACTGAAAGCCCGCTATTCGGTGGTCATTGGTGAAAACGAAGTAACCGGCGGTTCCGCCTCCTTCAAGCGGATGAACGACGGTGCCAAAACCGAGACGGCACTCACGGTTGACGGCATCGTGTTACTTCTTTCCACCACGGAGCTGTAATGGAGTTCCATACCCCACGTACCGTTACACCGGAAAAAAGAGATGACGACTCCCAGTTTGACGCCACGCTCCGTCCCCGGTCATTCGACGATTACATCGGCCAGAACAAGATTAAAAATAATCTTCGTCTCTTTATTGATGCCGCCAAGGGGAGGGGAGAGGCCCTTGATCATGTGCTGCTCTATGGCCCCCCCGGACTTGGCAAGACCACGCTTGCAAATATCATCGCCTGTGAAATGGGGGTAAATATCAAGTCAACGTCGGGACCGGTCATAGAACGTCCCGGTGACCTGGCCGCGATCCTGACCAACCTGGAGCCACATGATGTGCTCTTCATCGATGAAATTCACCGTATTTCCCACATCGTCGAAGAAATCCTCTATCCGGCCATGGAAGATTATCAGCTTGATATTATCATTGGCCAGGGGCCCAGTGCCCGCTCCATAAAACTCGATCTTCCCCGTTTTACCCTGGTTGGTGCCACAACCCGGGCCGGTCTCCTTTCATCTCCCCTCCGGGACCGCTTCGGTGTCATCTCCCGGCTGGAATTTTATACCCATGACGAGCTGGCCACCATTATCTGCCGTTCTTCCGGTATTCTTGGCATGGAGATAGATCCAAAGGGGGCTTCTGAACTGGCCCGCCGCAGTCGGGGCACCCCCCGTATTGCCAACCGGTTGTTACGCCGGGTCCGTGACTACGCCCAGGTGCGTGCCGATGGGGTGATCACCCTTCCGGTGGTACAGGAGACACTGCGCCTTCTGGAAATCGACGAAATGGGCTTTGACCAGATGGATCGCATGATCCTGCTGACCATAATCGATAAGTTTGGCGGGGGGCCGGTGGGGCTCGATACCATAGCGGCCGCCATCAGTGAAGAAAGCGATACCATTGAAGATGTGTATGAACCGTTTTTGATACAGAATGGCTTCATTAACCGCACACCACGCGGCAGGGTGGCCACCAGAGCCGCCTATGTGCATTTCAACCGTATTCCGCCTGCCAATTCACAGGCAACCCTCTTCTGATATGCAGCATATTTTCGATTTTCCCATCATACCGAGTTTTTCATTCGACACCTTTGTACAGTGTGACGGAAACCTGTCCGCATTCAAATTTGCCCGGCGTGTTGCAGATCAGGGTGATTCGGAAAATCTGCTCTATCTCCATGGTCCCTCCGGCTCCGGCAAGACCCACCTGCTGCGTTCCATTGCAGGTAAGCAGTTTCCGTATATTTCTCTCCGCCAGAATGTGACCCAAGCAGAGTTGCTGACAACCTGTGCGTCGGCTTCTGGTCTCATTGTTGATGACCTTCAGTCCGTACCCGATGATGCTGACTTTAAACGGGCACTCTGGCAACTGTTTAATGACTTCCATACGTCGGGGCGAGTCATTGCCATGGCCGGGGCAGTGCCGCCACGGGAGCTTGCCGGTCTGGACGAACACTTGACCTCCCGATTGCTCTGGGGACTGGTCGCCCGCCTTGATACCTCCGATGATCATTCACGGCGGATGATCATCAAAAAAGTTGCTGAAGATTACCAGATCAAGGTTCCCGATGATGTCATCGACTATATTCTGATAACAACGAGCCGGGAGGTGGGTGATTTATTGGCCGCTTTCCAGCTACTCTATCGCCGTTCCCTCGCCGAAAAACGACGTATTACTCTCCCCTTTGCCCGGGATGTCCGTGAGTCGGCCCAATCGGGAAGTCTCCTGCCATGACCCCATTCAGGAACCGTCTCAAAACTCCCGAGGAGATAGAGCTGGACCGCAAGTACGGTCAATTGTCCGAGGTCAAGGGAGAACTTGCCGTTACGGAACGGATCTATGACGCCCTGAAAAATGAAATACGGCTGTTTGAGCAGGTGTATGAGGATATTCTGGGGGTGCGGATACAGACACTGGAAGATCTTGAATGGCAGTTAAAGGGGCTTCTGGGTGAGGCAACGGTCGATGAAAGTGGATCAGAGACCATCAAACAGTCCACCTTTACCCCGTTGCATAACTCCACCGACCTGCTCGACGATGATGAAAGTACCCTGGATGCGGGGAGTAGCGTCAGCCTCAAATCATTGTACCGGGGGGTGGCAAAGGCGGTCCATCCTGACCTGGCCGCTGACGATGCCGACCGGCTTCGCCGTCAGGAGCTGATGGCCATTGCCAATGAGGCTTATCGGACCGGTAACCGGCAGGTTCTCTCCGATTTACTCAGTGAGTGGGAGCAGACTCCCGAACCACCCGGCACAGAATTGGAAATTGCCCTGGAGCTTGTGCGTGTCATCCGGCAGATTGCGGCGGTTCAGCAGAATATCCATGCGGTCCTGCGCCAGACCGATGAGCTGAAACAGACCGATATATATATCTTTAAAATCAGGGTCAATGACGCTCTTGCCGATGGAGTGGACCTGCTTGCGGAAATGGCCGATGTCATTGACTTGGATATCTCCCGTATCCAGCGGCGTCTGTCAGCCTTGCGGGGTGACAGTGATGATGCGTCTGGAGCCGATGCGCCGCTCCATGAAACCAGGGTCATTCGTTTTCCGGTTGATCAGAACTGCGGCAATCTTTTTATCCGCAAGGCCTCATCCGTTGATTTCCGTGACTGGCAGCGAATTGGAATTGCCCGGGGCATTAAAGAGGTGTTTCTTGATACCGCTGTCCGGTTGGATATCAAGATTTCTGAAGTGGCCACTATGAAATTCATCACCGATTTGCAGCCGGGGGATTTGCAATCGCTGTTTCTCTATAACTGCGACGACATTATTCTCTCGCGAATTGCTCATCTGACCGGCCTGCAAGAGTTGTATCTGTCCGATTCCACCGTTACCGATCAGGGATTGAAGCTGCTGCTCCCCCTGTCATCGCTGCAGCGTATCTCCATCTATCACACCGCAATCGGCGATGACGGCCTGTTCAACCTGGCGCAATTGCCGGAGCTGAAATGGCTTACCTGCAGTGAAACACAGGCCACCGATGAGGGGCTCAACCAGTTCCGGCTCTTTGTGCCAGCATGCAAGACAGTCAATTTTAAATGGCGATATTAGGACGTAAAGGAACATATCATGCTAGAGATTGGTAATTATAACACCCTGGAAATTTCACGCATCACTGCCAGCGGAGCGGTATTCACTACCCCTGACGGGGAGGTGCTGCTACCGTTGCGACTGCTTCCCACCGGCTCCGAAGCTGGTTCCTCTCTGACGGTATTCGTCTATGTGGATTCGGAAGGTCGCCTGACCGCCACCACCAAACGGCCCCGCGCTGTTGTCGGTGACATTGCGCTTCTCAACGTCATGGAGACCACGACCGTCGGCTCCTTTCTCGACTGGGGGCTGGAAAAAGATCTGCTGCTCCCCTTTGGGGAACAGCTTGAACCGGTACGGCGGGGCAATAAGGTGCTGGTGAAGGTCTACCTTCATACCAGTGGACGGATCGCCGCTTCGGCCAAGCTTGAGAAATTTCTCAAGCCGGTGGATGAATCACTGGCTGTGGGGGGTGAGGTTGAGCTGATTGTCTATGCCTTCACCGATCTGGGGGCCAAGGTCGTAATCAACAACAGCTATGGCGGCCTGTTGTTCAACACGGAATTTGTTATGAAACCCTCCTGTGGTGACCGGTTGAAGGGGTATGTGAAAAAAATCAGGGATGATGGCAAGGTCGATGTGACCCTGCGCCGGGGATGGGGGGCCGAAATTGCCACCGACCGTGAGGTCATTGTTGCCGAATTACACCGACAGGGGGGCTTTTTACCCCTCACCGATAAAAGCGAGCCATCGGAAATTGCCCGAATTCTGCGCCTCAGCAAAAAAAGTTTCAAGCGGGCCATTGGCGGGCTGTATAAGGATGGAGTGGTGCAGCTTCTCCCTGAGGGGATCAGGCTTCGCGCCGAAGCGGGTGGTGCCGAATCATGACGTTGCTCAGAAGTGCGGCAGCTCTGCTGCTTACCTGCATCTTCCTTGCCGGTCTGTGGGGCTGTTCGAGTAAAAAGGAGGGGGCGGCAGCGGGCCTGCAGGTCGTGACAACCCTGTTTCCGCTCTACGACTTTTCCCGTAGTATCGGCGGTTCCTACGCCCATGTCACCATGCTGCTCCCCCCCGGCGTGGAGCCCCATACCTTTGAACCGCGGCCCGAGGATATGATACGGATCAGTCGGGCCAATCTGTTCATCTATACCAACCGCTCCATGGAACCCTGGGCCGAGAAAATAATTACTGGTATTAACAATCCTGCATTACGGGTTGTTAATGCTGGTGAGCGGATAACCTATCTGTCCGGTTCGGCCGACGATGACCATGATCACGACCATGGCCACGACCAGAAAGAGCACCATGGCCATGGTGGTATGGACCCCCACATCTGGCTCGATTTCACCAATGCCGCCCTGATGGTCGATTCAATCTGCACCGGGTTTGTCGCCGCTGACCCCGCCCATGGTACGGAATACCGGCACAATGCCGATCTGCTCAAAGGGAAACTTGCCGCCCTTGATGACCGGTACCGGCGGGGACTCTCCTCCTGTGCAACCGACAAGCTGCTTCATGGGGGGCATTTCACCTTTGGTTATCTGGCCCGTCGCTACAAGCTGGACTACCACGCCTTAAGCGGCCTGTCGTCCGATTCCGAACCATCGGCACAGCGTATGGCCGCCCTGATCCGTTCCATTAAGGGAAGCGGTGTCAAGTTTCTCTTTGCCGAAGAGCTGCTTTCCCCCCGGCTTTCGGAAACCCTTGCTTCGGAGGCCGGGGTGACCATGCTGATGCTCCATGGTGCCCACAACCTGTCAAAGGAAGAGATGGGGCGAAATGTCTCTTTTATCGAAGTTATGGAGCATAATCTGTCCCAGTTGCAGAAAGGTCTTCAATGTCGGGAGAAATAGTTTCCACCTCATTATTGTCGTGCAGCTACCGGGAGGGGAGGGTCCTTGAGAACATCACCTTTGCGGTGGAGCGGGGTGATTATGTCGGTATCGTCGGACCCAACGGCTCGGGGAAAAGTACCCTGGTAAAGGCCCTGCTCGGTCTGGTCACCATCGGCTCGGGAAAGGCCACCCTCTTTGGTACCACCTTGTCGGATTTTCGCGACTGGCATAAGGTCGGCTATCTCCCCCAGAGTCTCCACCTGGTCAATCCGGTTTTTCCGGCCACGGTCCATGAAACCGTCGGCCTGGGGCTGCTTTCTCTGAAACGATTTCCGAAACGGCTCAATAGGGCCGATCATGAAACCATTGATACCGTACTGGAAGAGCTGGGCATCCATGACCTGAAACAGAAACTGATCGGTGAACTGTCCGGTGGGCAGTTACAGCGGGTGCTGCTGGCCCGTGCCATCGTCAACGATCCCCAGTTGCTGGTGCTTGACGAGCCGACCGCGGCCCTTGACCCTGAGACAAGGGGGCGTTTCTACGCTATGATTGCCGGGATCAACCGGAGTCGAAACGTGACGGTGTTACTGGTAACCCACGACAGTGGTGCCATCGGTGAGCATGCCTCCAAGATGCTCTACCTTGATAAAACCCTGCTCTTTTATGGCAGTTTTGACGAATTCTGCTGTTCACCTGAAATGTCATCACTTTTTGGGGAACATTCCCAGCACCTGATGTGCCACCGACACTGACTATGAATCTACTTGAAATCCTCTCCTACGGCTTTATTCAGCGGGCCCTGCTGGCCGGCACCCTCATTGCGCTGCTCTGCTCCGTACTTGGTGTGTTTCTGGTGCTGCGCCGTCTCTCCCTTATCGGCGACGGTCTGGCCCACGTCACCTTCGGCAGTACGGCCATCGCCCTGGCCCTCAAACTCTATTCGGCCATGTCCCTGCTGATTTCCATGCCAATCGTGCTGCTGGCCTCCCTCGGCATACTCAAGCTGACCAAAAAGGGGAGGCTCAGTGGCGATGCGGCCATCGGACTGGTCTCGGCCCTTGGTATCTCGGCCGGGATTATTCTGGCAAGCGTGGGGGGAGGGTACAACGTTGACCTGCTCAGTTACCTGTTTGGTAATATCCTGGCCATAAAAAGCGAAGAGGTGGTCATTGCCGCCCTGCTCTGCCTGGGGGTGCTGCTGCTGGTAACCCTCTACTACCACGAACTGTTCGCCATCTCCTTCAGTGACGAGCTGGCCCAGGTATCGGGAATCCGCACCTCTTTTATCAACTCCATCCTGGTGCTGCTCACCGCACTGTCGGTGGTGCTGGCCATGAAACTGGTGGGGGTCATGCTCATCTCCTCACTGCTGATTGTCCCGGCGGCCGGTGCCCTGCAACTTGCCCGTGGTTTCAAGGTCTGCATTCTCCTCGCCGCCCTCCAGGGCTGTTTTTCGGTGGTGGTCGGCATTGTCATCTCCATTATTTCCAATCTCCCGGCCAGTGCTTCCATCGTCATGGTTAACCTGTTGGTCTTCGCCTCCGCCTGTCTCCTGCGCCGGGTCATGTACCCGAAATATAGTAACTGACCGGAGAACTCATGCTGATTATTGTTGAATCACCCACCAAGGCAAAGAAGATTCAGTCAATTCTCAAGACAAAAACCATGTCCACGGTCGGCCATTTCAAAGACCTTCCCGAAGCTTCACTCGGTGTGGATCTGACAAGCTATGAGCCAACTTTCGTCTACCATGAAAAGAAGGCCAATCTCCCCAAAGAGCTCCGCTCCGCCGCCCGTGGTGAGACCGTCATGCTTGCCGGTGACCCGGACCGTGAAGGGTATGCCATCAGCTGCCATATCTACGAAGAGGTGAAGTCCGTTGCCAAAGAATGCCTCCGGATGGAAATCTATGAGGTGACAGAAAAGGGGCTCAAGGAATCTCTGGCGAGGGCGGTACCGTTTGAAAAGACCAATACCGGTCTCTACAACGCCTTTCTCGGCAGAAGAATCGGTGACCGGCTGGTCGGCTATATCCTCTCCCCCATTGCCAGTAAACAGCTACGCAGTTCCTATAGTGTGGGGAGGGTTCAGTCACCGGCGGTTCGACTGGTGGTGGACCGGGAGCGGGAAATCCGTGCCTTTGTCTCGTCGCCATACTGGATGCTGGATATCATGCTTGACAAGGATGGCACCACCTTTCTGGCCCGCCACTGCAGCGGCAAATTTACCGAAAAACGGGTGGCAGAGGGTATCATAGCCGCCATAAAGGGGGAGTCCTGTGCCCTGGCTGAGAAGGTGGAGCGGAAGGAGGTCAGGCAGTTCCCCAAGCCCCCCTTTACCACGGTGGATTTGCAGGCTGCCGCGGCCGCCCGTCTCAAGTTTACCCCCGAGCAGACCATGAAACTGGCCCAGGGGCTGTTTGACCATGGCATTACCACCTATCACCGGACCGACTCGGTGCGTATGGATGAGGCCTTTGTCGCCGAAATCCGTGAATTTCTCCAGAATTCCCTGGGGAGTGAATACCTGCCGCCCACGCCCCATCAGCACAAGTCAAAGAACAGTCAGGCCGATGCCCACGAAGGTATTCGTCCGACCCACATGCATACGGTAGCTGCCATAGCCGATCTCATTCGCAAGGAGGGGCTGACCCCTGATCACGCACGTCTCTACGAAATGATTTTCAAACGGGCCGTAGCCAGCCAGATGGCCGCCGCACGCTATGATTCGACGGTGATGATCTTTGGTGTTGCCGGTGAACGGTTCCGGGCCGCCGGACGGGTACTTCTCTTCGAGGGTTTTCTTCAGCTGTACGCCGAACTCGATGAGGAAAAAGATAAAAAAGGGGAAGAGGATAAGCTGCAATTATTGCCGCCGGTCACCGTTGGTGAGCTGGTGCCGAAAATCAAAGAAATACTGGAAGAAAAGAAGACCAAGCCACCGGGACGCTTTACCTTTGGCTCACTGGTAAAAGAGCTGGAGCGGTTGGAAATCGGCCGTCCCTCCACCTACGCTGCCATCACGAAAAATATCACGGACCGGGGGTATGTGAAGGAAGAAAAGGGCAAGGTGGTTCCGTTGCCGCCGGGGGAAAAGCTGATTGATTATCTGCGGGAAAGTCATGGCTGGGTCATTGATTACGAGCTGACCGGAAAGATGGAGAAGTTCCTTGATCTGGTAGTCGAAAACCGGGAAACCTGGCAGCGGTTCTGCAAGGGGGTCCATAATAAAATGGCCTTCGCCCAGCCGACAATCCGGGGGGCGGTTGGTGAACCCAGTGAGGGACAGCTGAAATATGCCAACGATCTTGCTCGGAAAAACAGCCTGACTATCCCGCCTGAGATAATGTCAAACGGCAAGGCCCTTTCACGGTGGATTGAGGGGGTCGTGGGGAGTAAAAAAACGTAGAGTGATCAATCTGGTTAAAAGAGGTAGCGCATTATGTTCAATTACTCAGGATGATTCACCACACTATGCCTCCTTTGTTCTCTCCTGCTTGCGGGATGTTCGCCGGTGATCGTTCCAATGGGTCCTGGGGTTGATGCAACAATATAACGGAATGCCACTGAGTCATATGTAATGCGCTCCAACTTACGACTGGAGAAGACACCGGTAGCATACCCATAGAACAGGAGACTACATGATACCGGTTGAAAACTTTGGGGAAGAGTGGCTAAAACTGGAATTCCCTTTTCCGTGCGAGATTCATCAATGTTACCCAAAAAAACAGCCGTCAAAAGATCGGTTTTCAGTTCTGAACCACTACACAGAACCAAACCAGTTGAAATGGAAGGCAAGTGAGTTACGAAAGTATTATTATATTTTTGACCTTATCTTGACTAATGATGAATCAATGTTGGATTTACCCAATGTGAAGTTTGCTCTGTTTGGTGGTAAATGGGTTAATTCGGTACCTAAACAGAAAAACTTCAATGTATCTTATCTTTATAGCAATGGCTTCGGTATGGAACATATTTTTGCAGGATATAGAGAAAGAAGGGTTGTTTGGAACCGTAAACACGAAATATCTATACCTATTAATTTTTTCACCTCTTGCAAAAGGCCACCGACAGCTGTGACAGATTTGAATCCATATCCTTACGATGGAAAAGATGAACTATTTAATTCAATGTTTTCTATTGTCATCGAAAACGATTATCAACAGAATTATTTCACTGAAAAAATAATTGATGCGTTTAGTACGTTTACAATCCCGATATATTTTGGCTCAACTAATATTGGTAGTTATTTTAATACAAATGGCATAATTATACCAAAATCGACAGATGACATGATTCAAATAATCAATTCACTCACTCCAGATACGTATTGGGATTCACTACTCGTTATGAAAGATAATTTTGAAAGATCCAAAAAGTATTGGAATATCTTAGATAATCTCAGATACAGCGTACTCAATGCATACTCTCATAGAAAGCATCCGCAAGTGTAGGAACGCGAAGCACACTACTTGGTCAGTCCCGAGGAGTGGGTGAGGGTGGGGTGGACGTGAAATGATGAGGACATCATAAACCGTTTAATGTTATAATTTTACAGAGGTCGAACGGAAAGGAACTTCATGCTTTTTAATCCCAATCTGGCCATTTTACCGGCACCACAGCTTCGGCTCTGGCCGGAGCTTGACGGGACACCGGATACGTTCACGCTCTACGGCGGAACGGCACTTGCGTTGCGTTTGGGGCATAGATCTTCCGTTGACTTTGATTTTTTCTCTAATCAGCCTTTTGATCCGGATGAACTGGCCGCTTCAATCCCCTATCTTAAGGGGGCCGAGCGGGTGCGGGTTTCACGTAATACCCTGACGTGTCGCATTGAGCGTGATGGCCCTGTGTTGGTTTCATTTTTCGGGGGGCTGGGGCTGGGTCAGGTCTCGCCTCGGGACCAGGCTCAGGAGCGAGCCCTTTATGTGGCGTCATTGTTGGATATTGCAGGAACCAAGGTTGCTGTTGTGCAAAAACGGGCTGAGGAAAAAGATTACCTCGATATTGATGCCCTGTTACAGCACGGTATGGATTTGCCAACCGCTTTAGCGGCTGGTCGTGTCGTGTATGGCCGCAGTTTCAATCCCATGATTACGTTGAAGGCTCTGGCTTTTTATGATGATCTGCCGACATTACCCGCCGACGTGCGCACGCGTTTGAGTGCTGCCGTTGATTCAGTGGACCCGCCCAGTCTGCCTGTACTGACTCCCTACGCCAAACGGGGTGATGAGGATGGAGTTACACCATGAAATCGTTACCTATGACACCGGAAATATTGAACGTAGCGCGCCGTGTCGTTTGGTTCAGGGAGCCTGAGGAAGAGCTGGCAGATCCCGTGCATTTTCTTGCCCATGTCATGAGTATCGGCACGGTTGACGATCTCAAGGCATTACAAGGAATCGTAGGGAAAGACGAATATCGCGAGGTTTTGGAAAAGGCCCCCCCCGGTATTTTTGATGCGCGCTCCTGGGCCTATTGGAATCTGAAATGCGGACGACAACCGGCCCCACCCCTGCCGTCCCGTACCAATAAATTTTTGGTTATGTAGGGGCATCCCTTGCGGGTGCCCTGCTTTTGCGGGTGCCATGTTCTTGCGGTCACCGGTGCGGATTACATTGTTTGCCAGGTTTCAGGAATTAAGTCCCGTGTGTCCATGTGGGCGTAGCTGGGGCCGAACCAATTTTTGGGCGTAATGACAATCTTGTCAGGATTGACTGACAGCCATGCCCCCCACCAACTGAATGAACTGTTGGAAATGATATGGTGCTCGCAGAGCGACATCAGGCAAAGGTCCATAATATTTGAGCGACCCTCGCTAAACCGGAAACGTCGGTTTTGAAACAGGGGTTGGTGACGACACCATCCGATGTCATCACTGAAAATAAGAATGGGCAGATAGTCCGGTACGGTTGCAAGTGCTTCTTCGTAATATGCAAGCGTGCAGAGTGGATGCTTATCCTGCAGATTTACGTAGTCTCCGCGGCGTATATGGAGACTCACCGCCTTTCCACCTATTGACTGTAAATTCTTGACCGCCTCATCGTGAAAAGCTGAGTGGAACGTAAAGTCGCTGCGTACCTGATCAGCATAGGCGGCAAAATATTTCTCGCTCTGAAAATAGCCACCGATATCGACATGGTTTTTGCAAGAATTGGCAAAGAGTGGATCGTAGAAAAATGATGTCTCGGACAGTCGTGGGGCATTCAGGTGCCAGCCGATGCAGTTCAGACGGGGGAGCTTGAAGGCAGCAAGTAATTGGTGGTCTGTTGCAAGATTTTGTGCTGACGAAGGGGGAATGCAAAAATCATAGCCCCTTTCCCTGGCGATTGATGAAAGTGCCGCATACTGGAACATCTGGTTACCTAGGAGCCTGTCGGACTTAGGAGAAATCTGCTGCAAATCCGTCTGAACAGATCATATTTCACCGCTTTTTCGGTCAATAGAACGACTATTGACCTTCAAAATCGTCAAAATCTTCTCTCGCCCAGCCGGATTTTCGCGACGATTTCCTAAGTCCGACAGACTCCCAGTCGGCCAAATTTCCCCAGAAGATTAAAGCTGATCATGGGTGTGCCCTATATCGCCCCTGTTTTCAGGCGATCTATGTACCGACCGATCACCGGTAGATTCCCGATATGCATGATTTCCGAGTCAACATTGGCAAAGATCTTGCCGTCACAGGCGGTGGTCCACCGGTGGCAGAAGGAATAATCCTCGCCAATATAGCTGCCGTCGATCTTGATATGATCAAAAAAACCGTAATAGCTGGCTCCCGAATACCACTGATTGTACGGGAAACCGGTTGTATACCGTTCAACCGCTCCCCGATCCACCATGGTTTGTAACGCCTTGGTACTGATGAGTAACAGTCCGGTGCCGATGGATACAACTTCGCACATCCCGTTATCTACCTCAATGGAAGAGAGTCCCGGTGGAAATCTGATTGCATAGGGAACCACTTCACTGATGGCCTGCCGGAATGAATCACAGGGACCGGTTACGGGAAGGTGAAGCGGCACCGTACGATAGGGATAGGCACAGCCGACTACGTCCTTGCCCGATTCAATGAGTTTGGCGACCGCTGCAACAGTGAACCCCATGTCCGTATCGACAAACAACAGGTGGGTTACGTTCTCATCCAGCAGGGCTTTGCTGGCCATAACACTGCGCATGATGTGCAGCACGGTGGCCGGTTCGAGGAACATATCCCACTGGATACCGGTCTGACGGAAATAATCGGTCAGCTGCATGATGGACTGCATATACTCTTTGCGGACCGACCCGTCATAGGTTGGTGAAGCGATAAGGATGTTGGTCATTGGTGTCTCCGAAGTAATACTAGGTATAAATTTTGATTATGCCATGAGCCAGTCGTATCGGTCAAGCCATGGCTTCAGCCAGATTTCCTGCTGGGTACGGCGTACTGCATACTCATTTTGACCGACGTGATAACTTCCCTCGGGTGTGGGGTCAGGCCAGGGTTGGCCAAAACCGCTGGTATAACAACGATCATGCACCAGCAGACTGCGACGGAGTGCATCCCACAGGCAATCCCGCAGGAACCATTGGTCCACATTTGCCGTTTCTTTGTTTTGGGGAGCATAGGCGGTGAGCAGGGCCGTCAAATCTGGCAGCACGCCGGCCACGCCTCCCCACATACCGGCCAGTACCGGGTCGGTATGGCTCCACCAGTCACGCATCCCATGGAAATAACGGTCTGATTGGAGCCACTGGGCCACGGCCCGGCATTCCCTCTGGCAGACGACCGAGTCGCAGTCACGAACCATGAATCTGCCGACGGTCGGATCATTGGCCACCTGAAAGCGCCAGCAGAGCTTTTGTCGTAGCTGCTGGTTGTCCGGCTGAATAACTACCTCCGCTCCCAGTTCGCGGGCCAGATCGGCAAAGCCGGAGGGAACTGACCCATCAATGTAGAAGCGGGCTTTCCAGCCGGGATACAGCTCCGGTACGAGCAGCAGATTACGTAATGCCCCTCTCAGGTAGCGGTGACCGGTACCCCAGAGTGAAAACGCGATAATATGATTATTGGGGCGCTGTGTGAGGAACTCTGCAGGAGTCACGTCGGGCAGCTGCCAGTCGGGAAGTGGTGCTGCAGTGCTGTCTTTGATCTGCAAAGATCTGTTGCCGGCCTCACGTGCTGTAACGTAGTCACCGACTCCGGCAGAACAGTTGGCAAGGGCGTCCCAGCAGTTTGCGGATTCCGGTTGGAGCAGGGTCACCTTTTGAAGATAGGGGATAGCGTCAAGGTATTTCTGCTGGTGGTTGAGCATAACCGCAAGATTTTCCAGAACCATGGGTTCGTCAGGATAAAACGCCAGCAATTCTCTCAGAACCATCTCACCGGTTGCCACATCGCCGATCAGGAACAGATAATAACAAAACTGCAGACTTATATGCAGTGGTCGCTGGGGGGCCAAGCGGTTGATCAAACCGAGGAGTATGTCGAAGGCTTGCTGTTTCTGATCGGCATTCCAAAGATTCTCGGCTTCTCTCTGCCAGATATCCGGAATTGCAATGCCTGTCGAATCCAGGTGTATCGGTGGCACCTTCGGCGTGGTAATCACTGCACTGCTTTGAGGAGGTATGCTTTTCTGCCATAATGCAACCTGCTTGCTAATCAGTTTTGCCACCAACGTTCGATCTTCACCGTAGCGGGAGCATGAATCACCCTTGGCAATTTCAGCCGCTTTCATGGCATGTATTACCACTTGAGCCGGTAGGGACCGATTTCCAGAGCCATGACAAATTGATGCCAGTGCTTCGGTCTGTCCGGCATCGAACCGGGGATACCAGTGCGAGATCAATTTAATCATGATGAGCTGTACGCATCGATTCAATGCTTCGCTCTGTGTGCTGGCCTGCTTGCCATGAATTCGGTACTTGACCAGACTGTCGGGCAGATTGGCGAAGGTCCCACCAGCCAGCATACAGTCTACCCACGTTTCATAATCGGGGGCAAGCTGCTGACTCCCATAGGAAACCCCCTTCTCTCTAAACCATCGAGCCCGCCACATTGACGTTGGGTTCAGAATGTTGGCACGGGCAATAACCATGTGCGCTTTAATCTGTGGGTCAGCGGTGGGTACATTGGTCATGCCCGTTTGGGTACCAAACATCTCCATGTTGGAACCAACGACGATTATGCCGGGGTTCGCGGATAAAAAAGCCACCTGTTGTGCCAAACGATCGGGGCGGCAGATGTCATCACTGTCCATTCGTGCATGAAGCTCACCCCGCGCTTGTTGCCAGGCGAACTGCACCGCCTTTCCCTCCCCCTGATTCTGTTCAAGATGAAATACTTTTAGCCGTGGTTCACGGGAGGCATACTCATCTAAAATGGCACCGCTCCCATCGGTTGAACCGTCATCAACAGCAATAATCTCGAAATTCTGATAGGTTTGAGCGAGCAGAGAGTCTAATGATTCGGACACATACAATGCGGCATTATAGACCGGGAGAATAACAGAGACAAGCGGGTCGGCAGTGCCGCTCATGATTGTTTCCTTTCGATTGTCGGTACGGGAGATGCCAAGGGCGGCGGCCTCTTTCAAAACGTCCTCTTCGCACTGATAACCATCGCCAAACTGCATGGCACAGCTGTGTTTGTGGGATGTGGTGCCGGTAGTCCGGTAAAAACGGTCATGGACGAATGTGTCTGTTTTAATTAGCGGCCACACCATTTTGCCGAGAAACTTCTGGTCATGTCCGTACTTGTTCGTCGGCTTTCCCTTGAAATAGCTGTCCATCAAAGCGGTGATATCAAGATCCCCCGTGCCGACTCCTCCCCACATACCTGCCAGAATCAGGTCATTATGAAGGATGTGGTCTCGCATGACATGAAACTTTTTCTTGCTTGAGAGCCAGCCAGAGACAACGGATGCCTCTTCTGCCGAGAGGCGGCAGTCGGCATCACGGCAGAGAAAATAACGGGTATCCGGATCGTTCATGACCAGAAAACGCCAAAAATATGTAGGAACCTGGGGGAACAGGAGGTCAGCAAGCACGACATCCGCTCCCAGGTTGCGATAGAGCTGCACGAGGGAAGGGTCCATCCGTGACGAGGTGTAGATGCGTACCTGCCAGCCAGGGAAAAACTTCGCAGCATGAAGTATGTTAATGGCTGCGCCGATAGTGTAACTCTTGTTATCACCCCATACCGAATAGGCAATAATATCTTGTGTGCCGGTGCCGGGGTGTATTTTCGGAGGTGTCCGGTGAGGGGCACCGACACGCTCTTTCTCTGTTATGGCCATCTGGCCGTACTTCCGGGCTGCTTTGAGCTCACCCGTATTAAAGTTGGCAACTTTCAGTACATCAAGCAGGTCAATGTCGGGGCCGATGTCACTCAGGTAACTGGTGGCAGCGGTAATCGCCTCCTGATACCGCTTTGAATTGGTTAATAATTTTATTTCAACCAGGCGGTTGTAGTTAACCCGGTGTCCCTGCTTCAGCAAGTCCCTCGTTATCATAAGTGACTTATCCCATTGTCGTGACTGAAAATATCCATCGGCAAGATAGTTCAGCTCGGTGAGGGAAGGGGTGGGGAGGGTTGATAACAGATCAATGGCAGCCTGGGTTTCTCCCCGTCTCAGTAATGCCGCCGCCTCCGGAGCATGGTCTTTGATCATCATTCTGGTGGAACTCCCCTGTTGGTGAAATTATAAATTAAAAATATACAGTGTTGTCCGGTTAGCAAATTGCATGGCGAACAGTTGCCTCATGCAAAAAACTAACCGGACAACGCTGAATAATATATCGATAAAACTATTACCATTGGCACCGAGGGCACCCGCAAGCGGTGCCCCTACATTTTTTTGTGATGAAATATTTTTTTGTGGTTTTGCATCGGTTTATTGTAGGGGCATCCCTTGCGGGTGCCCGGTTTTACGGGTGCCCCTACGGTTTCGGATTGGGTGCCAAATCTTGCATTTGTGTGCGCCACGAGGCGGCGTAATGGCCACCTGCGGCCACCAGTTGTTCGTGGGTTCCTGATTCGGTAATTTTTCCGTCTGCCATAACATGAATCATGTTGGCGTGCATGGCGGTGGTGAACCGGTGGGTGATCATGAGGGATGTATGCCCCTCTGTCAATTGCCGGAATTTTCCCAGCCAATCCGCTTCGGCCCACGAATCCATGGCACTGGTCGGCTCGTCAAGGGCGATGATGGGCGAGCGGCGGAGAAATGCCCGTGCCAGAGCGACCCGTTGCCATTCCCCCACGCTCAGTTCTGCACCGCCAAACCATTTGCCCAGCAGTGTATCATACCCCTGGGGCAGTCGTCCAATGGGACCTGCCGCACCGGCCGATTCTGCGGCGGAATGAATGCGGTCCCGCTCTGCGATGGCAGTCAGGTCACCCATGGCAATATTGTCGGCCGCACTGCTGTGATAGCGGACCGGTTCCTGAAACAGCACGGTAACGGAGCGGCGCAACTCGGCCGGATCGAGTCTGTCCATGGCAATTCCATCGATGAAAATCTGCCCTTCACGGGGATCGTAGAAACGGCAGAGCAGTTTGATCAGAGTGCTCTTGCCCGCACCATTATGGCCGACCAGTGCAGTTGATGTTCCCACTGGCAGCGTCAGCGAAAAATCAGACAGAGCGGTGTGGGTGCTGCCGGGATAACTGAAAGTTACCCGCTCAAAACGTATTCCCTCACGAAGGGGGGAGGGGAAGGGGGTTGGTTTGACGGGAACGACAAGGCGCGGCATCTGTGAGAGAAACAGGAAGAGATTCTCCAGAAACAGGGTGCTGCGATAGATGCGCCCGGCACTCTCCAGTAAGGAACGAAGCAACTTTTGACCCTGCAGAAACGCCTGGTAGCAGAGCACCAGATCCCCCAGTTTTGCCAGGCCGTGGGCAGTCCGCATGAGTAGCCAGAGCATTCCGGCTATTCCTCCACCCCAGGCAATCATACCGGCAAACAATTCGGATTTCATCTCGGCCCGTACCAGGGCAAGGCGACCTGTGCGTAATATCTGACGGAGTGTGCGGAAGGAAGCCATATGATATTCGCCCAGATCAAAGAGACGCATTTCTGCCGCACTTGTTCGATCCGTCAGCATTGAGTCAAAATAGCGGGAACGACGCTCGTTGGCGGTGTTGGCAATGCGCCAGGCATGTTCACGCAGCACATAGCGCGCCACGCTCCAGAGTCCGGGAAGGGCACTTCCGATCAGCAGTAACGGCAGCCACCAGGCATACATGGCTATCATGGCGGCCAGTGCCACAAGGGTCACACTATTTTGCAGCACGACCCCGATACTTTCAAGCAGTGCAATGGGCTGGCTCAGAGCATCGATCTTGGCTCGGTGCAGCATATCATAGGATTCGGCATTTTCATAAAATGCCACATCAAGTTCCAGTGCCTTGGTGTGGATAAGGGCGTGGATGGAATCCTGTACCAATTCCGTCTGGGCAGCCCGTACCCAGCGGATCAGACTGGCCAGAACCAGGCTAAATATCCAGAGCAGACCAATAGCAAGCACCGGAGGCCCAGCCATCCTCACGGCAGTTTCAGCCGTTGCCCGAGTACCGCCCACCGCCAGTATGTCGATGGTGATTCTCATAAGGTACACTTGTGCCGCAGGAACCAGTCCTTGTACCAGCAACAGCAGTGCCCAGGCCATGGTCCAGGAACGGGCCGAGTGCCACACCAGACCCAGACCCTGCCAGATCAGGGGGATACACTTCAATAACTCTTTTTGTGCTCTTCGTATCATGTCATTTTAATTAATTAGGGACACTCCCCAATTAATTCTCCGGTTGTACTAATTCGGCATTGTTGCCATGTTGCACCCAGGGCATTCGCGAGGGGCACCCCTACGGTTTCCATGTGTTTGTAGGGGCATCCCTCGCGGGTGCCCTGGTTTTTGCCGGTGATCCTTATATATTACTATCGAAAATTATACATAAACTTAAGTAGATATGCTGTTTGCGGAACATGGCAGCGCACCTCAGGTGTCACAGGAATCCATCTGGATTGCTTGTGATGAGGTATGGCATTGAAGCCTGTTGTCGTTGTCGATGCGAGTGTCGCGATCACCATCTATCATGCTTCGCCATTGGTCCATCGGTCTGCAACTCTGATAACAGCAGATGAAAGGCACCGCACCAAGGCTGATTTTCTGGGGAGAATACTTCCGTTCAAAAATGGGGTGAGTTTTTTTCTAATCCGGCATTATTGCCTGTTGCACCCAGGGCACCCGCGAGGGGCGCCCCTCCGTAAAACATTTTGGTTGTGTAGGGGCACCCCTTGCGGGTGATGTCAAAAACCTTAGACTCAGATTTAAGATCGACGACCTTTCGTGAGTACCAAACAACTTCTTTAAACTACATCACGCAGAATTTCCATGTCAACCCCGGCAATCTCTGCTGCTTCTTCAACACTCATTCCTCTCAGTATTAATCGTTTACCAACCTCAATCTTGCCTTCAATC
>CAIUSO010000102.1 GCA_903901875.1 uncultured Geobacteraceae bacterium | reverse complement strand
GAGTTTGCAGCGTGAGCTGTATGAAGGGGTGCCGGTGGCTGAAATTGAGTGTGAGCTGTGGCACCTGCGCGTCATCAAGGCGGCGGCGAAGAAGCATTGGCAGGCCAGCGGCTGGTACCTTGAGCGGAGGCGCGGTTATGGGCAGTACTCCGAGGCACCGGGTGACGAGGAGAGTGATGAAATGATTGTTATCGGGTAGAGTTGCTTGGGAGGCGTTTCCGGGGGCGTTTTATTTTATTTTGTTCTTTTTTTTATTCATGGGAATTGCGGTTTTGGCCGTTGATCAGATCGAGCACCCGGTAATAAGCGTGACGACGCGGGTGGAGGCTATACCGTGGTAATAAATCGATGTTTTTTATATATTATTTTCAAATAATCATTTGGCCTGCTATCGAAATAATTCTGAAGGGGTCATACACAGAAAGAGACTTTCTGTTTTTTCCGAGTTAGGCTGCGTAAATTCCACCTTGCCCACATGAGTGATAACATTGCTCCGAAGTCTCTGGTTCTCGTAGTCGGTGCCGGTGCCAGTAAGGAAGTAAATCTTCCAGTAGGCGCAGAACTCCGTATGAAGATTGCGCAAGCGTTGGACATCAAATACAACGACGGATATCTAAGAAGTAGCGGCGATGCAGTCATTGATGACGCGTTTCGAGTGCTCGCCACCGCAGCCGATCCATTAACAAGGAATATTAACCCATTTCTCTCCTCGTCTTGGCGAATACGCGATGCGATGCCGCAGGCAATTTCAATTGACAACTTCATCGACTCACATCGAAATGACGGGCGCATCGCGGTGTGCGGAAAATTGGCGATCGCACGCTGCATACTTACAGCTGAAGCTGAGAGCACATTGTTTGTCAATCGGCAAGAAGTAAACTCTCGAATAAATTTTGCTGATGTTGATGGAACATGGTTCAACGCTTTTTTCCAGTTGCTCGCTGAGAACTGTCAGGAAGCAGAGATAGATCAACGCTTGTCTCAAGTTGCAATTGTTAGTTTCAACTACGACCGTTGCATCGCGCATTACTTGCATGGCGCCCTTCAGAACTACTATGGTATTTCAGCCGAACGAGCAGCCCAGGCGATGAATAACCTGCAGATTTTCCACCCTTATGGCTCTGTTGGCCAACTGCCTTGGCAAGCGCAGGGCAATGGCGTCGACTATGGCTTAAAACCTAGTGGTCAGAATTTAGTCAAGATATCAGAAGGTATCAGAACATTTACCGAAGGCATTGATCCGAACCACAGCAGGATTGTTGAAATACGACGAACTCTCGAGCAGGCTAAGAGAATTGTATTCCTTGGTTTTGCATTTCATCGGCTGAATCTCAGCCTACTGTTTCCCGGACTTGCCGATGAACAACAGATACTAAATCGATCAACATATGCTACCGGTCACGGAATCTCAGATGCCGATGGGCAGGAGATTCGTAGGGAACTGAGCAGTCTCGGAGCCGTGTTCCAAGAGCGCTTCAACTTCCGGAATGATCTCACGTGCACAAAACTCTTCCGGGAATATTGGCGTAGCCTCTCGCTTTTGCCGTGAACTCTCGCTCAACTTCACGTCGCGTTACACAACCTAATTAGATCTGGAGGTAT
>CAIUSO010000101.1 GCA_903901875.1 uncultured Geobacteraceae bacterium | reverse complement strand
CCAACTCGACATCAAACGGTTCGCCATGTTCGATGGCACGTTGTACAACCTGTTCAATAGCTGAACGGGATTCCGCCGTATAGAAACTGATTCCATCGGCAACGGTTGGCTTAAATGATAAATCTACTTCGTGAATACGATAGACCTCATCTGTCCAAGTCTGTTCCAGTGTTTCAGTATCAAACTCCCAGCCGCCTACTTTTCCTATTTTTTCGGTTTCTTCATGCAATCTACGAATATTTAACAGATCTGCCTCAGTTTGCTTGAGGTCGGTAATGTCCATAAACAGTGTGGCAAATTTATTCGATTCTGGTGAATATGCGACTACCTGATAGTACTTGTTAAA
This sequence comes from uncultured Geobacteraceae bacterium, assembly GCA_903901875.1. Taxonomy (GTDB): domain Bacteria; phylum Desulfobacterota; class Desulfuromonadia; order Geobacterales; family Pseudopelobacteraceae; genus JACRCG01. Next base: position 3,434 of record CAIUSO010000101.1, on the reverse strand, counting down.
CACACCGCTATAATTATCGAAACTGATGGTTGTGCCTGTCAAGGCAACTTTTCCATACGTTTCAGCCCAGTATGGTTCTGATTTCGGCATAACCTCCAGTTGAGTCTTGCCGATTAAGTCTGAAGCCTTCAGGCCAGTCAAATTTTCAAAAGCGGGATTGATTTCTAAAAACCTGTAGTCGTAGGGTTTTCCTTCTGTATCAAGTATTATTTCATGAAGAGCAAATCCAACTGGCTGGTGTTGGAATAGTTGTCGATACTTTCGTTCACTCTTTAATAATCCCTCTTCTGCTCTTTTCTGTTCAGAAATATCCTGGAGCGATCCGAAGATGCGCAATACTCTTCCTTCAGAATTTTTATCAGATAAACCTCTTGCCAGACAATGACGGGTTTCACCGTCCTGACGAATAGCACGAAGTTCTAATTCGTAAGGAGTGCCTTCAGACAAAGCAATTCCTACAACTCGCTGTAATTTCGCCATATCTTCTGGATGATATAATTTGGATTGTTCCTCAAAAGAGGGAGCACCATCATCAGGGTTCAACTGATGGATTCGAAACAATTCCTCAGACCATGTCACGGTGTCAGTGGCAATCTCCCATTCCCAACTTCCAATATGAGTAATACTCTCGGTGCGTTTCAGCATGTTCTTGCTACGCAACAAAGTCTCAGTCGCTTGCTTGCGCTCAGTTTCACTCTCAAGCAATGTCTTCACTTGATCCTTCAGGGCCTGTTCTGAAACGGCAAGACTCCTGTTGAAGCGATTGATGAGAAAGTACAAGAGCAGAGAGGTAAAGATGATGTAAAAGCTACCCTTAAAGATGGCAATCTTCACCATGATATTCGGATCTTGCACAAACCAGCCAAGAACTGTATCAGAAGTATATACCCAGAGACAGCCAACAAGTGCATATATCCCAACTATGCGCAGTGTACCCGAGCACTTTTTAAGAAAGTCATTCATAGATGTACCTCAGTGAACACTTTAATAATTTAAAATAGATATACCGGAATTACGGTGTATCTATACAATCAGAATAATTGTTTATGGCGGTTATTTGTCAGGAAAAGTTTTTCTGAGTCGGAGCCATAGTATTGCTATTCAAGACACCTCCAGAAACAGGATTCTATTATATCAGTAAGCTACTAAAATACAATCACTGACGATGGAATGAGGTAGACGGGGGCAAATATAAACTTACACATAAAAGCTAATATTCGCTAAACGCCGTAATTCACTGAAAGCCAACGGGTTACGGCGTTTTAGCTTATGTCTGTGGGAATTTTGTCGTGTTTGAATATCAACTTACAAGATAATGCGGCAGATAAGATTAGATTCGCCGGAGAGCCGAACACGAATGCAGGGGTGCCGCCCGATCCGCTACTTGCGGCAGTTAGACCTAGTGACCCTATGCCCACCTGTGTCCCTGAACCTCGATATACACTCTGCTGATCTTTGCCTATTCAAGTGTGAGTAGTTGCAATCGTGCCAGCAGGCTTTCTGTGGGCTTGCAAGGCTTCAAGCAGCTTAATCATTTTCTCAGTATCAAGTGTTGAATCGGAGATTCCTTTCTTATACGCTTCAACAGCACCACGAATTTCCGAAGTGAGTGCCACGTTAACGTGATTACTATCAAGGCCATTTGAAGCAGAGCTGGCGACAACTTGATCATGCGGGAGTGCCGCTATCTTCTCCAGATCATTCACCACATTTTGAGCGTTGGAAGCGCATAACGCCGTGGGCTGGTATGACTGCTTATCTTTCCATTCCGCAAGAAAGTCCCTTGCATCATCAGGACCTAACTTCTTTGGCCCAGGGTAAGTCTGAGGCGCATTTGGGTCCCAAACTTCCGGCTGAAACGACATAAACATATAATCCGTTTCCGATATGAGCTTATTGTCATAAAGCTCTTGTGACATTGCTAACATCTGTCGTGGTGTAATTTTCGTCACATCGTATCGCGATGCTATTTCCGCCAACTTTGAAGAATACTTATCCTTCGTTTCAGAAGTTGTGGATGCCGTTGTCACAGATGGGCTATTACTTACTTTGTTGGTGGTAGCAATATCGCCCGACGATTGTAATGCTGATATGTCCATAAATTACCCCCGTGATATGGATATCCAGATTTACCGGGACTATATTAGTTCAGTGGATGCAATGCAAGAGGACTTCAAGGATATTGCAAAAGTCTTCTTGCAACGGCTATTACAAGGGTGCCGGCCAAGACCTTGTTCGCGACAGTTAGACCTGAGTAACAAACCCGCAACTAAGAGAACCAGACAGCCAGCAGACAGTTCCCTCGTGGACTGCAAACTTTGGGAGCAGCACGGGGATAACTTCTCTACCGGCCTCACGCTGTCTTGGTGGCTATCCTTCGGTACAAAACATTCGCTCTCACTGACACTGAAACTTCAACGTCGTCGGTGTGGTGGTATGAATAAAACACCCCTTGTTCTTCTGCATATTCTTCAAGGTATTGAACGGTGAACCGGTGACGTACACCTTCCCAGCTTCATCAACAATCACATCATACTGACCGCTTATGCAACTCAATCCGGTTGCCGGTGCTGCTCCGTCCGTGCCCCAGTAGCCTATCTGGGTCCAACCGAGATTTAAGGACAATTGATCCGTCACGGCGAGGGCAGCACCGGGGACGGTCACCGTCTTGGCGACCGGGGTGTACAGCCAATACCCCTTTCCGGGAAGTAGTTTTTTCAAGGTGTTGAACGGTGAACCGGGAGTGTAGACCACGCCGTCCGGGCCGACGGCCACTATTAACTCCGATGGGGTAAAGCCCATGGTGCCAAAGACATCGGAGATCAGCTTGCTGCTCACACTGCTCATGATAACCACGTTCGTTCAGCTCATTCAGTACCCAGTTCACCATGCCCAATGCACAGTGACACCGGACCACACGTTTTATTGAATATTTTATTCTGATACATCTCTAAAGTATTATCAAGCAAATCACCGCTTGATATTAGGTAACTTATTTATTATTATGGATATAACTTATATCAAATTGTTTCAGTATCGTTTCATAGGTGTGTGGCAATAATGGCTATAAACTCCCAAATGGCACACAAACTTCTCGCCGTCCTTTATGACAGGCCATTACCGGCAAGAAACCTGAGGCAGCTTCTCGGCGATATAAGCCCGGCGACTCTTTCACGATTGACAAAACTTGTCGGGGCTAAAATCATCTCTTTTGGTCAAGCCAGGGCAAGCACCTATGCTCGTCCCCGCGATCTCCCTGGAATCGGCCATCAATTGCCTGTGTATCGCATAGATGAAAATGGCAACGTACATTTCGCCGGTACGCTATGGTCATTGTATGGTGGCTATTGGTGGTCAGGAGAAGTTTGGCCTTCACGTTATTATTCTTCAATCCCTTGGTTCATCTATGACCTGAAACCGGACGGTTTTGTTGG
>CAIUSO010000100.1 GCA_903901875.1 uncultured Geobacteraceae bacterium | reverse complement strand
TGGCTGACCAATCAAGTGTGGCATCTGACATCTACTGACCTCCTGTTAAGTTCATCAACTGGAGGTCAGCATAGCGGAAAAATTAGTGAGGGAATAGATGGTCCTCAGTTGACGGTTACTTCTTTTTTCATGCCTTCGATAAAAGTTTGCAGTTCCAAACTGGTGATCTTGTAAAAGTTCATCCGTTTGAAGTATGGCAAAATCCTCGAATTTAGTGCCGATTCATAAAGTTTCAGCTTAGATTGTGACGTAATGGTCGGAAGCACCCGTTTCATCCATTCTTTGGCATACTCACCAAAATTTACATGCTGAGGTTCAGGGCTGAATTGTTGCCCTTCCAGCTCCGTGAAAAACTTCTTTTCCTTGCGGGACGCGCCGGGGAACGCTTCGGCAAATCTGAACGTGCGCTCTTCGATTTTCTGCATATATTTGTCAATGAGCGAGCGAACTTGAGCGCGGTTTTGCGGGTTGTCGTCAAGTCCGGTACTTTTGGTGATACGGATACCGTGGTAGTAAAAATCTACATACAGCTTTTCAGAAATTTTACGTCTTTTGATGGTGCCCCCTTTATGAAGGGGTGCATGCAACGATACTGCACTTGTTACTTTGTTCATTTTATGTCCTCATCCGTTAGCCTCCTTCCATCGGTAGTAGTCCGATGAAGAGACTAACGTCCTTTTAATAGAATCGTCAACGAATATCGCTGACTAATAGTCCAGATTGATTGTTTGCCGATTCTTTCCATATTTCACCGGCGGTGTTACCGTTTCAGCACTGTCTTCGGAAAGCGAAGACAGCAAATCCAAACTCCAAGGAATACGGATTGTCTTTCCAACTTTGTAATAATGAATTCCCTGGACCATTTTATTGCTGGCAATCCATGAAAAAACTGTGCTACGTCCTACACGAAAACGGGCTGCAAACTCTTCAACAGTCAGCAACTCGGGTACAGATGAGCTTGATGGGGTCATACTGCCTCCATAAAAAGGCCCCTGCGTTTCCGCAGGGGCATAACAGGTAGACAAAAATGGACATGCGTCCATCCCTACAAATTCTTTTCGCCGCCCCCCATCTCAGAGGCGAAAAGAAAATTCCATCCGACTGTTCAGAAGCCGGTTAGGTGGTGGAACTGCACAAATGGCGGTTCCGTAAAAAAAATGAAAAGGGGATCTCCTTAATTGGAGAATCCCCTTTTTCGTGCTGCTGTATGCAGTCGTCTTGCTATTCTGTGTAGTGCTTCAATTTGTCGGTGTCAAAATGTCCGGATTCTTCAATTAGTTTCTGCTTGGCATTTTCCCGCTCGGTTTTGTCCGGCAGATTTTTTATAGCGGAATACCTTTCTCGAATATGCTCTCTACGCAAGCAATGACTGTTTGCGTTGTTCGCTTTGGTTCCGCCAAGGTTGCGTATGGCGTTTACCTGCTTCCAGTAACCCTGCCTCAAGGATAATTTTGCCGGGATGATTCCAGGCGTCCCTTGTGCATCCCTGATAGCATTGACCTTCGCAAGAATTTCCCGTTGCTCAGGTGATATGATTTCCACCAGTCTTTCCAAGCTATTCTTGGTAAAGCCAGCTGGAATGCGTAAATATTCTCGACCATCAATTTGTTCAACTTTATTTGCACCTAATGACTCTTTAATCCTTAATCCGAATTTTTCTTGCAGCTCGAAAGCCGTGCCTTGCCATTCGTTCTTTGTATAGAGTGCAGACTTTATACCTGCCAGCCGCTCTATGTCTGATGGTGTTGCAGAATTCTTGAAACGGTCAATATTTGGTCGGGTTGCGCCCAACTCAAAATTGGATTTTACAATGTGATCTTTGCCGATTGCCGACGCTACAAGTCGCAGAGCTGTTGCGTATCCCTGTAAAGTTGACGGCGCAAGCTGCTTGTCTTCACGCAAAAATTTGACAAATGCATCGACATGTTTGGTTTTCATATTCGAAATATCATTCAGACCCTGGCTTTTAGACATAAAGCGCCCAATCGTTTTGAGGTTTGCAATGTGCTTCGCAACGGTTAGGGTAGCCAGACCCCAGTTTTTACCCACTTTGTCGAGGGTTTGCCGGACTAATAAATTTTCATGGTGTTTGCTCATAATTATTTCCTCCTGTTCGTGGTTGTTTCCGTGATCGACCATTGAACACCATCAGTGCGTAATCACGAAAAGAGCCGCCGCACCGGGGCGGCAAGTACGGGTAAATGAGTGTAATCGACCTTAAACAGCCAGCGTTCTGGTTACAAACCAGTGCCCAGGCGGACGCCTCATTCATCAATAAATGATGAAGCCCTTGCGGGAATCTACGACGAGGTCATACTCTGACATCAATGTCAGAGCGGTGTCTTCGCATTGCACGAAGTACTACTGAGGAGATGTACAGCTACAATTTAATTGCCGCTTGTGAATCATAAATTGTAATTTCGTGGGTAGTTGTTCGATTTGACGTGAATTGCGGGGATATATACTGCGTGGAAAAAGTGTAGATGCGCAGCGTCTGTTTGTTGTTGCGCTGTGCGCAACTCAAACAGACGCTGCTTATGGGGCACTACGTTTCCGCTGCCGCTACAACTTCATGCCCCAGCCAAGACAAATGCAGTCTGTAATGGAACATGCCAATTATTGAATAATGTTGAAGGTGGATTTTGGTACGCTTTTAAGAAAGAATGTTGTTGCAGTGGGCTTATTACGAATATTTGTAATTTTGAACGGGGATGAATGGCATTAATGAGTTGCGGTTGGATTTAGTTATAATGCTTACAAACGGAAATTTTACATTTTACAGTTATTTCAGGTTTGCTTTGAACTATTGTGACGCTACGTTTTCGCTATCGCTTCAACTACGTGTCCCAAAAATGGATCAAATAACAACTGAACATGTCAATGACCAAGTTGGAAGGTAGTAAAAGTGATTAAGCGGATTGGTTGGTGGCGGTGGCTGTTTCTGTCCGTCACGGTAAAGCTGTGATAGATAAATCAGAAACACAAAATCGCCCTTAAATGTGGTTTGATCGTTAAAGTTATTAAAAGATAAGAAGGCGGGGTGACGGGCGAACGGGACTAATACGAATCGGGCAGACGCACGTCTAGAGTAAATAAATAGTAAACCAGAGCCGTAAGCCTATTGTTGACGTATAGTCAAGTCTCGAAAGTGGAAGTAAAAAGTTCACAACCTGAAGGGACGCCTCAGGCTGTTTTTAATGAAGTACAATGTAACAATATAGGAAAATTTTAAATAAATCTACAAAAAAACGCGTGCGAAGTAATAAATAACCCAACAAAAACAATACTTTATTGACAAAAGGCATGTTAATGTGATATTCGACCGTCGCATAACATGCTGAAAATAGATAGAAATATTAAATCAGGCAAAGTGTATAAATTTTCCAAATCGAGGGCTGAACTGTCTTATTTCAAACTATAAATCAAATCTTGATTCACACGTAAGAACATTGAGCGGTGTTAGACAGGCTTTTCTGTGTGCGTTTCTTATCCGTTGGGGAGGGAGGCGGGATACTTGTCCGCGCTGACGGGGACCGTTACCCCGTCGGCGCGGAAGGTTTTGTTTCTTGCTGTTGTTTCTTGGGTTCTGTTTTTGTAACTATTCAGCACTTTGTTCTTTCACATTCATAAAGTCGGGGAATTTCCCCTGAAACAGCAGGCGCAACCCTTCGGACGCAGTGATGCCTTGTTTCATACAGGTTGACAGGTAGCTCCGGATTCGGCAGAAAACTTTCGCGCCTTCCATTGCTCGAAAGCATCCGGATATCTTCTGTTGAACTTTGGTCATTCTCAGATCGTTTTCAGCCTGGTTGTTTGAGAATGGTACGAGTTCATCATCCATGAATCGTAATGTTTCTTCTTCAAAGTCTCTCAGGCGCTCCAAAAGGTTTCTTGCAGTTGATCGTGCTGTCTTGCCTTTCTTCTTTTCTACCGGTTCCTCGGGTGGAGGGCATTCACGCTCAGCTTCTAGTAGCAAATCACGATAGCGTTTCCGATAATGCTCTGAAGTCGCTTTTTCAAGGCAACCTCCCGCATCGTTGGTCGCTTTGTTGATTTCCTTGAGAAGCAGGATCATCTGCTCTGCCCATTTTTGTTTGTCCTGCTCTACGGCTCTTTCCAGTTCGCGTATGTGATGAGCGTTGCAGAGTGAGTGTAGTCTGCCATATTTAAAGTATGGTTTCCAGTGATCGTGACAGATGATGCCTTCATAAACGGGCAGTATCCCCATCTCGTTGTTCGCTTCACATCCTCGCTTTTCGTGAGGATAATAAAAGGTGAACCACTCATTGGAAACATTGTGCAGCCACCGTCTTTTGCCGCCGATATTGATGCCGGTTTCATCGCAATGCAACAACGCCGATCCTATCAGTTGTTCTTTGAGCCATGATTCAAATGTTTCAAGACGATCGAAAGCAACCTTGTTGAAATTGTTGATAGTGCCCGCGCTGATAGGAATACCCATCTGATCCTGAAACTGCTCCTCGACACGGTTGTAAGGAATAAGTTGATACTGGGACATATAAACAGCGGTGCTCTTAACTCCGACACCGTATTGAATCGGTCTGGTTACGTCCTCGGGAAATTGGGCAACATAGCGCTTGCCATTTTGGTGTTCAATAACTTCTGCCCGCCATTCGGTAACAAAGGTGCTGAAGTCAATATCGACAACTTGACGAGTCTCGTAACCGGTAATTCTGTAACTACCGGGCGGCAATGTACTTCTGTCAAGCTTGATGTCCTTGATCTCATCAGGATCAGAAACCTGCTTGAGCGTGGTTCCAATATGACCGTGCTGACCACCTGGCTTCCGATCACCCGGTTCTTTAAGCTTCTTTTTCCGATTCGGATCAGTTGATGGCGGCTTGCTGCTGTTCTTGCTGTTGAGTCCCAGACGGTTTGCCAATATGGTGACCAGAAGTAGCAGGACATCAAGAGCAACCTTGAGTGCCGGAGAAAGATTCTTCTCTTTGGCGATTAACTCTTTTGCCGCTTTTATGCTTGAATCTATGTCAATGTTCTCAACTGTCATATGGCCACCCGTGCTTGTGATAAGACACTATAACACAGGTTTTTGAGAACGAAATTTTTGCGCCAGGTTGCCGTGTAAGACGAAAATATTTTTTGTGCCGGGATGACCATAAAAGTGGTCTCCCGGTCACTGCAGGGAGCACGTCACCACGCTGGAGCGGCAATATGGATGAGGTTTCAAGGTGCGTCAGATTTTCAAAAAATCACCTAAAAACCGTGTCAAGAACTTTTTTCAAAGAACGAAAAATAATTATTCTGAATAGTTACT
>CAIUSO010000099.1 GCA_903901875.1 uncultured Geobacteraceae bacterium | reverse complement strand
GGCATATCCCTGAAATGATTTGGTTGCGGGGACAGGATTTGAACCTGTGACCTTCGGGTTATGAGCCCGACGAGCTACCAGACTGCTCCACCCCGCGACAAATTGAATACCTTATATAGCCTATACTCTGGAAACTGTCAACTAAAAAAACAAGGCACCACATTTTTTATTGAATCGATGCCATTATGGTGACGCAACCATGGGGGAGTTATTCCTTGTCGGGGATGGCAATGGATCCTTTACCCAACTTGCTTGCCAGTTCCTTTGCTCCGTCGGGCTCAAGATGTTTCCCCACACGCACCCGGTACCAGGTACCTTTGTCACCCAGGCGGGATTCAACGATATTGACGTTATACCCTTTGGAAGCCAGTTTGCTCCGAAGGGTTTCGGCTTCCGATTTCAGGCTGAAGGAGGCAACCTGCACGGTGAGGCCACTTGCATCGGCACGTCCTCCCCCCTTTGCGGGAGGGGCGGGGGAAGCGGGAGCCGGTTGATTCTCTTCACCCTGCGGGGGGACGGTGCGGGCCATGTTGGCCGGTAAGGCTGCCTGTAGCGGTTGTTTGGCCGGTTTCTCATCCCTGCTGTTGACACCGCTTCCCATGACATTACTCTTCTGCCCGCTGGGGAGTGTTTTGTAAAAGCTGAGGGGCTGGTCACTGGGGGGCTTTGTCCCTGGTGGGGCGGCTGCCGATGGATCGGTGGAGGCCGAATCAGTCTTCTGGGGAGGTTGGGCCTGTTGGGGAAGGGCAGCCAGTTGGGGTTTCACTGCTGCCGGTGGTGCTGCCGGTGCCGGTGAGGTCTCCAGACTCTGCTGTTCCATGGCCAACTTGAATGCTTTTTTTGCCGAACGCTGGGAAAGTGTCCAGCCGCCACCGAAGCCGACCGCCAGACAGAGTACGCCGGTTAATAGCGGTGCCATCAGTGAGCTGCCGGAACTGCCGGAGCCTCCGGAAGATTCCTTGCGGGGACTCCGGTTTTGGGGTGATTGGGGGGTGCTGTATGATTTTTTCGGTTCGCTGTAGTCAATACGCATGGTCATCTCCGCTACATTCGTTCCGGTGCCGTAATGCCAAGTATGGCAAGGGCATTTTTAAGGGTCTGGGCGGTCCGCTGCAGCAGGTACAGACGGGCTGCCGTCAGGGTGGAATCTTCGCTGATCACCCGGTTTTTGTTGTAGAAACTGTGAAAACAGCTGGCCAGTTCACTTAAATAATAGGTGAGGCGGTGCGGTTCAAAGTGAATGGCACAATCGTCAATGGTGTCGGGTAGTGCCGTCAGCAGTTTGATCATCTGCAGATCTTCCGGGGTATTCAGGCATGCAAGGTCCGCCGTGGCCGGAGTGATTGGGGGGGTAAATCCTTTTTCGGCGGCATTTTCAAAAATACTGCAGATACGGGCATGGGCATATTGTACGTAGTAGACCGGGTTTTCGTTGGTCTGCTGCTTGGCCAGGTCGATGTCGAAGACCAGTTGGGCATCGGGTTTCCGCATCAGAAAGAAGAAACGGGTGGCATCCCGTCCTACTTCATCAATGAGATCCCGAAGGGTGACATAGCTGCCTGCCCGCTTGGAAATTTTCACCTCCTCGCCCCCCCGCATGACGGTAACCATCTGGTGCAGCACGTATTCGGGCCATCCGGCGGGAATGCCGATATTCAAAGCCTGGAGACCGGCCCTGACACGGGTGACGGTGCTGTGGTGGTCCGATCCCTGCTCGTTGATGACGCGGGTAAAGCCCCGCTCCCATTTGGCCTGATGGTAGGCAACGTCCGGCACGAAATAGGTATAGGTGCCATCGGCCTTACGCATGACCCGATCCTTGTCATCACCGAAATCGGTGGAGCGGAGCCAGAGGGCGTTGCCCTCCTCATAGGTGTGGCCGTTTGCCGTCAGCTGCTGTACGACCGCCTCCACCCTTCCTTCACGGTAGAGTGAGGATTCAAGGGTGTAGACATCAAACCCGACGCCGAATGCTTCAAGGTCAAGGTCTTGCTCCCGGCGGAGCCAGGCAACGGCAAAGCTGCGGATATTTTCCACGTCTTCCGGGTCGCCCGAGGCGGTGGTCTGCTGGTCGGAGGCTTCCACGGTTTCTCCGGCCAGGTAGGCACGGGCCACATCTTTAATGTATTCCCCCTGGTAGCCCCCTTCGGGCCAGCGGGGGTCGTCCGGCTCAAGCCCCAGGCAGCGGAGTTGTACGGAGAGTGCCAAATTGCTGATCTGCACTCCGGCGTCGTTGTAATAAAACTCTCTGGTCACATCCCAGCCGGCGGCATTCAGCACGCGGCAGAGGGTATCGCCGATGGCTGCGCCCCTGCCGTGGCCGATATGGAGCGGGCCCGTGGGGTTTGCGCTGACAAATTCCACCTGAACTTTTTTTCCGGCTCCGCTGGAGGTATGACCGTAGCTGCTCCCTGCTGCCTCAATCTCAAGGAGAGTTGCCTGCCAAGCGGTGGCGGAAACAAACAGGTTAATGAAGCCGGGTCCGGCGATGTCGGCTTTTGCGATGAGACCGTCACCGTCACCCAGATACTTGAGGAGAATCTCAGCCACCTGGCGGGGTGATTTTCGCTCGTTCTTTGCAAGCTGCATGGCAATATTACAGGAAAAATCGCCATGTTCCGGGTTGGTTGGATGGCCGAGAACGACCGGAGGAAGTGGGTATGTGACAATCTCCTGGGCCCCATGGGCCTTGAGCAGTGCCGATTCCAGCAGGGGGGTGATTCGGTTTCGCATCATAGTGGTTGGTTATTCTTTCTTTTCAGGTTGTGTATCGGTGTCAACCGGGTCACATTTTATGCTGACATCACGGGTATAGTCGGGGCAGCGGGAGCCACCGTCAGGGATGCAGAATCGTTTTGAGCAGTTTTCACGCCAGGCGCAGCTGGCACAGCTTTGTCGTGTCATGGGAGTGGTTCCCTGTTGGTGTTATTTCTTGTCCTGCTGGAATTGGTAGATGACCTCGTTGCTGCGGACCAGACCGAAATCTTTCCGTGCGATGCTTTCAAGGTAACGTCGGTCTGACTTGAGGGCTACGATCTCACGTTTTATTTTTTCGTTGTCGCTTCTGCAGTCGGCCAGTCGCGTCTCAACCTTGTTTTTGTCCTGTTTCAGCTCGATGATGCGCAGCAATCCCTTGTCACCAAAGACGGTGAAAAAGAGAATGAACGCCAGACATCCGGCTGGAATGATATACATTCTTTTTTGGAAGCGCAGAGTGAACATTTACCCTTTCCTGATTTGCTCCGAAAAATACGCAGCCGTAGACCGCAAGCCATCATCCAGTGGGACCAGCGGTGCCCATGACAGTTTTTCACCGGCGAGTGAAATATCCGGTCGTCGCTGCTTTGGATCGTCCTGGGGGAGCGGCTGAAAAATTATTTTTGATTGTGAGCCGGTTATTGTAATGATTTTTTCGGCAAACTCAAGAATTGTATTTTCCACCGGATTTCCAATGTTGACCGGACCGATGAAGTTATCACACTCCATCATGCGGATCATCCCCTCCACCAGATCGGAAACGTAACAGAATGAGCGGGTCTGGGAGCCTTCACCGTAGACGGTGATATCCTCATTGCGCAGTGCCTGGAGAACGAAGTTGGACACCACCCGGCCGTCATTTTCCGCCATACGGGGGCCATAGGTGTTAAATATGCGGATAATGCGGATATCCACGTTATTCTGGCGGTGGTAATCCATCATGAGGGTTTCGGCAACCCGTTTTCCCTCATCGTAGCAGCTTCTGATGCCGATGGGGTTTACGTTGCCCCAGTAATCTTCGGTTTGGGGATGAACATGGGGGTCACCGTAGACCTCCGAGGTGGAAGCTTGCAGGATGCGAGCCTTTACCCGCTTGGCCAAGCCCAGCATGTTGATGGTGCCCATGACGCTGGTCTTGAGTGTCTTTACCGGGTTGTACTGGTAATGAACCGGTGAGGCGGGGCAGGCCAGATTATAGATACGATCCACTTCCAGCAGGATCGGTTCGGTAATGTCGTGGCGGATCAACTCAAAACGGTGACTGTCCATCAGGTGGATGATGTTGTTCTTGCTGCCGGTAAAGAAGTTGTCCAGGCAGACGACGTCATGTCCTTCGTTCAGGAGTCGCTCGCAGAGATGTGAACCGACAAAACCGGCTCCGCCGGTGACCAGGATGCGCATGTTATTTGACTCCTCCAGAGACGCCGCTGCTGCTGCGACCCAGGGGGGCGTAGTCGAAACCAGCGGCCGCCATACGGTCAGGTTTGTACAGGTTGCGCCCATCAACGATCAGTGGAGAGCGGAGGGCCCCCTTGATGCGGTCGAAATCCGGGTTGCGGTATTCGTTCCAGTCGGTGATGATTGCCAGGGCGTCGGCACCATCCAGGATGGCGTACTGGTTGGTGCTGTACTCGATGCGGTCACCGAAATGGTGTTGTGCCTCCTTGAGTGCCTCCGGGTCGTGGGCCCGGACGGTGGCACCGGCGGAGAGAAGCCGCTCGATGATGGTGAGGGCCGGAGCTTCACGCATGTCGTCGGTACGCGGTTTGAATGCCAGTCCCCAGCAGGCGATGATGCGACCGGTGAGGGGCTGTTCTTCATCGGGGGTACCCAACTTCTTGATGAGCTTGTCGGCCAGCACCTCTTTTTGCAGTTCGTTGACCTCTTCCACCGATTTGAGCAGCAGGAAGTCATAGTGAGCCTCTTCGGCGGTTTTGATGAGGGCTTTCACATCTTTGGGGAAACAGGAGCCGCCGTAGCCGGGACCGGGGAAGAGGAAGTCGTAGCCGATGCGGGAGTCGGAGCCGATGCCTTCACGAACCGCCATGACATCGGCACCCATCCGCTCACAGAGTCCGGCGATCTGGTTCATGAAGGAGATGCGGGTAGCCAACATGGCGTTGGCGGCATATTTGGTCATTTCTGCGCTTCGGATATCCATGACGATCATTCGGTTCTGCTTGCGCATAAAGGGGTCGTACAGCTCTTTCATGATCTCGGCGGTACGAACGTTGTCGCAGCCGATAACCACCCGGTCCGGCTTCATGAAGTCTTCAATGGCGGCCCCTTCCTTCAGAAATTCCGGGTTGGAAACCACGTCATACTCGAAATCGACGGATCTGTTGGAGAGCTCTTCGCCAATGGCGGCACGAACTTTATCGGCGGTACCGACCGGAACCGTTGATTTGTCGACAACTATTTTGTAGCCGTCCATGGCCCGGCCAATGTCACGGGCCACGCCCAGCACATATTTGAGGTCGGCCGAGCCGTCTTCCCCCGGAGGTGTTCCGACGGCGATAAAGCAGACCAGGGAAGACCGGATGGCCGTTTCCTTGTCCAGAGTAAAGGTGAGCCGTCCCTCGGCCTGGTTACGGAGGATCATCTCCTTGAGTCCCGGTTCGTAGATAGGGATGATTCCCTTGGTCAGGTTGTCTATGCGGGACCGGTCAATATCAACCGTTATGACACTGTTACCACTCTCAGCAAAGCAAGCGGCTGCCACCAGACCAACATAACCGGCACCAAAAATACAGATTTTCACGGGATGCTCCAAATTAATAGGTATTCGACACTATATATCACACTATCCATCTGAATTTCCATGTTTTAAGCGTCTTCCCTGATATTTTTTACCCTGAGGGCCTCCTGGTATGCCTCACTTCGGGAAACGCCGGTAATGGCGGCAGCTTGCCGGGCTATGTCCTTGATCGAAAGGGTACTGTCGGCCATGAGTCTGGCAAGCACCGATTCAAGGGTTTCATGCTCCGGTTCTTCCCTCTCCCCCGGCGCGACAAGGAGTGCCACTTCACCCCGAATGGTAATGCTGTCAAGGGATGCGAGCACCTCCGATACGGTGCCACGGATAAATTCTTCATAAATCTTGGTAAGCTCCCGTGCAACAATAATAGGGCGGTCACCGCATACCTCTTTGATGTCCAGCAATGTTTGGAGTAACCGGTGGGGGGCTTCGTAGAGTATGAGGGTGCCGGGAAGTGCTGCCATGCTGGTCAGAAATGTGCGTCGTTTTCCTTGGCGCGATGGGGGAAAACCGGCAAAGGTGAAGGTATCGCTTGGCAACCCCGAGGCTGAAAGTGCGGTAATGGCGGCACAGGAGCCGGGGATCGGGATTACCCGGATATGTTCGGCGACCGCATCACGAACCAGTTGATACCCCGGATCGGAAACACAGGGGGTGCCGGCATCGGATATGAGTGCCACGGATTTTCCCTGGCGCAGGGCAGAGAGAATCCGCTCTCCCTTTAGTTGCTGGTTATGGTCAAAGTAGGAGGTGAGGGGCTTTGATATGCCGAAGTGGCTGAGCAGCTTCAGTGAGTGCCGGGTGTCTTCGGCGGCGATAAGGTCTACTTCACCGAGAATGCGTACGGCCCGATAGGTGATGTCTTCAAGGTTGCCGATCGGTGTGGCGATGATGTACAGGGTGGCGGCTGGCGTCATGGGGCCCTCAGCGGTTTATGGGAGTATTTTCCTGCATAATGGTGTACAAGGGGAGGGGTGTCAAGAACGACATGGGGAAAAATATTCCGAACCGGCCGAGGTGTACTATATGACCAGAATTACCTTACATAAAAATGAAGAACGCCGCATCAAAGGGGGGCACCCCTGGGTGTTCAGCAATGAGATCCGGGAGATAAAGGGAGAAAAGAGTGCCGGCATCGGTGCCGAGTTGTATGATGCTGCCGGTATTTTTATCGGTGTCGGTCATTATAACCCCCATTCATTGATTGCGTTCCGCCTCTTGTCACGGCAGCGGGAAGATATCGAAACAGTGGAGTTTTTTGAGCACCGCATCGCTTCAGCCGTTGCCATGCGGACCGCATGCTACCCCGGACTTGAGACATACCGGGCGGTCTATGGGGAAAGTGATTTTCTTCCCGGGTTGGTGGTTGACCGGTATGGCGATTACCTGTCGGTGCAGTTTCTCTCTGCCGGTATGGATATGCGGCGGGAACTGATCGGGGAGGGACTCAGGACCGTCTGTGCGCCGACCGGAATAATTCTCCGCAATGATGTTGGTGTCCGCACCCTTGAGGGATTGGAAGAAAAAGTTGAGCTGTTGTGGGGGGAGATTCCCGAGCGGGTTGAGATGGTGGAAAACGGTCTCCGTTTTCAGGTGAATCTGCGGGAAGGGCAAAAAACCGGTACCTTCCTCGACCAGAAGCAGAACCATCTGCTGCTCCGTGATATCTGCACCGACCAGAATGTCCTCGATTGTTTCTGCTATACCGGTGGATGGGGTATTCATGGGGCGTCGTTCGGTGCCCGTTCCGTTCTGGGGCTGGATATTTCGGAGCGGGCCATCGGTCAGGCGTGCAGCAACGCCCGCTTGAACAAGGTGGCCGACCGGGTCCGTTTCGAAGAGTGCGACGTATTTGAACGCCTTCGTTCCCTTAATCAGGAGGGGCAGCGGTTCGGAGTAATTGTCATGGACCCCCCGGCATTTGTCAAAAGCCGCAAAAATATTGCCGAGGCCACCAAGGGGTATCTGACGGTCAATCGGCGGGCATTGGAACTTCTGGAGCCGGGCGGGTATCTGATCAGCTGCTCCTGCTCCTACCTCATGGGGCGGGAGCCGTTTCGGGATATGCTGATTCAGGCGGCGCGTTTGGCAAAGCGTGAGGTGCGGCTGGTGGAAACACGCTTCCAGGCGGCCGATCATCCGGTGCTGCTGACCTTCCCGGAAGCGGAATATTTGAAATGTTTTGTGCTGCAGGCTGTGTAGCGTTTCTCTGAAGCTTACCGGAAGTCGGCAAATTTTGAGATGACCAGATCGGTTGCTCCGGTATCTTTCTGATGGCATTCAAAGCAGTTCTGGCGGGGGTCAATTCCTGCGGGCTTTCCCTCCGGGGTGAAGCCCGCAAAGAGCCAACCGCCGGTTGCCTGCTGTTTCCGATCCTTTCGCATCATGACAATCATGCTCTTTTTCCCCTCGACCGGCTTCCCCCCGCCGTCCCGAATGGCGAAGTTTTCCACCACAAAGCGGCTCCCTTGGGGATACGCGCCGCCGTTTCGGTAGGTTTTCAAGGTGTTGTTTTCCACATAAATATAATGGATGCCATAAAAAAGCGAATTCTTGTCGGTGATGATCCGCGCCCTGCTCTTTGGCCACTTTTCGTACCCCCGGGGGAGTGATGCTGTGTCGGCGGCAAAAGATACGCTGGAGCCGATTCCGTACAGGGTGAAAAATAACAGGGCACGGAGAACGGCTTTCATCAGCCACGCCCTCTGCTGGAGGGGCGACTGCCGGTTCTGCCGGGAGTGGTGCCGGCCGGACGGGCAGAGCGTGGGGCCGAGGGGCCCGGGCGCCCTTTCTTCGGGCTCTCCGGTGGGGCTGCCGGTCTTCGTTTTGCGGTGGCCTCTTTGGCTGCAGAGGAGCGGCCGGTTTGTCCCGCTTCCTTTTGTGCCGGACGGGGTGTTTTACTCTTTTTTTCCGCCACCGGACGCTTACCACCTGATGAAGGGGCACCGTCTGCCGCTGCCGGACGTGGTGCCAGCTGCCTTCTCTTGATATAGGGTGTTTTTGCCGGGCGATCTTTCTGCGGTTTGGCGATGCTCACGACGATGCAGCGGTCGATCAGCCAGGTGCCGTCCAGGGTTTCCACCACCTCGTTCAGGTCCACTTCGGACAGCATCCGCACATAGCCGCAGCGCTTGAACTCCCCGGAATCCTGGTCAACAATCAGGTGGACCGAAGTGACAACCCCCATAACCTCAAAAAGTTTGCGAAGATCCTGTTCCGTTGCCTGTTCAGAAATATGTCCGACGTAAAGTTCTTTAGCCATGGTAAGTTCCTTGTTTCAATTTATTTCGACTGCCGGTTGATGGCAAAGGGGCCCCAACATTGGTCAATGGACATCAGTTCAATGGTGTTGACGTTCACATGGGGTGGTTGGCTGACTACCCAGCGTACCGTTTCGGCGATATCGTCGGCCTTCAGCGGCTCGGTGCCACGGTATACACCGGCGGCCAGCTCCCCATCCCCTTTGAAACGGACCTGGGAGAATTCGGTTTCTGCCATGCCGGGCTGAATGCAGGTTACCCG
Organism: uncultured Geobacteraceae bacterium; assembly: GCA_903901875.1. Taxonomy (GTDB): domain Bacteria; phylum Desulfobacterota; class Desulfuromonadia; order Geobacterales; family Pseudopelobacteraceae; genus JACRCG01. Next base: position 24,297 of record CAIUSO010000099.1, on the reverse strand, counting down.
GACCCGCGTGCCGAGCAGGTCACAGCGCAGGTTGCGGGAAAACTGAGTGACAAAGGCTTTGGTGCCGCCATAGACGTTGCCGCCGGCATAGGGCCATGCACCGGCAGTGGAGCTGATGTTGACGATATGTCCGCTGTTACGGGCCACCATGCCGGGGAGAATAAAGCGGGTACAGTACATGACCCCCTTGATATTGGTATCCACCATGGTTTCCCAGTCATCCAGATTTACCTGATGTGCCGGTTCCAGTCCCAGTGCCAGTCCGGCGTTGTTGAGCAGGACATCGATGGCCCGGAAACGCTCTGGCAGCCCTTCTATGGAACCCTGTACCGCTTCACGGTCCCGGACATCGAGAGGTATGATATGAATGTCCGCCCGTTTTCCCAGCTCATCCTGGAGTTGCAGGAGCGGATCAACGCGCCGGGCCGCCAGGATAAGCCGGTTTCCTTCGGCGGCAAACAGCCGGGCAGCGGCCGCACCAAACCCGGCTGAAGCACCGGTAATAAAGAACGTTTTTCCTGTCATGCGAGATACCTCTTCAGGGTAGAATCACCAAAAATACCATCCTACATCAATCCACTAATGGATGCCAACAGCTCGTCACCGGTAATGCCACTTTTTTCACAGAGAACCATGAATTCATCGGAAATCGGTGCATAGACGGTCATTCGTTCCGATTCGGTGAGGGACAATGAGGTGCGGAAGGAGTGGAGGGCAAAGCCGGAGTTTTCTGCTAGTTCACCGCCGCCATACCGTTTGTCTCCAATAATGGGGTGCCCCATGGCTGACAGATGGCGGCGAATCTGATGCATTCTCCCGCTGATGGGGGTTACCGCAAGGAGTGTTCCGTTCTCTCCCGACCGTAGGATGCGATAGCGGGTCTCCGAATCTTTGCCATCCAGAGGAATGGTGATAACGCCGCTTTCTTCAGGAACTCCCTGCACCAGGGCCAGATACAGCTTGTCCAGGCCGGTCTCTTTGACCTGCCGGCCGAAGATGCCGGCAGCGCGGGAACTTTTGGCGAGAATGACCGCGCCCGAAGTTCCCCGGTCCAGTCGATTGATCGGAGACAGTTTGCAGGGTGTTCCCCGCAGTTCCATAGCTTGAATGGCACTGTCAACCAGATTATCATCCTGTTCTGCCGTCCGGTGCATCGGCATACCGGAAGGTTTGTTGGCAATCAGGAGCAGGCTGTCCTCAAAGAGTATGTCAAGGGGAGGGGGGGCGGACGACAGGTACGACAGAGTGGTGCCACTCTCTTTAAGGGTGATGGTGTCGTGGCGCAGGAGAAACGTGTCAGCCGTCGCTGGAGCGGCATTCCGTGTGGCGGCACCGCTTTTGATAAGTTTACGTGCATAGCCGAAGGGGGAGGTCGGCAGCAGGGTGCGCAAAAAACTTTCAAACCGGCGACAGTGGTCCCGGTGGCTTATTTCAAAGGTGAGCATAGGGCCTTACGTGGGATGGACCGGATCAGACAACTAATCGGTCATCCTTGAAACCTGCATTGACGATCAGTGCTTCGTTCATTGCGGTGATTGCAACCTCAAGCTGGCTGTCATCGGGCTCGCGGGTGGTGAGCTTCTGCAGGGCCAGACCGGGGGCGATCACCATTTTGACCAGAGGATGACCATCGTGCTGGGCACTCCATTTCAGAAATTCGTAGGAGATCCCCGCAATCATGGGGAGAAGCACGATCCGTGAGCCCGCCTTGAGATAGAAGGGCCAGAGTTTGGGAATCAGGGAAAATACGGCAATACTGACCAGCATGACGATAAGCAGGAAGCTGGTGCCGCAGCGGGGGTGCAGGCGGCTGTAGCGGCGGACGTTTTCCACCGTCAGAGCGACACCGTCTTCAAAGGCGAAGATGGATTTGTGTTCGGCCCCATGGTACTGGAAAACCCGCTGGATATCTTCCATACGAGAAATGATCCAGATATAGGCAAGGAACACGATGACCCTGATGACACCATCAACCAGGTTGAAGACAATGTTGTTGTCACCAATAATTGGAGTCAACATTTTGGTCAGGTAGAGCGGAAAGAGAAAGAACAGGCAGATACCGAAGCCGAAGGCAATCGACATGGTGCCGGCCATTGCCCAGGACGATAGTTCACTGCCGGAATCCTTGTCCCCTGTGCCGTTTTCCTTCTCTTTCTCTTCTTCTGTCATGGCTTCGGTGGCAGAAAAATTGAGTGCCTTGATGCCGATGATCAAAGAGGTGAAAAGTGCCACGGCCCCACGGATAATGGGGAGTTTGACGATGGGGAAACGTTCGGAGAGCGGTATGGCAAGCTCTTTTTTGACCACAATCACGCCATCGGGACGACGGACCGCAATGGCGATGGAGCGCGGGGCCCGCATCATAACCCCTTCAATAACCGCCTGGCCTCCCACATGAATCTTATCCATAAATCCTCACTTGGTCAGGTTCCGGTAAAATGCCCTGACGTTTTCCGTTTCCCCACAGCAGAATTTACCTTCCGGGCAGGGGGCGGTGACACACCCCGGACCGGCATTGCCAAAGATGACCGGTGCCGCCGGTCTCACCAGACGGAGCATTTCCACGGCCATGGCACGAATTTCCCACTGGGCACGATGGCAGCAACGGAGCTCAAAGAAATGGAGCAGTTCCCGTGCATTCATGGTCATGACTATTTTGGTCTCGGTGGCGTTCGGCAGCAGGTAGCGGGCATCTTCAGCCGGAATACCCATGTCGACCAACTGGGCGTAGGCTTTGTGGGCCGCATCGGACATGAAGTCGAAAATCTGCCGCGCCTCACTGTTTCCGGCTATGCTCTCGGGCATTATGGAAAGGAAGTTATCCTTATGGGATACATATCGCTGGGATTGTTGGGAAAAAGAGGCGATACGGTGCCGCACCAGTTGATGGGAGGTTACCCGGGAGATCCCTTCGATGCCGAAGGTGAACGAGGCGTGCTCAAGTACGGAGTGGTGACCCAGGGACATGATCTTGTCCAGAAATGACTTGATATCCGATTCTGCCAGTTTATCACGCAAATCGTCTATCGAAGTGGGGGAATAACAGAGGCGGGCGGCCAGTGCCACTGTGCGCTCAGGGTTGGGTGTGTGTTCGATCAGGGTAACGTTCATGGTATCCTGTGTGAGCCATGCTCGGAGGCCATGAAGGGGGATCGGGGGCCGGCATGCTCCGCTGTAGTGTGGTTTCTCCCGGTATCCGATAGAAACATACCGGCCTTCGGGAGAAAAAAAAGGGGTTTTGCCTTACGACAAAGCCCCTTCTCTGTAGCTGAATAACAAAGGTCTACAGTTGACCGTAGCGCTTTTTGTAGCGGTCAACACGGCCAGCAGTATCAATCAGTTTCTGCTTGCCGGTATAAAAAGGGTGGCAGGCCGAACAGATCTCAGTGTTGATTTCCTTTTTGGTGGAGCGTGTCAGGAATGTGTTACCGCACAGGCACTTTACGGTAATTTCGGAATAATCTGGGTGAATACCTTCTTTCATCTCTTCCTCCTCTCTATGCGTTACGACGATTACGTACTAATCGACAATTATCAATAGTAAAAGATCATTCTAACTATTTTAATTGTTTATTGCAACAATTAATTTGCTATTTTGACATTGAGTCAAGAAACGCCTGATTGGTCTTGGCTTCCGAAAGCTTGTCCAGAAGGAATTCCATGCTGTCTACCACATTCATCGGGTGGATTACTTTACGCAGGATCCAGATGCGATTCAGTGAGGCACGTTCCACGAGCAGTTCTTCTTTGCGGGTGCCGGATTTATTGATGTCAATGGCCGGAAAGGTTCGTTTTTCAACCAGTTTGCGGTCAAGATGCAGTTCCATGTTACCGGTTCCCTTGAACTCTTCAAAGATAACCTCATCCATTTTACTGCCGGTATCAACCAGTGCCGTTGCGATGATCGTCAGGGAGCCGCCTTCTTCGATATTGCGTGCCGCGCCAAAAAAACGTTTCGGTTTTTGCAGGGCGTTGGCATCAACACCGCCGGTGAGAATTTTGCCCGACGGCGGCAGTACCGTATTGTAGGCACGGGCCAGGCGGGTGATGGAGTCGAGGAGGATGACAACATCTTTTTTATGCTCAACAAGCCGCTTGGCTTTTTCGATGACCATTTCGGCGATCTGAACGTGGCGGGTTGCCGGTTCGTCGAAGGTGGAGGAAACCACCTCACCATTGACCGACCGCTGCATATCCGTAACCTCTTCAGGCCGCTCATCGATCAGGAGAACGATGAGATATACTTCGGGGTGATTGGCGGCAATGGAGTTGGCGATATTCTGGATCAATACGGTTTTACCGGTGCGGGGTGGTGCCACAATCAGACCACGCTGCCCCTTGCCGATGGGAGCAACCAGCTCGATCACGCGCATTGGCATATTATCCGGGGTGGTTTCGAGGCAGAGTTTTTCCTGGGGGTAGAGGGGGGTCAGGTTGTCAAAGAGAATCTTGTCCCGGGCAATTTCCGGTGATTCATGGTTGACCGATTCGACCTTGAGCAGGGCAAAATAGCGCTCTCCCTCCTTGGGGGGTCTGATCTGTCCCGACACCGTATCGCCGGTACGGAGGTTAAACCGTCTGATCTGGCTCGGTGAGACGTAAATATCATCGGGACCTGGAAGGTAGTTGTAATCGGTAGCCCGGAGAAAGCCGAAGCCGTCCTGCAATGTTTCCAGAACCCCTTCGCCAAAGATGGAGCCGTTCTGCTCCGTCTGGGCATTCAGGATGGCAAAAATGAGATCCTGCTTGCGGAGACTCGATGCCCCTTCAATGTTGAGGTCACGGGCAATGGTGTTAAGATCACTGATTTTTTTACCTTTTAGTTCTTGTAGATTCATCGGTTCTCCTGGGTGATACCTTGTCTGGTATGAGAATGCGCGTTATTTTGAGCCCGACATTTCGGGAAGTGTTGTAGTGATGGTTGCCAGGGATTTAACCAGCCGGAAGAACCGGCCTATTGTAGCAGAGTGTTGAATTTTCAGAGGTCCGATATATTAATGCGCACGAAGATGTCTAGGGATCTGTTTGGATGCCAGGGTGTTACGTATGAGGTAGAGTGACGTTACCCTTTATTTTCAGGGCTTGTCAATAGAAAAAACATATTTTGATAAAATAGTGTGGTGGTTTCTGAATCAGGGAGATGGTGACGTCCTTTGCTCCAGCAGTTGATTGACGACAGCTCCCGCCATGGTGAGGCCGAACAGGGAGGGAATGTAGGAAATACTGCCCAGTATCACCCGGCGATGTTCACAGCGGAACGTCTGTTCTGATCGGTTGGGGCAGATGCAGTCACTGCCGCAGGCCGTGGCAGACGCCGTATCCAGTTCCCGGTGCAGTTCGGTGGAATAGACCACCGGAACTCCCGAGGTGATGCCGGCATTTTTGAGGATTTTCCGCATGCTCCGGGCCATGCGGCAGTTACGGGTGGCAGAGATGTCAGCCAGCTCGATTTTTGTCGGATCAAGCTTGTTTGCCGCTCCCATGCTTGAGATGATCGGAATCTCCCGTTGGCGGCAGTTGGCTATCAACGAGGCCTTGGCGGTGAAGTGATCGATGGCGTCAAGCACGTAATCGGGGCGCGGTTCAAGAAGTTCGGCGGCATTTTCCGGGGAGAAGAAGGCTTTCACCGGAATGATGGTGGCGGACGGATTGATATCCCGCAGTCGCTCTGCCATGGCGGAAACCTTTGACATACCGACGGTACTGGACAGCGCATGGATCTGCCGGTTAATATTGGTCAGGCAGATGTCATCAAAATCAATGAGGGTAATGCGCCCAACGCCCGCCCGCCCCACCGCTTCAGCGGCATAGCTGCCGACGCCGCCAATACCGCAGATCATGACGTGGCTGTGTGCCAGAAGGGAGAGCCCTTCGGTGCCGATTAACAGTTCGGCGCGGGAAAAACGATGGAGTGCCATGGGTTTTGCTCACCTTGCCACGGAAATAATGGCTATCTCCACGGCGTACTTGAAATTTATTTTGACGTTACGGGTAAAACGATGTTAGCCTGTTCGTTCATGTGTTCGCACGCGCGAGGATACTAACAGAGTTACATAAGGAATACAATTGGTAGCGGATTCAAATGCTGTGAAACGTACGAATAGTGCTGTTCTTGCCCCCTGGCAGGCGGCCCGTGAAGGATGGCGACTGGCTACCGCAGGGTACGCCGGCGAGCCTTTTTTGAAACTGCTGAAACAGCAGGTCAGATGGGCGTTTGCCGCTGCTCTCAAAGGGAGTGATGCCGCCGGGTGGTTCGACTGTTCGGCCGATTATCCGCTCCGTACATACGTTGATCTTAATCCACGCATGGCCTTGAAGCCGCTCCGGGTGTACCTCTCTGAAAACTGGAAAATCGAGAGAAAAATCAAAGTACTCCGTGACAGCTATGCATTTATAGAGTCCATTGGTGCGCCGCTCCGTGATGCCCTGTTCCGCCCTGGTGGAGTTGTTCTGGCTACGATCCCGCTTCCATCGATCGGTGATGCAGAGCTTGTTTTGGGCTATGACAATACCTATCGCAAGGAGGGGGAGATGGTGGTCACCCTTCGCTCTCCCGAACCGGGTGGGAATATCATCGCGTTGGCCTTTGCTTTTGAACGGGGAGATGACGGAGCGTGGCTCTTGTATGTCGGCTGTATTCAGGGGCGGAACGGTGTTGATAATAAACCGATTTCAAAAGCAATGCATGGTCTGTTTCCCAAAGCATTCATTGTGTTTGCCATCCAGGAAATTGCCCGGTCACTGGGCATCGGCATGATTTTCGGTGTTGGCAATTCCATCCATTCCCACCGGAAGAAACATATTATCCATATCAAATCCCGCCACGGCCTCACCTTTGACTACGATGAATTGTGGGGCGAACTGGGGGGGGAACCGGCCCATGAGGGGTGGTTCGAAGTGCCACTGCAGCTGGAACGGCGTCCCTACGAAAGTATCAAGTCCAACAAACGCTCCATGTATACCAAGCGCTATGCCATGCTTGATGAGGTCTCCCGCCAGATTGACACGTATTTTCTGCCACAGGGGTAGGTACCCAAAGACTCCTCGTTGCAGAAATGAAAGGAGAGTGCTATGCCAACAATTATTGAAGCTGATTTGCAGGCAACTTAATTCATTCGGAGAATGCTCAAAATAATTACATCGTCACAGTTCAGGGGCACTTTCTACTTTCCCCGTTTGCGTCGGTAATAGGCGCGATACCAGGAAGAGGTTTTTTTGTAGAGACTGAAGAAGCTCTCCTCGGGAAACATGTTAACCCGAAAAATGGCAAAGCGGTCGTCCTCAATGACCGTTCCCCCCGTATCGGTGGCAATTCCGAAGGTAAAACCGCACTCTTTAATACAGCTCCTGACCCGTTCATCATGGGTGCCAAACGGGTAGGCACACGAGATGACGCTGGTCTCCAGCTCTTCTTCCAGCTTTCGCCTGCTCTCGCACAACTCATACCGGAGCTCTTCATCGGGTATCTGGGTCAGGTGGGGATGGGTCATGGTGTGGGCACCAATCTCCCACCCAGCGGCCACGAATGCCTTTTTCTGCTCCGACGTCATGAGGCGGTTTGCCTCAACATCTTCCCCACGATCCCAAAAATTCCCCTTTGCCGTAAAGTCACCCAGCAGGAACAGTACCCCCCGGAAACCATAGGCCCGGGTGAGAGGGAGCGCGTTGGTGAAATTGTCCGCGTAGCCGTCATCGAAGGTAAGGATGAATGGCTTCCGGGGAAATTTCTGGGGGGGCCTTGTGCCGGTGGCAAAGGCCAGATAGTCTTGAAATGTAATGGCCTGCAGGCCGCGCCGGGCAAAAAAAATCAGGTGCTTTTCGAAGTTCTGTTTTGTGACAAAGGTGCGGTGCTTTGTGTCAATCGGGGTATCGGGTACCCGGTGGTACATCAGTACCGGAATGGGAGACGGGGAGAGTTTTCCCATGAGTGCGGCACCGTAAATGGCTATGATCTGCGGCATGATGTGGGCCATATCGTAGACTTGTACCAGTTTTTGCCGGTCAATCTCCCCAAGTGCTGCTCCGTTCAGACAGTTCACCAGTTCACGGTTGATTGCTCCGCAATCGGGGTGGAACGAAGCAGCCTCCCGACGAATATCCCCGAAATTGCTGCCGATGGCGGCCTCAAGATTTTCTCTGGTGATAATTCCGTGGCAGCAGGCTTCACCGAGGGCAAACAGGGTGCAGCCGAGGGCCAGTGCCTCCATGGCGACCCGTCCGGCACCGATCACAATGGTTGATTCGGCTATGAGCGGTAGTACCTGCCGGGTGAAGCCCCGATAGCTGATGCGTTCCCCAAAGCGGGACCGCAGTGAATCGAAGGCTTCCTTTCCTTTCGCAGGGAATGACTCCCACTCCCCGCCAATAAGCCTGATCGAGAGATCGGGGTGCTGATGCAGCAGGCCGGGGAATACTTCAGCCACCAATTCAGCAATATGGGCACCTTTGGGGCCGTTGAATCTTCCGACAACGGAAATGATCGGCGGTCCGCTGTTGCGGACACCGGTTGTGCGGTACGGTTCCAGATGCTCAAAATCTAGGGGATTGGGCAGACAATGTAGTTTGCTTCGCTCCATTTTCAAGTCGGTGGCCAGCTGTTCAACCAGTTCGGGGCAGATGGCAATGACCTTTTCACCGTAAATGTCATTTGATTTCAAGCGTGAATGCTTTACCTGGCGGCCATGGATCGTTGAGATAAGGGGCACTCTGGTGCCGCGAAGGGCGTAGTGGCAGATCCAGCTTGCTGCCCGTGAGTGGGCGTGAACGACACCTATGTCGTAGTCGCGGATAATGCTGCGAAGACGGCGAATATTACGAAAGCGTTGTAATAGTGAACGGTCGGATACCGGGAGAGGCAGGCAGTCACATGAGTCGGAAAGACCGGTCTGGTCGGTGGCCATGACCACCAGATGGCCGTCGGCTCGCTGGCGTTCGGCAAGCTGCAGAGCGTAGGCCACCGAACCGGCAAAAAAATTAGATGACAGAACGTGCAGTATCCTGAGTGCCATTGGTATTATTTCCCGTCTGTTACGATCAATTGTTCCAGTCGGGCACAAACCTCGACCGGTGTAATGCTTTCCATGCAGGCACAGTGGTTATCGTGACGGCAGAGCTGGCACTGCTTGTCCCGCACAAGAAATCCCGCCCGTGGTCCCAGAGGGCACCAGCGGCCCGGATGAATGGGGCGCATGGGGGCATAGATTCCGAGGGCAACCTTGCCAAGAGCCGCCGCAATATGGAGGGGACCGGTGCTGGCGGCAATCAGCCCGTCGGCCCTGGCAATAAAGGCGATGAACTGGTCAAGGGGCATGGCACCGGTGATGTTGGTGGCCCCGTGCTGCCAGAGCTTGGGATGCTGAAGCAGGCGTGCCCCTTCTTCAGCACTGCCGGAGACAAACACCTTATACCGTTCCTGCGGGAGAAGCTGAATCAGTTCACTGTAGTTGTTAACTCCCCACTCACGGGCACTCCCCTTTGATGTCGGATGGAGGATGAGATTGAAACGGTGGGGATCCAGCAACGCCTCGTACTGCGGTTCCAGCGGTTCGGGGCGGGTCAGCCCTGTTAAGGGCACCAGTTCTGCCCGTGACACCGGAGGTTGAATGCCAAGGGGGCGGAGCAGCCTGACATTCAGCTCTGCCTCATGCAAGGGGGAGCGTTTGCGCCCTTCATGGACGAGCTTGTTACAGGTGAACCAGTGGTGGAAACGGTGGGATGTGCCGATCCGAATCGGGATGCCGGAACGTTTTGCCAACCGTGCAATGAATTTGTCGGGAAAAACGTGGACAATGGCATCGGCCAGTGATTGCTGCAGCAGATCAACCTGCTGGCGTTCAGTCATGGGTTCCAGATTATCACGATTAATAAATTCATCCACATGCTCACAGGCAGCAATGACCGGAGCGGTATAGGAGCGGCCAATAAACCAGATGGTGACATTGGGATAGACTTTCTTCAATAAACCGGCCACCGGCAGGGTGAGGATAACGTCACCGATACCGTCGGTGCGGCTGATGATAATGTTTTTAAGCATCCGGAAGCCCTTTTGAAGAGAATAGCTCCCTGGTCTTGGCATACTTGATGAAATTGGCGACTGCCGACAGGATGCATACAACTAACCCATGGTATCCGTCAAGGAAGCCGAGTCGGACAAAATACTGTCGGAAGAAGCACCAGAGCGGATTTAACAGCAGTTTGGCCACTCCGGGCTTATTGCCCTTACGCCATTGCACGTCAGCCATGATGGTGGTAAATTTTCTGATCTGTTCAATGTGCTGATCTATGGAGTCGTACGAGTAATGAAGCAGGTCGCCCGTCAGATGCCGGGGCTTTGCGCCATTATCAAGAAGGTAACGCTCGTGAATGGTGTCTCCGCACCATTTCCCGGTGCGGCGGTCGAACAGCCTCAGTTTCCGGTCCGGGTACCAGCTGCAGTGGCGTATCCAGCTGCCGCAGTAATTGGTGAGCCGGTTGAAGCAGTAGCCATCGTGTTGCCAGTTGTTTTTGATCGCCAAAATTGACCGTCGCAGCTCCTCAGAGAGCACTTCATCGGCATCAAGGGAAAGGATATGGTCGTAAGATGCATGTTCAACAGCTTTGTTTTTCTGCGCCACATAACCAAGGAATGGCTGTTCGATGACGGTGGCACCGAAACCCCGGCATATCTGAGAAGTAATGTCCGTTGACAATGAATCAAGCACAATAATTTCGTCGGCAATTCCTTCGACAGCGCGGAGACAGCGTTCGATATTGCGTTCTTCATTATAGGTTATGATTACTACGGAAATTGGCGGCATACCTGAGAACCTGTACCGAGATGATTCTAGAACTTCCTGCCAAACAGTCGCAGGAAAGGACGTTTAATTTTGTGTTTGAAATGGTAGTTAATGATTTTAATCTTGATGTAATAGGCTTTACCCACACTCCGATAAAAGCGGGCATCCTCCTCGGCGAGAAAGGCATCGGAAACGCCGTTGCAACTGAAACCGTCCTGATAATAATTTACCATAACGCTGTCCACAAAAAAAGCGCGCCTTCGTCCGTAGGTGCGGAGCAAATTGTACGTCAGTACCCGGTCACTTATCACCTTGAAGCCAAGGTCATATTCTCCGATCAGCTCCCGTCGGTAGAAGATTGCCTGATGGCAGAGTGGCATCCCCTGTAAAAAACGTCTGATGTTTTTGAGGCGTTTTCCCTTGATGTAGTCAAAAGAGCCGTCCGGATTGAACATTTTTGCCTTTGCGTAGACAATGACACTTTTTTCGGGAGCGGCAGCAACGATGTTATCGGGAGAGACGAGCAGCTCATCACCGGCATTGAGGAACAGCAGATAGGTGCCATGGGCAAGCTTGATCCCTTTATTCATGGCATCGTAGATCCCTTTGTCCGGTTCACTGACAAGAATATCAATCAGGTCGCGGTGTGATTCTGCCACCTGAAGAGTTTCATCTGTTGAGGCTCCGTCAACAACAACATACTCGAAACGGGAATTTTTAAACGGAACGATACTCTGTATGGTGCGCAACAGGCTTGCAGCATCATTACGGACTACGGTGATAATCGTCACAAGGGGCGGATGATTCATTGGGGGGCGTACTCCGATGATACTAAAGGTGAAAAATAAAACGATGATGTTAATGGCTTCAGGCTGATTTTATTATCCAAGCTTCTGATTGCCTTTCTTATCGCTTCATTGCGCAGTATAACCTGGTCATTGCAGTAGAGAAACGGAATATATTCTTCGGGGTAATTTTTCATGTTGTCGTTTGTGTATCCGTCAAACCCCGCGAGAAAAACGGTATTAATTTTCATATTAGTTAATAAATTGAGGAGCATCAAAACGGGATTATCTCGGATAACGTCGTCTTCGCTAATCAAGGAATTAAAATTGAAAATGTAGTCAATTTTTCTATTTGACTCAGCTATATTTGAAGTACAAATAACCTTTGCGCTACATTCACCCATATATATTTTATTGTAAAATTGGCTGTATCTTTTTGAATTTCCCATAAAAACATAATCGGGCTTGTAGTTCTCGTCAATAAAATTAATGGTGATAACGGCAGGTTCATTTTCATGTATGAAGTCTTGAATATGTGTCTTGTCGGTCTCTATAGATCTTCCCGGGGCAATGATCAGTATTTTTCTGCTTATTAACTGACGAGCAAGAGCCACATATGCTCCGGAATCATCAATGTATTTATTTTGATATTCCAAATACAGATTTTCAATCAGAGCTTTGCTAAATGTCAGTTTGGCGGGAGGCTCTATTCTGGCAAGGATCTCGTTGACCGCTTTTACAGACAGTGTTCTCTTGCCAATCAGGGCAGATACGTAATCAGGATGACAGTCATTTGAGGCTGCCACAAAGTGATTAAGTGTGTACCCCCACTGCTTTCGTGCATATTCCTTTGAAATGTCAACATCAATTGCTTCAAGTAATTGATACATATCGTAGCACTTACCATAATTTTCATTAAGATGCATGGCAACAAGCTCGGTACAGGTATTACCAGCACTTTTTCCCATCCCGAAAAGAGAAGTATCAATAATTAACTCTCTTTCTGAATCAAGTGCAACAAGTTCTAAAGAATTAGCGTACGCAAGCTGAAAATTATTGTGAGCGTGATATCCAATTTTTATGCCGGTAATCAGGTTTTTGTCTAACAGCGAATAATAGTGGAGTAATTCCTGTTTATGCATAAGACCATACGTATCAACTATGGCGACACCGTCCGGAGCCAATGCATTTATTGTTGCTATAAGGTTGAGCATCTCCGTATCTGAATAGCTTGTTACCGATACAGGGTTTACAAAAATTTTATATCCCTTCTTTTTTATTGCTGCACAGAATTCAAGAGCCTCCCTGGAATGTTGTTTCTTAAATATTACCCGTATTCCGTCCAACACAGAGTCCTGTTGCTCGGTTATCGCCTCAATGGGGCATGTACCGAAATCAATCATGCCCAGAATGAGTGCGTTGTCCGTTTCGAGGTTATTGAAAATGGGCTTTATGGAATCAGTGTCAGGGAATATTGAACGATTAATGTCATAGGATCTTCTCGCATCTATGAAACCAACTTCAATAATATCGATACCTGCTTTGACTAGCCTGCCTATTATATTTGCAATGCTACCTGCACCAAAATTCCAGTCATTTACAAATCCGCCATCTCGCAACGTGCAATCGAGTATTTCTATAGTACGCATTATAATTCTCCTCGAAATGGATATGATGCAAATGAACCTGACATAGCTGTTTCAATTTCTTCCGCTGTTACGTCATCGGCTTTTACCAGTGTCAATGCATCGGTAATCATAACCACCACAAGACCTTCACCAACCCGCTTTTTGTCGTGCTTCATCGCAGCTATCAATTCAGTCGCTGAATATTTTGAGAGATCCTGTTTGAAGTCAGGCAGTAATGCAAGCAGTTGTGTCGCCATGTGCTGGTCGTTCTTGGCAGAAAGCAAGCCACGCATCACTGCAACACGATTTGCCACGAGAATACCGATCACGACGGCCTGCCCATGCGGAATTGCATAGTTGCAGACTGTCTCTAATGCATGACCAAAACAGTGACCGAAATTGAGCAGATTACGTCGACCGGTATCGAATTCATCACCCTCCATATACTGCAACTTCACCTCAAGTGAGCACCGGATAGCCAATAACAGTGCTTCTTCATCTCTCTCCAGGATTGCCGGTAGCGCATTAGACAGTGAGGATGTCGTTTCGGCACCACCCATGATATGAAGCTTGGCAACTTCTCCCATACCACTTAGAAAATCACTCGTTGCGAGTGTCTGAAGAAAAGGGGGGTAAATATGCACTTCACTCGGAGGGTAAAACGTTCCTATCAAGTTCTTGAACCTCCTGTAATTAAGAGATGTTTTACTACCAATACAACTGTCTGCCTGGGCAAGAAGAGTAGTGGGTACAAACACCCAGTTGAGTCCGCGATAGAGAGTTGAGGCGACAAAACCGGTGATGTCCTGAGTGATCCCTCCACCGATGGAAATGATGGTCATATTCTTCTTGGCAGACGACTCCATGAGGCGGTCATATATTATCATGACACTGTCGAGGTTTTTTTGATCCTCGCTGATGGGGAAAATCATTCGTTCAGATTCTGAAATGGTGGAGAGACAACCGTTGCCGTGAAGTCGCCAGACGGATTCATCAATAACAAAAAGCCGATGGGGGAACCGGGAAAAGCCTTTAATGAATTCGACAGTTTCCTGAAAATACACTGTGTAATTCCGTAGATTGGATTTTATTGTTATCACTGACACGTGTAACCTCCATCCACAAAGATAGTCTGTCCAGTTAGATAGCTGTTATTCTGCGAACAGAGGAAGGCAACTACCTGTGCAATCTCCTCCGGTTCAGCCAGGCGGCCCGCAGGGATAGCAGCAGCAATCTGGTGAATTGATTCAACAGAATTATTCTGTCGGGTTAATTCTGTATTTGTATAACCAGGGGCCACCGCATTGACTAATACACCGGATGCAGCTAACTCAACGGCCAAGGCTCGCGTCATACCATTTATACCCGCTTTGGTTGTCGCATAGACAAAGCGGCGAGGTTTTGCCACTCCGCTCCAGATAGAACTGATATTTACTATACGACCGTAGCCACGTTGAGCCATGCCTGGGGAAAGTGCCCGTATCAATCGCATCGGTGCTACAAGGTTGATCTGTAGGGTTTCCGACAGATCTGCATCGTTGAATTCATCTGCCGCACCCAACGGATTAATGCCAGCGTTGTTTACAATAACATCAACCTTTTGGGTAAGCTGAGTGCAATATCTGTCAATAGAGTCGTTGCTCGACAGATCTAGCTCTTTACGACTTGGAGTCAGTACCATCGCTCCCTGCTCCTGAAACAGATGTGCAATAGCGCACCCAATACCTCTTGCAGCTCCTGTAATCAGTGCCGTTCGACCATTCACCGGTTTGTACTCCTTATAGTTCTATTTATCGCCTTCGTCCAACGGCTGAATAAGAAGGTTGCTTCTCAATTCATCTCGGTCAAGAAATGGATAGAGGTCTTCAAGCGGTTTTGAGACCATGCGACCGTCTGGCCTTTTCTCTGAAGAGAGTTTTGGCTCAAAGATGTAGTCATGTTGCAGTCGGATATCACACACAACCGGCCCCGGTGTTGCCAGGACGGCAGCTATTTTCTCATCAAGCAGATCATGGCTGTCGATTATTGTGGCCGGCAGCCCGTAGGCGGCTGCTATTTTAGAAATATCTGGAAAACTGACGCCGCTGCTCTGGTCACAGCCGGTCAAGCGACCGCCGAAGAACGCCTGATGAGTCTGCCTGATAGAGATATAGCCGTTATTGCTCAGCACAAACAGTTTGAGTGGGAGTTGGTGATGGACTACGGTCTGAAGCTCCTGAATATTCATCTGCAGACTGCCGTCACCGGCAAGACAGACAACATCGTGACCTTTTGCCGCAAAACAAGCCCCTATGGCGGCTGGAAGGTCGTAGCCCATTGAGGCACAGCCTGAGTTCCAGATAAACCGCTGTCCTTTCTTTACTCTGCCCGCTTGAAAGAGGGCAACACAGGCGGTGCCGTTGCCTGCAACAACAATAGCATCAGAGGCCAGTTCGGCTGATAACCGATCAATAAAATGGTAGGGGTTTATATTGGTTTCTGAAACCCGGTGTTTGGCGAGAACAACGGGATATTTTTCCCGGCGTACACCACACCACTCCACCCAACCAGTCCACTCAGGAAGTGACGTGATCTTAATCTGTTTATCCAAAAGGGTGAGAAACTCTCCTGCATCGGCATGAATTGCCAAGTCAGGAACAAGAGTCGGTTTAGTGAGTTCTGCAGGGTCAATGTCTACAATTACCTTGATTGCTTCGCGGGCAAAGGATTGCCAATTATAGCTTACCTGACGAATATTGTTACGAGAGCCCACGGAAATAAGGAGATCCGCATTTTGGAGTGTAAAGTTTCCTGGCCGGCTTCCGAGCGTCCCGATTCTCCCCATAAACAGGGGGTGGTCAGAAGGGATAAGATCTACTCCGGAAAACGAACTGACGACGGGAATCTGCAGTCGTTCTACCAGGCTCAGAAAAGTCTCCTGAGCATCGGCAATCCTGATCCCCTGGCCTGCTAAAAAAACCGGGCGTTTTGCTTTCTGCAACAGTCCAACAATTTTGTCAATCTGTGACAGAATGATCGGAACAGCAATACCGTCGTCTTTTGGGGAGTACGCTGACAGCTTGCTCTCGTCAATCAGTGCTCCCTGAATATCAAGTGGTATATCAAGCCATACGGGGCCTGGACGACCATGGGTTGCTATAAACAGAGCTCCGTCAAGTAGCATGCCTATTTCATCGGCCTTTTGCACGATGGCGGCAAACTTGGTCACGGGTCGGACCATATCAACGATGTTTATCTCCTGATCACCAAGTTGGCGCAACCCCAATTCACGGCAGGACTCGATTGTCGTTTCCTGTTTGACCTGGCCTGAGAGATAGAGCACCGGCACAGAATCAAGCCACTGTCCGATTACTCCGGTCAAGGTGTTGGTTCCACCCGGGCCTGAGGTGACAACTACAACTGCCAAGGAACCTGAAACGCGGGCATAACCTTCCGCACCAATTGCCGAAGCCTGCTCATGGTGATTACAAATATACTTGATTGATTCGGATGTGCCAAACGAGTCGTTAAGGTGCATGGCTCCTCCACCGGTAATCATGAATGCGTGGCGGATTCCATATTCAGCAAGCCGTTTGACAACGTAGTCTGAGACTTTGATCAAGTTTCACCCCCAAATTATTTATCAAACAGCAGTTTCTCCACATCAATGTGCTCACGATTATTTTCATACCATTCATACAGACGCCGCACAGCTTCGTCAAGGGGAGTAAGATCCAAACAGGGGAATATCCGGCGCAAACGTTCATTGCAGCCGCTATACTCGGGGCCCATTCCTGACTCTTTAATGACTATTGGCAGATCTTTTCCAGAACAGCTCAGAACTATGCGGGCAATAGTATATAGATCAACGGCACTGTTTGGAGTGATGTTATATGCGCTTTGTTCGGCCTTGTTGTGGATAAAGTGTTCGATAACCGGCATCAGGTCATCAACGAAAAGGTAATCAAACATCCGATTCTGTCTGATCGTTATTGGCAAATTGCAGATTGTTTTGCAGATAGCATTGGAAATAAAACGTATGGCGTAATCCTCATATTTTCCGAAGATACCGAAAATTCGAAGCTTTACAGCATTTTCAAGCTTCTCCATATGTTTGGCGATAATATACTTTGAGAAGCCATGCTCGTCTGCCGGTACATACCGGTCGAAAAATTCTTCGGGAACTTTTATAAGTGGTTGACGAATATCATACACTGCTCCGGAACCAATAGAGATGAGACGCCGGTATCGTGCTGAGTTGCGTATGATATTGAAAAACATACGTGTATTGTTATAAAGCTGCGTTGAAGGGTCTTTGGCATTTCGATGTCCAGGTCTGACGGCGGAATGAATGACCGTTTCAATAGAGTGGGCACTAAAGAATTTTGCTACCTCAACCTCATTACAAAAGTCGAGTTCCTGACTGCTTGGTGAGAGTATGGTGTATCGCCCTCCAAGAGCCTCAATTATATTTTTGCCGATAAAGCCGCTGCCGCCGGTAAGGAGGATAGTCATTGTTGTCTCAACTCCTATCGGTTTATCGCGTCTTTTATACTGGAAATCATATGCTCTATCATCGTATCGGTCATCCCTGGATAAACGCCCACCCAAAATGTATCCCGCATGATCCGGTCGGTATTTTCAAGTGAGCCAACGGACCGATAGCCTTCCCCCTTCTGGCGCATCTCGTCAAAACAGGGATGCTTAATCAAGTTTCCGGCAAAAAGCATACGGGTCTGAATCCCTTTGCCCTCAAGATGATTCACGAACTTTTCCCGGGTAAGACCACTATTCTCCCGGACAGTGAGCAGGAAACCAAACCAGGAAGGATCAGAATTCTCAGTTGCCTCGGGAAGGATAAATCTGTCTTCAAGTCCGTCAAGACCGTCGCGCAACAGTTTCCAGTTCTTTTTGCGGGATTCAATAAATGCAGGCAGTTTCTCAAGTTGGGCGCAGCCAATGGCCGCTTGCATGTCAGTGACTTTCAGGTTGTAGCCAAAGTGTGAATACACATATTTATGGTCATAGCCAAACGGCAGTTCGCCAAATTGCTGGCCGAACCGGTTATTACAGGTATTGTCACGCCCCGACGGGCACCAGCAGTCACGACCCCAGTCGCGGAACGACTCGACCAGACGTTTCAGTTGGGTGTCATCAGTGTAGACGGCACCACCTTCTCCCATGGTCATATGGTGGGGTGGATAGAAGCTTGAAGTGCCGATGTGGCCAATGGTGCCGGTATATTTCCATACGTTATTATGGAGATAGCGGGAGCCGAGTGCGTCGCAATTGTCTTCGATCAGCCAGAGACGGTGTCTATCGCAGAAGGATTTGACGGCGGCAAGGTCAAAGGGATTGCCGAGTGTATGGGCAACCATGACAGCCCTGGTCTTGTCGGACAGTGACGCCTCCAGTTGTGTAACATCGATATTATAGGTGGGGAGCGAAACATCCACAAAGACCGGAACAGCTCCATATTGGACAATCGGTGCCACTGTGGTTGGAAAACCGGCTGCAACGGTAATCACTTCATCTCCCCGCCGGATACTTCGATCACCGAGCTTCGGAGAGGTTAATGCCATGAAGGCCAGCAGGTTTGCCGAAGAGCCGGAGTTGGTCAGCGAGCAGTGCTGAACACCGAGATAACCGGAAAATTCTTTTTCAAACCGATCGGAATATCGACCAGTGGTCAACCAGAAATCAAGGGAGGAGTCAATCAGGTTGGCAATTTCCGACTGGTCAAATACCCTCCCGGCATAGGGGATGCGGTCACCTGGTACAAAATCCGCCTTGGGGGCGTGAACCTGCGTATAATATGCAATGGCGGCATTTACTGCTTCTTTACGAAGTTCTTCTTCAAGAGTCTTTTTCACACGCACCTCGTGAACAGTTTTGGTAGGATGCAATTTGTTCCCGGCAGCAATCATAAAGATTGCCACCGGACCGGTAGACATCCACCCATGTAACAATCTTTTCCAGAGCCGTTTCCAGGCCCCAGCGGGGTTGCCATGCCAGTCCGCTGTGGGCTTTGGAACAGTCAAGTTTCAGATAGTGGGCTTCATGGGGGTGTTCTCCCTGATCCAGTTCATACCGGGCATTGCCACCCCAGATGTCACATATCTTTTGCACGATCCACTCCACTGGCTTGGCATCTGCGTCGGAGGGTCCAAAGTTCCAGCCTTCGGCAAATGTGCTCCCCTGTTCATGGAGCCGTTGGGCCAGAAGCATGTAGCCGGAAAGGGGTTCAAGTACGTGTTGCCAGGGGCGGATTGCCAAGGGGTTGCGTATGGTGACCGGCTTACCGGCGAGCAGTGAACGGATAATATCCGGGACGAGCCGGTCCGTTGCCCAGTCCCCTCCACCGATCACATTGCCGGCCCGAGCCGTTGCAACTGAGACTGTTGATTCCCGGAAAAAAGAGTTTCGGTAGGCGGCCGTCACCAGCTCTGAGCACCCTTTACTGCTGGAGTAGGGGTCAAATCCCCCCATTGGGTCGTTTTCCCGATAGCCCCATACCCATTCCCGGTTTTCGTAGCATTTGTCGGTGGTGACATTGACCACAGCTCGTACGGACGGGCAGGCACGGACGGCCTCCAGCAGATGAACCGTCCCCATGACGTTTATCCCGTAGGTTTCCACCGGAATGGTGTAGGAATCCCGTACGAGTGGCTGCGCTGCCATGTGGATAACAATTTCCGGCTGGACTTCGCACATGGTTCTGGTCAGTCGGTCCATGTCCCGCACATCGGCTATTCGGGAGTCAACATGATCCTTTACCCCTGCAAGCTCAAACAGGCTTGGAGTGGTCGGAGGAGCCAGGGCATAGCCGGTTACCTGGGCACCGAGGCGGGTAAGCCAGATACAGAGCCAGCTCCCTTTAAAGCCGGTGTGGCCGGTGATAAAGACTTTTCTGTTATGCCAAAAATTTATTTCCATGTTTTCCACGGGGCGGAACCGCTCTTCCATAAATCTTCCAGATAAAGTTTGTCACGAAGTGTGTCCATCGGCTGCCAGAAGTCAGAGTGTTTGTATGATATCAATTGACCATCACGGGCAAGACGTTCCAGTGGCTCCTTTTCCAACACGGTTGTATCATCGTCCAGATAGTCGAATACTTCTGGTTGCAGGACGAAGAACCCGCCGTTTACCCAGGCTCCGTCTCCCTTTGGTTTCTCCTGGAAGCCCCGTATGAGATTGTTTTCATCAAGTTCCAACGCACCAAAACGACCGGCTGGCTGAATAGAGGTAACAGTGGCCAACCTGCCGTTGGTCTCATGGTAGCGGACCAGATTGGCGATGTTCACGTTTGCTACGCCGTCACCATAGGTGAGCATAAACGGCTGATTTTCCACATACTCCCGGATACGCTTGACTCTCCCCCCCGTCATCGTCTCGATGCCTGTATTTACCAGAGTGACTGTCCATGGTTCGGCGGAATGATGATGGATCATCCTTTCACTCTGATTTTTAAAGTCAAAGGTGACGTCCGATTCGTGGAGAAAGTAATGGGCAAAGTATTCCTTGATGCAGTACCCCTTATATCCGAGGCAGATGACGAAATCATTAAAGCCAAAACTTGAATAGATTTTCATGATATGCCACAGGATTGGCCGTTCGCCGATTTCTATCATCGGTTTGGGCTTCAGATGGGATTCTTCGCTGATGCGGGTGCCGAATCCTCCGGCTAGGATTACAACTTTCATCTCAGATACCCCTTTCGCGTTTGTTCAAGGTAGACAGTGGATGGTTAATCATGTCGGGAAACTTAGTCAGCCCCTTACAGCCTTTTGAACAGCTTTGCAAAAAAACGGAATACCTTGCACCACATTTTTGCCAGGGGAAGTGGCCAGGTGATCGCCGGGTATATGAAAATCCAGTAGCTGATGTATGACTGGTAAATCGGGTGGAGGATCCGCAGATAGTCCTCTTCATCGTAACTGCCGAACCCCTTTCTTGAAGAAAGGATGAATTTTGACAAATGCTTTTTAAGCGATTTTCTCGTTATTATGTCAAAATATTCCCGGTCTACCCCGAATTTGTTAATGAATATCTGAAAGACCGCATGCATCTTGCTGCCGAATACCTCACAAAACTTGTATCCTCCGGTGTTATCTCCCTGACCGGCAACAAGGTAATCGTCATAATAGACGTTTTTGTTCGAATTGAACAGGCTGGAAAAGGTCCAGGAAAGTTGCAGCAGATTGGTGTGCGCAAAGTCATCCAGATCGAGATTGGGGTTTACCAGGCTTTTGTTGATGATGTTACCGGATATGAAGGTAAACCAGACATCAACCCTGTCAATAAAGCGTTTCAGATCGTCAAATATTATGGGGCCATCCGCCGTACGCTTCGGTCGTTCACTGATATAATTGTCTACAAAGAAGTAACTTTTCAGGTAGATAACGCCAAAACTGTCCCTGCGTATCAGATTGATAATCTTTTCCAGAGAGGTGTCAAGCAACAGATCATCATCGGAGAAGAGGAGAAAGTAGGTTCCCGTCGCGGTTTCAAAACATTGGCGAAAATTCCCGTCGGGTCCGATGTTGCATGGGTTTTTCAGGTAAGTAATCCGGTGTCCGTTGGAGATGAAGTGACTAACGACCTCTTCCGTGTTATCCGTGGAACAATTGTCCGAGACAATTATTTCAATCAGCTCTCCATAGACCACGGCCTGTTTGACAATCAAATCCAGGCAGCGGGTCAGATATGAAGCCCTGTTATACGTCGGGATTGCTATGGTCAGAAGTGGTGCTTTATTCATATGCTATCGGTGGTGGCAGTTCCGAACTGCTGACTGCAGAGTCTGCTGTAAAGACCATCGATTTCAAGAAGAGCACCGTGTGTCCCCGTTTCAACGACCGCCCCTTTGTCAAGCACAATTATTTTGTCAGCATTTACAATTGTTGAGAGCCGGTGGGCAATGACAAAGGTCGTTCGATCTACCATAAGGTTGTCTAGAGCCTTTTGTACCATCTGCTCGCTTTCGGTATCCAGGGCACTGGTTGCTTCATCGAGAATCAGGATTGGTGCGTTTTTCAGAAGTGCCCGCGCAATACATATCCGTTGACGCTGCCCGCCGGAAAGCCTGACCCCACGGTCTCCAATATTTGTCTGGTACCCGTCCGGCATTTCAATAATGAAATCATGGGCATAAGCCGCTTGAGCAGCGGCTATAACTTCACCGTCTGAAGCTCCGGGTCTTCCGTAGCGAATGTTATTGGTAATGGTGTCGTGGAAGAGGGTGGACTCCTGATCGACCAGGGCAATATGATTCATAAGATCCGCTTTGGTGATCTGTCGAACATCGTGGGAGCCAATGGTGATTTCCCCTTCGCTCGTGTCAAAAAAACGGGCAATCAAGGATACCAACGTGGATTTACCACCACCGGAAGGGCCCACCAGGGCGACTACTTCCCCTTTTTCAGCGACGAGGTTTACCTTGTTCAGGATTAAATCATCCTGATACCTGAACGACACATTCTTGAATTCAACACGTCCATCAGCCGGTGTCAATCGGTATCCATCGGCAGGGTCAAGGATTTCCGGCAGGGCATCAATTATTTCAAACACTCGCTCGGAAGCTCCAATACATCGCTGGGCATCGCTATAGGCTGAAATCAGCTTTTTTAATGGTGAATACACCAAGGCCATGGCGGTGATAAATGAGAAGAACTCCGGTGAAGACAGTTTCCCTGACATAACTTTGGCACCGCCAAATAACACGACCGCCGCAATTCCGAACGAGGTGATGATCTCCATGATGGGGGATGACAAGGAGCTGTATTTGATTAATTTACGGGTGAACTGGTAATAGGCCCGGTTTGCCAGGAGAAACTTGTCGGTCATGATACGTTCCAGGGAAAATGCCTTGACAACCTTGATACCACTCAAGGATTCCTGGAGAATATTGGCAAAGAGTCCCGCCTCATCCTGCCCTTTACGGGCATTGATCTTGATCTTTTTGCCCAGAATCTGTGCCGGGTAAATGGAGAGGGGGATTACCAGTATGGAAATGATGGCGAGCTGCCAATCACGGTAAAAAATTACGCCAAGGAGGGAGAATAGCCCGATTGCATCCCTGAATATGCCGGTAACCAGGCCTCCGACCCCCTCCTGCATCATGGCGACGTCGTTGACAATCCGGGACATGAGGGAACCGGTCTGGTTGTTATGGAAAAACTTTAAATCAAGAACAATGTTGCGTTTGAAGATTTCATTGCGAACGTCTTGTACGGCCAGTTGGGCGGCGGTTCTCATGAAATAGTCGTTGAAATAGCGGCAGAGGCCCCGGAAGATAAAAATTAAAATAATGATAAGCGGCAGAATGGAGAAGATGAAAAGGTCTTTGGTTACAAATATCTTCTTCAGTAACGGCTCAACCATATAGGCGAAGGCGGCATCAAGTCCGCCGTAAGCCGAGGAAGCCAGTGCCGCAAACAGGATGCGCCACCAGTAGGGTTTCATGTAGAGAATGATTCGTTTGAATACGGGCATTATGGTTTAATCCTCTGTGGTTGTTTATGTGGCCTCTCCGATTTTATCGGCGTGCATCGGTGGAGGTGTGTTCTGTTCAAGGGTACTCAGACGTTTCTTTAATTCCTCGATTTCCCGTATGGCCTCGGCAGTCTTATGTTTCTCCTCTTCAGTAGCTTTCTCTGCCGCTGCAATAGCTTTCTCGGCCTCGGCGGTCTTTTGTTTATACTCTTCTATTTCTCTCTGCATATTTTCAAAATCCTGCAAAAGTCCATCCTCAAGGGTCATCTGTTTCCTCATCTCAGGCTCAGATACCGCCATCTGCAACCTGCGTATTAACGGACGGTACTTCTCAGGAAAATCACCTTCCTGTACATTCAGCATATGGTGTGCCGCATCAACCGAAAGAGTCTGGTCGAAGATACTCAGCAGTGCCTCAAGCTCTGTGCGACGCTTCATCCTCAGATTTGGTATCTGGATCACATAACTGTCATGGGTCAGGCTCTCTATGAAGCTCTCTTTGGTGGTTAATATTTCACCGGTTATTAAATCCGTATATACCCTGTTGACACCGATAACGGCAGATTCGTTATGATCAAGTTTGTGACCCAAAAAATAGATTCCGATTATGGGCATCCCGATATTTCTTGTATGGTT
>CAIUSO010000098.1 GCA_903901875.1 uncultured Geobacteraceae bacterium | reverse complement strand
GCTTGTTGCAGACACCACTGGGTGTCCTGGAGTTTCCAGGCAATGGCTTGGGGCGGCATGTGTTCATCGACGGTGGAATAAGTTCCGGGCTTGTAAAGCCGGGGATGAGCGGCGACGAGTTTCAGATCAGAATAGAGTTTGACGGTATTGTTCGTTGCCCGAAGCCAGAGCTTTTTGTGAGCCAGCGGATGGGGCGCCGAGTAATAGGCTTTTTCAAACTGAACATGGCAGTTGCCGTGGACTTTGACCTGGCACCAGGCGGCCAGCTCGACTTGGACATCCGGCAGAGGTTTTAAAAACGGTTTCTCCGATTCGGCAAAGAGCGTCAGCGGTTTCTGATGTGTGGTGCCGTGTGTGCGGTTGCCTGCCGTTTCCATGAGCCATTGGTAGAGCTGTTCATTGGCATTGGTAAGAGATCGGAAGTTGCGCAGTGGAACAAAGCTGTTTTTGACGTATTTGACCCCGGATTCGACCCGGCCTTTTTTCTGGGGATCGCGGGGCGGGCACGGCGAGATGACAAACCCGTAGCCTTCGGCCATCTCCCCGTAGGAGCGCTGGACTTCAGGATCATAATAACAGGCCCGGGTAATGGCGCACTTGGCGTTGTCGATGATTATTTTCAGGGGAACGCCGCCGAAGAACTCGAATGCCCGGCGATGACAGGCAAGCCAGGTGGCTGTCCTCTGATTCGGCACGATCTCGGCGTAGGTGTGTCGGCTGAAGCACATGGTCATAACGAAAATCCATGTCTTGGTGACAGCGCCCGTGAAAACATCCTGGATATCCGGCCCTTTGCCGAAGTCAACTTGGGCGGCCTGCCCCGGTTCAAACTCCAGAACGCAGGTAACTGGTTTCTCATGATATCCGAGTTTTTGTGCCAGACGCCGCACAGAGGAATAACTGCCGGTAAAACCGAACCGCTCTGTCAATGCCCTTTGGATTGTGGTCAGGCAAACGCCGTCACCAAGCCAGGTTCGAATCTGTTCCTCATGGCTGTGGCACTTTGATTGATGGGTGGGATTAAAATGAAGCTTCTTCGTAAAAACATCCGATAGAGCGGCATCATCCGGAAGCGGTCCCTCGCTTGCAAGCCAGCCCTTCTCCAAGGCCATGGCCCGTATCTGGCCACACTTGACCCGGCCGATGATCTTCGTTCGGGCAATCTCCCGGTCGGTCTGGCCCATGCGGATTCTATGAATAATTTGACGGTAATCGTACATCTCGAACCTCCTGTTGCTCATTTTGCGTATCCTCCAGCTTGTCGTTGCCGGAAGCATACTAAAGTTTTTGTCTTGTCCGAGATGTTTTTTGAGCACTATGACAAAATAATATGCGGCTCGATTACGGCGATCAGCAACTGGCCTCATTACGCCGATCATATACTGGCTCCATTACGGTGATCATATACTGGCTCCATTGCGCCGATCACGGAATGGCTCTATAGCACCGATCATTAACACCTCAGGCAACCAACGTATGATTGGGTCAACAATGTTATATTTTTTCTCCTCTGGAAAAAGTGGCATAACTGAAATCCGATTTGATTTGAAGGCATGAACCAAACATCTCCTCAAACAATAAATGACATTTTTCTTACCCTTGCCTGTTCTGTTTATATCGTTCAGTAAGCGACACAGAACG
>CAIUSO010000097.1 GCA_903901875.1 uncultured Geobacteraceae bacterium | reverse complement strand
ATGTATTTGTGAAATAAGTGCTATTACAGTTAGTTGCAAATATGTATAACTGCCAGAATATCTGTGATGCCAGGTTTTGTCAATATTTTGAATAAGGCGATGGGTCTTACACCTTTCACACTGTAACCTACTGGATTTAAAGTGGTAACAACGAATCACAATTCGTTACTCTTAAACTCCTGTAGTGCTATTTGCTGTCGGCACTTCTGCATAGGTATTAAATATGCTCCACCATTGTTCCGCACCTATATGCATTGGAAATAAACCGCCTTTGACATCAAGACTAGTCGTATAATTCAGAGGTTTTCCGTCTTGCATTGTCGCAAGTGGTATAAGTCCAAACTTATAATCAATACTATCTGAAATACCATATTCAGTTTTAGTACGTGACTTGCGTGTAGTAATTTTAGGCCCAGAAGAACCTACCTCAAAAATATAAGTAATATTAGAATTCGTCTTTCCTGCACTACACTTAGCCTTTGATACATTACTATAGTTTGATCTAATCTTACTTTTTAACGGAGGTATATTTGAAAAGTCATTATTAGCATAAAGAGTTCTCAATATATTTTCGTCCAATTTGACAGGAAGCTGCGATTGCAACAATTTCATCTCATTTTCTGCTTGTGTTATGAAACTGCCGTTGTCCATAGCCAAGCCATACGGTGCCAACAACGCCACGGTGTCATACTGTGCAATATTCGCTGCTTCCGGGTGTTTTGCAATTATTGCTTTCCAGGCTGTCTCTTTCAGTTCCGTTCCTCTGGGAGAAGCCACAATTTTATTGTATTTGACAAGATCTGCCTTTAGATGCTCCAGGCGTTCTTTCTTGGCCAATTCTTCTGTTTCTGCACTAGCGATAATGTCGTCAAGGCTGTCGGAGGTGCGTTGTGTCTGCTTGGCTGGTTCCTGTTGCAATGGTTTGGTGGCTGTCACAATGCTTGTTGTTTGAGATTCTGTAGTGCATCCACTAAAACAGAAATCACCCTCAATGCTCCCCTCCATCCACGGTTCCTGTTTGCCTTTTGATGCAGCCTTAACTTCAGTGACAACACGCTTGAGAGATTGCTCAATCTGCTGGTTACTGTCCATTTGAGCGAGAAGTTTACTGGTATACAAACCATTTCTACCTGTTCCGTCTGCCGCCACGCTACCCGGTTTAGTGGCGTAAGAAATCAGAGTTCCCGAGGGTGCATTTACTCTTGCCAGACCTCTGTCAGATGATCGGAAACTTCTTGCGTATGGATTGTTTCGGCAGGCATCCAGAAAGACCAGATTGAGGCGTGATTTTGATTCGTCCAGTACATCCATGATTTGTCTTATGGCGATACTTTGATTCGGTACATCTTCTTCGGAATTGATGTCGGCATCCACGGCAGGGAGGTAATTATCTCCTTTGATTTGGAGTCCATGCCCGGCGTAGAAAACTAAAGCAACCGCACCGGGAGCAAGTCTACTGCGAAATTCTCGGAGAGTTCCGCCGATCTGTCTGGTTGTGAGGTTATTACGCTCGATGACCTCAAAGCCAAGTTTACGTAGTTTTACAGCAATATCTTTAGCATCATTGACTGGGTTCTTGAGAGGGGAATTGCGGTAAGTACTGTTACCTATGACCAAAGCCACACGTTTGCTACTGTCTCTGTTCTTCTCCGCTAGGGCAAGTCCACGGTCATCCTCGGCTTTTGCGGCATAACTGTATGGTGTTGTAGTAATAAAACAGGTAAAAATAAGTATGAAAGCAATCAGCAAGCGAAAGATGGAATTGTTTGTGGACAGGCGCATACAGATGATGCTCCTTGTGCAGTTGATGGACAACGGTACGCCGTATTAGCATATCTAAATGGACAACGCCAGATGATTTGAGTGGTGATGGAGTCCCTTTTTATATTTTTTCGGAATTTTCCGAGAATCGTCAATTATCATTTTAAGGTAAACATTATGACATATCTGCCACGGCTTCCGCCGGTAACACGAACATTGTAATTGTAGTACTTTGTAAGGCGTTATGTACTGTCAGGCATATAAGGTATACTCATAGCGAACATGACTATAATTATAAAATTAGAATAATTGCGTTTTTGGGAATACTCGTATACACATATCAAATAAACATAACTAATTTGAGGTGATAGCAATGAGCTACACTCTAAAAGAGCTTATCGATATTTCCAATATTTCCAGTTTGCTGGAGATATTGGATGATATTCACCGTTTTCCATGTGCCATTGGTGATGCGGAAGGCAATATACTTATTACAACATCTTCGCAGGACATCTGTACAAAATTTCACCGTGTCAATCCAAAATCGGAGAAGAAATGTATTGAAAGTTATCTGCTTAGTGAATCGAAAGATCAGAACTGCAAAACTCCAATTGTGTATAAATGCGCTTTAGGTCTGGTTAATACTGCTTTACCAATTATTATTGAAGGCAAGCGAATCGGTTATGTCTATGTTGGCCAATTTTTTCTCGAACCACCTGATGAGGAATATTTTGTTAATCAGGCCCGCCTCTATGGTTTTAATGAGGACGAATATCTTGCCGCATTACGTAAAGTACCTATCTTTACTGAAGTAAAATTTCAAAAGCATCTATCCTTCGTCCATGGCCTGACCCAGTCACTTGTAGAGCAAAGCTCGCAGCACAAGCGGCAGCTGGAGGCAGAAAAGGAAAAAAATGAAATCGAAATAAGATTTCAATCACTTTTTGAACAGTCTCTTGATGCAATATTAATTACAAAACCAGACGGTCCGATCTTGAATGCAAATGGAGCCGCCTGTGATATGTTCAGAATGACTAAACAGGAGCTATGTAGTGTGGGGCGTTCAGGGATAATGAACTTGAATGATCCAAGATTAGAATCTGCATTGGAAAAACGTGAACGAACGGGACAGCTTAATACTGAATTAACTTACATTCGTAAAAATAACACTATTTTCCCTGCTGAAGTTAGTTCTGTAATCTCAAGAGTTGACCATCAACATTCGATAGTAATAATCAAAGATATTTCTGAACGCAAGCAGGCAGAATTGGAACTGGCAGAGTCGAAAATGTTACTGCAAAACATCGTCAATAGTACCGATGATATGATTTGGTCTGTTGACCCCAACTCATTTGGTCTCAATTTTTTCAACAATGGGCTTGCCAAGCATTTCTTGGAAAATTATGTACTCGATGCGGCGATTGGTATGCGTCCCGAAGATATATTTTCGTGTGAAGATACTGTCTGCATATGGCAAAATTTCTACAAGCGCGCAATTGAAGAAGGGGCGTTTACTACTGAGTACTTCACCCTCTCTAGAAATATTTATTTAGAATTGCACTTCAATACTCTTTACCAAAATAGCGTACTAATAGGTATCTCGGTATTTGGGAAAAACATAACTGAGCGTAAGCTGGCTGAAGTAACACTTAAGAAACTCACTGATGAGCAGTCAGTTATCCTTGACAATGCTGGAGTTGGTATCGCTCTGGTTAAAAAACGGCATATCATGTGGGCAAATCCTGAATTTTGTAATCTGTTCGGATACACTCCTGATGAAGTTAAAAATGTTAGCACGGAAATATTTTTCTGTTCCTGTGAAGAGTATGAGCGTTTCGAGAAAGAAGCATATTCATTGATGACTACAGGCGGAACGTATGCATTGGAAACAGAGCTTATCAATAAAAATGGAATGCATATTCCCACAATTAATAGGTGCCGGGCGGTAAATTCTGCAAACAAAGAGGCAGGAAATATCTGGATTGTTTCAAACGAAACCGACAACCATGAATTGAAAAATAAACTCCAGCAGAGCCACGACCTGTTGATGACACTTTCCCACCAGCTACCGGGAACAGTCTATCAATTCCAGCTATTTCCGGATGGCCGTTCCTGTTTCCCCTACGCCAGCGAAGCAATCAATGAAACTTTCGGTGTTACATTTGAAGAGTTAGGTGAAGATGCCTTTCAATTCTTAACAAGCATTGTTCATCCAGATGATTACGATGGGTTTATCGAATCTATCAAGGAATCGGCTCGTACACTTGAACCGTGGCAATACGACTACCGTATAATTATTCCTCAACAAGGAGTGCTATGGCGACACGGGTTTTCACGCCCCCAGAAGTTAGAAGATGGCAGTATTCTCTGGCACGGTTTCATAAATGACATAACGACACAAAAGAAATTGGAGATTGAATTAGCCCAAGCCAAAGAAAGGGCAGAACAAGCTAACAAAGCTAAAAGTGAATTCCTTGCAAATATGAGTCACGAAATTCGCACGCCAATGAATGGTGTTCTCGGAATGACTCAATTACTTGAAATGGGAAATTTAACTGAGGAACAACGGGAATATGTTGCTAGTCTTAAAAAATCAGGTAAAAATCTTATGTCTTTAATTAACGACATCCTTGACCTGTCCAAAGTTGAAGCGGGAAAAATATCTTTGGAAATAATTGAATTCAGCCTCAAGCAATGTATTAAAGACATAGTCCTGATGCAACAATCAGTGATTTATGAGAAAGGTCTTAAACTTGAGATAGATATAGATGAAGAAGTACCTCAGTTCTTGATTGGCGACCAATTAAGGATCAAACAAATTCTTCTCAACCTGTTAGGGAATGCAGTTAAGTTTACCAGTCATGGTAATATTTCCATTTCGGCTCATGTTCTTGAGCAACACGAAAGTTCCATCACATTGCAATTGGCGTTAAAAGATAGTGGCATTGGTATTCCACATGATGCCCTTGATAAAATATTTATGCCATTTATGCAGGCTGACGGAACAACAACACGAAAATATGGCGGGACTGGTCTTGGGCTGTCAATCAGTTCACGGTTAATAGGATTAATGGGAGGAAGCATTTCTGTTGAAAGCATGCCTGATGTTGGGAGTTGTTTCACTGTTATACTTCCTCTTAGTTTTGTACATGAAAATGAGCCAGTAGTAGGTACGTACCTGTCAAATGTATTAAACTATGATGGACCACGGCTACATATTCTGTTTGTTGAGGATGATCCGATTAACATTGTATTAGGTAAATCAATTTTTGGCAAGATTGGGCAAGATATTACCATTGCGAAAAATGGCAGGGAATGTATTGACGAATTGGAAAGAAACAAATTCGATCTTGTTTTAATGGATATTCAGATGCCTGTTATGAGTGGGGAAGAAGCTGTTATTGAGATAAGAAATAAAGAAAAAATATCTGGTGGTCACCAACCAGTAATTGCTTTGACCGCATTCTCAATGCGAGGTGATAAGGAACAATATCTTAATGCTGGTTTTGATGGATATGTATCAAAGCCACTCTCAGTAAAAGAGCTTATCAGTGAAATGAAACGTGTTATGAATTTGGAGGTTGGTTAATGTGTAAATAATATACAATACTTATTGTTGTTGATGACACCAAATGAATATTGATGTGGTGACAACGGCTCTAGAACCCGAATACAACATAATTTCATCATCGATGATGCCTCAAATACCTGCATAATGAGTCTCTAACTGCCGCAGGTCTTTAATTTTTAGACTGTCAAGATAACTGCTTGCCTTGGCAAGAGAGATGTGTTGAGCAGTCAACGCGTCTAAGACCGTCCGTACAATAGTATCTCCAAATACGTGTTTTGGTTCTCTATAGCGATACTCATCCGCCCTGACGGGCACCTTCTCCCAGAGGGAGAAGGTGCCCGAAGGCCGGATGAGGGGATAAGGCAGCGTTTTTCGCCATGCAATTTTCTAACCGGACAACACTGAAATACGAGTGGGAAATTAACTGGTTTTTATGTACAATACTGTCTGATTTTGACCTCGCGGGGCACTTGTAAGGAGATTATATGGCTAAAAATGTCTGTACGTTAATTGGTCTACTCTTTTTGTGTGCCGCACTGCTCCTGATTTCCGGATGTGGTAATAATAGAACTGCAACTTCCCAAGGTCAGGGAGGAGTTACTGCTCAACTGAAGTGGAATGGCAGTAGCGGCAAGGTTGGAAAAATAGTTGCAAGTGCTCCTGCGGGTGTTGCAACGGTTCGTCTTGCGATTCTTTCGAGCACCGGTACAACTCTTGCGCAGAATGACTTTCAAGCTTCACTTGGAAGCGGAACATTGAGTCGTGTTCCCGTAGGCAGTGGTTACACATTTGCTGCGTACGGTCTGGATGTTTCAAACAATAGCATCTATCAGGGATCTGTGAATAATATAGCTGTGCAAGCTGGTCAGATAACTGATGTTGGTCCCGTTGTTATGATGCTCGTTGGAGGACATCAGGCCAACTGGAAGTTGGTGCATAACGTGGCGGCTCAAAATAATGTTGATCAGTGCAGTGAATGCCATGGAATAGACCTGAATGGGGGAGCCTCATCGGTAAGCTGTCTGTCTTGTCATATCAGTCTGCCCATTGCACTCCTTGCCAGTGGCTGCACCTCATGCCATGGAAATGGTCCCGATGGTGCCGTTGCTCCCAATAGGTCTGGTAGTCATCCTCAACATTCAGCTGTACCGGGGGTTACTTGTGCCGTATGCCATTTTGGTGCAGGAACCGGTACGACAAATCATGCCAATGGTACGACTACGGTACTCTTCCTGAACGTGACTTCACTACAAGCACGCTCTTCGATAGCATTACCCTATTTTGCTTCAGGCATCTGCGCCAATGTGTCATGCCACGGTGGAATCATAACTCCAGTCTGGGGTGGGGCTGCTCCGGATTGTAGATCATGCCATGCGGCGGGCAGTTCGGTAAATAGCCCCGAGCGCAACAGCTTCTTTTCGGGCCGTCATGGAGATCATTTGGCAAAAATGAATCCCTATTCCAATGCTCTTATAACCTGTACCGATTGTCACAATATTTCAAAAATGACTATTTCACAGCACTTTGGGGGAATATTTAATCGGCAATTCACTTCGCCTGGCAGCACGGTTGCCGGAGGGAGCACGGCTCTTACTGACTACAATGTAGTACTGAGAACCTGTAGTGGTGTAACCTGTCATGCCAATGCACCAACATATAATGTTCCATGGGACTGACGGTATACAATTGAAACGGCTGACGTGCAGTTTGCTATCAATCTGAACCTGAATTTGCGGTAAGCCCGCCCTTTTAGAATGAGTAACAACGGCTATTGTAAATGGCTTGCCTGAATTACCTCATGAAGTATATACTCTCCGATTTGAACGTAACATTCTGTTGCAAGGAGCCGTGGCAGTGACCTGGAAGTCCATAGGCATATTTGATTCCGGTGTGGGGGGGTTAACGGTTCTGCGTGAAATAATGCAGACACTCCCCCAGGAAGACACCATCTACCTTGGTGATACGGCACGGGTGCCCTATGGTACCAAGTCCCCCGAAACTGTTACCCGTTATGCCGAAGAAATCGCGTCATTTCTGTTTCGGCGGGATATTAAACTGCTGGTTGTTGCCTGCAATACCGCTTCGGCGGTGGCACTTCCCGCTTTGAAGCGGCTGTTGCCGATTCCGGTGGTGGGAGTTATCGAACCGGGGGCACGCCGGGGGGTCGAAGTGACCCGCAGTGGCCGTATTGGCGTCATTGGCACTGCCGGCACTATTCGGAGCAGTGCCTATACCCGTGCCATCAAACGGCTTAAGCCGGATGCCGAGGTGTTGACACGTGCCTGTCCGTTGTTTGTGCAGTTGGCGGAAGAGGGGTGGACCGATAATCAGGTTGCCCGTTTGACCGCGGAGATATACCTGAAGGAATTGCAGCTGGCCCAGGTTGATACGCTGGTGCTTGGCTGTACCCATTATCCACTGCTCAAGCCGATGATTGCCGAGACCATGGGAAAAGGGGTTACGCTGGTTGACTCTGCCCATGAAACCGCCCGGACGGTGGCGGAAATCCTCTCCCGAAATTCCCTGCTCAGACCGGCGTCGGAAGAGGGGAATCATACCTACTATGTCACCGATATTCCCGCCGGTTTTGTCCGTATCGGGAACCGTTTTCTCGGGGGAAAGCTGGGAGATGTGTTTCAGGTTACTCTGGATGAAGCGGGAGGAGCACTCTGATGGCACCAATCCGACGAAAAAAACTTACGGTGAATCTGGTAATTCCCTTTCTGGTCTTTGTGCTGTTTTTCAGTATTATGATCTGGCAGAAGTACCGTTCAATCGGTGAGACTCCCGCTCCTCCCGCCACCCAACAGGTGGAAGGAAACCGGACAGTTACCCTGTTTTTTGCCGCCACGGGAGGGACGCTGGCGCGGGAAACCCGTGAAATTGAACCCTGTGACGATGATAACGCCTGTCTGAAGAGTCTTCTTGACGAATTGCTTCATGGCCCGGTGGGGGAGTTGGAGAGTACCCTGCCTGAAGGGGTGACCGTTGATAGCACCTCCATCGAGGGGAACCTGGCGGTGATCAATTTTAACCGTTCCTTCTCGGAAACGCTACTGTCCGGGAGTTCTGCCGAAATGACGGCGGTCTATTCGGTGGTGAACAGTGTGGCACTTAATTTTCCTCAGGTACGACAGGTGAAGATAGATGTTGATGGTGCCTCTTCAGTGGTACTGCACCACCTGGACCTGTCCAAACCACTGGAACCCGATTTTTCACTTGAGCATCTCCCCGCCGCCGGGAAGGACAGTGGCGCGAGCCCACATGGGGAGCGGAAGGGGGGCGGGAAGTGAGACGGTCCGTGATGCCATGGTAACGGGGTTCAATCATACGGTGACCTGCAGGGGGGAACAGTTCCACGTCCAGACCGAAGATAGCGGTCGGGAACATCCCCATATTGTGACCCTGCTGTATCGGGGAGGCGTCATCATTGCCTCACAGAAGACCTCCTATGCCGACATTTTGAAAATGGAAAAGCTGGATGAGATCATCGGCGATCTGATGAAAGAACAGCATAAGCAGATGATGCACCGACTCAAGGGAGGGGAGTTTGATGAGAAAATCCGCCTCTGTTGTGGGCGGGAGTGGGACTGATGAATGACGTTGAGGCAATCGTAGCTTAACTAGTTTCTATCCAGAAACTCCGGACGGAAACTAACTAATGGTTGATCGTTAGAGTGCTATCATGACAAAAAACGAATTGATTACATACTGGCTGGATTCAGCGGAAGCAACTAGTTTTATTGGAGACAGCTTTGATTTTCGCTTTATGTTGACAAAGCTCGCAAGAAAAATTGATTTAGATATTGAACCGCATCCGTATCTGATTTCAGAGTTTAATGACAGTAATCCGATTGTATACCAGATATTAAAATATGGCGAAAGGGTTGCCGAGGCCTGTTGGACTCAACAATAACTTGAACGTATTGCATCTGATCTTCCGGCCATCTTTGACCGCAGCTCAATCACAAAATCCTCAACGTAACTATCTACTTATTTCCCCTTCATACCGCACACCGGGCACCCTTGCATCACAAATGGTTTTTCCAGTCGACACGCTTCAAGGAGCCGGTCATCGGCAAAGATATCTCCGGTGGCTCCGTCGGCCATGATAGTTCCTTCATGGAGGACGATGGTCCGTGGGCAGAGGTCCAGCACCATGTCCAGGTCATGGCTGGTAAAAATTTTTGTGTGCTGAAACCTCCGCAGCAGGGTAATAAGTTGCCGCCGCGCAGTGGGGTCCAGACCGCTGGTCGGCTCATCCATAACCAGGACATCGGGTGACATGGCCAGTACGGTGGCTATTGCCACCCGTTTTTTTTCACCGCCGGACAGGTGATAGGGGGGCTTGGCTGAAAGATGCGCGGCACCCACCTGTTCCAGGGCTTCTCTGACCCGCTCTGCCACCATATCATCCGGCAATCCCTGATTGAGGGGGCCGAAGGCCACATCTTCAAACACGGTGGGCATGAAAAGCTGGTCATCGGGATACTGGAATACCATGCCGACCGTACGACGGATATGGGGGAGCGTTCCGCGGGTGAGGGGGGTGTGGCCGATGGCAATCTCTCCCGCGGTGGCGGCAATACAGCCGTTCAAGTGCTGGAGCAGGGTGGATTTTCCGGCACCGTTGGCACCGATGATGGCGACCGACTCACCATGGGTAATGCGAAAGGATACATTGGAGAGGGCCACGGTTCCATCGGGATAGACATGGCGGAGATTTTTTACTTCAACGATATGGTGGCTCATGGGAAATATCCTGTGATGAATCTTCCAAGCAGTGCCGCCGGATCAATGGTGCGCATGAGCAGAAAAGTGGCACTCCAGCCGACGAGAAATATGAGGTCGGAGCGACCGAAATGCGCCTGCCGGTGACCGTGGAACTGGCCGGTGAAGCCCCGTGACAACATGGCGGTGTGTATCCGTTCTGCCCGCTGCCAGGTACGGAGCAGCAGATGGCCGATCAAGGAACCGACACTGGCAATCCCCCTCCCTTTGGAACCGCAGGAACGGAGTTCCCGGGCCCGGGAGGCCCGCTCTGCCTCTTCGACAAGGACGAAGATATAGCGATGGAGAAACAGCAGCTGCACCGTAAAAACGTCCGGGATACCGAGGCGTTCAAGGGCCTGGCAGATGGTGGTGAAGCCGGTGGTCGCCACCAGGATAAGGGCCGCTCCGATGGTGAGAAGGGAGCGAATCAGGAGGGAAAGGAGAGAAATACAGCCGCCGCTGATTTCAAGAGATCCCAACTGCCAAAGGGTACTGCGGTCAAAAAGCGGATTGAATATACCGATCAGCAACACCAACGGGCAGATCAGGAGCATTTTTCTGGCAAGGTAGGGAATCGGCAGATTGGCGCGGTATACCATGGTGACCGGGAAGAATATGAAGGGAAGCAGGCCGCTGATCTCATAGCGGTTATATGACACCACGGAAACAATAAAAAACAGTGTCACCAGTACCTTGACCCGGGCATCATGGCCATGGACCGTGGTCTGCCCCTGGGCGAGCAGTTCAAGCTGTTTTAAGTCGATGACGGCGGCACTGATGACATTCATAGATTGAAGGATTCCCGGTAATA
This sequence comes from uncultured Geobacteraceae bacterium, assembly GCA_903901875.1. Classification (GTDB taxonomy): domain Bacteria; phylum Desulfobacterota; class Desulfuromonadia; order Geobacterales; family Pseudopelobacteraceae; genus JACRCG01. The sequence continues at coordinate 50,417 of CAIUSO010000097.1, read as the reverse complement.
GGAGCTGCTTGCAATTAAGATGACACCCTTCGTAGGGCGTATGGCCATACGCCCGCCTTTTGATAGTTGCCAAATCGGGGCGTAGCCATGTGGCTACACCAGGATTTTGAATGTCATCCTGGTTGCAAAACCGCATAAGAGCCCGACGGACTCTTTAAATGCAGTAACACAAATTTAAAATTAATTACACGAAAATCGCCTGCTCTGATTCGTGACATTTTGATAATAATCGTCTACTATGGGCCGGTGGTCATGAAAGTACGGGAGGGCGTTGCGTGGGACAGACAGTCAGGTTCGGCATTTCACTGGATGAAAAACTGCTGCAAAGCTTTGATCTGTTGATTGAACAGAAAAGCTATATGAACCGCTCCGAAGCGATTCGGGACCTGATCCGGGCGTCGCTGGTTGAAGAACGGTGCGGCAGTGAAGAGCAGGAGGCGGTTGGTACGGTGACTCTGGTCTATAACCACCATGTGCGGGATCTTGCCGATAAGTTGACCGATCATCAGCATGCCCACCACGACCAGATTATCTCGGCACTCCATGTTCATCTTGATGCCCACAACTGCCTTGAAGTCCTGGTTATCCGGGGAAGTGTGTCGGTGGTTAAGCAGATTGCCAATGAACTGATCAGTGTCAAGGGGGTCAAACATGGCAAACTGGTGTTGACCACCACCGGCGAGGAAATGTGACATGAGGACGGCGGTGACCATAGCCATCTGCTGTGCCGGTGGCGGTCTGGCCCGTTACTACCTTTCCGGGTGGGTCTACTCTCTCCTGGGGCGGGCTTTTCCCTACGGCACCTTTGCGGTGAACGTTATCGGTGCCTATCTGATCGGGCTGATAATGGAGTTTGGCCTCCGGAGTACGGCCCTGCCTGTTACCCTGCGTCTTGGCCTGACGGTCGGTTTTCTCGGCGGCCTGACCACTTTTTCCACCTTTAGTTACGAAACCTTTACCCTGCTTGAGGATGGCCGCTTCATGGTGGCCTTTACCAATGTGCTGGCAAGTGTGGCGGTCTGTCTTCTGTTTACCTGGCTCGGTATTGTTACCGTGAGGATGTTACCATGACAAAACTGATTGGCGAACAGGTGTTGATGCGGATTTTTATCGGCGAGAGTGATCGTTACGGCCATCAGCCCCTTTATGAGGCACTGGTTGAGTTACTGCGGCGGGAGCAGTTTGCCGGAGCTACCGTACTCCGAGGCATAAGCGGTTTCGGTGCCACCCGTGTCTACCATAGTCAAAAATTGCTTGATCTTTCGGCTGACCTGCCGCTGGTGGTGGAAGTCGTTGACAGCCAAGAGAAGATTGATGCCATTATGCCCCGTATTGATGCCATGATGGCCGGGGGGATGATCACCCTTGAGAAGGCAACCGTCATCCGGTATCGCCATAACGGAGAGAAGGTATCTGTATGAAAGCTGTAAATTAATGACGAAATGGGGACGTATAAATGATGCACCTGAATGCGAAAATTTTTGTGGCCGGCCATCGGGGTATGGTAGGATCGGCCCTTGTGAGGGCACTGCAGGCCGGGGGATACCAAAACCTTCTGCTCCGCACCAAAGGGGAACTGGACCTCTGTAATCAGGTGGCCGTCGAGGCGTTCTTTGATGAATTCCGCCCCGACTACGTCTTTCTTGCCGCTGCCCGGGTGGGGGGGATCATTGCCAACAGCAGCTACAAAGGGGAGTTTATCCATGATAACCTGATAATCCAGGATAATATCATCCATAACTCTTGGAAGTCCGGTGTCACCCGGTTACTGTTTCTCGGCAGTACCTGCATTTATCCGAAATTTGCCCCCCAGCCGATGAAAGAGGAGCATCTGTTGAGCGGCTTTCTGGAACCGACCAACGATGCCTATGCCATTGCCAAAATAGCCGGAATTTACCAATGCCGCTCTTACAATCAGCAGTATGGCACCCGCTATCTGGCTGCCATGCCGAACAACCTGTATGGCCCCAACGATAACTTCGATCTGGAAAAATCCCATGTGCTGCCGGCCATGATTCGCAAGTTCCATGAGGCAAAGGAACGGGGAGATCATACGGTCACCATTTGGGGCACCGGAACTCCCCTCCGTGAATTTCTTCAGGTGGACGACCTGGCGGCGGCCTGTCTTTTTCTGATGAATCTTGAGGACGATGCCTATGGGGCTCTGCTCAACGACCCGGAGGCCCCGGCACTCATTAACGTTGGGTCCGGTCAGGAAATCAGTATCTCTGATCTGGCACTGCTGGTGCAGGAAGTGGTGGGCTTCAGCGGATCGGTGGTGCTGGACGAAAGCAAGCCGGACGGCACCCCGCGTAAACTGGCCGATTCAACCCGTATCCATGGTTTGGGATGGCGTCACGCCATTGAACTGCGTGACGGCATTGCCGGTGCCTATGGGTGGTTTTTGGAGAATCGGTAGGGGGGGCTCAGGTTCCCTTTTCATTCAATAAAAATCAAATCCCCCTCAATCCCCTTTACAAAGGGGGAGGTTTTTAAATTCCCCCCTTTGTAAAGGGGGGGTAGGGGGGATTTGCAGTGAAATTTTGCCATTGAAGGAAGTGCTGAAAAGTTACCAACATATACACAATACACTTGCCATTGATCTCCAATCACAGTATTGTTCATATTATGAACAACAGCGAAAAGCCACTTGACTCATCCCGCTCCCTCCAACTGCTCTCCGAAATCAGCGGTGAGGAGCCTCTTTCCCAGCGGGAACTTTCCCGTCGCCTCGGTATTGCCGTTGGTCTGGTGAACTCCTATCTAAAAAATCTTGTTGCCAAAGGTTTTGTGCGGGTCAAAGACTTTCCGAGTAACCGCTATGCCTATTTGCTCACCCCCCAGGGAATAGCCGAAAAAAGCCGTCTTGCCTATCAGCACCTCAGCTACTTTACCAGCCTCTATACCGTGGCACGTCAGGATTATCTGGAACTGTTCCAGCGTCTTGAGATGGCGGGGGTCACCGAAGTAATGTTCTGTGGGGTGGATGAAGTTGCCGAAATCGCCTATCTGTCACTGCAGGAAACCGGGGTGGCATTGCAAGCTGTCATGGATGATCTTCATCGGGGGGAGCATTTTTTCTCCCACCCGGTGGTTTCTCTCGCCGAAGGGACTCGAACCGCCTCGGTGCCGGTAGTTATTTCTTCACTGAAACAGAGGGAACTCCTGACCCGGCAGTTACACGGTCTTAGTGTGGCTCCCGCCAGAATATTCACCGCCGGTACGGTTTAATAGTTGATTGAAATCATGGAGGTCAGCAACGTGTCAAAAAAAGCTCTGATATGCGGTGTGTCCGGCCAGGATGGGGCGTTCCTCTCCCGGTTGCTTCTGTCAAAGGGATACGAGGTCCACGGCACGGCGCGGGATGCCCAGATGTCATCGTTTTCCAACCTCAAAACCTTGGGTCTTGGCGGGGAAATAACCTTCCATTCCATGGCACTCAATGATTTTCGGAGCGTGCTGCAGGTGCTGGTACAGGTTCAGCCCGATGAAATTTACAATCTTGCTGGCCAGAGTTCGGTGGGGCTCTCCTTTGATCAGCCGGTGGAAACACTGGAAAGTATCAGCGTGGGTACCCTGAATCTGCTGGAGGCGATACGCTTTTTGAAACGTCCCATGAGGCTCTACAATGCCGGTTCCAGCGAATGTTTCGGCAATACGGGGGGAGTGCCTGCCGACGAGGAAACCCCCTTTCGTCCCCGCAGCCCCTATGCGGTGGCCAAGGCGACCGCCTTCTGGGAAATTGCCAACTACCGTGAGGCGTACAGCCTCTATGCCAGCACCGGAATCCTCTTCAACCACGAGTCTCCCCTCCGTCCCGAACGGTTTGTTACCCAGAAAATTGTCCGGGGTGCCTGCCGGATCGCCAACGGTGCCGCTGAAAAGCTCAAGCTCGGCAACATCGATATTGCCCGTGACTGGGGGTGGGCACCGGAGTATGTGGAAGCCATGTGGGCGATTCTCCAACAGGATACCCCAGACGATTTTGTCATCGCCACCGGTGAAACAAACAGTCTTCAGGATTTTGTTGCTGAAGTATTCAAGTGTGTGGGGCTTGACTGGCGGGAGCATGTGGAAAGTGATCCGACCCTGCTTCGTCCCTCGGAGATCATGGTCAGCAGGGCAAATCCGGGTAAATCGGCACAGAAGCTCGGCTGGCAGGCTACCTACAAAATGAGGGACGTCGCACAAATGATGGTTGAGGAACAGCTGCAAAAAGGGCGATGATCAAATCAGGTTGGGCACAGCAAAGCGTGCCCAACGATCTGGTTTAAAATACATATGGAAAGAGTACTCATGAGTGAACATCAGCTGGTAATCGAGGCGGGGAGGGGAGAACGGCACTACTGGCGGGATCTGTGGCGTTTTCGCGAACTGCTCTATTTCCTCTCGTGGCGGGATATTTTGGTCCGCTATAAACAGACCGTGATCGGTGTGGCCTGGAGTGTGATTCGTCCCGTACTGACCATGATCGTCTTCACGGTCATCTTTGGCAAATTGGCGAAATTTCCTTCGGGTAATGCTCCCTATGCCATTCTGGTCTATGCGGCCATGCTGCCATGGCAGTTCTTTGCCAATGCCCTGTCGGAGAGCAGTAATTCACTGATTACCAACTCCAATATGATTTCAAAGGTCTATTTCCCCCGGCTCATCGTGCCATGCAGTGCGGTGATCGTCAGTCTGATCGATTTTTTTATCTCCTTCGTGGTTCTGGTGGTGCTGATGGCCTGGTACCGGTTTTTACCCAGTTGGCAGATCCTGCTGGTGCCGCTCTTCCTCTTCCAGGCACTGATCGCCGCCCTCGGTTTCAGTCTCTGGCTGTCGGCCCTTAACGTAAAATACCGAGATTTCCGTTATATTGTACCGTTCATTGTCCAGTTTGGCCTGTACGTGTCACCGGTCGGTTTCTCCAGCAATGTGGTGCCGGAACAGTGGCGGCTCCTGTATTCATTGAACCCGATGGTTGGTGTCATCGATGGCTTCAGATGGGCAATTCTTGGTGGAGATGCACAGATTTATTGGCCCGGTTTTCTTCTTTCTAACGGATTGATGGTGCTGATTCTGGGTGGTGGGGTATGGTATTTCCGGAAGACCGAGCGGATTTTTGCGGATATTATTTAAAAATTCCCCCTGACCATTTCTCAAAGTTCTTGGTAGGAGGTACGTACGATGAAACGAAATAATGTTTTACATACACTGTCACAAGCTAAGCCGGAACTGATCGGGCGGTTAGGTGTCAGCACTATTGCGTTGTTTGGATCAACTGCCAGAGATGTTGCCAAAAATGAAAGCGATGTCGATATCCTCGTTTCTTTTGAAGGTCTCGCGACATCTACGAAATATTTTGGGGTGCAATTTCTCCTGGAAGACTTGTTAGGGTGTTCAGTAGATTTGGTGACAGAGAAAGCGTTACGTGAAGAATTACGTGATTATGTCATGCGGGAGGCAATATATGTCTGAACGGGATTGGCATTTTTATATTGATGACATGATACTCATGTTATTAAAGATTGATACATTATGAGTGATACGGTAATCAAAGTCGAAAATCTCGGCAAAAAATATATCTTAAGCCATCTGGCAGACAAGCGGGAACAGCTGTTCAGCAGCCTGCTGGTCAACAAGGCCAAGTCGTTTTTCAACGGTGGCAAGAAGGTGTTGTCATCACCGCTCTCTCTTCACTCTCCATCAACCTCAAGTACGGAAGAGGAATTCTGGGCACTGAATGATGTTTCCTTCGAGATCAAGCAGGGGGATCGGGTTGGAATTATCGGCCGTAATGGTGCCGGTAAATCAACTCTTTTGAAGATTCTTTCCCGTATAACCGAGCCGACCAAAGGACGCATTACCATAGATGGCCGGGTGGCCAGTCTGCTGGAGGTTGGCACCGGTTTCCATTCCGAACTTTCCGGGCGGGAAAATATTTATCTCAATGGTGCCATTCTGGGCATGAGTCGGGTGGAGATCAAACGCAAGTTTGATGAAATTGTTGATTTTGCCGAGGTGGAACGTTTTCTTGATACGCCGGTAAAACGCTATTCATCGGGGATGTATGTGCGTCTGGCCTTTGCCGTGGCGGCCCATCTGGAGCCGGAGATATTGATTGTTGATGAAGTTCTGGCGGTGGGAGATGCGGAGTTTCAGAAGAAGTGTTTGGGGAAGATGGAGGATGTGTCTAACAAGGAAGGGCGGACGGTGTTGTTTGTGAGTCATAATATGGGAGCGATTGAACGTTTATGTGATCGTGCTGTTATGTTGGAGAATGGAAGAACAAAGTTTGCGGGAGAAACGAGAACGGCAATTCAGATGTATAGCGGCAATTTGCAGGAGAGCATGAATTCTTCCGATATTTCAAGCCTCAGTCGGACGGGCAGTGGTGCCGTTATATTGACCTCATTTTCACTGGAAAATGGCGAGGGCAATAACGTGATTTCAACGTCTAGTGGTGAAACAGTTGTACTGGTTTTTGGCTATAAATGTCCGGAACAAACGGTTAAACGTAATGTTTCACTCGGTTTTTCACTTCATAATTCTGTTGGTGATGTGTTGTCACTATTTTACAGTGATTATGCAGGGTCTACTTTTGAAATTAGCAATTATGAAGGACAAATTAGGTGTAAGATTGAAAATTTCCCTTTTTCCTTGGGGCAGTATTTTGTTGGTACTAGAATTGTTATTAATGGTATCGAGGCCGATTGGCCGAGGGGCTACGTAGGGTCAATTAATGTTGAATCGGGCGATTTTTATAAGCATGGCACATTTGGTAACGCGGGTTTGGGGCCACTGCTTTTGTCAGGTGACTGGGATTCGCGGTAATGGAGGTCTAATTGTTAGGTAATATTCGCCATTCGCTTAAAAAAATACGGGAACCGTGGCTTGAATCTGCTCGCTGGTCTCGTCTCAGCTACGCCCAAGAGGGCGAAGACTTGGTACTTGATCGCTTGCTTGGGCAGAGGGTGTCTGGCTTCTATGTCGAAATTGGTTCTCACCACCCTTTTCGGTTTTCCAATACCTATTTGTTTTATCGTCGTGGTTGGCGTGGTATCTGTGTAGACCCATTGCCTAATTCAAAAACTCTGTTTAATAAATGGCGCCCACGTGACATTGCACTTGAGTATGGGGTGTCACAAGCGGAATCGGTGCTGAAGTATCATGTTTTTGATGAACCTGCATTGAATACTTTTGATCCGGCAATTGCGAAAGAGCGAGATCTTTCGTCGGATTATAACTTGATTAAAATCATTGATATACAAACGTTCCCACTGTCTACTGTTCTGGACGGTTACCTCCCTACAGGTCAGGCTATTGATATTCTTTCCGTAGACGTAGAAGGGTTGGACTTGGAAGTTCTTCTGTCAAACAACTGGATGATGTATCGACCAAAGTTCATTATTGCTGAATGCTTAGATACGGAGCTAACTGCAATTGTACATGATCCTGTCGCCCAATTTCTTTCATCTGTGGGTTATAGAGCCTATGCAAAAACTGGGCATAGCGTTATTTTTACCGAGTAAACAATGTTTACAACCCCTATTGCATATATAGTGTTTAATCGACCATGGCATACCCGAAAGTCTTTTGCTGCCCTACGCCTTCTGCGCCCGGAACACCTCTTTATTGTAGCTGATGGCCCTCGAATTGGTCATGCCACCGATGAAGTACGTTGTCGGGAAGTGCGGAGAATCGTCAGTGAGATTGATTGGCCATGTCGTGTCAGTCATAACTATTCAGAGCAGAACCTTGGTTGTAAAGAACGTGTAACATCAGGTTTGAACTGGCTATTTTCTCAGGTTGAGGAGGCAATAGTTCTCGAAGATGACTGCCTGCCACATCCTGATTTTTTTGTATTTTGTGAGGTACTACTCGAACGCTATAAATATGACCATAGGGTAATGGTCATCACTGGTAATAACTTTCAGGCGGGAAGAACGTGTGGTGACTCTTCTTACTACTTCTCAAAATATAATCATGTATGGGGGTGGGCCTCTTGGCGTCGCGCCTGGCAAATAAATGATCCAACGCTGGCTTTTTGGCCCGAGTGGAAAAAGTCTGTTGAATGGATTAAGCACACACCGGATAAGGTTGAACGTTATCACTGGGAGAATATTTTTGATCAGATGTATCGGAATGAAATAGATACGTGGGACTATCCCTGGATGGCTAATGTTTGGTATTCCGGTGGGCTATCCGCTACACCACATGTCAACTTGGTGTCAAATATTGGAATCGGACCGGAAGGTACTCATACGGTTGCCGCAGAAGATCAGGAAGGTCTGCCGGTATTTTCACTTGGCCCTATGAATCATCCATCGAATGTTATTCAGGATAAAAAGGCGGATCGTTATGAGTTTGATTATATCTATGGTGGTCGCGAATTGCGGTTGTATCGGAGAATTAAAACATTGCCGAGGAAGATTGTTAATAAAATAATTCGAACGGTAATGGGGCGATAGCATGGGCACTTGTCCAATTTGCAGCAATACGACCCATGTGGCTTTCTCGGCGAGAGCTTTGCAAAAATATCCATTTAATACGGTTAGTTGCCCTCAGTGCGGTTTGCTGCAAGTTAAAAACCCCCATTGGCTTGAAGAAGCTTACAATGATGCTATTGTGGTTTGCGACACTGGTTTGGTCGCCAGAAACAGATATATTACTCAGGAACTGTCGCCGTTGTTCTATTACCTGTTTGGCTCGCAGGGAACCTTTGTCGATTATGCAGGGGGTACCGGTCTTTTTGTCCGTTTAATGCGTGATGCAGGTTTTGATTTTTACTGGTATGACCCTTACTGCACCAATGTTCATGCCCGTGGTTTTGAGATGGAGAAAGGAAAAAACTATAAAATTTTAACTGCGTTTGAAGTGATTGAGCATATTCAAGATCCCTTGGATTTTTTGAGAGAGGCATTAAGGGAAACCGGTGCTGAAACAATCTTTTTCACAACAGAACTCTTCTCCGGTACGCCTCCCAATCCCGATGAGTGGTGGTATTATGCATTTGATGCCGGACAGCACATTTCATTTTATCAAAATAAAACGCTTGAGACTATGGCTGAACAGTTGGATATGAAGCTTCTGTCTACGGGGTTTCTGCATGTTTTCTGTAAGTCTACAATGTTTAACCAATTACAGAAATATTATAATTGGTACCTTATCAGACGATATAGCCGTCATAAAGCAGTACGTAGCTTGCAATCGAAAACAATGTCCGACCATCGCTATCTGCTTGGGTTGACTAAGGTACCAACGTGAACGTTGTCTTCGATCATCAGATCTTTTTTAATCAGCAATTTGGCGGGATCAGCAGATATTATTTTGAGTTGGCTACCGGTCTTGCCAGCATGGATGCTTTTGACGTATCCGTGGTTGCGCCTTTTCATATAAATGAATATTTACAGCATGATACAAATTTCATCGTCAAAGGATTCTATTTTAATCAGAAGTTTTATGGCTCAGGTCACCTGACAAACTGGGGGCGCTCATTACTCTTACCGGTCGAGTATGCATTATTTGGCTGTGCCGATATAATCCATGAAACCTATTACTCACCCGTTCCTGTTGGCCGGGGAAAAACTCGCGTCGTTACGGTTTATGATATGATTCATGAGCTGTTTCCCGCTGAATTTAAACACGATCCCGGCACCTCTCTCGCTAAAAAAGCTGCGGTAACGAGAGCCGATCACGTCATATGTATTTCAGAGTCAACGCGGCATGATTTGGTTACTATTCTGGGGGTTGACCCCACAAAAACTTCGGTTGTCCATTTAGGTCATTCGTTTGTTTCTCTTGATAACCCATCTTCACCGGGACAGGGCAAACCCGTTAGGTCATATCTGTTGTATGTTGGGCATCGAGGAGGATACAAGAACTTTTCATCTTTCTGCCAGGCGTACGCCGGCTCACCGTATCTGAGAAAAGAATTTGACATTGTTGCTTTTGGTGGTGCCCCCCTCCAAGGGGCGGAGAACGTATTTCTCGAAGGGTTGGGGATCAGAAAAAATGTTCACCAACTCTCGGGCAACGACCGTCTACTGGCGTCCTACTACCAAGGTGCTGCACTTTTTGTGTATCCCTCACAGTACGAGGGTTTTGGCATTCCACCGTTGGAAGCCATGCATTTTGGCTGTCCCATTGCCTGTAGCAATACCAGCTCAATCCCGGAAGTTGTGGGCAATGCAGGAGTGTATTTTGATCCATCCTCTCCTGAGTCTATTCGGAGTGCTCTGGAGCATGTTTTGGATGATGATTCATTGCGTGCTGAACTGATTGTGAACGGGGCGAAGAGAGTCAGCATGTTTTCATGGCAACGTTGTTCTGAACAGACGGCAGAAATTTACAAAACCATCTGTAATGAGCGGTAATGAACCATGGGTCTACTGAACTTGAGGTTTGCATGGATGCCAATAAGATAAAAGTGCCTATTGTTGTTCGCATTGAGATGAAATCACTCTCCTGGAAAAAGACTGGAGCAGTCTTGCGTAACGTGTGACGAGGTTGTGGATCGATTCAAACACTCAGATCTGTATCAAGAGTCCGGGAACCAGCCATGAAAGACGACCATAGATTGAAATTAAAAGAGATTACCTTAGGTGGCTATAAATCTATCCATCCCGATGGGCAGCGCGTTGAATTTGGCGACATAACCGTGCTTTTAGGTGCAAATGGTTCTGGCAAGAGCAATCTGGTGTCGTTCTTTAAAATGCTCAACGTTATTACCAATAAGGGGCTACAAACATACATCGAAAAACAAGGTTCCACCGATGCTTTGCTCTATTACGGTGCTAAAAAAACCGATAAAATTGAGTTTAGTGTTGCCTTAGAGAGCGAACGGACTTCTACATGCTATAAGGCAAAATTAGTCCATGGTATGCCGGATCGTCTTTTCTTTGCCGGAGAGAGGATAACCTTTCAGGAGAGTGGGGTAAAACAACCTCAAGAGTTTTTTATCGAAGACGGTAAACGTGAAGCCGGGTTACCGGATGATAAAAACCCCAAGTCCAGAGCTCTCTTTTGTGCTCTTGCCGGTATTCGGGCATACCATTTCCATGACACATCGGACACGGCAAAGATCAAGGGCAATGGCTACATTGATGATTGTCGCTTTCTGCACAGCGACGCCGGAAACCTGGCAGCATTTCTGCGGGTTATGAAAAACGATTCCGCACAGCAGCGTTACTACGAGCGTATCATCAGGCATATTCGCAAAGTTATGACCCAATTCAAAGAATTTGATCTGGAGTCACTTCCGGGGAATGACAATTACACACGCCTTAACTGGTATGACACCGCCAGTGATTATCTGTTTGGAGCACACCAAATTTCCGATGGTTCATTGCGGTTCATGGCATTATCGGCACTACTGCTACAGCCACCAGTCATGTTGCCAAGCGTTATTGTGCTGGATGAACCGGAACTGGGCCTGCATCCCGTAGCCATTGCCGAACTTGCGGGCATGATAAAAACAGCCTCTGCTCATTGTCAGGTGGTCGTGGCAACTCAATCGACACGGCTGGTGGATGAATTCCATGCCAGTGAACTGGTGGTGGTTGAGTGGGATGAAAACAATCACGGCACTGTCTTTAAACGTCTGAATGAAGAGGATTTGGCAGACTGGCTTGCTCGCTACAGCTTGTCGGAGCTTTGGGAGAAGAATGTTCTGGGAGGCCGTCCATGAACTTCATTCGTCTCCATGTAACGGCTGAGGGGCAAACAGAACAAGCTTTTTAAAATTGGTTCTTTCCAGCCATCTGGCGCACTCAAAAGTGATTGCTGATGCCAGGTCTGTTCTGACCAGCAAAGACAATAAAGCGTCCAAAGAGTACCGTGGTGGACTGATCAGTTATCAAAAGGCAAAGGCTGACATTCAAGCATGGATGAAAGAGGACAAACAACCGGAGTGCAGATTTACGACCATGTTTGATTTATATGCTTTGCCGGACGATTTTCCTGGATATGCCGAGGCAAAACTAAGCCCCGACCCGTATGAAAAAGTGCGAATTTTGGAGGAGTCCCTTGGGGAAGACATCAATGATCGTCGGTTCATTCCCTACATTCAGCTCCATGAATTTGAAACACTCGTCTTGACCAACCCACAACAGCTTGACTGGGAATATCTGGAACACGATGAACCGATTGGAAGATTGATAGAAATGGTTAAGGATCAGAATCCTGAGCTGATCAACGACCGCCCGGAAACAGCACCTTCAAAACGGATTCTGAAAGAAATACCCGAATACGACAAGGTTACGGCAGGTGTGTCTGTCATCAATAAAATTGGTCTACCCTTGCTACGCCAGAAATGTTCTCATTTTGACAAGTGGCTCTTGATGCTTGAACAGTTGGCGGGGCTTAGCGGACTCTGATTTTTATATATTTCACTCTATAAACCCATTTAATATTCGTGAAGATCAAAAAGATCCCTTCCTCAGGAGGGGGAGGGGTAGGGAGGGGGTAGCGATTCCGTCTTGCCTCCACTATGGTATCCCCCCTCCCAACCTCCCCCCGCTGGGTGGAGGAGAAAATATTCGGATGGAATATACGCTAAAGATTAAAAGTATCAGAGGCTCTTGCAAAAGTCAAAAACGATGTCATTCCGGCAGGTTTTAGGCCGGAATCCAGATTCTAACTGTCTGAAAAACCTGGCTCCCCGATAAAGGCATTCGGGGATGACAATTTATTTGCAACTGGCTCATCAGTGTATTAAATGTTTCCATTCAGTCACTATTTAACGGTGCCATTCCATTCGTGACTTCAGTTGGTTTATTAATCAAGAAGAGTTCTTAGTGATTGAAGATGCTTTTACTAACGTCATCGAAATTTACTGATAAATGAGGCTGTTGCAATTATGGATGCCAAAAAGATAAAAGTTTGTGTCGTTGTTCCGGTCTTTAACCGAATCAACTTGACTCTGCGTTTTATCAAAAGTTTTCAGAAGTCTGAATTCCATGATTATAAACTGGTTATCATTGATGACGGTTCAACCGATGGAACGGGGAAGATACTTAATGAAATGCATCCGGAAATTGTCGTGTTACCGGGGACCGGCGATTTATGGTGGTCCGGTGGTACCAATGTGGGAGTACGCTATGCATTGGAAAACGATTTTGAGTATGTGCTGACAATTAACAATGATTCAGAAGTCGAGCCAGATACATTGGGACAACTTTTCGAAATGGCTCAAAAAAATCCGCGGATGATTATTGGTTCACGGATAATGCTCGACAGGGAAGGGACCATCTGGGCACTTGGTGTTTCAGTAACATGGAATGCAGATATTTTTTTAAATCTCAATTGTCATCTTAATGATGTTGCCAAAACTACATCAATAATAAATCCCCATCCTGTGGATTGTTTGACGGGAAACGGTACGTTAGTGCCCATTCAAATTTTTGAGGAAATCGGGCTTTATAACTATACGTGGTGCCCACAATATCATGGCGACACAGAGTTTACTTTGCGTGCAAAAGCAAAAGGATTCACTTCATCTGTTGCAATGGATGCGGTCGTGTATAACAATAATTATGTTAGTGTTCCAGAATTCTCCATTTCAGAAGAGTTGTTCAGTAGAAAGTCAGGCCATTATTGGCGGCCTATTGTATTCATGTTCGTAACATACGCTCCAAAACATCAAGCAAAAAAGGTGGTTAAACAATTTGTCTGGCTGAAAAACAGGCTGAAAAAACAGATCAAAAAAATGATCACAATAGGTCACTGCTGAGACACGAATCTATGGCCAGCAAGGCAACCGGCATTTTAAACTGGTGGTGCTGACGAAAAGTCACATTAAATAAAGGGACTTCTAATGAAAATAGGTTTTGATGGGCGGCCGCTTTTTACGACAACCAGGGGAATTGGCGTCTATATGTGGAGGTTACTGGAAAACCTTCTGGAGATGGACCCCGAGTTACTTGTTTCGTTGCATTTAAGAAGAGAAGTTAAGGAGTGGTTTACTCACGGTTATCAGGGGTTAGGACCTGCTATTCAGGCTCAGAATCCCGACCGTGTATTTATCTGTGAGAGAACATTTCCCCCAATTCGGGTTCTTCGCTGGTTTTGGCGATCATCTGATTTTTTGCCCCTTGATAGTTCTCTCGGAGGCATTGATATTTATCACGCGACCAACTTTGTAACTCCACCACTGCGTAAAGCACGTGGTGTTGTTACAATTTACGATTTGATCATGCTTTTACCTGAATATTGCGTACCTCTCTATCAGAAAGCCGAATTGAAGAGATATATCAGTCGTGCAGATACGGTAATTTCCATTTCTGAACATACCAAACGGGACATCATCACCACGTTTGGAATACCGGAAGAAAAGGTGCGTGTCATATTACTCGCCGCTGATGAGCGGTTCCGTCCTCTTGATGACAAGGATGCAATTCAGCGTGTGCTCAGTCGTTATGGTGTTGCCGGCGACTACATTTTATATACGGGACCGATGGAACTCAGGAAAAATGTTCCCGCACTGGTAAAAGCCTATGCACTGCTTAAAGCTGAGAAAAATGTCCCCCATAACCTCGTCTTGGCGGGGAATAAAGGGGGCGGGCACTATGAGGAGGTTATGGCGATTATCCAGAGGGAAGGATTGGAAAAATCCGTACTGTTCACCGGTTTTGTTGCCGATTATGATCTTCCGTATCTGTATAATGGCGCTTCTCTGTTTGCGTTTCCCTCTTTGTACGAAGGTTTTGGCCTCCCCCCCCTTGAAGCCATGGCGTGCGGCTGTCCGGTGGTTACCTCCAACACCTCATCGCTTCCCGAAGTTGTTGGTGATGCGGGGTTGATGATTGATCCCACCAGACCGGAGGAATTGGCCGAAGCGATGGGAAGAATACTGGAAGATCGTGCCCTCCATGGGGAATTACGTGAACGGGGGCTTGCGCGGGCGGCGGAGTTCAGTTGGAAAAAGTGCGCAGCAGAAACCATGGACGTCTATCGGGAGCTGACCGGCAAATGAAGGTGCCACTGTGAAAATTTGCATTGACGTGCGTCCGGTGCAGAACGCCAACAAGGTGCGGGGCATCGGCGTTCTCATGAACAATCTGCTGACGGAGATGGGGCGACAGGCGGGGGCAGAGGACGAATTCATCCTCATTACCCAGCAGGGGAGTGAGCCCCCCCGATGGTTTGCCCGGGAAGAGCGAATTAAGACCTTTCGTCCCGAACGTCCCAATCGCTTTAACTGGCTTGCCGACCAGCTGTTCCTGGCGGGTATTGTCAAAAAAAGCACTGCCCGGGTGTTCCTTGGCACTGATTTTAACAGCTATCTGGTACCTCCCCGGGGGATAAAAGTCGTTTCGCTTCTCTATGATATGATCCCCCTGCTTTTTCCCGAAGTGCTGGCCCAACAGCCGCTGTCCATCAGGGTTGGCTGGCCCCTTAATTTTCAAAAGTTGCGCCGAAGTGATCGGTTGCTTGCCATTTCCCGGGCCACCCGTGATGATGCCATCGGTCTGCTGAACCTTGACCCGGAGGTGGTTTCCGTGGCCTATCCCGGTATTGATCACGCCCTGTTTTGTCCTGCGCGTTCCGGAGATATGTCGGAGCAGGAACGGGTGCGACAGCGGTACGGCATTGCCGGTAATTTCTTTATCTATGTGGGGGATACGGACTGGCGGAAAAATCTCAGCCGGATGCTGGAAGCGTTCGGTGGGCTATCCGGTGAGGTAACGCTGGTACTGGCTGGAAAACGGGCACTTCAGGATCAGACGTTGGCCGGTTTGATCCGCAAACTCGGGCTGCAACAGCGGGTTGTCCTGACCGGTTTCGTACCGGAAGAGGATTTGCCGCCACTCTATGGTGCCGCTTTGGGGCTGCTTTTTCCCAGCCTTTACGAGGGGTTCGGGATTCCGGTTGCCGAAGCCATGGCCTGCGGCTGTCCGGTTATTACCTCAACCGTCTCTTCCCTGCCGGAGGTGGCGGGTGATGCCGCCCTGCTGGTCAACCCCGAATCTGTCGCCGAAATTGGGGGGGCCATGCAGCAGCTCTGTGACGATCGGGCACTTCGCGAACGGATGAAAGGTGATGGAATACGTCAGGCAGTGCAATTCTCCTGGCAACGATACGGGGCAGAGGTGCTTGCTGCGTTGCGGAAAACGGGAGGGTGAACGGGTGAACATTGGCGTTACCACCTCTTTTCTCCAAAATTTCCGCGCCGGGACATGGGTGTACACCAAAAGTCTGCTTCAGGCTCTTGATGCCGTGGCCGTTGGGGGACACCGCATATCCACCGTTGATTTTCTACCCGGCTCCGTCGGTGGCATGGGGAACATTTCCCACGTCAGGTATCCGATCCGGTCGGAGCGGTTGGTGAAAATTACCTGGCCAAATCTCGTACTTCCCGGCAAGGCGGGGAGGGATGGTTTTGACCTGATTCATGCCACCACCCACTATGGTACGTTTATGCCCTGTCACTACCGGAACGTCATTACCATCACCGACGTGTCGCCGGTACTGCATCCGGAAACACATGGCAGGATGCAGGTGTACTATCATACATACGTTCTCCCCTCTGTTTTGAAACGGGCCGATGCCATTATTACCATCAGCGAAAGTTCAAAAAAAGACATACTTTCCCGCTATTCGGTGGATGAGGGGAAGGTACAGGTGATCCGCCTGGGGGTTGATACGCGGTTCCAGCCGACCGGGGAGTCGGAAGGTGCTTTTGCCCGGTCCCTTCCGGAACGGTACATCCTGAATATTGGTACCCTGGAGGCCCGTAAGAATCTTCCCCGCTTGCTGGAAGCCTACGCCATAGCCCGTACCCGGGGTATGGAACAGAAGCTGTTAATTGGCGGTGCCTCGGGGTGGCGTCTTTCAAATCTGGCCCGAATTATTGAGACCCACAAGCTGGAGGACCACGTTCAGTTTCTCGGGTTTGTTGATGATGCCGATTTGCCGCTGCTCTATTCGAAGGCGGACTTTTTTGTCTATCCTTCCCTGTACGAGGGGTTTGGTATGCCCATACTGGAAGCCATGGCCTGCGGAACTCCGGTCATAACATCCAATTGTTCCTCGATGCCGGAGGTGGCGGGGGACGGGGCGTTGCTGACAGACCCCCACGACCCGAGCGATCTGGCCGAAAAAATGCTGGCGTTGGCCGGCTCGCAAGAGTTGTGCCGCTCCCTGAGTGAGAAGGGAAAAGGGCGGGCCGCCCGATTTACCTGGGAACAGACGGCCCGGGAAACCGTGGCACTGTATGGCCGGGTGATGGGGAAGTAACTTATTAACGGGCAAGGTGGGAGCGCAATGAGAATACTCATACTGGCACATACCGGTGAATCCCTGACCGGTGGCGGCACCTATCAGGCCAATGTGCTGCGGGAACTGGGCAAACGTCACACCATCAAGGTCTATGAATCGGAAGCAGATCTGGAGCAGGAGTGGGATATTGCTCACTGTCTTAATCTGAAACATCTGGACCCCGTGCTGGCCCGCAGGCTCCGGTGTCCCCTGGTGGTGGACAGTCACGATTATTACTGGGTGCGCTATTTCCATTTTTTCTGCCTTGATTTTCCGGTGCGATTTCTCTTGCAGCAGTATCGGAAGTTCAAGTATCGTCGGTTGTTTACCCGTATTGACGGCATGATTCTCCATGGGCAGTATGTCTATGAGCTCTTTGACCATCCCCACAGGTATCTCAACTTCTACTATGGGCTGGATTACAGCGAAATTGAGTCCCGGCCGTGGGAGCAAAAAGAGAATCTGATTCTGTTCGTGGGGGGGGATTATTTTCGTAAGGGGATACATCGCCTGTTGCGGGCCCTGCCGCTGGTGCTGAAGTCGGTTCCCGATGCCCGCCTCATGGTGATCGGCAATGACTACGGGTACGTGAAGACCTTTGCCCGTTTTCTGGCCAGGGGGTTGCCGGTGCAGTTCATCTACGGCATGTCCCGTGCCGAGTTGTACAAGACCTATGGAAGGGCCAAGGCGTTTGTCATGCCGTCGGAGATTGAAGCGATACCGCTGGTGTCGTCGGAGGCAACCATGGCGGGCGTGCCCCCCATTCTTTCCGATGCGGGGGGGAATCCGGAAATTGTTCTGGATGGCCGGACCGGATTCACCGTGCCACTTGATGATTACGAACTACTGGCAGAGCGGATTGTCAGCTGCCTGACTGACCGGGAACTGTCGGAGCGCCTGGTACGGCAGGGGAGAGAGTTTCTGGGGCAGTTTACTTCGGACAGGATGATTGACCGGCTGGAAGAGATCTATGGGGTGGTGCTTCAGAAAGGTAAAGGTGCAAGGTGAACAATTACGGTGATTTTTATCGTGGCACACGGGTGCTGGTGACCGGTGGTCTGGGTTTTATCGGGCTTAACAGCTGTGCCCGGTTGCTGGAGTTGGGGGCAGAGGTCACGGTACTCGATAATTTCGAGCCGACACGGCCCACCCCCGCCTATGAGGCGGTGCGTGGCCATATACGTCTTGCCGTTGCCGATATCCGTGATTCGGAGAAGGTGGAACGGGTGGTCCGTGATCAGCAGATTATCTTGAATCTGGCAGGAAAGTCGGGGGCCGCAGATAGCAACAAGACCCCCCTGAACGATCTGGACGTCAATTGCCGGGGGCATCTGACCATACTGGAGGCGTGCCGTACCTTCAATCCCCAGGTTACGATTGTGTTTCCCAGCAGCCGTCTAGTGTACGGAAAACCCCGCTATCTGCCGGTGGATGAACTGCATCCCCTGGCACCCGAATCAATCTATGCCGCCCATAAGCTGGCGGTGGAGAACTACCACCTTATCTATGGCCGACTCCATGGCCTCAAGGCAACGGTGCTCCGTATCTCCAATCCCTATGGTCCTTTCCAGGCGGGAGAGGGGAGAAGCTACGGTATAGCCAACGCTTTCATTCAGTCGGCGGTGTGTGGCACCCCCATTTCCCTGTTTGGCGATGGCAGTCAGCGGCGCGATTACCTCTATATTGATGATCTGGTCCATGGCCTGTTGTGCTCCGCTTCGGTTGAGGCCGCACGGGGAAATATCTATAACATCGGTGACGGGAAGGGGACCAGTCTGATGGAGTTGGCTGAGCTGGCCCTGCAAGCCGCCGGCCGTGGCAGTATCGTGCAGGTGCCCTGGCCCGAGGAGTACCGGGCCATCGAGACCGGTGATTACCTCTCCGACATTACCCGTGCGAAAGAGGAATTGGGGTGGCAACCGGTGACGGAGATGGGCGAGGGGATCAGGCGGACCGTGGAGAGTTATCTGTGAAGGGTAGGGAGTGAAGATGTCAGACAATAGGAACAGCCTGCGGGAGCGTGACTCCTTTTACCTGATTATGATGGTGGTCATCATTATCGCATTCTTTGGTAGAATCATCTTTACCGACCAGATTATCCGCGCCTCCGACGTGGTGACCCAGTTTTTCTGGGGGGCAAAGGCGGTCAAGGAGCAGAGTCTACTGCAGTTCTTTCAGGGGATTCCGTCAATTTTTCATGCCGGATGGGAAACCTTGAGTGACGGAGGGCGAACGCTGGAGGGGGGATGGAACGCCATTAACCTGCTGTTTCACCGTTATTTTATTCAACACTTTTTCCCTTTTCCCTCAAGCATTGCCTGGTTGGCGGTCTGTGCCATGTGCTGGGGTGCCATCGGTACCTTTCTCTACTGTCGTCAGATCGGCACCAGTCGCCTTGGTTCCTGTATAGCTGGTCTGCTTTACGTCATCTGCACGGAAAATTCGTCGCTGATCAATGCGGGACATATCCAGAAACTGGAAGCCATCTGCTGGTTTCCCTGGGTATTTCTCTTCATGGAACGGGGGGTGAGAAGCGGTCGTTTCTTTCATTATGCAATGGTTTCCCTGATGCTTGCTCTGCAGTTTTTCCATATGCATTGGCAGATTTCTTTTTACTCCTGCATGGCAGTCGGTACCTACTGGCTCTGGTTCGTGGGGGAACGTTTCCGGGCGAAAAAAGGGGCCTACGGACCCCGCTTCCGGAAAGATTTCCTTCTGGCGATTGCCCTGTTGCTGCTGTTTTTTACCACAACCGCCATGTCATTTGCTCCGCTCTACAGCTGGTCACAACAGTCGGAGAGAGGTGAGGCCGTGGGGGGAACCACCACCCCGTCGGGGGCGGCGGCACCGGCTCAAAAGGGGATCGGCTATGACGAGGGAATGAGCTGGTCGATGCCACCCGAAGAAATTCTCTCCTACATTGTTCCGGGGCTCTTCGGCTATTCCCGCCAGGAAGGGGGGGATGTGCCTGCGGCCGGTCAGGTGTACTATTGGGGAAGAATGCGCTTTACCCAGACCAGCGACTATCTGGGGTTGCTTCCCTGGCTATTGCTTCCCTTGCCGTTTTTCTACCGGCGTGACCGGGTTACCCGGTACCTGGCCTTTCTCATGGGGGCTACCCTCATAATGGCATTGGGGAAATATACCTTTGTTTACCGGTTTATGTTTGATCATCTCCCGGCATTCTCCAGCTTCCGGGTGCCGAAGATGATCCTCTTCCTCTTTGCCTTCGGGGCAGCCGTTTTGGCCGGTCGGGGTATTGATGTTCTGGCTGACCGGGATATCGAACGCAAGCGGCTTGGCTGGTGGCTCTGGTGGTGTGTCGGAGTGACCCTCCTGGCCGGGACGATCTGTCTCGGAGTTGCCGTTGGCAAGCAATCGATTGCCACGGCCCTGTCGGAGTTCATTACGGCATCCACCCGCTATCAGGAGGGGCAGGCATTAATCAGTGAGCGAATGGGGCATATGTTCCGGGACAGTGTCATCTCCTGTGGCATGGCGGTGGTGTATCTGGCCATGGTGGTTGCCTGGTACCGGAAAAAACTCCCGACCAGATTATTTCTTCCTCTGTTGCTGGTGCTGGCACTGGGCGATCTCTGGCGGGTCAATACCCGGTTTCTGGTGGTTGCTCCCCCCCCGGCTGCCAAGGGTGATGCCGTCAAAAACGACATTGTTACTTTTCTCAAACCACGTCTCGGTACATACCGGATGCAACCGATGAATGGTGAAAACGCCCACTTTTACGCCGATAACGGTTTTGCCAATGTGTCGGCCTATGTCACTATCAGCGAGCGCCGCTATAAGCAGTTTCTCGATGCTTTTTCCCTTATGGGGCCCATGCCCGATATCATGAATCTCAAATATCTGCTGTTGCCTGCGGAGGAATTTGCCTCTCAGAGGACGGCTCTGGAAATGAAATATCAACCGGTATTCAGTTCTGTCAACGGTTCAGTCGTACTTGAAAATAAAACCGTTCTCCCCAAGGCGTGGCTGGTTCCTTCGACGGTGGTCGTGACCGACCCCCAGCAGCGTGTTAGCATTATGGCAAGTTCAACGGACTTCAGGCCTGACCGGGTGGCCATTGTGGAGACGAATCCGCCGTTGCAGATGGAACCATATCCTTCTTTTCTGAATGCTCCGACGGGAAGTGCTACCGTTGCCCGGTATGAATCGGAGCGGATTGTGGTAGATACTCAGGTCCTCAAAAACTGCCTGCTGGTCATAGGGGAAAAGTATTATCGCTGGTGGACTGTTTCCATCGATGGAAAACGGGGGGAGATAGTTCCGGTTGATCACATTCTGCGAGGCGTCTACCTCACTCCCGGTACCCATCGGGTCGAGTTTGTCTTTGATCCACTTCCGTTTAAAGCAGGTACCTACCTGACGTTGGCATCCTTTGCCCTGTTCGGCTGGTTACTGTTTCGGGAATGGTTCAAGGGGAAAAAGGTGACCGGTGAAGGGTGAAGAATATACCCTTGATGACCTGAAACGGTTCGACCTGCAGTTGTGGCAGCCCCGTCACGGCTATCGCTATTCCCTTGATCCCCTGTTGCTGGCCCGCTTCTGTGGTACGATCCCGGGTGGGGGGAGTATTGTTGATCTGGGGGGCGGTTGTGGTATCATTTCACTGGTGCTGGCCCGGATAAACCGTGATGCTTCGGTTGTTGCCGTTGAAAATAACGGCACGATGGCCGCTCTGATTGAACGAAATATTTCCCATAACGGACTTGGCGACCGTGTTACCGTCTCTGCCAAAGATGTGATGGACCTCAGATCCCACTTTGCCGATTCTACCTTTGATCTGGTGGTTTCCAATCCCCCCTTCAGAACAGCCGGAAGTGGTAAGGTCAGCCCCCGCACCGGACGTGACGCGGCGCGCCATGAAACAACCGCCCGTCTGGCCGACTTTATGTCTGCCGCCAAGTATCTGGTAAAACCGTCGGGCAAAATCTGTTTTATCCAGTTGCCGTCCCGCCTCAGTGAGTTTATGGCCTGTGCGGTTGAGATGAAGCTTGCGGTGTTGCGCATACGGATGATTCATAACACGATTGATGCACCTGCTACCCTATTTATGGCTGAACTGGCCAAAGGGAGGCGCACGGCACCGGTGGTGGAGCCGCCGCTTCTGCTACGGAGTGGTGACGGTGAGTATACGGATGAAGTGTGGCGGTAGTGGACGGGAAGTTAATCAGTGGTGAGAAACGCCTATTCCTGTATCAGCAGAATCAGTTCCAGCGTATCACCATCCTCCAGATGTATTGGAAAAATGAATGAGCCGTATCCGTCAGGGGTAGGGAGCCCGGCGGGCGGTACCTGGACGGTGTAGGGTGGTAAAATATCCATGACTACCCCCGCTTGGGATGCCTTTGCCGCAATGTTTCCGCAGATAACGTTTGCAAATTCCCGTACCGTATCTTCCAGAATTTCAGCAGGTTCATGTTCTACCGACCACTCTGAAAGCATGGCCCGGGCAATGGTCTTTTGCAACTTTTCCGAAACCGATATAATAAAACGGGCGGTGACGTCACCCTGTAGCTCCATGGCCGCCAGCATATGGTTGGGGTGAATGGTTGTGATTGGCATGCAGGTACCAGGCCGGTGCTTCAGGTCAAGAACCCGGGTAACCATGGAGCAGGTAAGATCCAGACACATCTCCCAGAGTGGGTCATTTCCGGTGGTGATGGGCAACCGGGTGCCGGTTGGAGCATATATGGCCTGGGTTGCGGAGAAACTCTCAAGGTGTTCGCGGAGAGAAGTCTCCGTCAACGCACCGGTTTGAATAAGTGCTTCACCAATATAGAGGTGGTTGTTTTTCTGGCGTACCAGAAGGTCATTCAGCTGGGCTGGGCTGAGAAGCCCCCTGTCGACCAGCAGATCCCCCAACTTGACGTCACGGGTCATCTGCTCGTTGTGGGCCAGTTGAATATCCGCTACCGAAATCAGACCCATTTCCATGGCAAGTTCACCAAGTTTCAGGTTCCGTTTCTCCTGAAGCTCAACAGCGTTTCGGAGTCCGTCCATTGTGATGGTGCCCTGTTCTACCAGGTATTGTCCAAAAAATTTAACCGCCATAGCTTGCCTCTCTCTATTTTGTGAGAAAACTCCCGAAATCAGAGTTCCCGGAGTATACGCAGCACGTCATCGGCTCCGAACGGTTTTGAAATGACATTCTTGGCACCGAGTTTGAGTGCTTCGGTAAATTTATCACCAACACCCCCGAGGGAGGTGACCATGACCACCTTTACATCCTTATCCATGACGGAGAGGGTGCGGAGTGCCGTCAAGCCATCCATGCCGGGCATATTCATATCCATGCAGATAATATCCGGATTCTCCGTGTGATTCATTCTGATCGCCTCGGCACCGTTTTTTGCATGGCCGACACAGGTGAAATCACCTGATTCGCTGATTATTTTCTCCAGTTGGCGTGCAACCGAGAGACTGTCATCAACTACGAGAACTCTTGTCATTGTGTACATTCCTCCGGGGTAATTGCCTCAAGAGACAATAGAACAGAACAGTAATCTGGGTACGTTGGGCGAATGTAACTGAAAGCTGTTGAAATGTCAAAAGTATGTTTGGCTTTTCAAGGCCCCTTGATCTGTGGTACTCTGTGTGAACTTTATATCGTAAGGAGTGTTCCGTCTCATGCAAAATTCTACTCTGTTTCCCCGGTTGTTAACCTCTGTTCTGATCGCTGCCCTCTGTTTTAGCGGTACTCTTGCCTCTGCTGATGAGCAAAAGGTATTAAAGTCCAATGAAACGGTGTCTCCCGCTTCTGCCCTTGTGTCTTCCGCTCTTGTTGCCCGGGTGAACGGTGTTTCCATCAGTTCCATTGAACTGCGTCGCGCAAAGAAGGTGTTGCTACGTGGGCAGGCTGTTCCGCCTGAACAGCAGGCTGCAGTTGACCGTCAGGCCGTAGAGCAGCTCGTTTCTGCCGAGCTTTTGTATCAGGCTTCCGCAAAGCAGGAGATCAAGGATATGGAAGGGCAGATCGATGCCAAATTGGCCCAAGGGAAGTCCCGTTTCAAAAACCCGGAAGATTTTGCCAGTACCTTGAAGCAGATTGAAATGACTGAAACCGATCTACGGGAATATACCCGCCGTGACCTGTTGATTTCCCGTTTTATCGAGACAACGTTTGTGCCGAAGGTGACTGTTTCAGATGCCGACGTAAAGGCATTTTACGATGCTAATCGCGACAAGTTCACCCAGGGGGAAACGGTCAGGGCAAGCCATATTCTGATCGGTCTTGACAGTAATGCAACGGCTGAAAATAAGGTGAAAGCACGGGAGAAGGCAGAAAAACTGAAAAAAGAGCTTGCCACCGGTGCCGATTTTGCTCAGTTGGCAAAAGATAACTCCACCTGCCCCAGCAGCAAGCAGGGGGGGGATCTTGGTTCCTTTGGAAAAGGTCAGATGGTTCCCGCTTTTGAAAAAGCCGCCTTTGCCCTTAAACCGGGTGAGATGAGTGATGTGGTGGAAACCCAGTTTGGTTATCATATTATCAAGCTGACTGAAAAGAAGGGGACTGAAACAACTGAGCTCAAGGATGTGAAGGGTAAGATAGAAAATCAGCTTAAAATCCAGAAAGTAAATGAAGCCGTTCAGCAGTTTATCAGTGAAAAACGGAAAACTGCGGTTGTTGAGGTTCTTCTGAAATAACCTCCTGTAAAGGTCTTTACGTCTGCTGGCCCTCCGGTGGTATTTCGGAGGGCCTTTTTTATTATAAGGGGTTTATTATTTAGTCAATACTTGGTATCATGGCACCTTATGGTGAGGGAAGGTAGTCAGGTGAAGGAGCAGGAGTATGGAACAGATGGGACGGCGTGATGGCCGGTTTTTACAGGTTATTACGGGTGGTACGGTTGTCTGTCTGTTGTCCGGTTATTTTGATGCACCGTTGTACGCTGCTGCCACTCCCCCTTTATCCTTCGATACCCCTTCGTTACTGGCTCTTGTATTCCTCTCACTTCTGATAGTTTCCGTTTTGTTCTTCCTGCGTATTCTTGCACTCAACCGGAAAAAAATGACGGAGCTGGTGCAGAGCCGGAGGGAGCTGTTTCATTCGCTGCAACAGGAGTTAGCGTTAACCAGGGAGCAACTGAAAGACCAGATCAACGAAACCAACCAGAGTCGGAACAAATTGAAAGCAAGTGAAGAGAATCTTCGGCAACAGGTTGAAGCCTATCGGTCAACACACAATCGACTTCTGGATGCCGAGGAAATGCTGAAGCTTCAGCTGGATGCCGTAGCGGAAAGTTCCCAGAAATTCAAGGCGGTCTTTGATCACTCACCCATCACAGTTGCCCTGACGGCATTCCCGGAACACAGTGTCACGGAGGTAAACCAGAAGTTTATAGATATGTATGGCTATTCTCGTGAAGAGATTATCGGAAAAACCACCGCAGAACTGGGGATCTGGGTGTCCCCGGAAGAACGAAGCCGCTATTTGAAACAGCTCATTTTAGACGGCGGTTTTGTTAAAAATTATGAAACAAATATGCGGCGCAAGAATGGGGAGCTGTTTCCGGTCCTCATATCCGGTGTTCATCTTGAAGTTGCCGGGAAGCCCTGTGCGCTGAATGCCGTCATTGAAATAACCGAGCTGAAACGGCTCCAATATCAGCTGGCCCAATCCCAGAAAATGGACGTGATTGGTCAGTTGACCGGTGGAATCGTCCACGACTTTAATAATATGTTGGCTGGAATCATGGCTTCTTCCGAATTGCTGAAACTGCGGATGGTGAATGATGAGAAGAATAAAAAGTTAGTAGACATTATTATTGACGCAACGGCCCGCTCCGCCGGCTTGACCCGTGAGTTGCTGGCCTTCTCCCGTAAGGAAGGAGTGGATTCTCTGCCGATTCATATTAATGTCTGTATAGCGGCTGCCATGAGTCTTTTGGAGAGAACCATTGGCAAGCAGATAGAGCTGGTTGTCAGGTTGGAGGCCGGTAACCCGGTGGTGAAGGGGGATCAGACCCAGCTGCAGAATGCTCTGCTCAATCTTGCGGTTAATGCTCGCGATGCCATGCCACAGGGAGGGATACTTACCTTTGCCACAACAGTCAGGTTGCTGGATGATTTTTCGTGCCGATCCCTGGGAATTATTCTGCCAACCGGCAGTTACCTGGAAATCATGGTGTCTGATACCGGGGTAGGTATGTCACAGGCGGTTCTTGACCGGATATTTGAACCTTTTTTTACCACCAAAGAGGCGGGTATGGTGACCGGACTCGGATTGACAGCCGTGTATGGAACTGTCCAGAACCATGGTGGAGAGATCACCGTTCAGAGTCAACCGGGAGTTGGTACGGTGTTTAAAATTTTCCTTCCACTCTTTGAGGAACGGACCAAGCCGGCTGTTGAAACCCGTCGGGCCGTGACCGGCAAGGGGGGGGTGCTGTTGGTGGATGATGAAGAGCTGTTGAGAGTAATAGGCCAGGAAATGCTGGAAGGTCTTGGCTATACGGTGTTTCTGGCCAAAGATGGTATCCGGGCTTTGCAGGCGTACGACCGGCATCGGGACGAAATCTCCTTGGTGCTCATGGATGTCATCATGCCGAAAATGGGGGGGAAAGAGACGTTTACCCAGTTGCGCAAACGGGATCCCGAGCTGAAGGTGCTTTTCTGCTCCGGCTTCCTGTTGGAGGGGGCTGAAAAGGAGCTGATGCAGATGGGAGGGGCCGGTTTTATTCAGAAACCGTTCAATCGCAGCGATTTAAGCCGGGTCGTGGCTTCTGCCATGGGATTGTAGCCGGGGGGAAGTATGCAGTCACACGCAGCTGAACTGTTTTTTAAAAGTGAATCAAGCTATCGGATGCTGGTTGAAAGCTCCAGCGATATCATTTATTCCCGTGACAAGGCGGGCTGCTTTACCTATGTATCCCCTGCGTGGACAAAAAATCTCGGTCAACTGCCGTCACAGGTCATCGGGCACACCATCGGTGAGTTTGTCCATCCGGAGGATCAGCCCGCTTGCCGGAAACTTCTTGATGGTGCGGTTCAGGTCGGCCAGACCGGTGAGTATACCTTTCGTTTCCGACAGCTTGACGGAACCTGGCGCTGGCATATTTCCCGGGAGACTCCCCATATTGATGGAAACGGTGTGATGGCAGTGGTTGGAATTGCCCACGACGTTACGGAACGGCACCGTATTCAATCGATTATGGCCCTGACCGAGAAAATGGTCATGGTGAGCGGACTTGCAGCAGGAATGGCCCATGAAATAAACAATCCGCTGGGTGCCATTATGCAGCACGCCCAGAACATTGAGCGCCGGGTGTCCATGGATATTCCGGCAAACGTTCAGGCAGCTGAAGAGGTCGGGGTTGATCTTTCCCTGGTGCGGGACTACCTGGAAAAACGCTCCATCTTCAGTTTTATCGGGCACATCAGGGGGGCGGGAGTTCGCGCGTCGGAAATTATCTCCCAGATGCTTTCTTTCAGTAGTCGGGGAGAGACGGGTATTGCCACGGTCGATCTGTCGAAGCTTCTTGATAAGGTGGTCGTTTTGGCGGCTACGGACTACGAGATGAAGAAGCAATACGGTTTTCGTACTCTTGAGATTGTCAGGGAGTTTGCTGCTGAACCGCTCTATGCCGATATAGCCTCTCCAGAGATTGAGCGGGTTCTGTTGAATCTCATGAAAAACGCCGCCCAGGCCATGGCTGCTCCTGAAATGACGAGGGAACCGCGCCTCACGCTGAGAACCAGGGCCGATGAAGGTATGGTGGTGATCGAGATTGAGGATTCCGGTCCCGGTATGGATGAAACCACCTGTTTACGGGTATTCGAACCGTTCTACACGACGCGGGAAGTCGGGAACGGTGCCGGGTTGGGATTGTCTGTCGCCTATAACGTGATCACCGGTATGCACCGGGGTTACATTGAAGTGAGTTCCCGTCCGGGCGAAGGGAGCTGTTTCACCATTAAACTTCCGGTCAGGGGAACCCTATGATTACCAACAGCAGTATCACGGTGCTGGTTGTCGATGATGACGAAATGATACGGGAGTGTGTGGCTGCCTATCTGGAAGACGAAGGCTTCACCGTCTTTACTGCCGAATCCAGTGAAAAAGGGCTGGAATCGGTGACTTCCGTTCATCCCCATGTCTGTATTACCGATATGCGTCTTCCCGGTATAAACGGAGACCAGTTTATCATCAGAGCCCATCAACTCTATTCCGGTACCCGCTATTTACTCCATACCGGAATGCTCTACTCCCTCTCCGATGAATTGCGTTTGATCGGTATGACAGCTGATGATGTGCTGCTAAAACCTATCCATGATCTGTCAAAACTGGTTGCCAGAATCAGATATCTTGCGACGGACGGGGGGCATCATGCCGTCGGGTAATGCCAATTTGGTCCTGTTGACCATAGATGATGAGGAATCGGTGCGAACAAGTGTCGCTGCCTACTTTGAAGATTGCGGATTCAAGGTGCTTCAAGCGTCTGATGGTGGGGAAGGGCTTGAAATGATATCCCGGTGGCATCCTGATATCGTTATTACCGACCTGCGGATGCCCCATATTGACGGTCTTGAGGTCGTTGAAACCATTGCCCGACGGGATGACAACCTGCCGATTATCGTGCTGTCGGGAACCGGTATTCTGTCAGATGCCATAGAGGCTATCCGTGCCGGAGCGTGGGACTATCTGGGGAAACCGGTGGTCGATCTGATCGAACTTGAGCTGAT
The DNA here is from genome assembly GCA_903901875.1 of uncultured Geobacteraceae bacterium. Classification (GTDB taxonomy): domain Bacteria; phylum Desulfobacterota; class Desulfuromonadia; order Geobacterales; family Pseudopelobacteraceae; genus JACRCG01. The sequence goes on along the minus strand of CAIUSO010000097.1, from coordinate 21,473 downwards.
GGTTGCCCGCTGTATTGAACGTGCCCGTCTGGTGCGGGAAAATCGTACCTATAACGAAAATCTGGAGCAATTGGTTAAGGAGAGGACTGTTGAACTGCGTAAATTGAATACCGCAGTTGAACAGAGTGCCAACAGCATCGTTATCACCGATGCGACCGGAATTATTGAATATGTGAACCCCAAATTTCTTGAAGTTACCGGCTATGGGTGGGATGACGTTATCGGTCAGAATCCCCGTATTCTCAAGTCCGGTCGGCAGCCAGACAGTTATTATGCCAACTTGTGGAATACCATCACTTCAGGGAAGCCGTGGGAAGGGGAGTTTTGCAACAAGACCAAAGAGGGGCGTTTCTACTGGGAACTTACCAGTATCGCACCGGTCAAGGATGAAAACGGAACCATAACCAGTTTTGTGTCCATAAAGGAAGATATTACCGGACGAAAACTGAATGAGGAAAAACTCTTTCATCAGGCTAATTTCGATCCCCTTACCGGACTGCCAAACCGGTACTATTTTCAGAAATACCTCGAACTTCAAATCGCTTCGGTTGACAGTGAACAGTCGTTTTTGATGCTGCTGGTTCTTGATATTGATAATCTCAAACACGTCAATGATACCTTTGGCCATGATTTTGGCGACCTGCTGATCAAGAAGATCGGGGGACGATTGCAAACGGTGTGCGGTGATGAGTGCGTGGTTTCCCGTTTTGTCGGCGACGAATTTACCGTGGTAATGCCACCATCGGCAGATGCCGGTTTGGCAGAGCGTCATGCTGAAAAGATTCGTGCCGCCATGAATGATGTTTTTTCCATCGGGGGCACCGAGATAATAGCAACCGCCAGTATCGGGGTAGCGGTGTTTCCCGATGATGGTAACTGTTTGGAGAACCTGCTGAAAAATGGTGAAGCCGCCATGTATCAGGCTAAAAAAGAAGGGAAGAATACCATCTGTTTTTATACCAGCGAATTGAACAGTAAGCTTCAACACCGATTTGCCCTGGAGGCTAAACTTTACAAGGCGTTTGAGCGAAATGAGTTTTCCCTGCAGTATCAACCCCAGGTACATCAGGGGCGGGGAGAGGTGGTTGGTGTTGAGGCGTTGCTCCGTTGGACACCAACCGATGAAAAACCGGTTCCCCCCGGTCTGTTTATTCCGATTCTTGAAGAGAGCGGCATGATCGTGCAGGTTGGTGAATGGGTACTCAGTCAGGCGTGCAGTCAGGCTGCTGAGTGGCATCGTCAGGGGGTGAAACTGCGTATGTCCATCAATATTTCTGCATTGCAATTTATGCGCAGCGATCTTGATGTCACTGTCCGGCGGGTAATAGATAACTCCGGTTTTGATCCCCGTTGTCTCTGTCTTGAATTGACTGAGAGCATGATCATGGTTGATACGTCACGTACGATGGACAAGATGCGTACCCTTTCCAATCTCGGTGTATCGCTCTCTCTTGACGATTTTGGCACCGGCTATTCGTCCTTGGAATATCTGGGGAGGATGCCGATTAACGAACTGAAAATCGATATGTCATTTGTCCGTCGAATGTTGACAACCAGAAATGATGCGGCAGTGGTGGCAACAATTATTGCCATGGCACGGGGGCTCGATATGGAACTGGTGGCAGAGGGGGTGGAAACTGAGGAGCAACTGCGCTACCTGGTGGATCGACACTGCACAGTCTTTCAGGGGTACTACTACAGCCCCCCCCTTGTTGCCGCAGATGTCGTGCCGTTTTGTAGAACGTTGGCACAGAAGTGATTTTTTATTGGCTACTCCCCACCAGTTTTGTCCGTTGAAAAAATTGCATGGGGTATAGTACGTTGCTTTTTCCCCTCATCCGGCCTTTGGCCACCTTCCCCCGGGGGGAGAAGGGTTGTGGTTTTTCCTTCTCCCTCTGGGAGAAGGTGCCCGTCAGGGCGGATGAGGGCGAAACGGTGCCATTTGTAAAAAACAAAATATCACTGACTCCCCACCTTGATAACAGAACTTCTCCCTGAAGAAAGCCCTTTAAACGGAAATTTTCCCACATAACTGCCATTCCTGAGAATAATACAGTTTCCGGGTGGCAGATACATTCCGCTTCTGTTTGTCACCACCCCGGAAAAGACATTGAAAATTCCCTTCTCTTCCCGTCTGTTTGCCAGTGTCAGCTGGTAACTGACGGGGGGAGCAGAGCCATCTGTCGGAAAAGTGGCAGTGCGAAAGGGGGGGGGATCGTGGAGTGAGCCGGGATAAAACTGCCGCTGGTATCCTCTGCCGAAGGGGGGGGCCTCGGGGGACATCTCCAGTGTCACGGAGTCAGTGCCATTGAGGAGCATGGCATATGAAGGGTGCCAACCGAACTCCGTGGTGGCATACTGGATCGTCACCTTGCCCTTGGGAGGGGATACCGTTACCCGGAGGGAACTCCCTCCCGCGTGGTTGCCTTTTGTCAGGGCAGCGATGCGGCCATCAATTTTTTCTATTTCATGGAGCGTCCGGCGTCGTGACGTGTAGACCGATTCCAATTGGGCGATGGCAAAGTCGGTTCCCTGGCGTATGGTCTGCATTGGATCGGGATTGGTCTTGGTGCGGCGGGGGGCTTTGCCGCTTTGGGCTTTTGCTGCAGAGGTGAAAATAGCTTCCCGCGTTTCCAAAGCCAATAAACGGTCTTCACATTTTCGCCGCTGTTCCAGCAAGGAATCGCGTTCTTTGTCAGTACCGGTTACTGCCGGGGAACGATATATTTCAACTCCGGTAATCCTGGTGCCGGGGGCCGGTTCGATCCTAAGGGTCGACTCAATCAAACCGACAACCCCGGGGTGGTCGATAATCCCTCTGACCCCAGTGGCTTCCTGACGGATCAGAGCACCGTCACGGTAACAGGTAATGCCGTTTCCGGCAAGGACGGTGGAACTCCAGAGCATAACAACACACAGTACGATCGGTCCAATACCCATAGCTTACCTCCGACGAAAGTGGCACACAGGGAATGTCAGACGACCCTGCGGTAAGGGATACGGTCCATTCTACATAAAAAAGTGTGGATCAGCAACAACCTGATTTACAGCCGCATGAAGGCTCACTCTTTGCGCCCAGAACCAGATCAATTCCTGCCATGATAAGTGCTCCCTGAATCTGCTCATTGCTTGGGTAACTTCCTTTACACACCAGCATTTCGTTCACAAAGACCAGTGGCAGGCATTGCGGGCCTTCGCTCTTCAGCAGCTCGGCTACGGCGGCGTTAGAGACAAATGCCTGTGGGTCTGACGTGAGGCCATAACGTTGTACCTGAACTTCTGGTGCATGTTTTTGGACCTGACGAATTGCGTCCTGAATTCTCACCAGCTCCGGGTCGACACTTGGACCACAAACTCCCGTTGAACAGCACAGTGCGGGGTCATAAATTTCAATCTTCATGGTAAATCTCCTTTTTTGTTGTAATGTGTGGTTGTAAGCAAGTTCACATAAGGGGGGAGACAATCCGCCCTCCTCCCAGAACCTCATCATCCCCGTAAAAAACCAGGGTCTGCCCCGGTGTGACCGCTCTCTGGGGAGGGGTAAAGCGGACTTCACAGCAATTATTCCCGGAGAGTGTCACCTGACAACTGACCGGTTGGTGCCGGAAACGTATTTTACAGGTTGCTGAAAAGCTGTCCGATTGCGGCGGAATGATCCAATTCAGTCCTTCGGCACGGAGACCGGCCATGGTAAGGTGGTGCTGCTCCCCGACGAAGACACAATTCTTTTTGGCATCAATTCCGGTGACATAAAGCGGCTCATACCAGGCGATGCCGAGGCCCTTCCGCTGGCCGATGGTGTAGCGGTGGGTGCCCTGGTGGTGCCCAAGCAGCTGGCCGTTCAAGTGGCGTATTTCCCCGCAGGCAGCCAGAATCCCCTCACGTTCAAGAAAAGCGACGTAATCGTCATTGGGAATGAAACAAACCTCCTGACTGTCTCCCTTGTCTGCCACCGGCAGGCCAAAGTGACGTGCCAGGCGGCGCACCTCGTCCTTGCTCTCAATGGTGCCGAGGGGAAAGTGAAGATGTGTGAGCTGCTGCTGGGTGAGGGTAGAGAGAAAATACGACTGGTCTTTGCGGATGTGCGCGGCAGTGCGGAGATGGCAGGTGCCGTCGGAATCCGTCGTTTTTCTGACGTAATGTCCGGTCGCCAGGGTCTCTGCTCCCAATTCCTGTGCGGTGACCAGCAGTTTTCCAAATTTAATGTGTCGATTGCAGCGGACGCAGGGGTTGGGTGTATGACCTTCCCGGTACTCATCGATGAAGTCATCAATGATCAGACGACGGAAATCTTCTGAAAAGGTGACAATGTGGTGGGGAATTCCCAGGTGGGCAGCCACGGCAGCCGCATCATGGATAGCCGAACCGGGGCCGGTGCTCCGGGGGGTGAATAGTTCCATGGTGATGCCGATCACGTCGTATCCCTGCTGTTGCAAAAGTGCGGCGGTTACCGAGGAGTCGACTCCGCCGCTCATGGCCACGGCAACTTTGTTCATTACCTATGCCCCCATGGCCCTTTCAAAATCAGCAATCAGATCATCGGGATCTTCCAGACCGACCGAGAGGCGCACCAGCGTGTCGGTGATGCCTTTTCGTGCCCGTTCCTCTTTGGGTACTGCGGCGTGGGACATTTTTGCCGGGTAGGAAATGATACTTTCCACCCCCCCCAGACTAACGGCAAACGCGGCCAGGCGGGAGTTTTCAAGCAGCTTTCTGGTGGTTTCAAAGCTGTCCAGCTCGAAGGAAAATACCGCTCCCGGACCATCTGCCTGTGAACGGTGTATTTCATAGCCCGGATGTTCGGCAAGGCCGGGATAATGTATGGCGGTAACCCGTGGATGCTGTTTCAGCCAGTCCACAATCCGGGCGGTATTGAGTTGACTCTGCTCCATTCTTACCTTGAGGGTTTTCACCCCTCGCAGCGTCAGAAACGAATCCTGGGGGCCGAGGCCGGTGCCGAAGGCGTTCTGGATGTAGCGGATACGGTCACCCAGTTGCGGGTCCCGTACTACGGCAAAGCCGCAGAGCACATCACTGTGGCCATTAATGAACTTGGTGCCGCTCTGGAGGACGATATCACAGTCAAGATCCAGGGGACGTTGCAGGTAGGGGGTCATGAAGGTGTTGTCCACCAGCGTGATTATGCCGTGGTTGCGGGCAATCCGCGCCGCCCCCCGCAGATCGGTAACCTTGAGGAGCGGGTTTGAGGGGGTTTCAAGATAAATTCCCTTTGTTTCCGGGCAAATGGCCGCTTCGATGGCTGTCAGATCGGTGGCATCCACAAAGGTCGAGGTGATGCCCATCCGGGTAAAAATGGTGGAGAGTACCCGATAGGCACCGCCATAGACATCGTCACAGACAACCAGATGATCGCCGGGAGAAAAGATCATCAACGTCGTTGAGATAGCGGCCATACCGGAGGAAAATGCCAGGCAGCGGGTTCCCCGCTCCAGCACCGCTATGGTATCTTCCAGAGCCTCCCGGGTCGGATTGTCCCCACGGGCATAGTCATATTTTCTGAAGTGATCCACCGAGGTCTGCTGATAGGTCGAAATCTGGTAGATCGGTACCCCCATGGCCCCGGTCTGAGGGTCAATAGTCGGGCCGCCATGGATCAGCTGGGTTGCCAGTTTCATGCCGACACCTCCAGGGCCTGCCGCAGGTCCTCAATCAGGTCGTCAGCATCTTCAATGCCGACTGACAGGCGGAGCAGCACGTTATTTATGCCAAGCCGTGCCCGTAACCCGGGGGGAATGTCGGCGTGGGTCTGTACTTCAGGGAAGGTAATCAGGCTTTCGACCCCTCCCAGACTCTCGGCAAAAGAGATCAGGGCGGTTTTCATCAGCAGTTGTTCCACCAGCTCCGGGGAGTCTACCTCAAAGGCGATCATGGCACCAAAACCACGGGAATAATGTTTCATCAGCTGGTGGTCCCGATGTTCCTCCAGGCCGGGATAGTAGACACGGGCGATTCGGGGGTGTACATCAAGCCACCGGGCAATTCGCTCAGCATTTTCCAGTTGACGGTCCATTCTGACCCCCAGGGTTTTGATTCCCCGGATGGTCAGCCACGAATCCTGGGGTCCGAGCACCGCCCCGACTGAATTCTGGTGAAAATAGACCTTTTCCGCCAGTTGTGGATCCTTGACCGTTACCAAGCCGGAAACAGTGTCGTTATGACCGGCAAGGTACTTGGTTGCACTGTAAACGGCGATGTCAGCCCCTAATTCCAGGGGGCGGAGCAGATAGGGGGTCAGGAAGGTGTTGTCGGCAATGAGCAGAAGACCGTTGCTGTTGCACAGGATGGAAATGGCCGGAAGGTCGGCAAATTTCAGGAGGGGATTGGTGAGGGTTTCCACAAATACCGCCCGGGTTGTCGGCTGGACAGCTGCGGCTATGGCTCCTATATCACTGGTGTCCACATAGCTGAATGTAAGACCGTACTGGTTGAAAATCTTATCGAAGAGTCGGCAGGTTCCTCCGTAGAGATCCTCCGTGACGATCAGGTGGTCTCCTGATTTGAACAGTAGTAACAGGTTGGTGATGGCAGCCATCCCCGATGAATAGGCAAAACCACGTGCCGCCCCATCCAGTCGAGCGATACCGTCTTCCAGTGCCTGTCGGGTCGGATTCCCCGAACGGCTGTAATCATAGCCGGTGCTTTGGCCCAGTCCCGGGTGCCTGAATGTGGCTGTCTGGTACACCGGAACGGTGACCGCGCCGGTCCGGGTGTCCCAGTCAAGTCCCATTTGTACCGCTTGAGTCCCAATGTTCATACTATTTTCTCCTCTTTCTGCACAAACTCTCTGAACAAGCGGCATTCGGTTTCCAGAAGCTGAAACTGCTGCTGGGCATTGAGCAGATCATCCTGTTTACCCATGGTATCAAGAACGGCGGCCGCATTACATACCCGGAGTGCACCAATATTTGCGGCTGATCCCTTGATCCCGTGGGCCATCCGGTGAACGGTTTCATGGTTGCCGGTCAATACAGCCTCTTTCAAATTTTGTAACGGCTCATCAAGCCCCTTGAGAAACATATCGATGAATTTGTCCAGTAATTCGACTCTTCCCCCAAGTCGTTCAATGAGGTCTTCCCTTTTGAAAAGCGGAATCTCACCCTGCGGTTCCTGGGCCGGTTCCTCTGTTTCGGAAGTCCCCCAGTCCTCCGGTGCTGATTTCATCGCGACGTAGTTCGGGTCTCCGTAATATCGGTACAGCGTGTTGTGGAGTACCGCTGAACTGACCGGTTTTGGAATAAATCCATCCATGCCGACGGAGGTGCATTTTTCCCGAGCACTTTCCAGGGCGTTGGCGGTCATGGCTATTATCGGTATGTGTCTGTTTTTCCCCTGTTCCAGAGAGCGAATCAGGCGGGTAGCCTGTAGACCATCCATTTCAGGCATCTGCATATCCATGAAGATGAGATCGAAGCTACCCTGCTGGAATAGTTTGACCGCTTCCAAGCCGTTGGCAGCCACGGAGACGGAATGCCCCAGTTTTTCAAGCATGATACGAGCAAGTTCCTGATTTATGGCGATATCGTCGGCCATGATAATGGCCAGGGGGCGCACAGTCGAATCGACCGGAACGTCGTGGGGAAGCTCTGACGCAAGATCCGTCGTGGTACCCTTTTCGAAGGGAAGCAACAGTGTGAAGGTACTGCCGGAACCGGGGGTGCTTTCCACACTGATACTCCCCCCCATCAAGTCAGTCAATTTCTGGGTGATGGTCAAGCCCAGGCCGGTGCCGCCATAGGAACGGCTTGTTGAAGAATCCGCCTGGGTAAAAGGGGTGAAAATCCGCTGACAGACATCGGCATCCATGCCGATGCCGGTGTCTCTGATCGCAATCCGAAGCAGGAGAGGGGAAACGCCGCAATCAACCGGTGTACAGTTAACGGTGATACTTCCCTGGGGGGTAAACTTGACGGCGTTACTGATGAGATTGACAATGATTTGCCTGAACTTTGTGGCATCTCCCCGGAGGATGGCGGGACATTCATCGGCGATGGCAATCGTTAATTGAACACCCCCGGCTTCTGCCTTGAGCCGGAGGGGAAGCAGACTTCCTTCCAGAAGGTCATGGAGGGAAAAAGCGTGGGGATCAAGTTCCATACGCCCCGCTTCAATTTTTGAAAAGTCGAGGATTTCATTTATGATTGTCAGTAAATTATCGGCTGAAATGGAAATGCTGGAGAGATACCTTCGCTGCTCATCTGAAAGATGCGTCCCGGAAAGTAACTCGGCCATGCCGATAACGCCATTCATGGGGGTACGTATTTCATGGCTCATGGTCGCCAGAAACTGGCTTTTTGCAATGGTTGCAGCTTCGGCCAGAACTTTTGCGTGTTCCAGTTCAGCCGTTCGTTCCTGCACCTTCTGTTCAAGGTTCTTCAGGTGGTCCTGCAACATTTCGTAGAGAGATGCGTTTTCAAGAGCAAATGCGGTATTGGTTATGACGATGGAGAGTGCGCTTAAGGTGGACATCGGCAGGTTCGCGTGGGATCCGGGCAACAGGCCGACACACATCCCGCTGAGTTTGGTCTTGGTCGCCAGCACATGGAGCAACAGGGTCCGGGATGGATCGGTGGCCGGGTTGACAATGGGGTGATTTTGGCCTATGGCCCAGGCAAAACTACCTAAACGGATGGCAGCGTTTACCTCATCGCTCACGGCAGCACCGGCTGCGGGGGGATCGCACCAGGTAAGGCTGAAATCTGCTTCATCATCCATGGTGAAAATTGCCACCGCCTCAAACGGGATCAGCCGCTTGATCTGGGCAAACGCCTGTTGCACTATCTGGTCACTCCCCCCCATCTTCGCGGATCCCGAGGGAGAATTACCACTGGCGGCGACAATGTCAAGCAGGGTTACGTAGTGCTGGTTTGTCTCTTCAAGGAAATGAATACGTTCCCTGAGAGCCGACAACTCCGATTCCGTGTGAGTGTTACTCATGGCGTTGTCCCTTGCATTGCCTGAGATATCTGTTCAAACTGGCTGTCAATTTGCGATACAATCTGTGGAATCTGGTATGGTGCCAAGGAAAGCCGTTCCCAACTTCCGGCAATAAGGGGGGGGATGGCACCCTCACCACAACCCCCCAGTTCCAGTGCATGGGTCAGAAAATCGGCACAATGGAGCACGGCACTTTCGCGGGGAAATTGGCCGGCATGATTGCAGCGGTGATGGTACTCTACCGGTTCGGCAACCCGCACCGGTAATTTCCAGCGACGAAGCAGGGTGCCGCCGATATCTGCATGGTCATAGCCGAGAAACTGCCGCTCAATCTCGAAAAGGGGCCGCCCTTCCTGCCGGGACTCCTCCATGATGTCCCGACAGAGTGCGGGGAGGCGGGTAAACAGGACCAAGCGGCCGATATCATGGAGAACACCGGCGACAAAGAAACGTTCCAGATTAGTCTCACGCTGACTGGCAGCCAGTATCCGTGCCGAAAGTGCCGCGACGATACTGTGACGCCAGAAGGTCTCCATGGTTATCAGATCCTCCGGGATTCCCTTGAAAAGCCCCATGACGGAAATGGACAGTGCCAGATCACGTACCTGTTGGATACCGATAATTGTCACCGCCTGTGTGACCGTGTCAATACGGGAAAAACAGCCGAACAGGGGGCTGTTTGCCAATTTGAGAACGCGAGATGCCAAACCCTGGTCTTCGGAAAGAACCTTGGCAATATCGGCAATGGAGCTTCTCGGATGATTGATCGCCTCGTCAAGCCGGGAGTAAAGAACAGGCAACGAAGGCACTGAAGAAACATCGGATACCAGCTCTTCAAGTGTGGGTATATTACCCATTGGCAAGCCTCCGGTTTCGGCAGACCTTCATAAGCTCCTTTATCATCGGGTGTTGGTGATCATTGTGTCTGAACAGCTCGGCCACATAGTGCTCCGCCTCTGCCAGTTTGAGGGGATCCTCCGTTCCGCTTCCCTCTCCCTCCAATGAATCATCATCCTGATCACGAACGATGTCGGCTTCGGGAATACCCCATGTTCGTAATATTTTCAGATGCTTATCAGTTAAAATCGCACCGGAGGGCAATAGCACACGGCCACCCCGGTCAGCTACGGCTTCTTTAAGTACCATGCCGGTTTCGAGAGAATCGATAGGAATGAGAGACATCTTAGTATTTCCCGTGGAACAGTGCCATCACATGCCGCCCAGGCAGAGATACTTGATTTCAAGGAACTCTTCAATACCGTACCGTGAACCCTCACGGCCAATTCCGGACTCTTTTACGCCGCCAAACGGTGCCACTTCAGTGGAGATAAGTCCGGTATTGATTCCCACCATACCGTATTCAAGGGCTTCAGCCACCCGCCAGACGCGGCCGATGTCGCGGCTGTAGAAGTAAGATGCCAGACCGAATTCGGTGTCGTTTGCCATCTGTATGGCCTCTTCGACGGTGGAAAATCTGAACACCGGGGCAAGGGGGCCAAAGGTCTCTTCCCTGGCCACCAGCATTTCCGGGGTGACCTCGGCAAGGATGGTCGGTTCAAAAAAACTCCCCCCCCGGGGGTGGCGACCGCCGCCATGGACGATTCTGGCACCTTTGGCCACTGCGTCGGCAATATGCTCTTCCACCTTCTCTACGGCGGCCATATTGATTAACGGTCCCTGTTGCACCTCTTCGGTCAGGCCGTTGCCCACCTGCATTTGACCAACGGCGGTAGCAAGTTTTTCCAGAAACAGGTCGTAGACCCCTTCCTGTACCAGAATTCGATTGGTGCAGACACAGGTCTGTCCCGTATTACGATATTTTGATGCGATGGCTCCCTCGACGGCTGCGTCAAGATCGGCGTCATCGAACACGATAAAGGGAGCATTGCCACCCAGTTCCAGCGACACTTTTTTGATTGTTGCGGCGCACTGGGCCATCAGCTGTTTGCCAATTTCGGTGGAACCGGTAAAGGTGAGTTTCTTGACGAGTGGATTGGCCGCAAGTTCGTCGCCAATGGCTGTGGCGGACCCGGTGATGACGCTGAACACTCCGGCCGGTATGCCGGCGCGCTGGCCAAGTTCAGCAAGGGCCAGTGCGGAAAAAGGGGTGGCACTGGCCGGTTTTACTACCATGGTACATCCGGCAGCAAGCGCCGGTCCGGCCTTGCGGGTTATCATTGCGGCGGGAAAATTCCAGGGGGTGATTGCGGCGCAAACCCCGATGGGCTCTTTTATTACCACGATCCTCTTGTCAGCGGCATGGGTGGGGATGGTGTCGCCGTAGATGCGTTTTCCCTCTTCGGCAAACCACTCGATGAACGATGCGGCGTAGGCGATTTCGCCCTTTGCTTCGGAGAGCGGCTTTCCCTGTTCAGCGGTCATTATAACCGCAAGATCATCCTGATGGGCCATGATCAGTTCAAACCATCGTCTCAGAATTATTGCACGATTTTTGGCGGTCCGTGCCCGCCAGGCGGGGAGGGCGGCGGTAGCAGCCTCTATGGCCCGCTTTGTCTCACCGCTGCCCATTTTAGGAACCGTTCCGAGAATCTCACCCGTGGCTGGATTCGTGACCGGAAACGTTTCTCTCTGATCGGCATCGCTCCAGATTCCGGCAAGAAAACAGTGCTGTTTGAACAGTGAAGGGTCTTTCAACGGCAACATCGATGGGTACCTCCCGGCAAATTATGAAAAAGGCTGCCCGCATCGGGTAGCCTTTTAGGGTGATGTGAGAACCGGATTTCAGTTTTTACGATTAAAATCACGGAAAGAACCCTTGGCGGCGGTCTGAGCCGGCTTCTTCGGTGCCGTCATCGACCACACCATCTCAGACAGACTCTTCTCTATTGGTAGCATGGTAAGTGCCAAAAGAAACAGGGCTAAAAACGCCGCACCGAATATGACGAGCATACTCATTGAAACTACGATGGCTTCCACAATAACCGGCATAAATATCACTCCACACAGAATTAAACAGAGTATCCCTTCTGACCACCAAGTATACACGATGATGAGAAAATTGAAAGTGAATGATGAAATCGGATAAAAAAGGGGGGAATTGTAAAAAAATAGTGCAACTTTTTCAGAAATTAAGGTATAATTCCTCGGTTTACGTATGTCTTCAACTATTTTAATATTCCACCTGCTGAAACGTCTGGAGGCCACTTTGGCTACTAATGAACAAAGTTTTGTCAACAAGTTATGGGATTTTTTCTGCTCACTGAAGCTCACTCTTTTCCTGCTGTTCTCACTGGCGTTGACCTCAATCATCGGGACGATCCTTCCCCAGGGAGCGGTCCCTCCCGAGTACATTGCCCAAATCAGCCCGACCAAGTTTCAGATCTATTCAAAACTGGGCTTTTTTGATATGTACCACTCTTGGTGGTTTATTACCCTGTTGTACGTTTTTAGTTTGAATCTGGTCTGCTGCTCTATAAAACGGCTTCCCCACGTCTTCAAATTCATCAGTGAACCGATACTCGTGCTGGGAGAAAGTGCCCGCAATTCCCACCCGCTTAAAAAAGAGCTGAAGTATTCCGGTTCAATTGAAAAGGGGAAGGAACGGCTGGTGCAGTTTCTGCAAAATGAATTTTCTACTCCGGTGATTACCGAGCAGAATAACGAGTTTCATCTGTTTGCCCAGAAAACCGCCTGGTGTCGCCTTGGGGTGTATGTCGTCCATTTCAGTATTCTGGTGATTTTTATCGGGGCGATCATCGGTTCGCTGGTTGGCTACAAAGGGTATGTTGCCATCGTCGAGGGGACCAGTGTCAATAGTATAGATGGCAAAAACGGGCAGAAAATTCCCCTCGGTTTCGAGGTGCTCTGCGAAAAATTCAATGTTGAATTTTACAGTACCGGTGCTCCAAAGGAGTTCAGAAGCATCCTGACCATTCTGGAAAATGGCAAACCGGTCCCCGGCTTTTCCAAAATCAAGGTTATCGTAAATGAACCGCTCACCTACAAGGGAATGACCTTCTATCAGTCCAGCTATGGGCAGGCCAGTGAAGGGGGAGAACATACGATTACCGTGACACCTCGTAATGGTGGAACTGCAGAAAAGTTTGTTGTGCACGAAGGGGAGTCCAAAACGTTAAAGGATGGCACGACTTTTACCGTTCTGGAAGCAACGCCTGAAGTTCGCCAGTTTGCCCCCGGTTTTTCCGGTCCGGCTGCTCGGGTACAGGTCACGCGTAAAGGGGCTGAACCGCAGATATTTGTGGTGTTTAAAAATTATCCCGATGTCAATGCTGCACGTGGTGATGCTCTCGTTTTCGGATACGAGGGGACCGATGCCAAACAGTATACCGGATTGCAGGTCGCCAAGGATCCGGGTGTCTGGGTAGTATGGCTTGGTTGTGCATTGATGGTTATCGGAATAAGTGTAGCATTTTTTATGTCTCACAAACGGGTATGGGTGGTCGTTTCCCCGGGTCATATCCGCATGTATGGTAATGCCAGTAAAAATCAGGCTGCATTCCTGATGCAGTTCGAAGAGTTGTCAGCTAAATTTCAAGAATTAAAAATCTAACGGAGGTTACCTCTTTATGACCAGTTCCATGCTTTTTAATGTTACAACGTTCACATATCTCATTTCCATGATTGTTTTCTTCGCGTTTCTTGCGAGCAAAAATAAAACACTCGGTATTACCGGCAGTTTTATTGCTTACGCAGGACTCGCGGTACAGACCGTGGCCATCGCCCTGCGCTGGAAAGAATCCTATGATATGGGTGTGGGGCATGCCCCCATGTCAAACCTCTACGAATCGATTGTTTTTTTCTCCTGGACGATCATTCTGATATTTGCCTATATCGACATTCGCTATAAATATCGCATCGTAGGCGCATTTGTCGTGCCCTTTGCACTGCTCGGTATGGCGTGGGCGCAGCTTGGTATGAATACCGGTATTGAACCGCTGGTGCCGGCCCTGCAGAGTAACTGGCTTCTCTATCACGTTATTACCTGCTTCCTCGGTTACGCCGCATTTGCCGTCGCCTGTGGTATTTCGATTATGTACCTGATCAAGGCGGTGGTGGAAAGTACCGATTCATCGACCCCGGCCGGCGGACTCATGTCAATGTTTCCTCCGCTGAGAGTCCTTGATGACCTTAACTATCGTGCTATCATGATCGGCTTTCCGCTCTTGACGCTGGGCATCATAACCGGTGCCGCCTGGGCCAACTATGCGTGGGGAACCTATTGGAGCTGGGATCCTAAAGAAACCTGGTCCCTGATTGTCTGGTTTGTCTATGCTGCATTTCTCCACGCCCGTATTACTAAGGGCTGGGTTGGCAAACGGGCTGCATGGCTGTCGGTTATCGGTTTTGCCGCCACTATATTCTGCTATCTGGGTGTGAACCTGTTCCTCTCGGGCCTCCATAGCTATGGCAGCTCCAAGATGTAGCAGATACCGGTAACGGTGAATTAACAGCGCACATGTCCGGTAATCAGGATATGTGCGCTGTCCTGTTTGAAGCTGTTTAGGGACTCGTTATTACTGCACCGGGCATATCCGGTTTTTTTTATGCAAGGCGACTATGCCAACATTTTCCCTCATCATTCCGGTCAAGCCGGGTGGCTTTGTTGCGGCCGTTGAACATGTGATGAACCTCATGGCCGTGGAACCGTGGTATGAAATAATCCTGGCAGAGGGGAATGCACCGAGTCAGCAGCGTAACCGGGCGGCAGAAGCGGCTGGCGGTGACATTCTGTTTTTTCTCGACGATGATTCGTTGGTGCAGCCGGGAAACTTTGCCCGATGTGCCGATGCCATGGTGAATCCTTCCGTGGCGGTGGTGGGTGGCCCTTCAATAACCCCGGACCGTGACAGCTGGCTGCAAAAGCTGTTCGGCTATGCTCTTGCATCTCCCTTTGGTTCGGGAGGGGTCCGTAATCGTTATCGGATACAGGGCTCCGTGCGACCCACAACCGACAAGGAGCTGATTCTCTGCAATCTTGCGGTACGTCGCTCGGTTTTTCTGGCCCTCGGCGGTTTTAATGAACGTCTCTACCCGAATGAGGAAAATGAGTTCATGGAGCGGGTCGTGTCGGCAGGTCACACGCTCATTCATGAGCCCACAATGGCTGTGTACCGGAGCCAGCGTTCGACACTGAAAGCGTTTATTCGCCAGATGTTTTCCTATGGGCGGGGGAGGGGGGAGCAGACGCTGCTTACCTCATCCTGGTCGGTTACCAGTTTTATTCCGCTCCTGTTTGTTCTCTACCTGGCACTGTTGCCCGTTGCTATGGGGATCTCTGCGTTACTGATTATTCCGCTCCTCTGCTATCTGGCGGGGGCTCTCGTGGCATCACTGGCTGTCCTGCTCAGCAGCGGTCGCCTGTCGGCGATACTGCTGCCGGTGCTGTTTCCGCTCATGCATCTGTCTAACGGTATCGGCTTGCTGTGGGGACTGTTGCGGGGAAAACCGGCCCCACGTCGCTGTGGAGCGTTGCAGATCAGGAAGTTGAAGGCGTTGGGATGACGGCGTGCCATCAACACTGTGTAACAATTGTTTCGAAATGGGGAGTCTCATGAAAGAGAATAGAGTGGACATAAGTATTGTCGTTCCGGTCTATAACGAACAGGAAAATGTTGCGGCGGTCTATGGTGCCATCAGCAGTGCCATGAATGCCATGGGTTGCTCCTATGAAATAGTCATGGTGGATGACGGCTCTTCCGACGGCTCATATCGGGAATTATCCCGCCTGGCTGCCACCGATTCGGTTCTTAAAGTTATCCGCTTTCGGAGAAACTTTGGGCAGACTGCGGCCATGTCGGCAGGATTTGATTATGCAAAAGGGGATATTATCATTCCGATGGATGGTGACCTGCAGAACGATCCCGCCGATATTCCCCGGCTGGTTGCCAAAATTCATGAAGGATACGACGTGGTTTCGGGGTGGCGCCGGGATCGGAAAGACACCTTCGTTTCCCGCAAAATCCCCTCACTGCTGGCCAACGCCCTGATCTCCCGCCAGACCGGGGTCCATCTCCACGACTATGGCTGCACCCTGAAAGCCTATCGCCGTGAAGTGCTTGACGGCATAAACCTCTACGGTGAAATGCACCGTTTTGTACCGGCTCTGGCTTCCCAGTACGGAGCCAAAGTGACCGAACTGCCGGTCAATCATTTTCCCCGCATCCATGGCGTCAGCAAATACGGAATTTCCCGTACCCTGCGGGTCATTCTGGACCTGATGACGGTTAAATTCCTCATGACCTATTCCACCAAACCGATCCAGTTGTTCGGAAAATGGGGTGTCTATACCATGATGGCCGGGTGCGGTACCGGTGCCATGACCCTGTACATGAAGCTGTTTGAACACCTCAGTATGAACCGAAATCCGCTGCTGATCCTGACAGCATTTCTTTTTTTCATGGGGACACAGTTTATCGTCTTGGGGTTATTGGGTGAATTGAATGCTCGAACCTATTTTGAATCCCAGGGTAAGCCGATCTATGTGGTAAAAGACGGGTTAAACCTTGACTAAAGGCGCCCTCCGCGTACTGATGATCGCCCCAACCCCCTATTTTTCCGATCGGGGGTGTCATGTCAGGATCTACGAAGAAGCACGGTCCCTGACGGAACGCGGACACGAAGTCTGTATCGTAACCTATCACCTTGGCCGTGATATGCCGGGGGTGCGGGTGGTACGGATTCCCCCCATCCCCTGGTACGACAAACTGGAAGCGGGGCCGTCATGGCACAAACCATATCTGGACATTCTTCTGCTCTGGAAGGTCTTGTCCGAAATCCGTTCATTTCGCCCCCATCTTATCCATGCCCATCTGCACGAAGGGGCTCTTATCGGTTCAATTGCCACAAGCTTTTACCACCTTCCGTTGCTGTTTGATTATCAAGGAAGCCTGACCGGCGAATCCCTCAACCATGGCTTCTTTGGGGCGTCGTCTCTTCTGGTCAAGCTGTTCAAAGGTCTGGAACGTTTCATAGACCGGCGGGCTGACCACATTATCACCAGCTCTGCCAGTGGGAGAGCTGAGTTGATTGACGAGTGGAACATACCGGAAAGTCGGGTGGACGGTCTTATTGATGGTGTCGACACGGGTGTTTTTTACCCCCGGTCACGCAGTGAAGCGCGGCGTGAATTGGGAATCTCCGAACAGGTCAAGCTGGTTGTCTATCTGGGACTATTTAATCGTTACCAGGGGGTTGATCTGCTGCTGGAAGTTATTGCCCGCATCAAACGGAGCGCACCGGAAATCCGTTTTCTTTTGATGGGTTTTCCTGATCATCAGTATCGGCTAAAGGCTGAGGAACTGGGAATTGACGGTGTGATTACCTTTACGGGGCGGGTGCCCTATGATCAGGCACCGTTATATCTGAGTGCCGGAGACCTGGCCGTATCACCAAAGCTGGCATCAACTGAGGCCAATGGAAAGCTGTTCAATTACATGGCGTGCGGTTTGCCAACGGTGGCATTTGACAGTCCAATTAATCGGGAAATTCTCGGAACTGACGGCATTTATGTTGAACATGGTAACGGTCCTGCTTTTGCGGATGCCATACTTGGAGCTCTTGGTGATGATAACTTACTGACATCCCTGTCGCAAAAGTCTCGCACACGGGCAATTGAAGTGCATTCGTGGGAGTGCCGCTCCCGGCAACTTGATTCTGTGTATCGGCGGATGCTGCCATAGCATGCATCATTTTTTTTAGTTTTTTTGAATCTATTGCTAAAAAATATTGACACCGTAAATCAGATTTGCTATATATGTGGTCTCACAAGCGGGAATAACTCAGTGGTAGAGTGCAACCTTGCCAAGGTTGAAGTCGCGGGTTCGAATCCCGTTTCCCGCTCCAAAGAAAGTAAAGTGGCCAGATCAACGATCTGGCCTTTTTCTTACCTAAAATCAGCATATTATAACTGTACGCCTTGTCAACTACATTTCAGTTAGCTTCCTACTACTCATTAATCTTTACTAAAATAGTCGAGTCTGTGACAGTTCTGTGACAGATCTGTGACAGCTTCAGTTTTGTTGATGTACGGTTGAACAAAAATGTGACTTCAATTTTTTTTGTAATTTTAGGCAGATGTTGTTAAAAAGAATCAGTTACCTGAAAGAAATATGAGTAAGAGGCACAGGGAAGGTGCTTTACCGTAATATTAGAGGAGTCGAAACGTATGACTAAAGAAATGGCTGATCGTATAGTTGCCAAGTGCATAAAATTATATGCCAGAACTCGCTCCAAGCGTTGGTTGATGCGTTATGTAGATAGAATTGATAACTCAAAATACGAAGTAACAAATTTGTTGATGGATGTTATTGAACCGGAAATACGGAGAATTTTTTTTCCTGATCTGACTGTTGATGGTTTTCTTGATGAGGTTATGACAAAATGCAGGGCTGTCGAAAAGCCTGGTGTTCTTATCTCCAATATCTGGTACAAGCTGGATTACGAACTGTTTTTCAGCTTTGAAGAATATACCGAATTTGGTGAGCGATTTCAGGAGGAAGTTAGCAAATTACCCAATCCGCCTCGCAAGGAAGATTGGGAAGATCTTGATGAGGAGTTGATGAAGTGATTTTCTTCGGTTGCCATAGTAATTATTGCCCATTCTGTGTGCCTGACCCCGGTCGTGTACTTGTGTGCAATGAAAATGCAGTGGCTCTCCTTGATGGCTTCCCAATTTCGCCGGGACATACGCTTGTCATCCCTAAACGCCACTTTATTGGCTCTTTTTGAAGATTCCAAGGGAGAACGGGAGTCATTGTTTGACCTGTTGGAACAGGTTCGGTTTGTATTGCAGGAGAAGCACAGCCCCGATGGCTTCCAATATTGGCATAAACGACAGTACTGCCGCCGGTCAGACCGTCATGCATCTACATATACATCTGATTCCCCGTTATGACGGCGATCAACCCGAACCACGCGGAGGTGTCCGCTGGATATTCCACGACAAGGCGGCGTAATGGATCCATGCTTGAACTGCTCAATTACATCACTTTGTTTTCCCGCCTGCGGCGCGCCCCGAATCCAATATTCGGGGAAGCGACAAAAAACGTGCGCCACACAAGCCGCTTATCCTCCTTGCAGTGGTGGATCTGGTCGAAAGGGGCGTCATTACCTCCGGTTTCATTGATATAACCAGTGACCTGATCGAACTGAACGATCTGTTCAACCTCTATTGGCGACGTATTATGTTGTTTGGACAAAACAGCAGCATTGCCTTCCCGTTTTCCCGACTCGACAGTGAGCCATTCTGGGAACTGGTGCCTCAACCGGGGACAACGGTCACACAGGCGATGATCAACAACACGGCGTCGGTAAGCTATCTGCGTAAATATACCTTCGGTGCATTGCTTGACGATGATCTTTTTCGCATCTTGCAGTCTACCGACGGCAGGGGTATACTGCGCGAGGCACTGCTGTACTCCTGCTTCTCGGAAGCAGCACAGATGGAACTAATGGATCAGACTGCTAACAGTCAAGCATACAGCTACAGCAGACTGCTGGAGGAAAAATCCCACCTGCCGTTGGTGAAAGAAGTTCTTGAGTCTGACACATACCGCCCGAGTGTACGCTACCAGGGATTCCGCAGGGTCATCGTAAGTTGTTACGACCACCGCTGTGCTCTGTGCGGTACCTACGTAGAACAGCGAGCAGCCATTAATTCCGACTACACCATGTTTGTTAATGGTTTATGTCACACATCATAAGGAGCTTCTAAATCTATGGATCTTATGAAAGAATGTTTCGACAGAAATTTTAAAAGGAGGGGTTTTTATCTCCCCCAAGCAGATCTTGATCTGTTTGACACGACGAGGGTGTACCGGTTGAACGCTAATGGGTGGGCAATCTGGTACCGTTTTGGGTGTGAGGATGATAAACGTTATCTTGACTATTATGTGTGTCATCGTATGACCAATGATCACCATGTTCGCATATGGGAAGATGGTGAATGCGAGAGTCTTCCCACGGTGGGTGAGTATATAATCTTTGCGGACGATCCTGAAGAGATGGCCAAAGAAGAGGAAATGAATGTACAAGAGAATCAGCGGGTTATTAAAATGTTACTCACCAAGGGATTTGTAATTGACGAAGATTGGATTGATTAATTCACCGCGTTAATTAATTTCGAAGGTTCACATGCAGTAAATCATTTTAAAAATAGACACTTCGCCCGGCCTTCCGCCGGGTTTTTTTGTTTGTGCGCCAGGCATGGCGCGTGGCGCGTAAGCACCGTCCAGTCAGTTGTGGTAACTGATTGGTGACTTGGAGGTGCAAGTCCTCTTCGGGCCCTGATGGTGGGAACCGATAGCCGAACAGCAAGGGTGTCTACCGCGAGGCGGAATCTGAAGGAAGCTGTAGGCAAAGTCCTGGCCCGACGTACAGGAATCGCATATGAGGCAGTTACATTTGGGCGAGAAGGCAAACCGATTCAAAGCCCGATAACCATTCAGGATGATGTGGCTGTAGATGCGGCGGGCATATGGGATGAAGGTCACGCGCATTACCCTGGGAGATCTGTCAATCAGCCTTGTGCTACTGGCATCGAAAGGTGTCGGAATGGGTTTTCAGAAGTCAGCAGAGGCCATACGAGTTGATTTAACCACCCAACAAAGGGCTGAACATGAAGTAACTGGACAGGAGTCTTGAATTTCGATGACGACAGGAGCAGCAGAAGACCGGGTTGAGATGCTCGGTGCCATCCCGGAGGGTAGCGGTCAGAAACCGCGAAAATATGGGAGCGGTGCGGCAAACATCACGGGAAGGAAAAAAACTCACTGGCCTGAAGCGGCAACGGGACTGATGGAGAAGATCGTCAGCCGCGGCAACATGATGGCGGCATACTCCCGTGTAGTATCCAACAAAGGTGCGCCAGGTATTGATGAAATGCCGGTAGCGGCACTGAAGGATTATCTCAAGGAAGAATGGTCACGCATTAAAGAAGAACTGCTGGCGGGAGCATACCACCCGCAACCGGTACGGAAAGTTGAAATTCCCAAACCGGGAGGCGGTACACGAATGCTGGGTATACCCACCGTTCTTGACCGACTCATTCAGCAGGCAGTGCAGCAGGTCTTAAACCCGTTGTTCAATCCTGGTTTCTCCGAAAGCTCATATGGGTTTCGCCCCAAACGGAGTGCCCACCAAGCGGTCAAAGCTGCACAGAAGTATGTGGCGAGCTGCCTCAGATAGGTAGTTGACATCGACCTGGAGAAATTCTTTGACCGCGTCCAGCACGACACGCTTATGTCACTGGTGAAACGCAAAGTTGGAGACAATCAGGTGCTGTCACTTATCGACAGCTACCTTAAAGCAGGAATACTCGAAGGAGGAGTAACAACAGCACGAACAGAAGGCACGCCGCAAGGCGGGTTATCCGAAGCTTCGGATAAGCCACCTTATCTGAAGTAAATCGTTATCCGAAGTAGCTACTGTAAACCCACGCTATTTATTATATTGTTTCTTATTTACTTCGGATAATTCGTAAGCAAAAATAAGTATGGAAATCAAAAGAACATCTCAAAAAAGCATTTTATAGTGATATT
>CAIUSO010000096.1 GCA_903901875.1 uncultured Geobacteraceae bacterium | reverse complement strand
AATCGGCCGTCTCACAGGCTGGTCGCAGATTTGCACAGGTGCTGGAGCGTGATAAAGAGTTGCTGGTGCAGATTGAAAAGGTCAGAAAGGGTCTTATGATATAAATAGTGTAGGTTTGACCCCATATACTCCTGCTTGTAAACAAATTAAGAGTAGTGTACATAAGATTTGGGAGCATATTTTATAATACTTGGTTATTTCATAGGATTATATTACATTTCAAAAGCATCACATATAAAGTCAAACTTACATACCCAATAGTTAATCGGTTAAACCTGTATCAGGCCAGATATCGTACTGAAGGTACACGCAGCATTCCGTTTTGCAATATTGCATCGCTTTCCACACGTGATGAATTGAATCACAGTACCAAAAGCTTTAACACCCAAAATGAAAGGTGAGCCATGCTTCTGGGAACATACGAATTCTATTGTACGCTTACTTCACCTGCAATCCTTCCGGCATACAAAGGCTCCACCTTCAGGGGGGCCTTTGGTGCCTCCCTCAAACGTGCTGTCTGTGCCATCAAAAACCAGGAGTGCAATAATTGTCTCTTAAGTGTTCGTTGTATTTACGCACAAACATTTGAACATTCCCGTAATGATGGCGCGATGAGCCAACAGAAGGCGACTCCACCAGTACCCTATCTGATCGAACCACCTCTTGACACACAAACCCGTTATTCATCCGGGAGCCCATTCAATTTTTCCTTATTGCTTTTCGGTGCCGCCAATGACTCATTGCCTTATTTTGTGTATGCCTTTGAACTAATGGGTGAATTCGGCATTGGTGCCAGGGTGGACGGCAAGCGAGGGTGCTATTTGCTGAATGAAGTGCGTAGTAATGGGAAAGTCATCTATGACTCGGTTTCCAGAAAACTTAATGCGATATCTCCTCTGCAACTTGTGGCACCAACCAATGATATTGTATTATCGGAATCCACTATAAAGCTCAAAATGCTGACACCACTCCGACTGAAACATCAAAATGAGCTGAGCGGTGAGCTGCCGTTTAACCTGCTTGTACGAGCGATGCTTCGCCGGGTTTCATCACTCTTCGAGCATTTTGGTAGCGGAGAACCGGCATTGGACTACAAAAAACTGGTTGCAGACGCACAAAATGTCCAGATGGTGGCGTCTGCCTTACGCTGGCATGACTGGGAACGTTACTCAGGTCGTCAGGAAAAAACCATGCTGATGGGAGGCTTGATAGGAACAATAACGTATAAAGGCCTGCTGACACCATATCTGCCGTTACTTGAATTATGCCAGAAATTGCATATTGGCAAACAAAGCAGTTTCGGCCTTGGGTCGTTTGATTTTGAAATCAGTACCGGAGATGCAGCATGAAGCGGATTCTGCTTGCCGTATCCGGTTTGAGTTCACAGGTAATCACGGAAACCTTATACGCACTCCATCAACAAGGTCGCACCCCCGATGCAATACGAATACTCACAACGCGAGATGGTAAGAACGTCATAAACGCCACCCTTCTCAGTCCGGAAGATGGCCAGTATTATCGGTTTTTGCATGATTTTACTATTTCACCCAGTTCAATTGAGTTCGGTGCGCGGCACATTTTCACCATTAAAGATACCTATGGCACCGAATACGATGACATCACGGGGGAAGAAGAAAGTGAACATTTTCTTACTCTCTGCATGGAACATGCGTTCGAGTTGACGCGGAGCCCGGATACGGAAGTCTATTTTTCCATTGCCGGTGGTCGCAAGACAATGGGAGCGTGCCTTACCGTTGCAGCACACTGTTACGGGAGACCCTGGGATAGAATATTTCATGTCCTGGTGACCCCAGAATTTGAGAGTAACAGGGACTTCTTCTATCCGCCACCGGTTTCAGTACCGGTTGTCCTGACAGATCAAAAAACGAAAACACCCTATACCAAAGAAACACGCTATGCCGAAGTCACCCTGGTTCCGCTGCCGTTTTTCCCCATCAGGGAGAGACTGTCCGATGATCATCTTATGCAACCGGAATCGCCGGCATCATTGATGCTTTCGCTGGTTCGGGAACAGAAGGGGGAGCTGCTTGTTGACTTAAAAAAACGCACGATCAGCTGGAAAAATATTGAATTGGATATGATGCCGGCTCGCATGGCTATTTTCGCGTTCTTTGCTTTTTTGAAAAAGGATGCCGAATGTCACCATAACAACTGTCCCGGTTGCGAAAAATGCACTCTTACCATTATTTCAGTACAGGATAATGTTTGCAACATTGCAAAGCTGTACAGGAAACATCTGGCACCGTATCGTGACCATGAGGGGATGAGTGATTCAGGAATTCAGGGCTTGACGGCAGAAAATTTCAATTCCTATCGCAACAAGATAAACCGTGATTTGGAAAAGGCCTTTGGAATATCAGACGCACGGCAGCTTAAAATTTCATCCCACGGTAGTCGTCCCGGAATACGATATGGTGTGGAGCTTGAGAGCGAACGTATCAGAATAGCACTTTGATGGAGGTCACATGAGTGACACAGTTTATTCAATTGCCCTGGCGGGCCTGCTGCACGATGTTGGGAAATTTGCCGAACGAGCCGGCATGGATATTACCCCGCAGTATCGTGATGACAATGAGCACCTGTATCAGCCCCATTATGAAGGGCGAAGCAGCCACAAGCATGCCTTGTACTCC
This sequence comes from uncultured Geobacteraceae bacterium, assembly GCA_903901875.1. GTDB lineage: Bacteria > Desulfobacterota > Desulfuromonadia > Geobacterales > Pseudopelobacteraceae > JACRCG01. The sequence continues at coordinate 1,489 of CAIUSO010000096.1, read as the reverse complement.
GCAGCTTTTATAGAACGTTTCAGCGATCTGTTGCCGAACCTTGATGATAAAGCTACTGCGAAAGATGGCAATTCACTGATTAATTTAGCCGCTATGCACCACAAACCGGAAACGCCACTGCAATGGATAATCACCCAGGCGGACCGTTTGAGTAGTGGTCTTGATCGTCAGGTATTCGAGGGGGATGAATCCGGGACGGCCTATCGTGACTTCCGAAAAACACGCCTCATTCCACTTGCGGAAGAAATGCAGTTCGGCAGAAAAAGTGGTGATACCGATACGCTGGAGTCATACGGTCATCGCTATCGCATTCGTGAGATGTCACCCGAACAGGTGTTTCCGGTTTCACGAAGTGCTGCAGAGCCGACTGATAATGATGGTGCATTAATAGAGTACAAAGCATTGTTTACCGTTTTTCTGTCACATCTCTCTCAACTGGCACATCGCGATTGCCCTCCACTCTGGATAGAGCATTTTACCAGTTTATGGGAACGTTTCACCGCTTCAATACCTGCGGCTACCGTAGGCAAGGTTATTCCTGATGTTTCGTTATACGACCATTCGCGGGCAACTGCCGCTTTGGCCACGGCACTGTACTGTTATCACAACGCAACTGATACGCTGAATGAAACGGCAGTGAAGGCCCCCTCACCAGAGAAGTTTTTACTGATAACCGGTGACTTCTATGGGATTCAAAATTTTATATTCAGTTCCGGCGGGAGCACCAACAAGGCTGCGGCAAAACTTCTGAGAGGGCGATCATTTGCGGTTTCCATTCTATCTGAGCTTGCTGCCGACCGTCTCTGTCGCAGGCTCGGTTTACCTGCATCCTCCGTTCTGCTTGATGCTGCCGGTAAGTTTACCCTTATTGCACCGAATATTCCGGAAACGGTAGAGGGACTATTGGCAGTTGAAGCGGAACTGAACAGCTGGTTGATACAAAACTATTATGGTGAAGTTTCCATTGGGTTCTCTTCAGTAGCTGCCTCACCTGCTGATTTTGAAAAAGGGAGGTTTCCAGAGCTGTGGGAACGACTTGGCAAAGCAGCAGACCTGAAAAAATACCGAAAATTCGACCTGGCACAATCCGGTGTCATTAATAATTACCTCGACACTTTTGATAATACCTTGTCACTCTGTCCGTTTTGCGGTAAGCGCCCCGCCGATCCAAAAACAAGGGGTGATCAATACCTGGGGGACAATGAGGCGGCCTGTCTGATTTGCCGCGATCATATACACCTTGGTTCCAAGCTTGTTAAGTCACGAACTCTGGCTGTCATTACAGCGAGTGTAGAGAGTACGGGGTCAAACCTACACTCTTGATAAATTAGCATCTTGGCGATAGAGTTCTCCTGAAACTTGGCATGCGAAGGAGAGTAAAGATGGGCAGACCGCTAAGAATCGAATATCCCGACGCACATTACCATGTCACATCATGAGGGAACGAGCGCAAGGACGTATTTAAAAGTCAGAAAGACAGAGAGCAGTT
>CAIUSO010000095.1 GCA_903901875.1 uncultured Geobacteraceae bacterium | reverse complement strand
TGATGGCTTCGGTGTTGAAGGAAACCTTCATCCCCCGCTTCAGTGTTGTTTTTACGGTCAGGAAATCTTCATACGCTTTTAGGTGTGCTGGTACCGGATTGCCGGATTCAATCTCTTGCCGATACTGAAACAGTGCCTCATTGAAAGCATCGACCGCTCGGGCATGGTTGCCGGCATTGTAGAACAGATGCAGATAGCAGCGACGTTTACCTTCCCCCCACGGATAGAGGCGTGAGTGAACATACAGGATTTCATCATCAAGCTTTCTGTATCCTTCTGGCCCATGGATGCTGGTATGTACCTCATCTATGGCGAGTTGCACCCAACTGCGTTTGCTGACGGGAATTTGTAAGTATCAGTAACAGTCTACATCCATCTAGCTGCCTCCTGGTAAGGATTTAGGCGGTTTCTCAGAGTATGTGCTTGCTACTAATGTAAATACAGGCACTCGCTAAAAGAAGCCGACGTCGAACTGGTGGTAAATTGTGCCTGTGACCATATATATTTTGTCTGCTTCAAACTTTTACCACCTGCTTGGTCACGGTTTCACTACCCGACGAGACCTGGAAAATGTTCTGAACTCATCAACCACCAAAACACCTGCATGGCGAAGGTTTTAACAACAAAAAATACGTGTACAAATTATCCGGTTATGCTTAAACTGATACCTGTTTAACGAAAGATTTAACGGGAGTAAGAGTGAAATTTTTAGACGGACTGGATCGTGACCTCAAAGAAATGCTGCTCGCTAACCTTCGGGTGCAGTGGTCACATTCATCAACCGCGATTGAAGGGAATACGCTAACTCTCGGGGAAACTTTTATGGTTCTCTCCGAAGGTTTGACTATCTCCAGTAAACCGCTGAAAGATCATCTGGAGGTTGTGGGACACGCAAAAGCTGTAGATCTGGTATATCATCTGCTCGATACAGAGCCGATTACGAAAGATCATCTGTTCAAACTTCACACAGCTATGCAGACAGAAACGGTATTCGATGTTTACAAACCGGTTGGTGAATGGAAAAATGACCTGAATAGCACTGCGTTCACCTTCAACGAAAAAGTCAAATATCATGTTTATCCGAATCAATCTCAAATTCCGCAGTTGATGGAATCATGGCTGGAGCGCTTTAATCAACTCTGTCCCAGTGTAGTCACTGAAGACACCGCAGTCGAAGTGTACTCTGAGCTACATACCTCTTTCGTAAATATACATCCGTTTGCTGACGGAAACGGGCGTATGGCCAGATTACTCGCGAACATTCCATTGCTTCGGGCGGGTCAACCACCCTTGATAATCCCGGCAGAGAAACGCATAGAATATCTGACGTTGTGCGCGGGGTACTCATTTGAAACCCCGCTGCCAACTTCGGAACGTCTGATTACATCTCCTGAAAAGCTTGTACAGCTTACAGAGTTTTTCAAATCTGCATGGCTGGCAACGCTACAGATTATAGAAGAAATCCGTGAACATCAGGAATCTCGGAAACTTGAAGTTCCTCAATAAGCAATGGAATAAAAGACAGCTTTGAACTGACATTTAACGTAGTACAAAATGTTGGTTCAAAACCGGCTGAGGAGGCCGTTCTTGCTGAAGTTTCTGGAATCGAGGCTTTGTCGCAGCGTTGAATAGGCGAAAAGGCAGTGAGTTGGTTCTGATGGGGAGTAGGTAAAAACAACCACAAACCCAGACTCATAGTGCGATCAATTCTTGCCGAATCCGGTCAAGGAAGATACAATGTATTAATTTCAAGTGCTGGAGTGAACGCGGAATGTCTTAGTGGTCGCTGGCGGTTGAGTTGGAAATGCAGAGGAGGAGGACATGAGAAAGGTTGTTGTTGCATGCAAGCCTGGTGTTAAGAGCAAGGCCAGTTCTAAAAAATCTGAGACCGCCACACAAAAAGCGGCGGCACGTTTTATGATCCCTGTAGAGGATTTGTCGGCTAGATCCGCTGTGAAAGTGAGGACAGCGTCCGGCAATATGCTGGATATACTGGAAAAGGCCGGCGTAAAGAAACACGTCAAGGTTATTATCAGTCCCAGCACAGGCACTGACAGAATTATGAGGGTTACGCTCACAGGAGTAGCCAAGACGATTCGTGAAGACTTGAAGGCTGTGAAGAAGAAGGTCGCTGTGAAGGGGAAAGTAAGTGCCCAATCTTAAGCCAGTCCTTATTCTTATTGCCGGGGCCAATGGTTGCGGTAAAACAACCATAACAAAGAACCTTCTCGCAAATCCTTGGACTCTTGGCTGCGAGTATATCAACCCCGATGATCTGGCCAAAGCAATGCCAGGCGGGTGGGATGACAAAGAAAATTTTGTAGAAGCACAGAAACAGGCGACCGAACATTGTGAACAGAACCTCCGGAATGGCAGGAGTATGGTTCTGGAAACAGCCTTCTCCAGCCAACGAAAGCTTAACTTTGTTGCCGAAGCAAAGAAGGCCGGGTTCTTCATTCGGCTGTATTTTATCGGGACAGCCTCCCCTGACATAAATGCTGCCAGAATATGTCGGCGAATGATGACAAAGACCGGGCATGAAGTCCTGATACGGGATATCATCAAGCGGCACGATGGGGCGATCAATATGTGTGTTGAGGCATCGCCGATGGTTGACCGTCTCTACGTATTCGACAACACGACAGAGGGACTGAGTCACCAGCAGATGTTCCGTGTAAGAGATGGATACCTACACAAAGCTTATAAACCTGTGCTTGATTTTGTGTGGGCAACGAATATGCTGAAGAGAGTCGCCGACCGATTGGAAGAAGGGCAAGCCGCCGTAAATGAAGAGATGACAGCTACAGATGCAGGTGAGGCCTAAACATTATGCCGACACTCTGCCCTCATCTTCTCCTGTTTGGCTTCTGATTATTCCGCACCGATCACAAAAAGGAAAGAATAGTCTCTAATATATTCTTCTGATACTGCTCAATAGCACCATACCAGTATTGTAAACTCTCCGTTGACGCAATTCCCTCTGCCAAAAAACTTGCCAGGTATTCCATTTTTAGACGTGAAAAAGCGTGCCACTTCAAAAATATGCATAATGCAGTACTCTATAAATATTGAGGGAAGACAGTCATTAGCAACCGTAGCCGGTAAAAAGCCACGTATTCTCAACCATTCAGGAGTATCCATAAAGGTCTGAGTGAAATAATCAAGCCAACGTAAAATCGTTTTTCTTGGAATACCGAGCAAGCGGGAAAGCTGACCAATACCCTGTCCTTCAGCTCTTCGTTGTACGAGAACCGTTGCAACAAGAACAACGCAACGCCAGTATACACGACGCCCCGCGAACAAGCAGGACTCCGGAGTACTCCTGCGGCGACAACCATCACGACCACAGCAAAAACTCCGGCGGAGACAGTACTCCTCTGGTAGTCCAACAGGCCCGCCACGAGGTTTGCGTGAATAGTTTGACTGATGAAGAGGACCATCACACAAGGAAAGTCACTTGGCTGCTCAGTCATATAGAGAAAACGTCCGGCAAGTTTCATTTTCTACTGCCCATATTCGCGCTGATATCCTTTGATGCTGTTGTAACCTCCCTCACCAAACGGTTGCAGCTTCTCCTGCCATTGTAGCTTTAGAGCCAGGAGAAGCCGCTCAACGTTGTCACCTAAAGCAGGGGTTGGGATAACTTCCAGTATAGAAAACTCGAAGTTATCAGCACCAAACTCATTCAAATCCTTCTGCAGTCCTGGGCTAAAGACTATTTTCGCCATTTTGAGCTGAAACATTCTACTCTTCTCTGAACCAGCAAGGTTCTTGCTGCTGTCTATGAATATCTTACCGTTAATCTTGTTTCTAATCTGATAAACACCCATATCAGGGCGGCTCTGTTTATACTGCCGCTTGAGCTCAGCACGTTCATTCACTTTTTTCGTGGTTGGAGTTATGAGCGGAAGGGCATATTTAACAACCTGTTCGTTATCAATCATTTTTCGCCAGTACGTTGTGTCATCACGTTGTACAAATCCTTCGTCAACCAACAGCCGCCGGATAGTACAGTAGTCGTCAAAAAGTGGCTTGATGATACCGGTGACTTCTTGCTCTGAATAGCGTCGACCAGACTCGAACCTGTCGGCAAATTGTTCGAGTACGATAAGCCTTTTTTTGTGTTGAGCAGGAAGTTTCTCAAGCGTGCCGTGACGGAAGAAAGATTCAAGTACTTTGCGGTGATAGTCGTCGATTCGCTCATTCTGCAAATCCTTAGAAGCAGGTGATGCGGAAACAATGTCTTTCAGCGTAGTATCAAACAGTGACACGTTGGCTTGAATGACAACGTAATACTGCTCCTTTTTGCTGCTAACCAACCCTGCCTGCTCTAACTTTTTAAGATGGAATGAGACGGTTGACGGAGCAAGGGCATGACGTTTAGCTATTTCCTCCACATATTGGGATTGCTCCAATAAGGAACGAACTATCGCCAAGCGTGATTCATCTGCAAGGGCCTTCATAATTGCGATACTCTGTTCGGCTTTCATTGGTTTCTCCTGTTTCGATATCTATCGAAACAAAATACCCAAAAACCTGCACACTGTCAATCTGTTTTTATATACATCGAATCAGTCTGTATCGTTACCATTTCCGATATCTGCCGACCAAGCGCGTATCCAGGAGCCTGTCGGATTATGCTGGATATGAGCCTTATGTTCATGTCCTCCGCAATCTTCAACCTCAACTTGAATTGTGCTGTGGCCAATTTTGAATTTGTGCTCCAGCATATGCGCCACATTCCGAATAATTTGTTGACTATCAGTCACACTCTGCTCTGCTACAACGATATGAGAACTGCTCGCTATCAAGCCGGAAGAAATTGTCCATATATGTAGGTCATGTATGTAAAGAACTCCCGTTACGCCGTTAATAGCTTCCTCGACTTTTACCAAGTCTATGCCTACTGGTGTTGCCTCCAATAAAATAGAAACAGATTCAGTAAGGATGCTCCACGAACTCCACAAAACCAACGCCGCAAATATTATTGAAACAATTGGATCAGCAATGTAAGCACCTGTTAGCGCAATGATGATACCAGCAATGACGACACCGAAAGAGGCCGCAGCGTCACCAACCATATGCTGAAAAGCACTTTTAATATTCAGGTCTTCTTTTGCACCTTTGAATAACCACCAAGCAATGCCAGAATTCAAGATAATGGCTATTAGTGCTGTCCATATCATCGGCATGCTTTTTACTGCTTCAGGTGCAAATAACCGGTGCAAAGCCTCCCAAAAAATCACACCTGCCATTATTACCAAGCTGCCTGCGTTTGCTAAAGCTGCAAGGATACCAGCTCTATGATATCCAAAAGTACGTTTATTATCTGCGGGCTTTGTGGCCATCCATGCAGCAAAAGCAGAAAGTGCAAGAGCAAGAGCATCAGCAAAATTGTGCCCTGCATCTGCCATAAGTGCCAAGCTGTTAGATAAGTAGCCTACGGTTGCCTCGCCTAAGCAAAACAAAAAAGTAAGGATCGTCGCTACCCACAATTGTTTGCTTGATATTGTCTCAGTATGAGAGTGTGAACCAGACATCATATTTTCCCATTGAAGAGTGCTATGCTGTCGGTAAACGGTAGCATACTACTCAGCCACCTTGTTTTTTGTTGTGCAGCGTCTTGCCATGTCGCAAACTCCTCGGGCCGCAACCGAAACCTTGCAATATTCCCTTCGTGCAGCCCGCGCAATTCAGTATCCACCAGTATGAATCGCGACCTGTCAACCTCCGGCAGGTGCTCTGCTGCCCAAGCGTCTACTACCTAACCCCTACCTCGCCTTTGGGGGTGTCAGAAACCAATAGCCCCTCGGCCACTCGTTAATTTCCGATGAGCCGGTGGCAGCGATAAATGCCAGGGACTCTGCTGCTGACGAACGGACAGTAATGTTTTGCTTGCCAACGGTTCTAATTATTTTGTCATTCCGTTCTCTGTTGTTTGCTTTTCTGAGACTTACTTCCCCGGATTTTTCTTCCAGGCCGTGCGTAACAATGCAAGAGTATCTGCAAACATTCCGACTTCCGCTTTCCCGCGCTTTTCCCATACTGAAATGGTTGCCCCGCTTACCTTGAATCGGGCGGCAAAGCTGGCCTGAGTTTCGCCACGGGCCAGCCGCCATGCCCGGATGTCATCACCGGTCAGTGGTTCGGGAAAGGGACGTGACTCCTGTTGTGCCGTTACAAGACGCTTGGCAGGCTTTTTCGCCTCAGGTTTCCTGGCAGACCGAACAGACGGTTTGGCTGGTGGTTCATCCGCTGCTTCTGCCATCTCTATCCCGAAGACATCGGCAATCCCGGGCGTCGCAATCCTGCGGCGGGAAGACCCCGATTTCGCCACATCGGCAATCGCTGCAGTTACGTCGACAAGTTCTTCATGGTTCACCCCCCGCAGCACGAATAACATCTCCGGTGCTTCGTCCAGCCGTGCGCCCACCCCGTAGAGCACCGCCGCCACATGTTTGCACATGCCGGCCCAGTCCGGGCAGTCACAGGTAAATTTCATCTCGCCGGGAAGCGGAAACAGCCCCTCTTTCCGGTCCGTGACGACTTCCATGACACCATGGTCAAGCTTTCCGCGAAGCAGATCGATCAGTGAACCGATTCTGCCGGAGCAGGAACGTTTCACTGAGTCCCATTTCGCCCCCTTCAGCGGGGTGATGGTTATGGCGACCTTATACAGGCTCGAACCGCTGACAATCGCCTCTATCTGTCCGCCGGTGATTTCCAGATGGCAGACCGAGCCGTTTCTGACATAGGTTCGACCACGAGGAAGACGGTTGGCATAATCGCTGAACGACTCCATATGGTCGCACCACCCCTTTCCCCAGAAAGAGGCCGCAATCTTACGGCCGGAAAGCTGGACCGGCTGCACCTTCAACCCTTTCTTTTTCATCTTTTCCATCTGTTTCAGAGCCTTTGCCCGCCGCTCTGCCACCGGCACGTAAGGTGCCCAACCGAAGTAACTCATGACATCCGTCTCCCTTTCACAGTCCGGCCTTAGGAACTCAGAACTTATCAATATCAAGCGCAACCAACCTGAGGAGCGCCGCATCATCCATCTCGGTCAGCAGTGTTTCGGCACCTTCAAGCAGTTCGGTCGCAAGCCCGGCCTTGGCAGTAATCAATGCATCGATTTTCTCTTCAACCGTCCCTTTACAGACAAATTTATGCACCACGACATTTTTCTTTTGACCAATGCGAAAGGCACGATCTGTAGCCTGGTTTTCCACTGCCGGATTCCACCACCGGTCAAAATGGATGACATGGCTGGCGGCCGTCAGGTTAAGCCCGGTACCGCCAGCTTTCAGTGACAACACAAAAAAAGGCGGCCCATCCTCGTGCTGAAAGCGATCAACCAGCTTTTTACGCTCTGCCACCGGGGTGCCGCCGTGCAGCACCAGACCGGGGCGACCGAACAGGGTGGCCAGGAAGTCGGCCAACGGTCCTGTCATCTCCCGAAATTGCGTAAAAATCAAGACCTTTTCCTGCCGTAAGGCAATTTCTTCGGTAATCTCCCGCAGGCGGGCAAACTTTCCGCTCCGCCCTTCAGCATACTCTCCATCGCCAAGTGCCTGATCCGGGTGATTGCATATCTGCTTAAGTCGCATCAGTGCCGTAAGGATCAGACCGCGCCGCTTGATCCCCTCCTGCTGTTCCTTGAGTGCCACGGCAAGATTGGTAACCGCCTGGCCGTACAGGGTCGCTTGCGCCTTGCTGAGCCCGCACCAGGCCGCAACTTCGACTTTATCGGGTAGATCGGAAATGACACTCCGGTCGGTTTTGAGGCGACGCAGGATATAGGGCTGCACCAGCGTTCGTAGTGGAGCATATGATGGTGGCTCATGTTTTTCAAGTGACTGTGAAAACTGCTTGAACCGCGAGGCGGAACCGAGAAGACCGGGGGAGATGAAATCGAACAGCGACCAGAGGTCGGAAAGCCGGTTTTCCACCGGAGTGCCGGTAAGCGCGATCCGGGCTCTCCCCCTGAGTGCTTTCACCTCCCTGGCCTGTCGGGTACCGGGGTTCTTGATGGCCTGGGCCTCGTCCAGCACGATCAAATTCCATTGCAGCTTTTTAAGCCATTCCTGGCGCTGTACCATTCCGTAGGTGGTAAGCACCGCATCCGCGCCGGCCAGAGTTGCCTCAGGATCGATGGCAATCCGTTCAAACTCCTGTCGATCAATTTCTGACGAGTGAAGGGAAATTACCCTCAACGATGGGGCAAAACGTTCCAGCTCGCCTTTCCAGTTGGCCAGCAGCGAAGCCGGCAGCACGAGCAGGCTCGGCGCATGCCTTCCTGCAACCCCCTTTTGCGCCAACAATAGGGAGATGACCTGAATGGTTTTCCCCAGTCCCATATCATCGGCCAGGCAGGCACCAAGGCCCAACTCGGTGAGAAACCAGAGCCAGTTGAGACCGGTCTGCTGGTAGGGGCGTAGTGTTGCCTGCAACCCGGTTCCGGCCTGCACCGCTGCAAGCCGGCCCGGCTCCCGCAGCCCATCCAGCATCTCTCGCAGCCGCTCACCCGCTTCCACAAAGGCCCAGCCGGTCTCTTCAAGCAGCGGATCACTCCCGCCAAGATCCCGCCGGGCACCGGCCAGAAGCCGCATCCCTTCGATGAACGAAAGCCCGTCATCACCGGCCTCAGCCCGAACCATCTGCCAATGATCAAGGGCCTGCTGCAGCATCTCGCCGTCAACCTCCACCCATTGCCCCCGCACGAAAGCCAGTCCTCCGCTGGAAGCCAGCAAGGCAGCGATTTCGTCCTGTGTCAACTCCGCGCCATTCAGGGTCAACTGTACCCGAAAATCGAGCAGAGCCTGGGCCGAAAGGGTTGCCCCGACTTTTGAGCCGATCAGTACCTGTACCTTTGGACGTGGTCGTTTCTTCCACCAGTCGGGGAGGCGTACTACCAGGCCGCTCTCTTCCAGGAGCGGCAGTTCCTTCAGCAGCAGGTACGCCTCGTCCGGTGTCCAGGCCAAGGGGTGATAGATGTCGCCACTTTCCAGTAATTCCTTTACCCAGGTGCATCTGTTGCCAGCTTCGTACACCGGCTCCAACAGTCGCAAGAGGGCTTCTTTGTTGTTCACCCCGGCATATTCACGGAGTGCCTGGTTGAGCGGCAGATGCTGTGCCCGGGCATTTTTGCCCAGACGGGGGACATAGGTGGCCATGAAGGCGAACGGGAATTCAATATCCTGCTTGTTCTCTGCCAGATGGAAACAGACCCTCCCCACTTGCCGCCACTGCGGCGCATACTGCTGGAGAAAGCCGGAAAGTCCTTGCGGGTCCCCCGCGATAGCATCCAAAACCCAGAGATCCAGAGCAGACCACATTACGGCCAGCAGATCCGGTGTGCAGTATTCGGCACCCGGCATTGGCGGCAGGCTGAGGTAGAGATGCGCACGGGTGGAGACATCTGGAGGGGGAAGCGGAGACAATCGTTCTGTCGTTGACTGACTTTGGCAGAGCTGCAGCAGGTATCGGGCACCGAAATCGCGCCAGTATATCCATGAAAGGGGCCAGTCTGCTGAAGATTTCCCTCCGGAGAGAGCGATGATACCTGCTGACTGAGATTCGCCAAACGCCTGAGCTATCCGGCTATCATGAACCGAATCACTGTCAGAAGCATGGTCAGACCGTGCAACGTCCGGGTTGATCATCAGAAGATGGCCGGAAGGGGTCAATAGTAGTTCCATCGTTATGTATCCTTACCCCGGAAGTTCATCTCCCGGCATGGTGGGCAGCTTCCTGATCGAATCGACGATACGGGGAGCATATTGGCCCAGAGAGGTCTGTTCTGTCAACGCGAGATATGTGTCAGACTCTCCCTGCCCGGCGTCGGCAACTTCCGATGCCCTTTATCATTACGTATAAATCGGCAAGGCAAATCAGCGCAGCAGTTGACGCAACCACACTTTTAAGGTACTGTTACCTCCACGGAGGCGGACCGTATTCCGGGCAACTTCCCCACATACTATTAAAGCATCTTCAAAATGGAAAAATAATGAGATTTACTACATCCGTAATGGCACTCTGCCTGTCCGCCGGAATACTCTGTTCCTGTGCCGGTGTCACCACACTCACCGCTGAACGCCCCACCGATGAAGCCTTCCGTACCTCGTTGAAACGGGAACGCTCCACGCTCAACATTCCGATTGAAACATCGACCGAGGAGCTCTCCCGTGTTCTGAACAAGTCAATCCGCACGGATCTCTACAAAGGTTCCACCACAACAAAGGGAGTTACCGCTACGGTAACCCGTAGTGGGAACATCGCCATCACGGCCTCAGACGACAATCTCTATGTGACTTTGCCCATTACCCTGTCACTGGGCTACAGTTTTTTTCAAGCCCCGCCACTCCCATTGCAGCTGAAGTTCAGGATCAAGGCCGACATCGCCTCCGACTGGCGCCTCCATACGGAGATATACTATCTGGGACTGGGGGATCTGCTTGCCGAAGAGATTGGCCTTGGCCCCCTGTCATTCAAACCCCGTGCCATTGTCGAGGGGCTTACCCAACCGGTCCAAAAAATGGTATCCGACCTCATTTCCCAGAAGATTAATGAGCTGTTCCCGATAAAAGCCGAGGTACAGACCGCCTGGAACAGGGCCCATAAGACCATTCTGCTCGACAAGCAGTACAACGCCTGGCTGCGACTCGCCCCCCAGGAAGTGATGCTGTTTCCGCTGACAGCCGCCAATAATCGGCTCAAGGCAAGCATCGGTATCAGCACCTATGCCGAACTGGTCGTCGGCCCCGAACCGACTCCCTCACCTCTGACCCCTCTCCCCGCACTCAGGAAGGTGACCACGTTTGATAAAAACTTCCAGATTGCCATTAACGCCGATCTTTACTATGCCGACATGAAGGCCATTGCTGCCCCCCTGATCCTCAACAAACGGTTCGATTCCGAGGGGAAACATGTCACTATTACGGATTTCGACCTCTATGGTAACGGCAGCAAACTGGTCGTCAAGCTCCAGACAACCGGTTCCGTGGAAGGGATTTTTTACCTGACCGCCACGCCGGTTTTTAATCCACGGACCAATGGCATCACCATGGAAAATGTAGACTTCGACATGCAGACACAAAACCTCCTGCACCGTTCGGCAAACTGGTTCCTCCATGGCACCATCAGAGAGCTCATTCAGGAAAAGCTCAATATGAACATAGGCCAACAACTGGAGCAATCTCGCCTGATGGCGGGAAAAGCCCTGGAACGGATTCAACTGGCCGATCACCTGATTATGAAGGGTGAAATACGGGATCTCACCTTCAACGACATGATTGTGCAGAAGGAAAAAATCTCAGTTCAGGTCCACACCAACGGGAGCGCATCGGTGCTGTTCCAGTAAAAATCTCAGGTATTTTCAGGACCAATGGAGTGGCATCAATGAAAAGTAAACCGCCACATACTCGTACCGACACTACTTCCGATGACATTGCCCTCTCCTCAATGGGGCGCGGCGTTGGTGTGAGCCGCAACAAAACGTATCTTCTGCTAGGCCTCCTGGGGGGATGGTTTCTTATCTCATTCCTTTCTGTTGGCTATTTCACCAATAAGCGCCTTGAATCCGATCTTAAACGTTATTCCGCTGAGCTGAACCAGACCGCCACTGCGGTTACCTACCATTTTGAGCGTTCCCTCTCGTTCCTCCATGTGATCCCGGCAACCGTTGCCGACAATCAGGTGGTAATATCAGCAATTAACTCCATTAAATCCCATTCATTATCAACATTCACCACACCGGATGAAAAGCGAGCCTATCTCAACGGGCGGGCTGATACCGCGAAGCTTAACCGGCACCTCAACGCCCAGATGCATGATATGGACGTGGATGTTATCTGGGTGCTTGCTGCCAACGGCGACTGCATTGCCAGTAGCAACTACGGCAATCCGGAATCGTTTGTGGGGATCAACTATGCCGATCGGGCCTATTTTAAAAGTGCCGTGGCTGGACAACGGGGAAGGCAGTATGCGGTTGGCCGTCAGACAAACATTCCCGGGCTTTATTTTTCCGCTCCCATACTCGGCAGCAAAGAAGAGGTTATTGGCGTTGTATCGGTAAAAATCGACATGGTCAAACTGGCCCAATGGTTTAACCGGTTCAATTGTTTTGTCACCGACGCTGCCGGCGTGGTCATCCTCTCCAGCGACAAGGGGCTCGAACATTACGCACTTGCCGATGCTGACATCTTCAAAATGTCACCCGAGGCCCAGGACAAGCAGTACAAACGCCGCAGTTTTCCCCTGCTTGAGATCAAAACATTTGGCGAGCATTTTGCGCCGTATCCAAAGTTTTGCCTCCCCGGCTCCAGCACCCCGTATATGCTGGCGCGCAGCCCCCAGGGGAAAGAGGGATACACCATCTTTACCTACGTGAAAATAGCGGAAATCGAGCAGCTTCGTGTTGTCAAATGGCAGTTCACCATCTTAGTATTCATCACCGGTGCGGCCATCATTTTACTGATTTCCGGTATCCGCCGCTATCTGAATGACATGCGAGCCTCCATTGCCATTGCCGAAGCAGCCAGCCGCTCTAAAAGCATTTTTCTGGCCAACATGAGTCACGAAATCCGTACACCGATGAACGGAATCATCGGCATGACCGAACTGTGCCTGACAACACCGGTTACCTCCGAGCAACAGAACTACCTGAAAGCGGTTAAAAGTTCTGCAGACAACCTACTGGCGATCATCAATGATATTCTCGACTTTTCGAAAATAGAAGTGGGGAAAGTGGGCATTGACAAGGTACCATTTCTGCTCCGCTCAACCATTGGGCAAAGCTTGCAGAGTATTGCCATCCGGGGGGCAGAAAAGGGGGTTGAGGTACTCTTCAACCCCACGTCAGAAACTCCCGACGCCCTTGTCGGCGATCCGGGGCGCCTGAGACAGGTTCTGATCAATCTGGTCGGTAATGCTATCAAATTTACCCCCCACGGACAGGTGGTTGTCAGCGTTCAGGTGGTAAGGGAAGATGACCAGGACGTTCTGCTCTCCTTTGCCATTACGGATGAAGGCATCGGCATTCCTCAAGACAAGCTGGAACTGATATTCGCCCCCTTTGAACAAGCAGATTTGTCAACCACCAAATCGTTCGGCGGTACCGGTCTTGGTCTGGCCATTTCAAAAAACCTGGTGGAACTTCTTGGCGGCACCATATCTGTTACCAGTCAGGTCGGTGCGGGTAGTACCTTTACATTTACCGCACTGTTCACGCTGGATCCAACCCCCCAGTCGGTCCTGTCAATCCAGTCACTGAAAGGGCGAAGTGCGCTGGTTGTCGATGATATTGCCATCAATCGGGCAGTTCTGGCCGACTTCCTCAGTAAATGGGGAATCGCGGTAACCTGTGCGGAAAATGCCACAACGGCACTTTCCCTCCTCGAAGAGTCGGGACGGCAAGAGTCTTTATTCGATTTTTTGCTTGTCGATGTTATGATGCCCGAATATGACGGCTGGCAATTGGTAGAAAACGTCCGGAAACAGCCGCTCTTTGATACCGTCTTCTGTATCCTGTTGCCCAGTGCCGGTATGCGCGGAGACTCCCAACGTTGCCGCAGCTTGCGAGTAGACGGCTACCTCACCAAGCCGATTATTCATACGGAACTTCATGACCTGCTCTGTATGCTCATATCTTCGGGTGGTTCCCTGGCACAGCAGGAAAATGCCCCCATAACGCGGCACGATGTCCTTGAAAGCAGGCAGAGACTCTCCATTTTAGTGGCAGAGGATGTCCAGATCAATCAGATGCTGATCAAAACCATACTGGGACGTTTTGGCCACGCGGTAACCCTCGCCAACAACGGCGAAGAGGCCCTGCAGGCATGGCAACAGGACCCGGGCGGCTTTGATCTGATCTTTATGGATATACAGATGCCGGTTATGGACGGCTTTCAGGCCACCAGAAGAATTCGTTCCCTGGAGGCTCCACTGGGTAGCCGTGTTCCGATTATCGCCATGACAGCATATGCCATGAAAGAAGATAAAGACAAATGCCAGGAGGCGGGCATGGACGACTATATCAGTAAACCGTTCCAGCTTGATGATATTGCCGAAGCCCTCACCCGTGTTACCAAGGCACTGGGGAAAGCACCCCACCGGGCCGGGAAGCCGGCCACCACACCGGTTCTCAGCGTCGATGCCCCCCACGAATCACTGGAATCGAACCAATCAGTGCCCCCTTCCCCCTCGTCTCCTGACATCGTTGCTGTCAGTACAGACCCAATGCCGATCCTTTTTGACAAGGTGGAGTTGCTGTCCCGACTAGGTGGACACGAAGACATGCTGGGAATCTTTATTAACATGTTCATCCGCAATGTAACCGGATACATGGAGGAGCTAAAACTGGCCATAGAGACCGAAAACATCGAACAGATACGGATTATGGCCCACACCATCAAGGGTGCCGCAGCCAATATTTCGGCCCACAGCATGAACGAGACCGCCAAAGCGCTTGAACTGGTTATGGGCAGTGGGGATCAGATGAAATGGCGCGGCTCCCTGCAGCAGCTGGATCATGATTTCACAGGGTTCAAGGAAGCGGTGGCTGAATATGTCTCTGACCAGGCAAGTTGACAGTTACGTGAATGGCGATACAAGGTGAATAACGTGGAGTTTATTGCATGAGCAACGTACTTGTTACCGGTGCAGCCGGTTTTATCGGTTTCCATCTTACCCGTCGCCTTCTTCGGGATGGGCATCGGGTCACCGGCTTCGATAACCTGAACGACTACTATGACGTTTCCCTGAAAGAGGCGCGACTCTCCCTCCTCACCGGTACAGACGGCTTCGAGTTTGTCCGGGGAGGTCTTGAAAACCGTTCAACCGTTGAGGAACTGTTCCGCAGCAGACCGTTCGACTGCGTCATAAACCTTGCCGCCCAGGCAGGGGTCAGATATTCACTCCACAACCCCCACAGCTACATTGACAGCAATGTAAGCGGTTTTCTCAATATCCTCGAAGGATGCCGTCACAGCCAGATAAAACACCTGATCTACGCATCCTCCAGCTCAGTCTATGGGGCTAATTCGACCATACCTTTTTCCGAACACCATTCAGTCGATCATCCGGTGTCACTCTACGCCGCCACCAAAAAATCAAATGAACTGATGGCCCATACCTATGCCCATCTCTTTGGCATCCCGGTTACCGGTTTACGTTTTTTTACGGTGTACGGACCATGGGGGCGTCCCGATATGGCATATTTTTCTTTCACCAAAGCCATTCTCGAAGGGCGCAGTATAGATATTTTCAACAACGGTGCAATGCGTCGTGACTTTACCTATATCGATGACATCGTCGAAGGGATCACCCGGGTCATGGAATGTATCCCCCCCACAAACCATACCTGGGACAGTCAACAGGCGGACCCGGCGTCCAGTGCCGCCCCCTACCGTCTGTACAATATCGGCAACAACCATCCCGTCGAACTGGGCCATTTCATCGCACTGCTTGAGGAGTCCCTTGGTCGGCACGCCATTAAAAACTATCTGCCGATGCAGCCGGGTGAAGTACTTGAAACCTACGCGGACGTAACGGACCTGGCTAACGCCGTCGGATTCACCCCCTCCACTCCACTTGCAGAAGGGCTGGCACAGTTTACCCGATGGTATCGGGAGTATTACCGGTAGCCAACCCGTGGCTACTGTATATGGGGTAAAAATAAAAATATTTGCCGCATATGGGGTATGGTATAATCTGACTACTGATGCCATACAACAGCATCCGCCCCCGTTCTCTCATTAAAACCCAGTCGAAACGGGCTGTTATATTTTATTTTCATTCTTGGCATCAGACGTGCATTAACATATATCAAACACATTCTATTCGGAGGTAGTACCCATGAAAAAAGTTCTGTCCACAATCGTTGCCGCTCTCGTAGCCGTTTCTTTCTCTGCTGTTGTTTTTGCTGCTGATGCTGCTAAACCTGCTGCTCCTGCTGCTGCTCCTGCTGAAGCTGCTGCTCCTGCTGCTGAGAAAAAAGAAGCAAAGCCTGCTAAAAAAGCAAAAAAAGCAAAAAAAGCAAAAAAAGCTGAGAAAAAAGAAGAAGCAGCTCCTGCTGCTGCAGCTCCTGCTGCAAAGTAATTCGCCCTTGGCGAACACAAAAAAAGCCGCATCGAAAGATGCGGCTTTTTTTGTGTCCAGAAAAATAAATAGAGCATTAAAAAGGTGGTTAAGACATGGCTGATCAGATGATTCGGGCACTCTGCCTGGCGGGGGGAGTAAGAATTCTGGCCTGCACCGTACAGGAGGCCGCACAGGAAATCTGTCTTCTTCAACAGACATCGCCAACGGCAACCATCGCCCTCTCCCGTGGTTTGGCAGGGGGAGCACTCATGGGGGCACTCATGAAAGATGGGCAGCGTACCGCACTCAAGTTCGAAGGGAACGGCCCACTAAGCAAAATGATTATTGAGGCCGACTATGACGGAGCAATCCGCGGCTGCGTCGGAAATCCGTCAGCCGACCTGGAACCGCTTCAGGGAAAATGGAACGTGGCCGGCCTGATCGGCAAAGCCGGATTTCTCACCGTTTCAAAGGATCTGGGCTTTGGGGGTGCGCCCTACCAGGGGGTGGTTCAACTGGTCAGCAGCGAGATCGGGGAAGATCTTGCCTATTACCTTACCGACTCGGAACAGACACCCACGGCGGTTGGCGTGACGGCGTCCCTGGGGGAGGATGGGAAAATCGCCACCTCTGGAGGCTTTTTAGTTCAAGCGTTGCCAAAAGCCGATGATGATGTCATTGAAAAAATACTGAAACAGATTTCAGATCTGCCACCACTGGCGACTCTTTTGAAAGAAGAAGGGGCAGAAGGGGTCATTCGGCACCTGTTTGGTGATATCCCCCATACCATCCTCGAAACACACGGGCTGTTTTTTCGCTGCGGCTGCCAAGGACAAAAGGTAGAGCGGGCCCTGCTGACACTGGGAGCAGATGACCTGAAAGATTTGCTGGCACGCGAGGGAAAAGCCGAGGTCACCTGTGAATTCTGCCGCAAGGGATACCACTTTGGTGCCAAAGAGCTCGAAACGCTGATCCTGCAGGCTTCGGGAGAACAGGGTCCATAAGATGGCAACCATCCTGCTGACCATAGCCTATGACGGAACCGCGTACTGCGGCTGGCAGAACCAGCCGAACGGTACGGCGGTGCAGCACGTTGTGGAAAAAGCCCTGGAACAGGTGGTGGGTGAGCCGGTTCAGATACGTTCCTCCGGGAGAACCGATGCCGGTGTCCATGCACGGGCCATGGCAGCGGCCTTCTTAACCGGCCGCGAATTACCGCTCAAGGCATACGTAGAAGGAGTAAACCGCTATCTGCCGGCTGATATCGCCATTCAAACCGCCCGTGTTGTGCCCGACGACTTCAAACCGATCACCATGGCCCATGCCAAGCAGTATCGTTACAGCATCATCAATTCAACCGTACGTTCCCCCCTTGACAGACTCTACAGCTGGCAGGTCCGCGAGACACTGGACCTTGAGGCCATGCGGCAGGGGTGCGCCCATTTCGTTGGTCACCACAACTTTGCCGCCTTCAGGGCCTCCAACTGCGCTGCCAAAACCACCAACAGGAGGATCGACTCCGTAACTATCACCGGTGAGGATACCCGTATTACCATAGATGTTATTGGGGGAGGTTTTCTGAAGAACATGGTACGCATCATGGTAGGAACACTGGTGGAAATCGGAAGGGGGCGGCTCGCACCGTCTGCGGTGCGCAGCATACTGCAACAAGGGGATCGAACGATGGCCGGCAGCACCGCGCCGGCATGCGGGCTCTGCCTGATACAGGTATTCTACCCTGAACGGGTAATAAACTGACCAATGTGGGGGGCCGCATCAACCGGCCGGACAAAGGGCAGAGCTGATGCGGCTGACAGGAAAAGTAACTACCTGAGTAACTGAACAACAAACACCATTTCCTAAAGTGCCTTAGCGATCAAGGCATCAAGCTGGGATTTAGGCACCGCGCCGACGACCTGATCAAAAACAACTCCACCTTTGAACAGAATGATGGTCGGGATACCCCGCACACCATATTTTCCCGGCGTTGCCTGATTCTCATCGACGTTAACCTTGCCGACCTTGACTTTTCCGGCATATTCGGCGGCAACGGTATCAATCAACGGAGCAATCGCCTTGCAGGGAGCACACCATGTTGCCCAGAAATCAACAAGAACCGGTATCTCAGACTGCAACACCTCCCGGTCAAAATTAGCATCGGTAAACGCAAGAACATTTTCACTGGCCATCGATAATTCTCCTTTAAGGGCATATATAATGATTCAATGATATACCAGACCGCGAAAAAATCAAGCCCTATCTCGGGAGGTCCCTCTACAAAGGCTAACGTTGAAAATGATCATAAAAGGGGATAGTATGG
Organism: uncultured Geobacteraceae bacterium; assembly: GCA_903901875.1. Classification (GTDB taxonomy): domain Bacteria; phylum Desulfobacterota; class Desulfuromonadia; order Geobacterales; family Pseudopelobacteraceae; genus JACRCG01. The sequence goes on along the minus strand of CAIUSO010000095.1, from coordinate 6,851 downwards.
CAGAAACGGGAGACAGCGAGCATTGGGCACACTTTCACTGAATATCGAAATGCAGGGCAAACGGGTCGTCATCATTGGTGGTGGCAGGGTGGCCCGACGTAAACTTGCTCCGCTTCTGGCCACCGGTGCCTTACTCACGGTGGTGGCCCCGGAAATTTGCCCCGAGATTATCGCCATGGGCAGCAGCGTTCCCCTGACGTTTCATGTGAGACATTTCGTCGATGCCGACCTGGAAGGCGCATTTCTGGCCATTGCCACCACCAGTAATAGTGCCGTCAACGCGGAGGTATGCGCTGCTGCCCGGCGTAACGGTACCCTGATTGCCATGGCCGATAACCACCTTCAGGGAGACTGTACTTTTCCGGCACTGCTGACACGGAAAGAGCTGCGCATTGCCGTATCGACCGGCGGTCGCTGTCCGACCTTTGCAGTCCACGTCCGAGACATCATCGGGGAGCTGATCGGTGAGGAATACGGTGATATAGTAGAACAGTTGGCCGCCGAGAGAGAAAAGCTATTGACGAACGGGAGCCCCAGCACATACAATGGCAGAGTTTTACAGTCGCTGGCCTCTCAACTTCTCTGTCAGCACACCGAACAGAAGGATTCTCTCACATGACACACCTGTTTTTTATTCTAACGGTGGCACTTTACAGTGGTGCAACCATAGCATATCTTGCCTGCCTGCAACGGACATCACCGACACTGACCCGATGGGCCGCACGCCTGCTTTCTGCCGGTTTCTCAGCCCATCTGCTGTCAACCATTCACCTTGCCAGCAAGTTAAAATACCTGCCGCTCACCAATACCCAGGAGTCACTCTCTTTTTTCAGCCTGGTGATAATTGGCTGTTTCATCATCTTCGAGCGGAAGTACAAGGTGACAACCCTCGGTTCCTTCATCGTGCCCGTCGGTCTCATGATGCTGCTGGCCTCCAGCTCCCTCCATGACAAGGTTCACCAACTGCATCCGGTTCTCCAGAGCAACTGGTTCTGGTTTCACGCACTGGTTGCCTTTGCCAGCTATGCCTGCTTTACCATTGCCGCCGGTGTGGCGGTCATGTATCTGATGCAGCGGTACTTCTTGAAAAAGAAACATTTCGGGGGGTTATTTCAAAAACTCCCCTCCCTTGAAACCATGGATGAAATCAGCTACCGTTGCCTTACCATCGGGTTTCCGCTCTTGACCGTGGCCATCATCTCCGGCTCCATCTGGTCTGAAAAGGCGGTGGGAAGTTATTGGATATGGGATCCCAAACAGACATGGTCCCTGATCATCTGGATCATCTACGCGGCACTGCTCCATGGTCGCCTGACCATCGGCTGGCGGGGCAAACGTGCTGCCATCTTGTCCATTATCGGCTTTATTGTGGTGTTGTTCACATTCCTCGCCATGAAACACAGCATTACCTGGTAGCGGACGCTCCCAGTAACTCACTTAATAACCTGGACTATTGTCAACCATGAATATTATCGTCGTCGGCCTTTCTCACAAAACTGCATCGGTTGAGATTCGTGAAAAGGCCGCTTTCTCTCCAAATCAAATCGAAAAACCGCTGGCCGAGTTGATCAAACTTGAAGGGATCATTGAGGGCGTTATCGTCTCCACCTGCAATCGGGTAGAGATCTACGCCACCACCCGTGATATTGCCGGCGGCATTGCCCGGATCAAACGCTTCATGGCGGAGTTTCACCACCTCCCCTTTGAAGCACTTGAACCCCATCTTTACAGCTATCACGCCGAAGCTGCCATTCGTCACGTATTCCGGGTGGCCTCCAGCCTGGATTCCATGGTGGTGGGAGAACCGCAGATCCTGGGGCAGATCAAGACCTCCTACGGCTATGCCGCCGAATTCAAATCCTCCGGCATCATCCTCAACCGCTTTCTTCACAAGGCCTTTTCAGTGGCCAAAAGGGTCAGGACCGAGACCAAGATTGCCTCTTCCGCCGTTTCCGTGGCATTTGCCGCCGTGGAGCTTGCCAAGAAGATTCTCGGTGACCTTTCCGATAAGACGGTTATGCTGATCGGTGCCGGTGAGATGTGTGAACTGGCTGCGAAACATTTCCTCAACAGTGGTGCAAAGGGAGTAATGGTCACCAACCGCACCTTTGAGCGGGCCGAGCGTCTTGCCGATGAATTCAGTGGTGAGGCGGTCCCTTTTGAGACGTTCATTGAGCACCTGCATCGGGCCGACATCGTGCTGTCATCTACCGGTGCTCCCCACTGCATCATCGGACCGAAAGATGCGGTAGATGTCATAAAGCGGCGCAGATTCAAGCCGATATTTTTCATCGACATCGCCGTACCCCGTGACATAGACCCCCGGGTTGACGACGTTGAGCATGCCTACCTGTTCACCGTTGACCATCTGCAGGATATCGTCCAGGCCAATCTGGCCCAGCGGAGTCTTGAAGCCGAAAAGGCCGAAGAGATCATCGACCAGGAAATCGGCCAGTTTCACAAATGGCTGTCAACCCTGGAAGTAACTCCCACCATCGTCGCCCTGCGCAACCGGTTTGACGAGATCCGCCGGGCGGAAGTGGAAAAAACCATCGCTGCGTGGAAGGACCTCCCGCCCGATGCCGAAAAACGCCTTGAATCACTTACCATGGCCATCATGAACAAACTGCTCCATGCCCCCACCTCGACACTGAAACAGTCCGGCCAGGGGGGACGGGTGGACCTCTATGTGGATGCCCTGCGGCAGCTCTTTGAACTTGAAGCGCTGCAAAGAGATACTGAAGAACTGGAACTGGAAGAATAACCCCATCAGCTGACCGCTGAACACCCCCACGAGCAAGAAATGGAGAATGGTATGCACCCACAGCAGTTACGCATCGGAACCCGCGCCAGTCAACTCGCACTCTGGCAGGCAAACTGGGTAAAGTCCGAACTGGAAAAACGCTACCCCGGCATGGAAGTAACGCTGACCAAGATCAAGACCATCGGCGATAAGATTCTTGACGTTCCCCTGGCCCAGGTGGGGGGAAAGGGACTTTTTGTCAAAGAGATTGAAGAGGCCATGCTGCGGGATGAAATCGACATCGCCGTACACAGCATGAAAGATGTGCCGACCGATTTTCCCGAGGGATTGGGTCTCCACTGCATTACCGAACGGGAAGATCCCCGTGATGCGGTGATCTCCCGCAATATCAAATTTGCCGACCTCCCCCAGGGGGCTCGCATCGGCACCAGTGCCCTGCGCCGCCAGGCCCAACTCCTGAAAGTCCGGCCTGACCTCCAGATGGTCATTATCCGCGGCAACGTGGAAACCCGCATCAAAAAGCTGACCGACGACAACCTTGACGCGGTTATTCTGGCCGCTGCCGGCCTGAAACGGCTCGGCTTTACCGACTCCGTCGGCGAATATCTGGACACAAACCTCTCCATCCCGGCCATTGGCCAGGGTGCCCTGGGAATCGAGTGTCGCCTTGCCGACCCGATCATTACCGAAACCATTGCATTCTTCAATCATGCCGACACCAGCCATGCGGTCCGGGCTGAGCGGGCTCTGCTGAAACGGTGTGAAGGGGGATGCCAGGTCCCCATTGCCGCCCATGGCACCGTACAGGGTAGTGAATTGCACCTTGTCGGCTTCATCGCCTCCGTAGATGGACAACGTTCGGTACGCGGTGAGATAACCGGCCCGGTTACCGAATGTGAGCAGCTTGGTATTCGTCTGGCCGATCAACTGCTGGCAGACGGGGGCAAAGTAATCCTTGAAGAGGTGTACCAGAGGTCAATCGGTGAGTAATGGCATCGTCTATCTTGTGGGTGCCGGTCCCGGCGACCCGTCACTGATAACTCTGCGCGGCATTCAATGTCTGCGAAAAGCAGACGTCGTGGTATATGACTATCTGGCAAACGAGCAACTGCTCAGCCATGCCCCCGATAAAGCAGAGCGCATATATGCCGGCAAAATCGGCGGACGCCACAACCAGGGGCAGGATGAAATAAACAACCTGCTCGTCGAAAAAGGATTGGCCGGAAAGATTGTCGTTCGTCTCAAAGGGGGCGACCCCTTTGTGTTTGGCCGGGGGGGAGAGGAATGCGAAGCACTCGCCGACGCCGGTATCCCCTTTGAGGTCATCCCCGGCGTCACCGCCGCCGTTGGTGCTTCAGCGTTTGCCGGTATTCCCCTGACCCACCGGGATGTGACCCCCTCTGTTGCCTTTGTCACCGGCCAGGAAGGGAAGGGAAAAGAAGAGTCCGCCATCGATTGGAACCGGCTTTCTCTGGGTGGCGGCACTGTCGTATTCTACATGGGAATTACCACCCTGCGGAACAACATGCTGCGTCTCATGGAGCATGGCCGCTCACCTGCAACGCCGGTGGCACTGATCCGCTGGGCGACCACCGAGCGTCAGCAGGTGCTGGTGGGAACTCTGGCCGACATCGCCGACCAGGCCGATGCCAGTGGCTTTAAACCTCCCGCAGTAACCATAGTCGGTGAAGTGGTCTCACTCCGAAAAAAACTCCGCTGGTTCGACACACGGCTACTCTTTGGTAAATCCATCATCGTCACCCGCTCCGCCGAACAGGCCGGCGAGTTTTCCGCCAGGCTCTCCACGGCCGGTGCAACGGTACTGGAATGCCCTACCATCCGCCTTGTGGAACCGGAAAGCTGGCAGCTGCTGGATCTGGCAATCCGGGAACTTCCCGACTATGACTGGTTGATACTGACATCTGTTAACGGGGTCCGATACTTCTTCGATCGGCTCGACCTCCTCGGACTCGACGCCCGGGTGCTGGCAGGGTGTAAAATCTGCGCCGTGGGCCCCCGGACCGCCGATGAAATTCGTTCCCGCGGCATAAAGCCCGACCTGATTCCGACAGACTACAAAGCAGAAGGGGTCATTGACGAATTTTCCCGTCTTGATCTCCGCAATGCCAGGGTACTCTACCCCCGGGCCGACAAGGCCCGTGACGTGATCCCCCAGGGGCTGCAACAGATGGGGGCCCGGGTTGACAGCCCGGTGGCGTACCGCAATATATTTCCGGAGCGACTTCCCCCGGAAACCCTCTTCGCCCTTGAGAAACGTTCGGTGGACTGCATCACCTTCACTTCGTCATCGACGGTGCAAAACCTTGCCGCCATGCTTGGTGAAGAGATGATGCTGGATATGCTGAAGGGGGTAACGGTGGCATCAATCGGCCCGATCACCTCAAAAAGCTGCCGAGACCTGGGGCTGAAGGTTGACATTGAACCGGAAAGCCATACCCTTGAGGCCCTGGTTACAGCCCTTGAAAAACACTTCGGCTGATCCGCCACCCCAACCCCGCAAAAAAGGCCCCGTCACATGACAGGGCCTTTTTTGTGATTCTAACTGTCAGCTTTCGCAAAAGATAGGGTTATACGAGTTCCAGGGCACTGAAAAAATAGGGAATCTCAAATGCAGCGGTTTCAGGAGCATCGGAACCATGTGAAGAGTTCTCTTCAATATTGAGAGCAAAGTCCTTACGGATGGTGCCCGGCTCGGCATTAGCCGGATTGGTTGCCCCCATCAGGGTCCGCCAGTCAGCAATGGCATTCTCTTTTTCCAGGCAGAGCACGATCACCGGGCTGCGGGACATGAATGCACAGAGGTCGTTAAAAAACGGACGGGCACTGTGTACACAATAAAATCCTTCAGCCTGTTTTCGGGTCAGCTGGATTTTTTTCATGCCAACAATGCTAAACCCTTTTTCTTCGATTCTGGCCAGAATCTGACCGGCAAGCTTACGCTCAACAGCATCCGGCTTAATGATTGCGAAAGTACGTTCCATGATAATTCCTCCAATTGAAATCTAAAATATATCTCTCTAGGTATCACCACAACTGACTATTTGTCAAGTTTTTAGGATTATTTTCGCCGGGCATGTTTTTTTATGCTTGCAATTTAAAAATATGAATGATAAAAAGACAGCTCACTTGCCGAAGTGGTGGAATTGGTAGACACGCAAGATTCAGGTTCTTGTGCTCGCAAGGGTGTGCTGGTTCGAGTCCAGTCTTCGGCACCATTTTTGAATAACCTGCTGTTATCGCAGCAAGTATAAGTAATGCAAAGGGTTTCTTCTGTATACTCCACATTTGGGGCACACGGAGAAACCCTTTATGCGTTATATGGAGAAGATCGGAGGGGTATATCGGGTACGCCTGAGGATACCTAAAGATATAAAAACACACTTTGGGCAATCAGAAATAAGAAGGTCCCTGCATACTGGATTTTACCGGCAAGCAAAAAGCCTTGCACTCGGTCAACTAGGGGAATTGGAGAGGGTGTTTATGGTCATACGTTCAAGTCTTAGAGTGTTATCGTGACAATGCCGAACTATTTTTTTGTTTGCAACTCAATATCAAGCATAATGTTTTCAAACTGCGCTTTTGTCTCGATATGGAGAACTTGTGCTGAGTAGTTTTTTCGCCTTTCTTCAAAAAATAATTCTAATTCGTCTTGGGTCATGCCCATAAAATCAATTTTATTTGAGTCTATCATGCTGGCCCCCAGAATAAATTAATTAGAAAGTATTACTATCATATGTCTTGTAAAAGTTCAAGACACATTCAGCGATAGTGAGAGCACGGGGTCTGAGAGCACGGGGTCAAACCTATGAGAGCACGGGGTCAAACCTACACTCTTGACATATTAGTCTGAGAGCACGGGGTCAAACCTATGAGAACACGGGGTCAAACCTACACTCTTGACATATTAGCATCTTGACGATAGAGATCTCCTGAAACTTGGCATGCGAAGGAGAGTAAAGATGGGCAGACCGCTAAGAATCGAATATCCCGACGCACATTACCATGTCACATCATGAGGGAACGAGCGCAAGGACGTATTTAAAAGTCAGAAAGACAGAGAGCAGTT
>CAIUSO010000094.1 GCA_903901875.1 uncultured Geobacteraceae bacterium | reverse complement strand
CTATGACAGTGTAAAAACACCCACCCCGAGACACACTCTCGACACTGGCCGGAATCAGCGGAACGGTGGCCGCATTCCCACCGGAATGGTGGCCGCCAAACCGTCAGTGTCACCGGACGGTTTCACCGGAATACGCAGACATTGAGGTTAACGATATAGACGACATTATCAACAGAGCGAACAGAATCTTGAACCGACACCGACAATCAAGCGGAGATGCCGGATTTATCATTTATAGGCAGTTGCGCAAGGATGAAACGACAAGGCGACGGCTGGGTTTTGAGCTGGCGAGGCAGATAATAGATATGGCGGTGGCGGGGTGGTAGTAAGGATTAATCGTGTTTCGACAACAAAAAAACAACAAAACTGTGTCCGCACCAAAAACGACAACAAAACGACAACAAAAAACCAGGTTAAACAATCAAGGGCTTACGTAAACGACCGTAAACCCTTGTTTTTATTGGCGTCCCCGAGACGATTCGAACGTCCGACCCCTTCCTTAGGAGGGAAGTGCTCTATCCTGCTGAGCTACGGGGACGTGAGCTAAAAGCTGATGTGGTATAGCAGAGATAGTGCTTTAGTTCATCCCCTTTGGGATATTTAAAAGTGTAACAGCGAAAAAACTTTTCCTTCCGGCAACCGTTTTCTCCCCTCAAGAAAATCAAGTTCAGCCATAAAACTGCATTCGACTATTTCACCTCCCATGCTCTGAATCATATCAACCACCGCTGCCATGGTACCGCCGGTCGCAAGAAGGTCGTCGGCAATCAGAACTCGCTCGCCCGGTTTGATGGCGTCTTTGTGGATTTCAAGGGTGTCGGTGCCGTATTCCAGATCGTAGGTCTTACTGAAGGTTTCAGAAGGCAGTTTGCCCGGTTTCCGGACCAGCACAATGCCGGCACAGAGTTTATACGCCAGTGCGGAACCTATGATGAATCCCCGTGCTTCTACGCCGACAACTTTGTCAATTCGCTTGCCCACATATCTGTGGGAAATCAGATCGATCATCTTCTGGTACGATGGAGCATCCTGAAGCAGGGTGGTGATGTCTTTAAAAATGATCCCTTTTTTGGGGAAATCGGGTATATCGCGGATGATGTTCTTCAGATCATTCATCTGGGTTGCTCCTTGAATTGTGAATAAATTGATGGTCTGTTGTTGCTTGATTCCATTCCGTCAGGCCTGCCACCCCTGCTTGCCGATCAGTGGAACAAAACGGCATTCAACCGAGGGAGCCTGGAATAGCTCTCCGTTTTCGTCCTTGATTATTGTCAGGAGCTGCTGTGTGGAGTCGGTGCCGACCGGTATAACCAGTCGTCCTCCCCGGGCAAGTTGGTCTGTCAATATTTTTGGTACCGCCGGTGCTCCGGCGGTGACGATAATGGCATCAAACGGTGCTTCTTCTTCCCAGCCGATGGGACTGCCGTCGGTGTCGTTTATGCGGAGCTGTACATTAAATAGTTTTAGTGAATCAAGGCATTTACGGGCACGGAGGGCGAGGGGACGGATACGCTCTGCGGAGAAAACCCTGTCGGCCAGTCTGGCGAGGAGTGCTGTCTGATAGCCCGAACCGGTACCTATTTCCAATACTTTTTCCGTTCCGGTGAGGGCCAACTGTTCGGTCATCAGGGCCACAATGTAAGGTTGTGAGATGGTCTGCTTTTCGCCGATGGGGAGCGCCTTGTCGTTATAGGCCTGAGCTGCAAAGGCCTCCTGGACAAATACATGGCGAGGTATGCTCAGCATGGCGTCGATAACACGACGATCCTGAATACCCCGGGCCACAATCTGTTCCTGCACCATTTTTTTTCGGATAATTTCGAAGTTCAAAGAGAGCTCCCATGGTAAAATGTGCCGACGACAGTTTGTTGTCCGTTCTTTTGCGCCGGAACTATAGCAGGAGATCGCAGGAATGTCTATATTGTCAAAAGCTCCAACCGGCAAGAATTTCCAAGGATTTGTGGTTGGTAAGGTCCAGATGCAGCGGTGTTATGGATACGTGTCGGCGGTTCACGGCATGGAAGTCGGTACCCGGCTCATCATTCAGGTGCGGTTCTTCGCTGCCGACCCAGTAATATTTGCGCCCCCGGGGATCGGTCTTGTCGACAATCTTGCCGATAAACGACCGTTTTCCCTGGCGGGTAATCACCGGTGACCCCATGTGGCTTCGGGGGCAGTTGGGTATGTTGACATTGAGAAAGGTATCGCCGGGGAGACCATTGGTAATGACCTGGCGGGCTATCTGGACGGCTACCTGGGCCGCTTCGGTGAAGTGGTCACTTGCCTCGAATGTTGCCAGTGAAAAGGCGATGGCAGGGATGCCCATGAGGTTGGCTTCCATGGCTGCCGCCACGGTGCCGGAGTAGGTGACATCATCACCCAGGTTGGCCCCATGGTTGATACCGGATACCACCAGATCGGGGATCGCAGGAAGCATGTTGTGTACCCCCATATTCACGCAATCGGTTGGCGTGCCGTCAACGGCATACCATCCTTTTCGGAGTTCAAAGATGCGGAGGGGAGAGTGGAGTGTCAATGAATGTCCCGCAGCACTCCGCTCCCGGTCCGGTGCCACGACGGTGACGGTGCCGAGTGCGGTCATTGCCTCTGCAAGTGCGCGGATTCCGACGGCATGGATGCCGTCATCGTTGGTTACCATGATGTTCATTAATGGTTCCTGTCTGTTCGTGGATAGAGTCACAGATGTTATCGCAGAAATATCTGTGCAAATCAAGCAGCTCACGCCCCTGTTTTGTGTTTACAAAGTCTTCGTAAGTGGATATACATTCAAGATTCATGTGGATGTTATCTAAATTCATATAGTGGACAGGAGGTGCAGGTATGAAAGCTGTGTTGATGGATGCTTTTGGTAGTGTGGATGTGTTAAAGGTTGGTGAGGCTCCCAAACCGGTTCCGGCTGAGGGACAGGTGCTTGTCAAGGTTATGGCCACCTCCATTAACCGTCCGGACCTGGTGCAGCGCGAGGGGAAGTATCCCCCTCCGGCCGGTGATTCGGAAATTCTTGGCCTTGAAGTGGCCGGTGTCATCGAGGAGCTTGGGGCCGGTGTCAGCGGTTGGCAGGTGGGTGAGCGGGTTATGACTCTGGTTGGCGGGGGAGGTTATGCCGAGTTTGCCGTGGCCTATGCGTCACATCTGATGAAAATTCCGGAGAGCATGAGTTTTGAAGAAGCAGCCTGCGTCTGTGAATCTTATATTACGGCATTTCTGAATGTGTTCATGATTGGTGAGTTCAAGGATGGCCAGACCGCCATTTTGCATGGTGGCGGCGGCGGGGTGAATACGGCGGCGGTGCAACTCTCCCGCGCGTTGACACCGGCCAGCAAACTGATTGTGACCGCTTCGGCGGCCAAGCTGGAGCGGGTGAAAGAGCTTGGTGCCAACTTTCTGATCAACTTCCAGGAAACCCCCGATTTCACTGAAGTGGTGAAGGAGTATACCGGCAAGAAAGGGGTTGATCTGATCCTTGACCATGTGGGTGCCAAATATCTGGCTCCCAACATGAATTCACTTGGATACAAGGGACGCCTCGTGATCATTGGTGTGGTCAGCGGCATTAAGGCCGAACTGAATCTGGCGCTTATGATGGTTAAGCGCCAGCAGATTATCGGCAGCGTTCTCCGTTCCCGGCCGGTAGCTGAAAAGGGAGACATTGTGGCCGAGTTTACCCGCCGTGCCCTGCCGAAATTTGCCGACCGCACCATTGTGCCGATCATCGAAAAGGTTTTCACCATCGATCAGGTTGCCGAGGCCCATCGCATGATGGAAGAGGATAAACATTTTGGGAAGATTGTGCTCAGAATTCAGTGAGTTGATGCTTCTTAACTGTTTAAAAGCAATACCGGTTATTGACCGTTAACATCTATTATTGGAGGGAAGAATATGTCAGAGCAGAATCCGCAGGTTTTACTGGAAACATCCATGGGGGCAATCAAGATCGAACTTTTTAAGGAAAAAGCACCCATTACCGTCAGAAACTTTTTGTCATATGTTAAAGACGGTCATTATGACGGACTTATTTTCCATCGGGTTATTAAAGATTTCATGGTGCAGGGTGGCGGCATGAATGAGAATATGGAAGTGAAAAAGCCGAAGTTTGCCATCAAGAACGAAGCGACCAACGGCCTGCTCAACAAGCGGGGAACTCTGGCCATGGCCCGTACGTCTGTCGTTGATTCCGCCACCTGCCAGTTTTTTGTCAATACGGTTGATAATGGGTTCCTTGATCATAAGGGGAAGCATGCGGACCATTTTGGTTACTGCGTCTTTGGTCAGGTGCTTGACGGGATGGATGTGGTTGATCAGATCCGTGCCGTGAAAACCGGTAACAAGGGGGGGCATTCAGATGTGCCGCTGGAGCCGGTCTTCATCACTTCGGCACGGTTGATTGAACAGGAGGCATAGCCGTGGATAACGCTCAGGTTTGTTATACGTTCGATGCCGCTCTGGAAATGGCCATCGAGATGGAATCGGAAGGCTTTCGCAATTATTTGGCAGCCATTCGTCAACTGACCCACAAAGGGGCGAAGGAGCTGCTGCGGGAGAATGCTCTTGACGAGCTTGACCATAAGCACCAGTTGGAGAAGGCACTGCTGGAAGGGCGTATGGATGGCGGAGCAGATCTTGATCAGGCGATTCCAACGATGCACTTGGATTATGTGCTGAAAAAAGAACCCCTTGGCCCCCAATCGGGAGTCAGGGAGGCACTGATCTATGCCATTCATCTGGAACGGGGTGCCGTGGATTTTTACGGCAGAGTTTCCAGCGGCTGTGCAGGAGCACCCATGGGGAAGATGTTCGCCAAACTTCTTCAGGAAGAAAGCCGTCATCTGCAGTCCCTTGAAGATCTCTACGAGCAGCACTTTTTCGCGGAAAATTGATGACCGACGGATTGTTGCCGGGGCTCCCTGTGGGGGAGCCCCGGCCTTTTGGCTAAGTAGCAGCCGGGCGGGATTGAATGTCCCCTTGTGTGGCCGGTTACGTCAAAAATCCTGCAGGTCATCTTCTGAAATATCCAGGGTATTTGAAAGCTCTGCCGGATTCAAGCTCGAATCGCTTTCTCTGAAGTTGGGGTTGATACCATAAATTTCAGTGCGGAGGAGTTGTGCTTCAGCTTTCCTGCCGGTCGTTTCATAGCCGACCATAAGTTCGTATTTTACTGCACAGGTTTCGTCAACGCTGAGTCCCGGTTTGAGCAGTGCCGTGAGCATGGTGATGGCCGCTTCCACTTCTCCCCGTTCCCTGAGGCAACTGCACTGCATGATCAGGCACTCAAGCCGCCGTTCGGCATCCACCGATGCCTGCCGAAACTCATTGATTGCTTCATCAAAAAGTCCCATCTCCCTGAATGCCTGCCCCAGCTCAAAATGTGTCCGGGCGTCGCTTCCTTCCAGGCCACTGCTGAATTTCACACTACGGGGGGCGGTTGCAATGGCACCGAACAGCTGGTCAACTGTTTCTGTCCAGTTATCCGGCATATCAACCGGTGAACAGTCACTCTCAGATGTGCCAAATATTGATTCAAGGTCAAGGTCTATTTCAATCTCGCTGTCTTCGCCATCCTCCTGCTGTGTATGGGGGGCTTCTGAGTTATCTGCCGTTTCAGCAGGGAGATCGTATGTTGCGTCCGCCTCATTAATAATGGTTTCGTTGGCAAAATCAGACAGGGCTGTCGCATCCAGTGGTATATCCCGATTCTCCTCCTCCGACCACAGCGGTGGGAAAGCTCCGTCTCCCGAGAATACCTGAAGCAGGTTCCGTTGTGATGCCAGTGCTTGTGCCTCCGCATCATTGCCGGCTGCAGAGGCCACTCTGGCAAGCCCCTGCAGAATGTTGATATTGAGCGGGTCCCGTTTATCAAGGGTCCCATAGAGCTGTTCGAGCTGTGAAAAATAATGACGGCCGAGGAGAAAAGCTTCATGCTTTTCGATGAGTCCGAACGCTTCAGTGATGTTTCCCTCTTCAATAATACAGGTAATGAGCCCAATGAGGGGCTCCGGTTCTTCGGGGAAAAAGCGTACATAGTGCTGATATGCGGTCCTCAGTTGCTGGGGCTGTTTCAGTTGTTGATAGGCAGAAATAATCAAATCCCACGCCCGTTTGTTATGGGGATTCTTTCGCAATATGGCGTGCAGACTCCCCAGGATGATCCCTCCCTGTTCCTGCTGTGCCAATTGGGCAAGTACATCGAGTAATAGCTCAGGGTGGGCAGGGAGCAGAATCTGGCCCCTGGTGCAGACTTGGTTGAGCGTCTCGTGGTCGTTTCGTTCAAGCAGTAGCATGGCTATCTGAGTGAACAGGGCAAACGCTTCTTCCACTATTCCCTGAACGGCGCAGCTTTCGGCATAGGCAATTTTAACTGAGACATTTGCCGGGTCAGCCAGATGCATCCGGCCAAGTATTCCATGTGCTTTTGCGTGATCGCCATTTTTTGTATAGTGGTCACGGACAAGTCGGTACTCGGTGAGTGCGTTTGCCTTGAGACCATGTTTCTGGTTGAGTTCGGCAAGAGTGAGCGATAATGAAATGTCGTCGGGAAAGAGCTTTTGTAACTGTTTATAGACCGCAATGGCTTTGAGAAAGAAACTGTTTCGAGAAAAATGCCGCCCGACAATTTCAAGTTCTTTCCGGGCATCGTCATATTTGCCACATTTTACGAGAAATTCTGCACGCTTCTGCCGGAGATTCATGGCACCCGGGTCGGCGGCAAGCAGCCGTTCATAGGTACTGGCAGCTTTGTCAAACTGCCCCTTGAGCGCATATTTCTGAGCTTCTTCGATTAACTTGTCTTTTGTTGTCATGGCGGTCATGGGTGTCCTCGGAGTCTGTCGGACTTAGGAAATCGTCGCGAAAATTCGGCTGGGCGAGAGCAGATTTTGACGATTTTGAAGGTCAATAGTCGTTCTATTGACCGAAAAAGTGGCGAAATATGATCCGTTCAGACGGATTTGCAGCAGATTTCTCCTAAGTCCAAGAGGCACCTCGTATAAGGGCTTTTTTCATACCGGACAGTCGAAACAGAGCGTAAAAAATAAGGTAATGGTAACGGTTAGGGGTTGTCAAGGGGAATCTGGTGGTAATCTTAGTATATTCACTGTTTTAGGTGCTTTGTTTTGCTTTGACACGGTACGAAAAATCCTTTACGGTATTTTCAGTGGGGAATGAGCGTCATTTCCGTACGAAGCGCGGAGGAAAAAGAGGGGCCGCTGGTGCATATTCAGCATTTATTACGGGAATATCTTGAACTGCACGGTTACTGGGTTCTGCTTGCAGGAACATTTCTGGAGGGGGAGACAATCTTGCTGCTGGCAGGCTTTCTCGCGTTTCAGGGATATCTGAATATTTATGCGGTCATTGGTGTTTCGTGGGCCGGCTCGTTCTGTGGAGATCAATGCTATTTTTATCTCGGTCGATTTCAGGGCAGGTGGTTGCTGAGGCGTTTTCATTTTTTGGCCAGGAAATCCCGATCTGCCATCAAAATGATAGGGAAATATGGCAATCTGGTGGCATTCATTTCCCGTTTTACCTATGGTTTCAGGATTGTTCTGCCGATAATTCTCGGCATCACCACACTTGCTCCCCGTACCTTTCTTGTGATAAATCTACTGAGTGCCCTGAGTTGGTCGGTTGTCTTTTCACTGGGGGGGTATCTGTTCGGAAAAAGTGCGTCTCTTTTTCTGGAACAGGCGGGAAATTATGAACAGCATCTTATTCTGGCTCTGTGTGGTCTTATGGGTGTGGTCTGGTGTGTGCATGCCTGTCAGGTCTGGAAACTAAAAAAACCGGTCAGAGCGCGCTGTGTGCGGATTCGGGCCATACGGACCGTACGAAGGAATCTTGTGTGAATAATGACATTGCAATAGTGCTTGTGGAACCACAGTCACCCGGAAATGTCGGCATGGCCTGTCGGGCCATGAAAAATATGGGTTTTAATCAGCTGAGAATTGTCAAGGGGTGTGACCGTTTTGATTCCGAGTCACTCAAATTTGCCGTTGCCGCCCGAGACCTGCTTGAGTCAGCCACCGTATTTCCTGACCTTGCATCGGCTCTGGCCGACTGTACTCTTACCGTGGGAACCACCCGCCGCCATGGCAAATACCGCCAGGAAATACTCTCACCCGCCGAGGTGGCCGGACGTTTCAAGGAACATGCTGCTCCCGAATGCCGGGCGGCCGTGGTGTTCGGTCGTGAGGACAGTGGCCTCACCACCGAAGAGTTGTCCCAGTGCCGCTGGCATGCCACTATTCCGACATCATCTGAATATGGTTCGCTGAATCTGGCCCAGTCGGTGCTGCTTTTTTGCTATGAAATCGGTAAGGCGTCGGAATCACCCGGTGGTGGTCGTCCCCTTGACCTGGCTCAATCCGCCGAGATGGAAGCGTTTTTTAGCCATCTGGATGCCACCTTGGGTAAAATAGGCTTTTTAAATGATCAGAACCCGGCCCATATGATGCGTTCACTCCGAAGAATATTTTTCCGGGCCAGTCTTGACAGCCGTGAAGTTACGGTGCTGCGCGGCATGCTGACCCAGATCGACTGGGCAAGTTCGGCTTTCGACGGGAGAAAGCGGTCGTGACGCCCACGACTATTGGCATGGTAGCCGGTGCCCTTACCAGCATAGCTGCAATTCCTCAGGTGATCAAAACCATGAAGACCCGCCATGTGCGGGATATATCCATCTGGCAGCCGTTGCTTCTGGCCATTGGTGTGACACTCTGGATGATCTACGGAGTTCTGATCTCGGATATGCCGCTGATTCTGGCAAATATTACCCCGCTCATCTGCAACGTCGTACTGACATATATGAAAATTCGCTATGGGGGGGACGTCTGTTGACGGACCACCGTTTTTACCACGCTACCACGGAGGAAACATTATGAGACAATGTAGTTCAGTATTGGTTTTGATCATGCTTTTCACGCTGCTTTCCGGATGCGGATACAACAGTATGCAGGCTAACGAAGAGGCGGTCATTGCCGCATGGGGAAATGTTGAATCAGCCTGTCAGCGAAGGGCTGACCTGATTCCTAACCTGGTTGAAGTGGTTAAGGGGTATGCCAAGCACGAGGCTGATACCCTTACCGCCGTTACGGAGGCCCGGGCAAAGGTCGGTTCCACCCAGGTGACAAAGGATGCACTGGCAAATCCGGCCGCCCTGAAAAAGTTCCAGCAGGCCCAGGGAGAACTTTCCGGGGCCCTGTCACGCCTGATGGTGGTCGTTGAAAAGTACCCCGAACTGAAGGCAAACCAGAACTTTATGGATCTGCAAAAACAGCTGGAAGGAACGGAAAACCGGATCAATGTGGCCCGTGAGCGGTACAACGATTCGGTTCAGTTCTTCAATACCAGTATCCGTACCTTTCCCAATTCAATGACGAACTCTCTTATGCTCCATCTGCAACGGAAAGAGCCGTTTAAAGCCGATGAAGGGGCAAAAACGGCTCCCAAAGTCAAGTTCTAACTACGGGAAGCCGTCGGTCTGGCATGAAATCATTACTTCTCCTCATACTGCTGCTGGTACCGTTCCAGCTGATGGCACTCGACGTGCCTCCCCTGGCCGGCCGGGTCAATGATTTGGCCGGGGTACTGTCTGCCGAATCCCGCCAACAATTGGAAGGTCGGCTTGCCGCTTTTGAACGGGAAACTTCCAATCAGGTGGTGATTCTTACCGTCCCCTCCTTGCAGGGGGACACTATCGACCAGTTCACCATCCATGTTGCCGATATATGGAAACCTGGGGTGAAGGGGAAGGATAATGGAGTTCTGCTGGTCCTCGCTCAGGCAGAGCGGAAACTGCGCATTGAAGTGGGGCGGGGGTTACAGGGGGCTCTTCCCGATATTACGTCGGCTCAGATTATTCGGAACGTCATGGGACCGTACCTGAAAAACAACGATTTTGATCAGGCTCTTTCCCGCGGCGTTGAGAGCATTATCGGGGCAACAAAGGGTGAATTTAAAGGGACCGGTTTCACCACCCGGAGCAGTACCGCTACCCGGCAGTACCCTTCCATTGTCGTCATGGCACTGGGTACCCTGGTGGCGATTGCCATTATGGGGTTGGTGTCGCTTTATCTGGGGGCCGCTGCTGGTGCGATTGGTTTTCCCCTGGCAACCTATCTGGCATTTCCCGCCGCCGGTGAAGTGTTACTTCTGGTGGTGGCACTGGGGGGTGGGGTGGTTGGCTATCTGCTCAGTGGTGCCGTTGTTACGCTCTTTACCGGTGGGGGAGGTTTTGGCGGCTCTGGCGGGCCTGGTGGCGGTTTTGGTGGTGGCTTTCTTGGGGGATTCTTTGGTGGGTTCTTCGGTGGTGGCGGTGGTGGTGGACCATCGGGTGGCGGTGATGATTTCTCTGGCGGTGGCGGCGGTTTTGACGGAGGCGGTTCCTCCGATGATTTTTGAAAGATGGCGTGTTCTGCGGACACCAGGTGACTACTGAATTTGGATATTTTTGCTGAAAAAACCATACTGACGGTCAGTCGTCTGACCGCCCTGCTGCGGGGGGTGCTGGAGGAAAACTTCGAGCAGCTCTGGGTGCAGGGTGAGCTGTCCAACGTTTCGTACCCCTCGTCCGGTCATTGCTATTTTACCATTAAGGATGCCGGGGCCCAGTTGCGCTGCGTCATGTTCAAAAGTGCCGCCCGGAACCTCAAGTTTCGGATGAACGATGGTATGGCGTTGATCGTGCGGGGGCGGATCTCGGTTTATGATCAGCGGGGCGAATATCAGCTGATCTGTGAATATGCCGAACCGGCCGGTGTGGGGGCACTGCAGGTGGCCTTTGAACAGTTGAAAAATAAACTGTCAGGGGAAGGTCTGTTCGACGAGTCACACAAAGTTCCGGTCCCCCGTTTTCCCCGAAAAATTGGCGTGGTCACCTCACCAACCGGTGCGGCCATTCAAGACATTCTTACGGTGCTGAAGCGGCGCTTTGCCTCTCTGGAGATTCTTTTGTATCCGGTACGGGTACAGGGGGAGGGGGCTGCTCGGGAGATAGCACGGGCCGTTGATGAGTTGAATCAGCTTGCCGAAGTAGATGTGATTCTGGTGGGGCGTGGCGGTGGCTCATTGGAGGATCTCTGGGCGTTCAACGAAGAGGTGGTGGCCCGGGCGGTATATCACTCCCGGATTCCTGTTATTTCTGCCGTTGGCCATGAGACCGACTGGACTATCTGCGATTTTGTTGCCGACCTTCGTGCTCCCACCCCCTCGGCGGCTGCCGAGCTGGTTATTGCCAGTGTGGAGGAGTTGAGAAATCAGCTTGAGTCACTGTCCCACCGTCTTCGCAGAACCATGGGGGGGCTGCTTGCGCTCTCTGCCCACCGGCTTGAGGGGTTACGGCGGGCGATTCATGATCCCCGGACCATGCTGGGGCACCTGGCCCAGAGGCTGGATGACCTGACCGGAAGGCTGGAGTCCGGGCTGCGAATGGCATGTCTCCAGCGACGCGACCGTTTTGAACGTCTCCACGCTTCATTGCAGCATAACGATCCCTCCCGGAAAGCGGCCCTGCTCAAACAGCACGTAGCCTTTCTTTCGGAGCGGTCCGAACACCTTTTGAAACAGCGCATTGAACTTTTTCGGCAGAGGTTTGGCGACCATACGGCCCGGCTTGAGGTGCTTTCGCCGCTCAAAACGCTGGCTCGTGGCTATGCCATTGCCAGCCACCATGCCGGAGGCACCGTTGTCACTGATACCTCACAGCTTGAGATCGGTGATCTGCTGTCACTTACCCTTTATCGCGGAGGGGCAACCTGCCGCATTGAATCGCTGGAAACCAACAAAACTTGACGTCTGCGAAACTTCAAGCCTACAATCACCCCATTAATTAATGTACTGAGAGAATCACACCATGGCTACCGATAAATTCGAAGCATCATTGAAAAAACTGGAAGAAATCGTCAAACGGTTGGAAAATGGTTCCCTGACACTTGAGGACTCCTTAAAAGCGTTCGAGGAAGGGGTGAAACATGCCGCTTTCTGCTCCGGTCGTCTTGATGACGCCGAGCAGCGTGTGGAAATCCTCCTCAAGCAGAAGGACGGTTCCCTGAAAAGGGAGCCATTTGATACCGGTGACATCTGAGGAGTCGCGTATGGAGTTGAAAGAATATCTACAGACAGAGGCGGCCAGAATAGATGCAGCACTGGATCTATTCCTGCCGCAGGAAACGGAACTTCCCCATTCGATCCACCGTGCCATGCGCTATTCGGTTTTTGCCGGAGGCAAGCGGGTGCGGCCGATTTTGATGCTGGCAGCCTGTATGGCGGTCGGTGGAGAGTCGGAGCGGGTAATTCCTGCTGCCTGCGCCATGGAGATGATTCATACCTATTCGCTCATTCACGACGACCTTCCCGCCATGGATAACGATGATTTTCGCCGCGGCAATCCGACCTGTCATAAGGTGTTCGGAGAGGCCATTGCCATTCTGGCCGGTGATGCGCTGCTGACGGAGGCGTTCAGGTTGTTAAGTAGTCCGGCCCGCACGGCGGGATCTGCTCCGGCCGGGCTGCTGGCCGTTATCCAGGAAATTGCTACCTGCGCCGGTTCATATGGCATGGTCGGTGGGCAGGTTGTTGATATGGAAAGCGAGGGGGGGCACGATATTGATCTTCCCACGGTGCAATATATCCATACCCACAAAACCGGAGCATTGATCAAGGCTGCGGTCGTTGCCGGAGCACTGCTGGGGGGAGCCGATACCGTCCAACTGGCGGCCATAACCCGCTACGGAGAGGCTGCCGGTCTGGCCTTCCAGATAGCCGACGATATTCTTGATATAGAAGGTACGACCGAAGAAATCGGCAAGGATGCGGGGAGTGATGTGGCGCGGGGTAAGGCCACCTATCCGCTGGTTCTCGGTTTGGCGGCTGCCCGGGTAGAGGCCCGTGCCATGATGGATGAAGCACTGCGCGCATTGGAACTATTTGGCGCCGAAGCCGACCGGTTGCGGGAGATTGCCCGCTTTATCGTCCAGCGGAAAAGCTGAAGGTGGTCAGAGAATCTATGGCAATCCTCGAAACAATTCACTCCCCGGATGATGTGAAACGACTGCCGGCATCGCTTTTGCCGGATCTGGCATCGGAACTGCGGCGCAGCATCATTCAAACCTGTTCGGTCAACGGGGGGCATCTGGCTCCTAGTCTGGGGGTTGTGGAGCTTACCATCGCTCTCCACCGGGTGTTTACGACTCCCCGTGATAAAATAATCTGGGATGTGGGGCATCAGGCATACGCCCATAAGCTGTTGACCGGTCGGAACGGGACTTTTAATACACTTCGCACCCTGAACGGCATCAGCGGTTTTCCCAAACGCCATGAGTCGGAACATGACTCGTTTGATACCGGACACTCTTCAACCTCAATCTCTGCAGCCACCGGTTTTGCCGTGGCACGTGATCTGGATGGGCGGAGGAGTAAGGTGATGGCGATTATCGGCGACGGTTCCATGACCGGAGGGTTGGCCTACGAAGCGATTAACCACGCCGGACATCTTAATCGCGACATGATCGTCATTTTAAATGATAACGAAATGTCCATTGCTGAAAATGTCGGTGCCCTTTCCACTTTTCTTTCCCGTACGGCATCCAGTGAATTTGTTCAGCGGTTTAAAAAAAATACCGAGTCATTTTTGAGTCGTCTGGAAATAGGCAAAGGTGTGTTACATGTGGCCCGTAAGATGGAGGAATCCTTCAAGGGGATGTTTACCCCCGGGATGCTCTTTGAAGCCTTCGGTTTCGAGTACATCGGTCCGGTTGATGGTCACGATCTTCCCGCCCTGATTGATACGCTTGAAAATGTAAAAAAATTTGATAGTGCAGTCCTTGTTCACGTTCTGACAAAAAAAGGCAAGGGCTATGGGCCTGCTGAGGCGAATCCTTCACTTTTTCATGGAGTTGGACCCTTTGATATTGCCAGTGGCAAGGTACTTAAAGGGAAGGGGGGGGTGGCTTCATATACCGCAATCTTTGGCTCGGCACTCTGCCGACTGGCCGCCGAAGATGAACGGATCACCGCCATAACCGCTGCCATGCCCGATGGAACCGGCCTGATCGGCTTCTCTACTGAATTTCCAGAGCGTTTCTTTGATGTGGGAATCGCCGAACAGCACGGGGTCACTTTTGCTGCCGGTCTGGCCGCAGGTGGGTACCGTCCTGTCTGCGCCATCTACTCAAGCTTTCTCCAGCGTGCCTACGACCAGGTATGTCACGACGTCTGTCTGCAGAACCTGCCGGTGACATTTGCCATTGATCGGAGCGGCGTGGTTGGCAATGATGGACCGACCCACCATGGAGCGTTTGATATTTCCTATCTGCGCCATCTCCCCAATATGACTCTGATGGTTCCCAAAGACGAGAATGAACTCCAGCATATGCTGGCAACTGCAATCGCGCTGGGGACTCCGGCCGCAATCCGCTATCCGCGGGGAAACGGTGTTGGCGTGGCACTGGATCAGACATTGCAACTTCTTCCCATCGGCAGTGCGGAATTGCTTCGTGAAGGCACTCAGGGGGTGATTCTGGCCCTTGGGACGACGGTATATCCGGCACTTGCGGCAGCAGATACGTTAAAAGAGGAAGGGATTGACTTCGCTGTCGTAAATGCCCGTTTTGTCAAGCCCCTTGATGATACCTTGATTCTCGATCTGGCGCGGCAACTAGGCTTGCTGGTAACCGTTGAGGAAAATGCCCTGCTCGGGGGATTCGGTTCAGCCGTTCTGGAACTGCTTGAAGAGCGTCACCTCACCGGGGTGAAGGTGCTGCGTCTTGGCTATCCCGATGCTTATATTCCTCCGGGAGAACAGCATGAACTACGTGCCCTGCTGGGGCTTGACAGCACCGGAATTGCAGATTCGATTAGAGAGTTCGTTGAACGGAAATAAATTTTGAACCCTTGTTATTTTTGGTATTGGCATTTTTATCATTGACAGTCGATGATAGTCTGTGCTATTAATCTGTTCTTTCGGTGAGTAGCGCAGCCTGGTAGCGCACCTGCCTTGGGAGCAGGGGGTCGCTGGTTCGATTCCAGTCTCACCGACCAGCAAATTCAAGGGGTTGCAGTTTATTCTGTAACCCCTTTTTGCTGCGTGGAACCTTTCGTGGAACCTCTATTGTGTTTTTACACGTTTTCACTTATTGTCGCTGTATCCGTGAGCCTTCAAAAACTTCCGCACCCTGTCAGCTAATTCTTCATTCAATTTGCCTGTCCAGATAAGCGATTTCTGTTTACACACCTCAAAAAGACTTTCGAATATGGCCGACTCAATTTCAATCAGCGTCGGATATCGGGGGGTGAGTGTGGGCGGTCGCCATTTTTCTGGTTTTTGCCATTCATCAAGAACCGTACGCATATGGATGTACGCATTCCTTGCGAAGCTTTTGAATTCTGAATCAGAGGTAAGACCAAGGTTCAGCTTGGCCTTCAAAAACTCCGTCGTAATACTATCGACATCTACCTCAAGATTGTTGATTTGTGCCAACCGTACAAATCCAGATATTTCGCCCGGTCACCAAATTTGCGATAGATCCTTCGGGCGTGATCGGTCGGCCAATCTTTGTTCATTGCCATGACAATCTCGCCTTCCGACCGTGTCTTCTGAGCACGTGTGAGTGAGACATGTTTTTCAGATAGTCAAAGCATTCGCGACGTACATCTGGTCGATCTTCCGCAAGCTCGACAATCAAATTGATCAGCGTCTCGGGCTTGGCCTCCTCCAGCAAGTCAACCAGCGGATCAGCCGGTTTTTTCTTCTTTGCCATTTGTGTTGGAAGAATATGGTTGAAGAGCACTGATTTTTTCGAGTTATTAATCACACATCCCTCCCGATCATCGAACCAGGACTCTTGTATCACGGTTTTATATAGGCATTCAGCCCGATAGTAATAGGCTTTCCATCAACTTCAGCCGTGGTAACGGCATTGCCCCGTGTACTGGCAACCACCAATGTCTTACCTGAAGCCGATGGAGTTGGTTTCTCCAAGTCAATTTCGATGCAGAGCTTGTTGCCTTTGATTTCAACTGTCATTGCCATAACTCAAGCTCCTTAATTTCTCAAATATAGTCAGTATTAAAGTGCTATATGCGTCTATACGCTACGCCTATTTAATGGAGTTGCCCCTTTTACCCCCCAACCTCTGACGGGTTAGACGGCTTTATGACGGGTTCATATGACACTGGCCCGTTTGGCCCCTTTACGGCCCCTTTAGCTTTCATGGCCCGTTTGGCCGCTTTATGGCCCCTTTAGCCAAACGATCATAGACCCCTTTACCAGTAGTCCCAATTTTCTCAACAATTCCGGAAGTAATCAACTCATCCAAGTCACGTGATGCGGTTCGTTTCGATGCTGCAAACTCTGATTGATAAATAGTGTTAGTAATCATCTGATGTATTTTCAGATAGACCACCGCCTTCACCTGTCGCTCATTCAGGTTAAACCGGGCAAGCCGGTCCGGAGTCAGCCAGTCACGCCAGACGGTAGTTGTGAATTCGCCGCCGCGCTGAACAAAATCGGGTTCCGGTAGGTTATGCAGAACAGTAAATTAAAGCACTTACAGTTAATTCTGTAGGTGCTTGAATTTGTATCACACCTATGTGTTGACCAAGAAAACAACTAATTGACCTCTAAATCGTCAAACACGTTCTCCCTTCCAGCAAGGCGTACCGCCTTCAATTTATTCATCATGAACGGGTATTCTGGTGGGTGGTCATTTTGACTACTTGCATGGATAAAATAACCACAAATGTTTTTAAATTATATTTAGTAACTATCAGTGATAACTATAATATTATTTTTAATACATATAGCCGTTGACCACGTGTGCATCAATTGTCTAATTATTACGCGACAATTAGTGAAATTTCCAATCGCACTGTTATGGGTGATGGAATGGGCTCTTATTATATACGACTGTTCGGGGTGGTGACAATTACATCCCTGAGGTGAACCGCAAAAAATGGGATCTGAATCCAAGGTATTTGGAGTATCACTTTCGACATTGGTTTTGTCGTGGACACTTCTCGTTGTCGGTAGTTCCGGGTTGTTTGCCTGCCTGTTGTGTAAGGTAGAGTACGCTAACTCAATCTTTGAGACACTGGTATCCGGTGATAAGAGCCTTATTTACCTACGTTTATCAGCTTTCTGTCTCGTACATGGCGGGATCTGGTTTGTGGGAATTGGCAGCATTATTTTCATGCGCAACCGGATGCACGCCCATGAGACGCGCAGTGAATTGGTTGAGCGGGAACTTGTTCGCTGTTTTGAAGAACAAAAATTCGTTTTGGAAAATGTTGGAGCCGCCATTGTATATGTCCAGAATAGAAGTATAAAATGGGTTAATTCGGTTTGTAGTCAGATGTCGGGTTACTCTCTGGAAGAACTGGTTGATGCCAGTACCAGAATGGGTTTTGTTTCTCAGGTTGAATTTGAAGAGTTTGGAAGAAATACCTACGAGTTACTCCAGAATCACAAAACAGTAGTTACCGATCAGCAAATGAAGAGACGTGACGGAACGGTTTTTACGGCGCGTCTGAGTGGAACTACACTTGATACGGAAAACCCGTCCAACGGAATTATCTGGGTTATTACCGACGTAACGATCCAAAAAAACCTGGAAAAACGTCTTGAACAGAGCCATAACCTTCTTACGGCCATCTCTGAACAGGTACCTGGCATGATTTACCAGTGCTGCCTGTTTCCCGATGGCCGTTTTTCTTTTCCCTATGCAAGTAGTGCGATCAACGAGCTTTATGGTGTGACACCTGATCAGGTTTTTCATAATGCGTCTCCATTGCTCGCGACTATTCATCCTGATGATAAGCAGGGTTTAATACAGTCCGTGCGGTTGTCAGCAGAAACGCTTCACGCGTGGGAATATGAATTTCGGGTACACTTGCCAGGTGTGGACGTTCATTGGCATTATGGCATCGCAATGCCATCGAGGCAGAGCGACGGAAGTGTTCTGTGGCATGGATTTGTCAGTGATGTAACCAATAAGAAAAATATGGAGTTGCAACTTCATAGAACCATGGATCTCATGAGTACCCTTGATGGACTCCCTGCCCATATTTGCGTCATTGATGAGCAGGGAACCATAATCCAGACGAATCAGGGGTGGGAATCCTTTGCGGCCCACAACGGTGGCGTCAAGGAGCGATGCAGCGTCAATGCCAACTATTTTGAGGCATGCCTGCCATCCGTCACTGAGTGTGATCCTGATGTTCTGGCTTTTACCAACAATCTGAGGAGTGTGCTTGAAGGAAGGCAAAAGGACTTTTATACGGAATACCTCTGTAGTTCACCCGAGACGGAGCAATGGTATGTCTGCAAAGCGTGTTCGTTACACATTGATAATAAAATCCGGGTTGTTATCGCCCATGTTGATATTACCCATCGAAAGAAATATGAAAATAAGATGCATAAACTGTCGTGTGCCATTGAGCAGAGTCCATCCTCAATTCTGATTACCGATTCCAAGGGTCGAATCGAGTTTGTTAATCAAAGTTTTACCAAAAATACCGGGTTCACCTTTGATGAGGCGATAGGTCAGATGCCGTATCAATTATCTTCGGATCACACCACATCGAAGCTGTATGCCGATATCTGGGCAACCATATTGTCAGGTCATTCCTGGAATGGAGAGCTTCCTGACAAAAGGAAGGATGGCACTGTTCTTTGGGAGCATGTTATTGTTTCTCCCCTGTACGACAAGGCCGGTTCAATTTCAAACTTTGTTGCAGTCAAGGAGGATATTACCGAAAAAAAAGAATTGATAGCCCAGTTGGTTCATTCACAAAAAGTTGAGACCATCGGTCAGTTGGCAGGAGGTCTTGCACACGACTTGAACAATAAACTGAGCATTATCAATGCCTATGGAATCCTTCTGAAAATGGCCAGTGGCATGAGTTCGGAGCATATTCAGTATGTTAATGAAATAATGGCTGCATCCAACAGGGCCGGTGCCATTACCCACAGTATGCTAGCCTATGGTCGCAAGCAGATAATGAGAATAAAAACCGAAAATCTTAATGTATTACTTGGTAAGGTGGGACAGTTTATAAAACACCTGATACGGGAAGATATTGAACTGACAATTGAATTGTCCGATGAACCGCTTATGGCATATATTGATGCCGGGCAGATTGAACAGGTTATGATTAATCTGGCCACCAACGCGCGGGACGCAATGCCACGAGGTGGAACGTTACACATCACGGCACGGGCCGGGTTCATGGTCCATAACCGGGGGGCCGAGCCTGAGACGGCGGAGAAGGTGCGGTGTGCTATTATAACGGTGAGCGATTCAGGTCACGGTATGGATGACGAGACCCAACGATGCATATTCGATCCATTCTTTACCACCAAGGACGTGGGTAAAGGGACCGGGCTTGGTCTTTCAATGGTGTTCGGTATTATTATGCAACATGATGGCATTATAGAGGTGCAGAGTAAGGTAGGGGTTGGAACGGTTTTCAGTCTGCAATTTCCTCTTGCGGAGTCTATGACCGATCAGTGGACTGAGGTTGATTTTAACCGGTATGCTTCATCTGATGCACTTGTTTCCGGTCACTTGGCAACGATTCTGCTTGTTGAAGATGATGTTAACTTTTGTAAAGTAATGAGTAAAATACTGGTTCAAAGTGGCTATAACGTCATAACTGCCACCGACGGTTGTCAAGCGGTGGATATATTTAAGACGAAAAAGGATGAAATTGACCTGGTTATTTCGGATGTGATTATGCCGAATAAAAGCGGCAAAGTTGCCTACGATGAAATCAGGGCCATCTCGCAGAATGTGCCGTATATTTTCATAAGTGGTCATGCCCAGGATGTTATCGGTAATCTTGGTGGTTCCGACGACATCGATTTAATTGAGAAGCCGCTGAACCCGCTGGAACTAATAAGCAAAATTAAAAAACTCACCAGCTGAGTTCCCTTTTTGGGACGGATATGGTGCTTTTTGTTCAATTACGAGATGGAGGTGTACGATGTCCAAACGATTACCGTTAAATCTATTGTATGTGGAGGATGATCTCAATCTGCGCACAGCATTCTCACTCTATCTTTCCATGCAGTATGAAAGCGTTACCGTAGCGGTGGATGGGCTTGACGGGTTACGGTTAGTGGAAGAAAAACGGCCTGATATCGTTGTTACCGATATTCAAATGCCAAATATTGACGGTATTGAATTTACGACTCGGCTCAAGGCGAAATATCCGGATATACCGGTTATTATTACCACCGCATTTACGGAGGTGGATTACTTGCTTAAATCAATTGATCTGGGAGTCTGCGGTTTTGTGAGCAAACCACTGGATTATGAACAGTTAGCAGCTACCATTCTCAGGGTAGCGACTCCTCTCCTGCAAGATCTGCAGATCAACAGGCTTCAGGCCAAACTGGGTAATACGCTTTCAACTGACCTTGGCTGGAGTCAGCCCATGCAGGCCGTTGTAGAACAGGCCAGTTACGCATCAGAACATGGCTACTGTCTTACCATTGAGGGAGAGTCAGGTGTCGGTAAAACCCATCTGGCCACAATGATCCATTCACTTGGACGCAATCCCCGTTCTCCCTGTATCACTATTCATTGCACCGGTTGCACCGATGAACATCTGGAAGTGGAACTTTTCGGCAGGGGAAAACAGGTAGGTAAACTTGTCTCAATTGGTATGGGGACGGTGATCCTCATCGAGCCAAGTTCCATGTCGCTGGCCATGCAGAATAAGGTGGCCCGGGCCATTCAGAATAAGGAAATACTGCCGGTTGGCGGCCTTGAGCCTTTGCAGATAAAGAGTCGAGTAATGGCGACCATGCTGAGAAATGCCCACGATGAATACAGCGAGGGAAAGCTCTCAGAGGCACTTTATTACCAGATTACGGAACAGGTAATAGTCTTACCTCCGTTACGTACAATAACGGAAGAAATTCCCCGGTTGGCGGCTCTCTTTCTCAAAGAAGCGGAGGACGACCTCCATCGCTCCGGTCTCTCACTGTCACATGAAGCCCTTGATGTATTGATGAGATACCCGTGGTCCGGCAATATTACGCAAATGAAAAATATCATCCGACGTGCGGCTATCTACGGTTCAAAGCAAATCAGTGGCGAACAGATTCGGCAGCTATTACCAAGAGATGTACCCTCTGGCGTGTCTCGATCCATTATGCCCCCGACGTTACGCTTTGACGAGTTGGAACTATGGGCAATAGAAGAAGCCCTTCAGCGTTCGGGGGGGAAAAAGATGCTTGCCGCCGAATTGCTCGGAATCGACTATAAAAGGTTCAAAAGAAAAATCAGTAAATACCATGATACGATACAGGATTAGGTGGGAACTTTAACATGTTCCTCATCAAGGGACGATAGTAAAGATGCTATTGCCGGCCGTATCGACCTCTACGGTTTGGCCGCTATCGGTAAATGTCAAGCGGACTGCTGTTTTGTTAGTACCGGTAAAGAGCAGCTCTCCAGAGAGTGGAATGGCATCTGCGGATGCCGCAGTGAGTGGGGTGATTGTGGTCACCACGACATATCCTTCTGAAGGATCGTAATAGGTGCCGCTGATGGTTACCATGTTTCCTGAGTACGTAAAAGCGTAATCTTTGAACCAATAGGCATTTCCGGTGCTATTATTTGTTAGCACTACCGACGCAATTGATACCACATTTAGTTTTCCCCCTGAAAATGAGATGGTGCCATTCAGGGTGAATGATGTGCCGCCTAATATACCGAGCAGGCTGTTCATCTGCATATTCAGGCTGGTGAATATGGAAGTTGCAGTGTTGAGGTTTCCGGTAAAATCTGTTGTACCGGTTATTGTTGCTGATGATGCGGTGTCCTGGTACTCGGTGAAGGTGATTTTTCCGGTAAAGTTGCCGGTTGTCTGGTCAAGTTCCGTCTGATACGTAATGGAGCCACTCATGCCGGTGATGGTGTCTTTAATTGTCAAGGCGACGATTTTATTTGAAGATGAAGATCGTAAGAGAGTTGACGTGACTCTTTCTTTTAACGTGCTGGTGATTCCTTGAAGGAGGCATGGTGTGGCACCGGAAATGGTGGTTATCTTGCCAACTCCGGTGGCTGTTGCTACAACCCGGTTCGTGGTGTAGGCATCTGAAGAGAGGGCTTTGGCGTTAGTGACGGTAAAAAGAGCCGGGGTAGTCAGGCCGTTATATTGACCGGTCTGTGTTATAGTGCTTCCCGAATCACCTCCACGCGCGGTGCTACTTCCGTCTCCCCCACTGCAACCTGCCATGAATACCACTCCGATAACACACACGATCAGTTTTCGTACCATGAGTTCATCCTCCTTCCCTTTGATTGTAATGAAAAACATCATTAAATCGTCTTTACAGCCTGTGAAAGTATCCGTGCACCGGCTGTGACGGCACGGCTTATATCTTTTGCCACCGGTGCCAACGGTGTGGCCAAAATCCCCGCCATTATGGCGATACCCATGTCAGCTGTTCCCCAATAGGCACCAGAACTGAGAAGCCACCCCCCCAAGGTGGCGAGCAGGATTGAGATGGATGCTGCGCATACCTTGGCACTATTTCGATAGGTTTGGTCGGCCTGCAGGTACCCTTCGTCAAGGAGTGCTGCCACAATGAGGTCAAATCTGTTGATAACAGCGGATTCCCGCTTGTCCAGCGGTTTACCGATGCGGTATTTGTCGGCCGCGGTAGACAGTATCGCAGGATCCACTCCGGTTACCTCGGCAAGATGCGCTGCATTTACTCCGTCAAGTCTGAGAGTTATCAACGAACGGGCGAGTTTTTTCTGCTCAGTGAGTGGAGTGCCATTCAGCCAGTTCGCCCGGAGTGCTGCCCGTACTCCGACCAGATCCAGCGCGGGAGACGGAGCAGAATTTACAGGGAAGAAAACGGTTATTACTCGCATAATATGGTGAAATCCGCAGTTAGAAATGCCACCGCGTACGATTTTACTGCTATCGACCAGTGCAACTGCTGCCGTGCCTATGCCGGCAACAGCAGTAATGCAGTCCGCCAGGTTTATCGACATTCACGTCTCCTCCTCAAAAAACAGTGTGAAATTTACAAGTGATGACGTCGAGGTGCTATGCCATGATAAATAAAAAACATATGCTTCAGTTAGCATCACTCATGCCAAAACAATACTGAAAATTAATACATAAATATCAGCATGATACGGGTTTATTTTTGTTGAAACCTAGTGACAAAAGTTGACAGGAAAACGACTGAATGGCAGCAGAGCGAGGATTAACGGGCGGTTGTGGCTCGTTGCCTCATGGTGGTGAAGCTCAAATTGTCGCAGGGGTTTTTTGAGATTTACAGTTGCATCTCTGGTGGAGTGGGGGTGCTGTGTGGGGGGCTGTGACGATCGGGCTACCTTTACCCGTTACAAACGGGCAAAGGTAGTTGTATTTCTGTTACCATTGGGCAGAAACAGCACCGGTTGTATCAAAGGAGAATACCGGTGAGGTGATCTTTGCATTATAGATTCCGCTCGTATCTTTTCTCATGAGTGTAATCACCACGTAATAACTCTGTTTATCGATGATATCGGTACCCGGTATGGTAAATCCGGTGGCCGTAGCCGGCAGGAGCACCTCTTTGTTGACGGAGTAATCTGGCGTCCAGTAGTTCACATGAATATCATTGAATACATTTTCTCCGCTGTTTGCCGGGAGTGTCCAGGAAAGAAGAAGGTCAGCACCGGCACTTTGATGGGGGAGATTGGCACTTTTCCATGTGGGACCTTCCGTGAAATGGCTGCCAAGAATTGCAGTTTGTGTCATGATATCCGGTTGTCCGAATGCGTTGGTAAAGTTAATCTGGAAGGTAAACGAATCACCGGCATCGTGGGGTCCATTCAGGCGCAGTTCGAATCTGCCATCTTTGGGGGCAAAATCAGCATGGTTGCCGTCATCATATAACGGTTGAGAAGCAGTAAATGGTGATATTTCCGCGGTAATCGACTTGTTAAAAAGGTCAAGCAGTGTATAGAGTGTATCCTTTTTCGTCGCCGAAACGACGGTTGCGGAAGTGATGCCCGAGCCCTGAACCTGGAGATCTATGGAGGGTGATGCTACCGAATTCCTGGCGGCCGCATAATAGGTGGGCAACGCGGCATCATAGGCATCGGAGTCATTTTTCATTACGGTTACGGTAACCGGTGTCACCGTATTGCTGTTAAGCGTTGCCAGATTTGATCCAATCCAGGCTTTGGCTCCATTGTCCCCGTAATTGGATGCGACAATTTTGAAGAAATACGTTTTACCATCTCCCAGGTTGTCAATGGTGACAGAGCTCTGGCCATTGCGGAGTAAAGATGTCAGCTCTTGAGAGGCACTTGATGGGGACAGAATTTCCGCAGGGTCCTGTGGGATAATGGAAAGATTGAGGCTACTGATGTTATCAAAGGCGGTTGCCGCAACCATTTTTCCCGACTTTTTTTGAAACTGTACCTTAAGTGCAACCTTTGAACTGTCCGGGTAATTGTTGCCGGAGCATCCGGTCAGGAGTGACGCGAGTACAAAAAACAGGAGTGCTCCGAATATGGTGAATTTAGTCATAACGTTTCCCCTAGAACATGGTGGATATGCCGAAGTTGGCAGACAGTTGGCGAGTTTTTGCGCCACCAACAAGTGCATAGTTGGTGTAGACAGGTATGTTGATACCAAAATTAATGGAAGAGCCTCGCTTGAAATAGTATTTGAGCTCAGGGGCTAAATCCAGAGTGGTCAGGGCATTGCCTTGGGCGATACCGTCAATCCGGGATTCAAAAGTATGTAGCCCCTCGGTCCTGATACCGCACCAGAAGTCGGGGACGAAAAAGGTCCGTTCTGCGGCGGCCATGTAGGAAAAGGTTGTGCCAAATTCGATCTTACTGTCAAGAATTGTCGGGTCATTGAGTGGTTGGATGATACCGCCCATGAGGGTGACGCGGTAGATGCCAAAACGTTTGATGACTTTTTCAGTAAGTGCGAGGTCATAGGTGCCGGTACCAAGCCCCTGATTTGCATTGCCGGT
Organism: uncultured Geobacteraceae bacterium; assembly: GCA_903901875.1. Lineage (GTDB taxonomy): Bacteria > Desulfobacterota > Desulfuromonadia > Geobacterales > Pseudopelobacteraceae > JACRCG01. The sequence goes on along the minus strand of CAIUSO010000094.1, from coordinate 44,380 downwards.
CGCTAATTTGACCGTCAGCAGTGAGTAGAGTAAAGCGGAGCTGTTTTCACTACCGATACGGTGTTTCAGGGTAAGCCCCACATCGCCAAGTCCGTTGTTGGTATGGGATAAATCATCGGTGTCTGCGAACTTTGCGGTGACAAACGGGAGGGTGAGCTGCAGGGCGAAGTTGCGGTTAAGCGCATAACTTACCGGAATAGTATATATCTTGAGGTCGTTACTCATGGTGGTGTCGATGCCGATACCTATTTTGGGTGCCCCTTTTGCGGCCGGGGCGGGACGAACGGAACCACCCGGTGCTGCTTCAGTCGGCTGTGCCGTGGCAGGTGCCGATTCAGCAGGTTGTGTCGTGACGGGTGCGGTTTCAGCTGGTTGGACCGTGATTGGTGCTGATTCTACCGGTTGGGGCTGGACAACAGTCTGAACAATTTCTGTGGTTGCTTGTACGCTCTTAAACACGGGGGCATAGGTGTTTGCCGTCGAGCCGGCCTGAGTGGGGGCAACAAGTGCCGAGGCACGCGCCTCTACTCCATTAAAATTAAAGTTCAGGGTTGCGCTGGCAGCGTGCGACAAACGTGGGATGCACAGCATGAGACAGGCAAAAATAATAGCTGCTTGCATGCATACTCGTGAGAAGTGGGGAGTTGAGCAGCGATTCATCATGGCTCTCCTTTATGATGTGTCCATTTCAAGGTATCCCCATCTTCTCACGCCTTGATATTCAAAGCGGTGAAGATGGGGACCACACTGTACGGTTTATATTTTCAGACGAAAAGCGTTATGGAAAACCTCGTTGCCGATGGCTGTAGAGAGCCGACGTTAATCGGTTACCAACTTGCTGATACGGAACCGTTTGTCGTCATATTGTCCTGCAAAAATTTAAGAGCGATCGGGTTGAATGCGATACCGCCACCGGCGTAGTCAACCATCCCTGGAAGGGGGTGGGAACCTGTCCATGCAACGCTGTTGATAATGGAAACGATCGGATTTCCTCCCAGCAGATAATCCGTTCGTACCTGCTGGGGAATAGCTATCTCAAGAATCTGCTGACCACGAATAGTGGTAATACTCCATGTGGCACTACCAATGTTGGTGGTCGTGGCAGGTGCTACGCTGCTATTGACCTGGAAAATGGTGGCACTGTTGTTTGCTGAGAGGGTGCAGTAATACTCGATACTTGGGTCAGCACCATTGCTTTTGTCTATGAATATCTGTGGTAAGTCGGTGGCAACGGTGGAGAAAGTGCTCAAGGGGTGCCCAGAGTCCCAGACGGTGTATGAGTCATCATAGGGTGTATCTTGTATGGTATAGAGGAGGGAACCTGTGGGGAATGTGGCCGTTGTGTTTGTGCCGATTGGCCACGTGTACTGGGCATAGGTACTGGCGATGGTCCTGCCGGTGAGATCTGTGCTGGTAGTGGTCAGAAGATGCTGAGACCCGTCGATTGTTTTTGATAAGGTGGCACTTCCGTCGGGATTAAATGCAAGCCCGTCTCCATTGGGTGTGTCACCGGAAACCGGTGTCCATCCCGATGCCGAGAGAATATAGTGGGTGCGTGGCGTGAAGTTGGCAGGAGCAGAAGCTCCCCAGGTACCGCCGGAGGAGTTGTAAAAGAAGGCTGTGGAGGTCAGTGTCATGGTGCTGCTGTTGTAGGATAGGGAGTCATAGTAATACAAGAGAAGAGAATTAGTCCCGCTGGCAGGGGTGTAGCTGTCCTTATTTAAAATATAAAAGCCCGATTGCAATGCTGAAGCGAATAAACCGGTGGAGCCTGAGGAAGTGGCTGTTCCGGTTAATCTGCCTTGACTGACGGCGTTTGCCTGAACCACGTAGGTTCTTGTGTTGAAGGTGTAACCGGCGGCGGAAGCGGTGACAGAAACGGAATGGCCTGCGGGAATATTTACTATGGTAAAGATGCCGTTGCCGGGGTCGGTGACACTTAAGGCATTACTGGTAACCCCGGTGGTGTTGTTTGTGTACTTTACCGGATAGGTTGTCCCGGTTGCGTTATCCGTGGCCGTTACCACCGCTCCACCAATAAATCCGCCTGCGGCCAGGCTTGTGCTGGTACTGTTAATAACGCGGGTGCGAATAATACCGTTACCCGAGTAGTTGCCAAAACCGGTGATGGTTGCAGGTGCGTGCAAACCAAAGGGAAACAGGGAGCCGTCATAGTCAGCTGAATAAGTTAAATTGCAGGAGTAAATATCCGAATACGAAGGTGAGGTGATATGTACTGAAAATGGCACACCTTTGGGGATTCCGGCCAAGGTGAATACTCCACTCGAATCGGTGGTTGCGGTTATGACATTGGGAAGACCTACGGTGGATACGACCGAGCCGGAAATGGGCGAGCCTGAACCGTTAAGGGACAGCAACTCAACCGCCCCCTTGTAGACAATGGTTGTTGAGAGTAATGTTACCAAGCCGGCATCGGTCGTTCTTCCGCTCTGGATGGTTATGCCGGTGATTGTTCCCTGAAAGAGAATGTTGTTTCCTGAGTCCAGTCCGTATGCGGTCAGAATATAGCCGCTACCTGCCGGGACGCCGGTGAGAGTCCCCGATCCCGGTTGTCCCGGAATGGCAGTAAAATCCTGCTGAATGGTGGTTATACCATTCCCCGTAATTGCCAGTCGAACTTTTGTTACTCCTGCTGGGGCATAGGCAACTGATTTTGAGGCACTTTTGCTGCTCCAGACCAATCTGGCCGAGATTCCGCCACTTCCGGCTGTGGTGTTGCTACCACTGCAAGCAGTGAAAAGAAATGTGATTGACAAAAGCAGCAGGGCAACGAAAAATGTGGACGTTCGGTTTAACATAAATAATCTCCTTTATTGAACAGCAGTTTGTAGAGCCAGTTACAAATAAATTGTCATCCCCGAATGCTCTTAATGCCGAATGCCGAATGCTGAATGAAGAATGCAGAAAACGATAAAATATACGACAGAGGCCGGTCATGGGCAGTAAAGATCATGGCCTCATAACCCTGACAATATCTCCCGCTTTGATGTCGCTTCCCGAGATAATACTTGTTTCCGTTACCCGTTCATTCTGGTGGGCCGTCACGGATAGTTCACCAATCATTTTTTCCCGTTTGCCGAGGGAAATTCCGCTTTCGGGATCAATTAATTCCTGCCCGGCACGGAATACTCCCAATCTGGTTCCAATTGGCAACTTTGACTTTTCACCGGCTTTTATTACCACGGTCTGATTTTCAACCAGAAGAATCCGACTCTGGAAAGGGATACCGTTCAGTTTATCAATCATCTTGTTCAAGGCTTTTGAGAGTGCGTTGCGCAGTGCCCCTTCCCGTAATCCGGTATCGACGGTGGATTTTGAACCGAAACCGAGGGCTCCCCCCGATTCTTTTCGGATCTCTCCGGTGCCTGATTCCGCAAGAAGGCTCTTGCCACTGGCGATATCGACCAGTGAGTAATCCACAACAACACGTGCCACCTGGGTTTTCTTCTGGTAGAACAACATGTCAGACCCCTCTTCCACTTCAGAGTAGGAGGTGACGGCACCCTGAATACGGTAATCGACGGCGTCAAAGCCGTCAGTGGCGTTTTTCTTACCGGTTTTTACGGTGCCGCTTTGCTGAAGCCTGATAAGTTCATCCTGCTCTCGTAACCCATCTTCGGTGACATCAATCGGTTCAAGACCTGCTACTTTGAGGAGAGTTCGGAGAATATCCGTTGCCGACTCCCCAATTCCAAGGACCTTTGACGGGGTCTTGTTGTTGAATTTTATCAGGGCTATGGTATGGGATGGCCCATGGTATGATGGTTCGGCCACTTCGGACGACGGTGCTGCTCCGGCCATAACGGCACTACCAAAAATAGTAGCTACAGTAATAGCGGTCAGTGCAATCCCTTTTGTGTTCAGTTTCATAGTATCTCCCCGGCAGTGATGATGGTATTGCGGATCATTTTTTGACACTTTCTGCCGTTTTGGTAACCTTCGGTGTCACCGGACCAGCCGGAATCATTTTTCCGTAGGGGATATAGTCGGACCCATCATCATAGATCCCTCGCAGTAAAATATCAATCGCCACTTCCGACTCGGCAAGCAGTGGGTTGTTTAAGGCTTTTGTGGTGACTCTTTCTCCGATACCAAAGATTAAATTGAGCTCAGCACTGCTCCCCCCCTCGGAGATGTCCTGCCAGGGAGCGGTAATTGCTTCCCCCCGGAAGGGGGGGAGATCTGCACCATTTTTATCCGATATGCTGGACATGACGGCCGAGGCTACTCCAACTGATGTGATGGCGTTTCCGAGGATCGGGACATTTTTCAACATGTTGTCACTGGCCATCACTTCCCGTTTGACGCCAATTCCGTTTTTCCAGATGGTGCCGCCTTTGCAACTGTCCAGCTTGACCCGCAGTCGGACCCGTTTGTTGTTGTACAAGCCGGTGATCTTTTGGCTGAAGTCTTCCAAAGAGCCTTGGAGGATGGCATCGGTACCAAGCTTTTCACACAACAGAGCTATGGTGGCCATATCAAGTTGGGAGCCCAGGGTAATCCCCATCTGCTCTCTCAGGATACGGTCTGTCTCATCAAGGGGAGATATTTTGTAGAAATAGCCTCCTTCCAGCCGTGCCGCCAGAAGTGCCCTGACAAGGGTCGGCCCTTCAATGTCGATAGTATTGTTAACCAGCGGCATGAGCGCAATTGACCTGATACTGTTCGCCGGGTCAGGTTTTACCGCAGGCAGGGACGAACAGGCGGACAGGGTGCCGAGAATCAATACGGTAATGAATGACGTCACCAGAGTATTCATGAAATTTCCTTACGATTCCGGGTAATTGAATTTATGGCGTGCTCACGGCAATTTCCAGCGTGTTGGCTGTGGCTCCCACAACCTTTAAAATAATTCCGCCAACTTTTGATATGGCTACTTCATCTCCTATCTGTTGGGCACTTACTTTTGCGCTCACATCAAGGATCGCGATCCCATCACTGAAGCTGCGCTGGATTACGTTTTGAACTCCCCGCAGCTGGCTGGAAAAATACTCCTTGACCATGATAAGCTGGGACACGTCCCGTAATCCGTGGACAGTAATAAGTGTCTGCCGTGTTCCGGCTGTTTCCGCAACCCACTTTGCGAGGATCTGTTCAATGAGTTTGCTGGCAATCTTGCGACCGGCCTGTTCAAGGGCGGCACTTTCGCCGTTGTTCCGAGCTATATGTCGTGCCGTTCCCTGACTGCGCCCGGAAGCCAACAGTTGACCGTTATCAACCCGAATAGCGGTTGCCGATATGTCTGCAGAGTAGGTGCCGACCGGACTTCCCGCTGTCCGCCCCCCTTCAGTGACCCGCGCCGTACCCTTGATCACGATTTCAGCACCCAATTTTTTGGCTGATTCCCGGGCAGCACTGTCTGACTGTTCGGAATCCGCTGTGGCGTTCTGGGGAGCTGTGGTTGCGCTCCCCTCAACAACATTAAATTCTTTGGCTACGAATTCTTCCTTCATGGCAGCTTCGGAGAAGCCGGTTGCTCCCCGCCTTTCCCGCTGCGGGGAATCGGCGGCAGATAAAAACTCGGAAATCATAAACAGGGTACGGGGTTTGCCTGCACGGGTCTGGAGCAGCCCCAGGGCGGCCAGATCATTCTCAAGGTCACTTACCCCGATAACGGCGGACAACGATACCCGATAGCACTGTTGATCCTGATCAACCGTTTCCTTCACTATTTTGAATTCCTTGATATATCCCTGGGTTTTGCTGTAGATATTTTCCGAAACAAGCATTGCATTGGTTGCCATTGTTTCCGACGAAACGAACAGGCCGACCGCCTGCTCAATGGCTTTCTTAAGGGCATCATTGATGGCGTTATCACGGGAAATACCGTTGTTGCCCTGAAGGCTTGAGACACCATCGGCTGTGACCGTACGCACCTCCGCAGTGCATTCTGAAGTGACCACCATGCTGAGTAGTAACGCCAGAAGACAGAGTAAGAGACCGCCTGATAGCCTTGTGGGAAATGGGGTACGTTTCATTGGTTGCTCCGGTTACTGCAGAGTAAAAGAGTCTCATTAACTTAAATAGTGATTTTTTCTTAGTATATATCATCTTTACCATTGGTTCAAGCCCCATAACTCCCGCTTCAGGTTAATAGATCAATCCGGCAACATCATACTTGTGGGTAATGCGGCTGCTATGGTATTGATGGTACGGATTATTTCAGTCAGTAGATTATGTATTCATCAGGGAGACGCCACTAACATGCCAATTTCCGCCAATATGAAGATCGAAGAGAATCCTTTTGCCCTGAAGCTTGGCATAAAGGAGTGGCAAAGCCGTCCCTTTACACCTCCAAAGCCGGAAGAGTATCTGATTGAGGAGTTGATTCCGGCACACGCTCTGGTGTCACTTCAGGCCAGTTCGGTGTTTGGCAAAACAACCCTCGCCACCCAGTTGGCGATGTCGGTGGCGTTTAATTTGCCGTTTCTCGGGCACTTTCCCTGTCTACAGCCGGGAAAGGTTCTTTACATCAATGCCCGTGACACCGATGAGGACAGTCATCGTCGCTTTAAGCGTCTCTGCAGAGAATGGCCCGATGCAGCCAATTTTTCCCGTCGTATAGATGAAAACCTGGATAACTTCACCCATATATCCCTGTTTGATGAATGTTTCGGCGTTTCGCCCCATTTGATCGATGTGTCCGGCAGTATGACGAAAACCTACGCCTATCTGAACCAGTTCGTGGAATACTTTAAATGCAAGCTGATTGTGCTCGATCCGGTGGAGGATTTCTTTCCTGATAATCTGAAAAATATCTCCGAGCTTTACCTGAAGCTGCGTCAGATTAACGCAACGGTGCTGCTGGTGGCTGACCATAGCCGGAACGAGGCGTTTCACAAGGTTGAGGTGGGGATGGGGATTTCGGAAAGCGGCTTACGGGTCCATAGCGATTATCTCGGGTGTCGTGACATCGGCATGACCATGGGAGCAGGTATCTGGTTTCCGACGACGTAGAGAATTGAAATAGATTTAAATCGGGGTGCCCTTTTATGCTACAGAAAAACAGGTTGGTGGTGGTTGCGGTCATAGTGCTCCTCTTTATACCGTTTTTATCGTCATGTGTGACATTTTCCACGGACTGGCTGTTTTTTTACGAAACCGGTTTTGCACAGGTTTTTACAACGGTATTGTATGCCAAGATGGGTGCCGGCGCACTTTTTGGAGGGGGGGCATTTCTGCTCTTGCTCGGCAATCTGTTGTACGCAAACAGGGCAGACTTTCCCCGTAGCGGCTTGTTTATTCAGGGAGGCACCATCCGGTTGCGGCGCGATGAAACGATGCGTCTTGTCAAACCTGTCGGTACCCTGGTCGCTTTTGTTGTTGCGCTGCTGGTCGGTAATTGGGGTGCCTTCCAGTGGGCGGAATTACTGACCTTCATGAACCGGATCACCGTCGGTACCCCGGACCCCGTCATCGGTGCTGACCTTGGTTTCTATCTGTTCTGTCTCCCTTTTTGGGAGATGCTCAGGGGGTACGTCGGGTTTCTGGTGCCACTGTCACTGTTGATGACCGCAATGGTCTACTTTGTGCGGGGAGGGATCGTGGCTACCGGTCTGGGGGTTACGGTTGAGCCTGCGGTTCGCCGGCACCTGGCACTGTTGGCGGGTCTGTGTGCCGGTACTATTGCCGCCGGTTTTTACCTTGACGGTTTCAACCTGCTCTTTGCCTCACGGGGGAGCTTTTACGGTGCCGGTTACGTCGATGTTAACTCACGGTTAATGACTCTGCGGACGTTGACGGTGGTGACACCGGTTGTCGGCGTGATGGTGGTGGTGGCACTCTGGAAGGGGCGATGGCGCATGGCGCTGATACCACCGCTGTTTCTCTGTGGTATCTATGGCATCGGCATCCACCTCTATCCGGGATTGCTGCAGAAATTCAAGGTGGCTCCCAATGAATTGGCGCTGGAGACCCCCTATATCGAAAATAACCTGAAGTTTACCCGCTTCGGATACGATCTGGAAAAAATTGAAACAGTACCCTTTGACGTGGATACCAAGCTGACAGCAGCAGACATTGCCGCCAATGCCGCCACGATCAAAAACATCCGTCTCTGGGACCATGCACCGCTTCTCAAAACCTACAGCCAACTGCAGCAGATACGGACATATTACAAGTTTTTTGATGTGGATAATGACCGCTATCTGGTAAATGGCCAGTACACCCAGGTGATGTTGTCACCCCGCGAACTTTCTTATGCCGACCTTCCCAGCAAGAATTGGATCAACGAACGGCTCATTTTTACCCATGGTAATGGCATCACCTTCGGGCCGGTCAGTCGGATCAGCAAGGAAGGGCTTCCGGAATTTTTTGTCAAGGATATTCCGCCGGTCAGTCTGGCCGATATCAAGGTCACCCGTCCGGAAATCTATTTTGGGGAACTTTCCAACGACTATGTTGTGGTCAAAACCCGATTGCCCGAGTTCAGTTATCCGACCGCCACCGGTAATATTAACACCACCTATACCGGAAAGGGCGGGGTGCCCATTGAGACACTATTCAAAAAGCTGCTGTTTGCCGCTCGTTTCAAAACGGAGAAGATACTTCTCTCCTCGGATATTACTCCGGAAAGCCGGATTATCTTCAATCGCAATATTAACGAGCGGGTGAGGGCCATCGCCCCCTTTCTCCGCTATGATGGCGATCCCTACATGGTGGTTCGGAAAAACGGGGGGCTTGCCTGGATTATCGATGCCTATACCTATTCGGACCGTCTTCCCTATTCCAAGCCGCTCACGGGGGGGATCAATTATATGCGGAACTCGGTCAAGGCGGTGGTGGATGCCTATGACGGTTCGGTCAGTTTCTATATCAGTGATCCCCGTGATCTGCTGGTGCGGGTCTATGACCGGATGTTTCCGGGGCTGTTCAAGCCGATCAGTGCCATGCCTGACGATCTGCGTGCCCATGTGCGCTATCCCCATCAGTTCCTGCAACTGCAGGCGTCCATCTTTGCCGCCTATCACATGACCGACCCCAAGGTGTTCTATAACAAGGAAAACCTCTGGCAGATACCGGCATTGGGTGACAAGCCGATGGAACCGTATTACACCATCATGAAACTTCCCGGTGAACAGCGGGAGGAATATATCCTGCTGCTCCCCTTTACCCCGTCGAAGCGGGACAATCTGGCGGCCTGGCTCACGGCCCGCTGTGACGAACCGAATTACGGAAAAATCCGTGCCTATACGTTTCCTCGGGACCGGTTAATCTATGGTCCAAAACAGATTGATGCCCGCATCAACCAGGATTCCTTCATTTCCCAGCAGTTAACCCTCTGGAATCAGCGTGGTTCGGAAGTCATCCGGGGGAGTATGCTGGTGATACCGATCGAAAAATCACTTCTCTATGTGCAGCCGCTCTTTCTTGCTGCCGACAAGTCTGCACTGCCGGAGTTAAAGCGGGTCATTGTTGCCTTCAATGATGAAGTCGTCATGGAAGAAAATCTGGAGCTGGCACTGCAACGGTTGTTCGGAGAGAAAAAAACGGTGGCGGTCGCTTCGGCACCGGTAGCGGGGAATGTCGCTGCGACACCCGGTACCCTCGCCCGGGAGGCGATGAAAATCTACGAGAAGGCGACCACCATGCAGCGTCAGGGTGATTGGGGCGGTTATGGTGAGGAATTGCGCAAGCTTGAGCAGGTACTGAAACGGATGGCACAGTAATAATGATCAAAGAACAGCTCGTGGAGAAGATAATGGCGGCCCTCAGTGCCGATCTGTCGGTTTTTTCCCAGGCGGCGTTGGCAGCACACGGGGCCGCCACCCATGCGGAATGTCTGCCGGACAACAAATATGACACGACCGCCCTGGAGGCCTCCTATATAGCCCAGGGACAGGCAAACCGGGCCCAGGAAATCCGGATTGCCCTGGAATCCTATCGTTGTCTGGTGCTTCAAACGTTTGATGATGAGACACCGATCCGGTTGACCGCGCTGGTGACCCTGGAGGGGGATGACGGTTCACTGCGACGGTTCTTTCTTGGCCCCCAGGGGGGAGGGATGAAGTGTGCCGACGGGGAGGGGGAGATCATGGTCATTACTCCCGGTTCTCCCCTGGGGAAACGGCTGCTGGGACTGCGGAGCGGCGATGATGTGCAGAATGAAGATTCGGCCGGGGCACCAATTTTCACCATTCGGTCGGTCTGCTGAGATGAATATTACGCTGCTGACCCATTTTAAGGAATTTGAAAAGCGTTCCAATACCGGACAGCTGGTGGTTGACGTACTTGGTACGGCCGCAGAGCAGGTTCGCTGGGATCGTATGGTGCCGCCGGTTCATCTGCTGGAGGACATTGCCGCAGGGGGCGTTGCTCTGGTGTATCCCGGTGCCGTTGACGTGAACGCTGTCGGGCTGGAGGCAATTTCCCGGGTGGTACTCATTGACGGCACCTGGCACGAAGCGCGTAAAATTCACCAGCGGAGCCCCTACCTCCTGACGATTCCCCGTATCGGTCTTTCTACGGGAGTAAAATCACGGTACAACTTGAGAAAAAATCAGAAAGAAGAAGGGCTTTGTACCGCCGAATGCGTGATAGAGGTACTGCGGATGTTTGGAAAACATGAAGAGGCAGAACTGCTGTACGAACGTTTTCTGGCATTTATCAGGCCTGAAGGGGTGATGCGGGGCTCCCTGCCGGGGAGTCGGAGCGGCACGAATATTTCGTGCCCGCCCCAACTCATGCCTTGAACCGGTTCTCCGTTCCGGCGAGGAGCCGTTTAATATTTTCGACATGGCGGAGTACGACGATCAGGGCGATTGCCAGGGTTACGATGACAACGCTGTGTGCTCCCCCCAGTGCATACACCGCCACCGGCATGGCAATGGCGGCACAGATTGAGCCGAGGGAAACGTAGCGCCAGAGGTACATGGTCACGGCGAACAGTGCGATGGCGCACGCCACCGCCCGCGGAGCCAGTGCCAGAAATACCCCCAGGGCCGTTGCTACCCCTTTACCCCCCTTGAACGTGAGAAAGATCGAAAAGACATGGCCGCAGAATGCTGCCAGTCCTACCCAGGAAGCGTACTCTGCCGGAAACGTGCCGTGGGCAACATACAGCACCGGAAGCAGTCCCTTCAGGCAATCCCCTGCCAGTGTCATGATGCCGACCTTTCGCCCCACCGTCCGGTAGAGGTTGGTGGCACCGATGTTGCCGCTCCCTTTGGTACGGACATCAATGCCGTATGCTTTGCCGAGGAGCAGGCCGGTCGGGATAGAGCCGATCAGGTAGGATGCCGCCAGAAGCAGAGAGAGCGTGATCATTTTTTCTGAACCCCCATTTCCTCCCTGATCCGGGCCAGAAAGGTGCTGTCGGGGAATTCTTTGCCGAGGCGAACAACAATCTCATCCCCTTTCTCATTCTGTTTGGTTTCCAGATAGGCTTTGCGCAGATAGTAGAGAACTTCATCCCGTCGCTTCTGTTCGGAAAAGTTTTTCAGTGCCTCTTCAAAACGGCCGATTGCCGCCTTGTGGGCATCGGTTTTCAGGTAAAATTTACCGACGTATAGCTCATATTGCAACTGTTTGTCCCGGCACTCCGAACGTTTGTCCCTGACCTCAGCCTGGTTGGCTCCGGCGGGAAAAAGTATCAGGTAGGAGTCGAATGTTGCCAGGGCATTTTTTACCGGGGTCTGGTCGGTGTCAATGCCATGGATCTGGTTAAAGTAACTGACCGCCTGCCGAAACAGGGCATACTCGGCCTGGAGATGTTTGGGATGCATCTTCCGAAAGTCTTCATAACCGGCGGCGGCCTCAATGTAGTCTTTGTTGAGGAAATAGGCGTCAGCGATTCTGAGCTCGGCTTTGGTGGAGAGTTCCGCCGACTCGTAGGTCTCTTTCACCTTTTTGTACTGGGTGATGGCTTCTTCATAGCTCTTGTCCTGAAAGAGCACCTCCGCCTCTTTATAGAGCACGTCGGCCGGTTTGACCACCGGAGTGGTCGCGCATCCGGCGAGAAGTGAAGAAGCCAGTACCCACGCCATGACTACTCGTGATACTCCGTTCATACGGTTCCTTTTTGGCACAGGATGCCTGCACCCAGCTCGTCAGCCAGCAGCCGAGCCAGAATGTCGTGATTGAGCCAGACGGTTGAAGCGGGTGGATTCCAGGCACTGTGCAGCATGATGCGCCCGGTGGTCAGGAAGACGATTCGTGACAATTCGGCGCAGATCAACTGTTTTTGGTCCTGATGCATATCCATTAATTCGGCAGAACTTGCCAACATTAACTCGGCCTGTTCACGGGTATTGTGCTGGGGCCAGGTGGAAAAATCGACGATTTCTGCAAGCAGTGGTGAGGAGAGGTAGCGGTCAGCACGTTCCAACAATGAGGCGATGCTTTCTCCCTCTTTTAACATGGCCTGACAGCACGCCTCCAGGTGAGCTGCATTCTCTTCTCCCGCTTCACGGCGAATTGCGCCCAGCAGCGGATAGAGGGAAATTTCCACACCAAGGAACAGGGCACTGGAGTTGGTCTGGATTTCCGGACAGTTGTACACAGTGGCCGGAATGCCACGGGATGTGGCCTCTGCGGCTATATCTTCCAGTCTCATCTTGGCAAAACCCTGAACATAGGGGGTGTAAGACTGCCACTGATAGCTGCCGTTCACCAGTACTTCCGTGCCATGGTAGCCGTAGGCCGAATAACAGATACGACCGCCGGATGCCGTAGTGCGCTCCCGCAGCGCGGTGGTCTCTTCAATCAGGTAACGAAAGGTATCGGCGGTTACTTCATTAAAGCTGCTGTCGCAGAGCTGCCCCAGGGGGCTGTTCCAGAACAGCTCCGAGGCCAGATATTTTTCGCCGGTTCCTTTAAATATCCGGTTCAGGAGCGGCATGAATACCCGCACACGGGGAATTCCCCCCGCCATGGCGTGTGCCACGAGCACGTTTGCTCCGGGCGGAATCAGCTGGATCAGTTCTTTTTCAAGTTCAGCCAGATGGGAACGGAGTCTGGTCGTACCGGCCTGCCGGGCATTTTCCACACTCCCTTCGATAAAACTGATGGAGGCATAATCGTCGGGCCGGGCCTTCTTAAGCTGCTCGGCAATGGAAGGTACACCATCGACGCTTTCCAGGTCGAATCCTGCTTCAAGGGGGATGTTGACAATCTTCCCACCCAAGAGAATTTCCGCCTGCTCCCGCTCTTCAACAGTCAGGGGTCTCAGGGTGCCGTCCGTGTCCCGACGTCCGACCGTGGTGCCGATAATGGTCATGCCAACACGTCGTGCTTCGTCAACAAGGCCGTTAGCGTAGCCGCGACCGAAAAGCTCCCCTACCAATACCAGCACATCTCCTGTTTTGTAAGCGGACGGTTCGGGCAGCTGTCGTAGTGGTCTATATTCCGTCATGCAATCCCCCATGGTTCAGTTTTTATAAGCGTTACCTATAGCATAAGTCACCCATTTATGTGAATATAAAAAGCTGAAGTGACACCGGAGGGGAAGTGTGTTATGCTTTACCATTTTTGGGGGATGTGGCGATTATGAATAACGACCTGATTCTGCTGGGGCACGGCAGTGGTGGACGGCTGTCCCATCAGTTACTTGATGAACTGATTATTCCGCTTCTCAGCGGAACCTCTGCCGCCGGGCAGAACGATGCGGCACTGCTTGACGGTATTACCGGTCGTCTTGCCTTTACGACAGACACCTTTGTGGTTGATCCGATTTTTTTTCCGGGAGGCACCATCGGCAGTCTTGCGGTCCATGGTACGGTCAATGATCTGGCGATGATGGGGGCCAGACCCCTGTGGCTGAGTGTCGGCCTGATCATAGAAGAGGGATTCAGCAAGGAAAGCCTGAGGGTGATACTGGAGGATATGCGTGGGGCTGCCGATGGGGCAGGGGTGCGGATTGTTACCGGAGATACCAAAGTGGTTCCCCGCGGCAAGGGGGATAAACTGTTTATTGCCACTTCGGGGATCGGGGCGGTGGAACATGACCTGACCATACATGGAGCCAATGCCCAACCGGGTGATGTGATTATTATCAACGGGACCATTGGCGACCATGGCATTGCGGTGATGGCTGGCCGTGAAGGTCTGGAGGTCAGCGCGGAAATATGCAGTGACTCTGCGCCCCTCAACGGCCTGACCGCTGAGCTTGTGGCGAGCCTCGGTGCTGATCTGCATGTCCTGCGTGATCCGACCCGTGGTGGGGTGGCAACGACTATCAAGGAGATAGCCCTCCAGTCGTCGGTCACCATCAGGCTCCGGGAAGAGTCCCTGCCGGTGAAGCCGGCAGTTCGGGGCGTCTGCGGGATTCTGGGGCTAGATCCGCTCTTTGTCGCCAATGAAGGGAAGCTTCTGGCGTTTGTGTCGTCCAAGGTGGCAGACAGAGCACTGGCCACCTTTCGAGCCCATCCCCTCGGCAGGGATGCCGCCATAATTGGTACCGTTGGGGCAGGTCCGGCGGGGCGGGTTGACATGGAGACCGTGATCGGTGGCATTCGGGCGGTTGAGATGTTGTCCGGCGAGCAATTGCCGAGGATTTGCTGAGATGGCCAGAGATAAGACACCGGTCACAGCGGCTGTGCGACAGCTCCGGGCGGAAAAGATTTCGTTCACTGACCATCCCTATGTCTATGAGGAAAAGGGGGGGACAGCCGCCTCTTCCCGGGAGCTTGGCATAGTTGAACATGCCGTCATCAAGACACTGGTGATGGAGGATGACAACCGTAAGCCACTGCTGGTTCTGATGCATGGTGATATGCAGGTTTCAACCAAGGAACTTGCCCGCATCAGGGGGGTGAAACAGGTTACCCCCTGTTCCCTCGACACGGCACAGAAGCTGACCGGATATCTGTTTGGCGGTACCTCCCCGTTCGGAACCCGTCAGACAATGCCGGTCTACATGGAAGAGAGTATTGGCGGACTGGAAAAGCTGTATATAAACGGGGGGAAACGGGGATATCTGGTCGGAATGGCTCCGGCCGAACTGGTCCGGGTGCTCAAACCCCACATGGTTACGGTAGGTATCAGATAAAGAAAAGGGGAATAGTGTGGTCAGAAAAGGTCAAATTGCCGATGTAAAGGAAATTCAGAAACTGTTGATGACCTATGCCAGCCGGGGGGATATGCTCTCCCGCTCACTTTCTGAAATATACGAGTCGTTGCGTGATTTCTATGTTGTGGAACATGATGGTATCCTGATGGGGGCTGCGGCCCTCCATATCGTCTGGGAGGATCTTGCCGAGGTCCGCTCGGTGGCGGTTATTGAACATTCAGGGCGCAAGGGAATCGGCAGTCGGCTGGTTCAGGCGTGCATTGCTGAGGCCCGTGAACTTGGGTTGCGGCGGATTTTCTGTCTTACCTACAAACCTGACTTCTTTGCCAAACATGGTTTTCGTCTGGTGGACAAGGCAGAACTGCCCCACAAGGTGTGGGGTGACTGCATCAAATGCCCCAAATTTCCCGACTGCGATGAGAATGCCATGATTCTTGATCTTTAACGAGAATTCCGCCATTGTTACGGAGCGACTACCTGACTGCCGTTCGTAACTGCAATGATGGCAACCATGTACCATTTACCACACTGCTGTCCAACATGGTATGGGAGAGCCAGCGCGACTATCTGCGAATGCTACGGAGTCTGGAACGCACGTAGCGGATACGCACCACGTCAAGGGAGGTCTTCCTTCTCCTCCCCCTTCATGGCGCGGGCTCTGTGGCAGAGGGTTTCCAGGGTCATCGAGCCAAACAGTGTATCGAGCATGGCACTCGCTTCGGACCAGACGGTCTGGGTAACGCAGCACCCCTCAAACTGGCACTCCGATTTTCCCCGTCGTTTTTTCGGAGTTACTCCGACACAATCCACCAGCAGTACATCCTGTTCCGTTGCCTTGAGGATATCCAGAACCGATATTTCCTCCGGTTTTCGTGACAGCACATACCCCCCCTGGGGGCCCCGTTTACTTTTTAAGAGGCCGGCCCGTTTCAAATTCTGAAATATCTGCTCCAGATAGCGGGGTGAAATTTGCTGACGCCGGGAAATGTCCTGGATCTGTGCCGGTTCTGGCCCACAGTTAAAGGCAATATCAAACATGGCCCGCAGGCCGTATCTACTTTTGGTCGATAATCGCATACGCTACTCCACATATAAATGAACAATACGCAATGATGACGAAACTGTACGGTTATTGTCAAGAAAATAAAACCTTATATGCTAGCTCTCACGGGCCGTTCGGGCTACCGTTACCACCATGATATGTACCGCACCGGCCTTTTTCAGCACTCGTGCACATTCGTTGACGGTTGAGCCGGTTGTCATGACGTCGTCAAGGAGGAGAATTCTCTTGCCGGCGACACATTCGGGCTTCTTGACGGCAAAGGCATCATGAACATTGGTGCGGCGCTCCGCTGCCGGGAGAGTGATCTGGGGTTCCGTGACCCTGGTACGGACCAGGGCATCCGGGATCAGGGGGAGTGATAGCTGCCGTGACAAAACCGTGCCGATAAGCACCGCCTGATTGAATCCCCTCTGGCGAAGCCGGGAAGGGTGCAGTGGTACCGGAACTATCAGGTGGGGAGAGTGTTCGGCCAGAAAAGGGGGGAGCCACTCCAGGGTAAGGAGAGCCAAGGGAGCGCGAAGATGAGTACGCCGATTATATTTGAACGAGTGGAGCAGTTCCCGTATCGCCCCTTCGTAGCGATAGTGTGACAGGGCTCTCTCAAAATGGGGCGGGTGTGCCAAACAGTGGCCGCAGCGGTGGTCTCCGCCGGCACCGATGAAGGGTATGCCGCAGAGGGGACAGAGTGGTGATGACACGGGGGATAACTGTTCCCGGCAACGGGGGCAGATATGAAGTGTTCCCGCGTTGGGAATGAAAGCATGACAAATGTGACAGATGGGGGGGAGCAGCAGGTCGAGCAACGTCCGAAGAAATTGCTCGACCACCGCCATGGGTTTCTACTTGACCAACTTGACTGATTTGATGATGACAGGTGATTCGGGAACATCCGGGAAACCACGGGTAACGGTTTTAGTGGCAGCTATTTTATCAACAACATCCATGCCGGACAGTACCTTTCCGAACACGGCATAGCCAAAACCCTGGTCACTTTCGTCACGATGGTTGAGGAAGCCATTGTCCACTACGTTGATGAAAAACTGAGCCGAAGCCGAGTTGACTATGGCGGTTCGAGCCATGGCCACTGTTCCCCGCTCATTTTTCAGACCATTGCCGGCCTCATTGATGATCGGTGGTTTTGTCTGCTTCTGCTTGAAGTCAGCGGTAAATCCCCCCCCCTGGACCATGAAATTGCCGATGACACGGTGGAAGATGGTGTTGCTGTAGAAGCCGTTTTTGGTGTAGTCGAGGAAGTTTTTCACGCTGACGGGGGCCTCTTTTTCAAACAGCTCTATCTTGACGGTGCCAAAGTTGGTTTCCATTAATACTACCGGATTTTTGCTTCCAGCTGCTGCCACGGTGGTTACCGTCAGACAGATGAGAAGCAGTGCAGATAAAAACAAGGTACGCATGAAATATTCCTCCTGAGTTTAGTGTGCTACGCTTTCACGTCATCAATGTACGTCATGTGTTATCCCTGACTTTTGCGAACCAGTGCGGCAAGCATGGAGATAAACGCGGGTGAACTGTTGAGTGCTTCGGTGCGGTGGAAACTGGTAATTCCGCGTTCCAATGCATCTTCCTTATACTGAATATCGATCTCATAGAGAGTCTCAATATGGTCAGACACAAAGGAGAGTGGCACCATGAGTAAGTTTGTGCATCCGGAGGCTGCAAGCCGGGCGATGGTGGCCTCGGTGGAGGGTTCCAGCCACTTGACCGGTCCGGCACGGGACTGGAAGGCAAGGTGGTGGGAAACCCCGCCAAAATTGGCCATGGTCAAACGGACCGTCTCCTGGATATGGTCCAGATAGGGGTCACCGGAGTCGATGAACGACTGGGGGAGACCGTGGGCTGAAAAAACCAGTTCCACCGTGCTCCGGTCAGGGAAACCGGCCAGTCCCTTCTCAACTTTTTCCGAGAGGGCTGCGATGTAGGCAGGATTGTCGTAAAACTGGGTAATGGTGGAGATGTTGAACGGTGCGGTGCCCTTTTTCAGCACCCGATACAACTCATTGACACTGGAACCGACCGTGGCACGGGAGTAGTGGGGATAGAGGGAGAGGGCGATGATGGAGCCGAACCCCTCGGCAGTAATGGCGGCCACCGCTTCGGTCGTATCGGGGTGGGAATAACGCATCGCTACAAAACAGCGATAGTCGTCTCCCAGGGCCTTTTCCAGTTCGGTTGCCTGCTGTTCGGTCAGTTCGCGAATGGGAGACTTGCCACCGATTTTACGGTAATATTCCGTGACTTTTTTTGCCCGTTTCCGGGAGATGGAGCGGGCGAGAAACGGCTGCATGAATGCAGGACCGAGACGGATGATATCGCGATCGGAGAAGAGGTTGTACAGAAACGGCTCAATGGCGTCCAGTGAATCGGGTCCCCCCATCTGGAGGAGCAGTACGGCGGTCTTGGCACCCATATCTTACGCCCGTATCATGATCAGCAGCATTTTGAACGGTTTTACCGCTTTCAGTTCGTGGGGAATGTTGGCCGGCATGATGATAATCTGTCCAGCTGTCACCGTCTGGGGCGTGCCGTCGATGGTGACCTGTGCCTCTCCATCCACCACCTGCACAAAGGCATCGAACGGTGCCGTATGCTCACTTAATCCCTGGCCGGCACCAAAAGAAAACATGGTCACCGTGCCGATTTTTTTGTCAATGAGGGTCTTGCTGACCACCGATCCTTCCTGATAGGAGACGAGGTCGCTTAAAGTTAATGCCGTACCGATTAATTCCATGAGTTACTCCGTTTTTTTGATGGGATTTACAGGATGTTCGAGAATAAGAACATGTTACAGTCGAGATAACACCAGTTGGTTGATTGACACACCTTGTTCGGCTGATAGTATGGCAAGGGAGCGGTGTAAATCAGGCGGCACTCTGAGCGATATGTTTCCTTTGTAGCGTCTTACGCCCAGTGGTTCCGGAACGGTTCCTTTTTCTTCTTCAATCCACTTAATCGATTCAGATACAACCAATTCAATTTCTTTCAGAGCTTTTTCCGGTGTTTTTCCATGGGTAACCAGTGAAGGGAATTCAAGGCATCGGGCAAGGTGTGCCTGGTCTTCTTCTGACCATTCAATGCGGTAGGTGTATTTATTCACCTCAAACAACATGGTGTTTCTCCCGTTTTTCAATGGCCTTCTTGACCTGCATCACCTGATATTGTTTTGCCATTTTGCCGTCACGTTGCAGATTAATTAGAGGATCACCAGGCCACGGTGTTTTGAAAATATGGTGACTCCCCGCAATTATCGGCTCTCCGAAATACGTCCGGCATAACTTAAGCAGATCGTTGAACTCAACTCCGCTTGGCGTGTCTAAATTGATAATAGCTTTTCCCATATCTTTTTATGGTAGCGTATGAGCTATCGTTTCGCAAGATGTTTTATCCAAAAAGTGGCAGTTACCAGGAAAAAACGAAACGACATGAAAACAATCAATCAAAATAAAAAAGCCCCGTAAAAACGGGGCTTTCCTTTAATCAATGCTGCAGTTTTACCGGTAACGGCTTAGTACATTCCGCCGCCCATGCCACCCATGCCGCCCATACCACCAGGCATTCCGCCACCCATGCCGGCGCCGCCATCTTCTTTCGGCTTCTCAGCGATGAGTGCTTCGGTTGTCAGCATCAGACCGGCGATGGAAGCTGCATTCTGAAGTGCGCTACGGGAAACCTTGGTCGGATCGATGATGCCGGCCTTGATCATGTCCACGTATTCGTCGCTTGCGGCGTCGTATCCAAAGGCGTCAGTGCCATTCTTGACCTTGTCAACTACGATCGATGCATCGATCCCTGCGTTTTCTGCGATTTGACGAATTGGTGCTTCAAGTGATGCTTTGATAACATTGACGCCGAACTGCTGCTCGGTTGCCAGGCTCAGGCCACTGAGTGCGGACATGGCGCGGATGTAAGCAACGCCGCCTCCGGGGACAATCCCTTCGTCAACGGCGGCACGGGTTGCGTGCAGTGCGTCTTCAACGCGGGCTTTCTTCTCTTTCATTTCAACTTCGGTTGCTGCGCCGACTTTGATAACGGCTACGCCGCCAACCAGTTTGGCCAGACGTTCCTGAAGTTTTTCTTTATCATAGTCGCTGGAAGATTCTTCTGCCTGGGCACGGATCATCTTGACCCGACCCTGGATAGCTTCTTCCTTGCCGTCGCCGTCGATGATGGTGGTGTTGTCCTTGTCGATGGTGACGCGCTTGGCGCGGCCCAGCTGATCCAGAGTGGTCTGGTCGAGCTTGTGGCCGATTTCTTCCGAAATAACCTGTCCACCGGTGAGGATGGCGATGTCTTCGAGCATTGCTTTACGACGGTCGCCAAAGCCGGGAGCCTTGACGGCGGCAACATTCAGCACGCCACGCAGTTTATTGACAACCAGGGTTGCCAGAGCTTCGCCTTCGATGTCTTCAGCAATGATGACCAGGGGACGACCGGATTTTGCGGTCTGCTCAAGAACCGGCAGGAGGTCCTTCATGTTGGAGATTTTCTTGTCATGGATCAGAATCAGGGCGTTTTCAAAGGTTGCTTCCATACGCTCAGGATCGGTGACGAAGTAGGGGGAGAGGTAACCGCGGTCAAACTGCATACCTTCAACGGTCTCCAGAGTTGTTTCCATCGCTTTTGCTTCCTCGACGGTGATAACCCCTTCCTTGCCGACTTTTTCCATTGCTTCGGCAATGATGTCGCCGATGGTTTTGTCGTTGTTGGCGGAGATAGTGCCGACCTGTGCGATTTCTTTGTGGTCTTTGATCGGCTTTGAGATGGCTTTCAGCTCGGCTACGATGGCTTCAACAGCCTTGTCGATGCCCCGTTTGATTTCCATGGGGTTGTGGCCGGCGGCAACCAGTTTGGAACCCTGACGGTAAATGGCCTGGGCCAGAACGGTTGCGGTCGTGGTGCCGTCACCGGCAACATCGGACGTTTTTGAAGCAACTTCTTTTACCAGCTGTGCGCCCATGTTTTCAAATTTATCTTCCAGTTCGATCTCTTTGGCGACGGTAACGCCGTCCTTGGTGATCAGCGGTGAACCATAGGATTTGTCGATAACAACGTTACGTCCCTTTGGTCCAAGGGTTACCTTGACGGTGTCGGCGAGAATGTTGACGCCTTTCAGGATGGCGTTACGACCGTCCTGATCGAATTTGATGATCTTTGCTGCCATTGTGTACTCCTCCGTGTGATGTGATATTGAAATTGGATTATGTTGGTGATGGGGTACGCCGTTTATTTACTCAACAACTGCCAGGATGTCGTCTTCACGCATCATCAGGTAGTCACAGCCATCAACTTTGACTTCGGTACCGGCATATTTGCCGAACAGTACAACATCGCCCACTTTAACGTCGAGGGGAAGAACTTTACCGTCTTCGGTTTTTTTGCCGTTGCCTGCAGCAACGATTTCACCGCGTTGCGGTTTTTCTTTGGCGGTTTCCGGAATGAACAGTCCCCCGGCGGTCTTGGTTTCTTCTTCGACTCGTTTAACAATGATGCGGTCCTGAAGTGGTCGTAAATTCATCTGTACATCTCCTTTCCTATGGTGTGTGGTGTGTTGGTATCATGAAATTAGCACTCAACAGTGTCGAGTGCTAACAAGGGGAATATATACAGCACCTCAAGAAAAATCAAGGGGTGATCTGAACTTTTTTCTGGGGAGCGGGAAATTATGGTAGTGGCCACCCTGTCTCAAAGCCGGGTGGATAGAAGTTTTCACGGGTTCTGTTGTAGTAGCCGAACTGCAAGCGGGGAAACTCTTTTTTCAATGTCCGGAGTAAACGGTACATACCGATTCCCTTACCGGTTACGCCCATGGCCCGGTTATAATACTCGGGATCGATGGAGAGGTTGCGCATCTGGATCATGTCGATGCCGGTTTCGGCTACAAACCGGAGCAGCGTTTCGACCTCTTCCGCCGAGTCACTGACACCGGGGGAGACCAGATAGTTAATCATGGTGAAGCGACCTGCCTCTTTCGCCTGTTTCACCGAGCGTACCACGTCAGCAAAGCGGTATCCTTTGGGGCGGTAATACCGATTATAGAGCTCTTCCTGCACGGAATTCAGCGAAAAACGGAAGGAGTCCATGCCGGCATCAATCAGGAGCGGTATTTTGTCAGGCAGTGAGCCGTTAGAATTGAAATTGACCGTGCCCCGTGGTGTGGCCTGCTTCATTCGTCTGGTTGCCTCAGCGATGGTGTCTGCCTGGAGTATGGGATCACCTTCGCACCCCTGACCATAGGAAACGATGGCCTGTTCTGCCTGTTCCAGATGGGGCACGGCTATTTCACACAGCTCTTCCGGCGTTGGCACAAAACCGATCCGCTCGTGATTGGAGGGGCAGCATTCAGACGCCTGGAGGCTGATACAGCCGAGACAGGCCGAGTTGCAGACCGGAGACGTGGGGAGTGGTGCCTCCCAGCGTCGGTAGAACAGGTTCTTGGCTGCGAAACAGTGGTAGTCAACGGCGCAGCGGGACAGCTGTTCCAGCAGGCGGTTCTGGGGCATCTGTTTCAGCAGTTCCCGTACCAGCGGGTCAAGGGTCCGGTCATCGTAGTTGATCGGGTCCCAGTTGCTGTTATTGTCAACTCTTGTGGCAGCCACCACAAAACAGTCCCGATCCTCATCCCAGCCAACGGCGGTGTAGGACCAGAGCGGCAACGGGGTGCTCTTCCGGGAATAGTCGCAGGCTGGCAGCAGGGTCCGCATATATCCGGGGGCCATGAAAGCGGACACCGCCTGAATCGGCTGCCGCCGTTTCCCCTCCCGTAACGTATCAACGGTCTGGAATGCCTTTTTACGCGGATCCCAGGCGATGGGGGGCATGGCGGGCATGGTAAAGAGTTTGCTGTCCTCGGGAAGGGGAATCAGTTCAATGTCGGACGGTATGACCGGGGTGGTGCCGTTCATACCTGCCATACAGAGGTCCGGGTGGTCAAATATGTTTCCCTTGTGATCGGCATAGAGCATTTTCGGCAGGCGTCGTGACACGGGTGAGTTCTCCTTGGCTGAAACGTGACTGAGGAGTCAGGCAACAACAGCCTGTAATTGTAGCTTGTTGTTTCTACCTGTTCCGTCGTCCCTTTAAAATGCCTGTGATGGCCGTGTCTGTAATCATACCCAATAACCCGCCCATTATCACCGGCAAATATCCGGTGATTGATATACGCCATATTGTAGCGTGTCACAACGCCATGCTCTTGCCACACTTCGTATCGCAGGGTGCCATTTCCACGCTTACGCGAAACCATAAAGGATCGGTCTAAGATCTTTGTTTCAGCCATGATATTTTATACCATGCCTGAAAAATCAGAGCAACTATGTTCTTCTGAAGCTTCCTGTGTATTTCACTGATTAGTGTACATAAATCCGAAGATTTTACTGCACAGATTGTGTTAGTATGCACATCCAAAGGGCAGAGGTGCGTTTGTCCGCAGAATTCTTAAATGGGCGAATAGACATCCAATGCATATACCTCGCTGACTGCATTGAAGGAGGGACAGAGTTAATGAAAAACATTAGTATCGCATTACTGATCATTGGTATCACTGCCGCCTCTTCCTGGGGTTCTGAGGTGGCCTCGGTGCCGCTGGAAGCGTTGAAGCAGCAGATGGTCGTCCGTCATGGCGGCACTAACCCGCTCCAATGGGGGGAACGGGTTTCGGGAGTACGCACCCGTCTCGATACCCCGGAAAAAGTGGTGGCCCTGACCCTTGACGCCTGCGGAAGTGCCAAAGGAAACGGTATTGACTCCCGTTTAATGGAGTTTTTGATCCATGAACAGATTCCTGCTACGCTCTTCATCAATGGCCGCTGGATTGATGCCAACCTCCAACTGTTCAAAACTCTTTCGGCAAATCCGCTCTTCGAGATCGCCAACCATGGCATTCGGCATAAGCCCGCATCGGTCACCGGTCGGTCTGTCTATGGAATCAACGGGACCAAAAACATCGGGGAAGTGGTTGATGAAATTGAGCTTAACGCCCGTAAAATTTCGGCAATTTGTGGGCATCGCCCAAAATTATACCGTTCGGGCACCGCGTATTATGATGAGGTTGCTGTGGAAATATCTCGGGATTTGGCCCATGAGGTGGTTGGCTACTCACTCCTCGGAGATGCCGGAGCAACCTGGAATTCCACCACGGTGACGGCTGCACTGTTGCAGGCACGTCCGGGGGACATCGCACTTCTGCATATGAATCACCCCGAAGCCGGAACCGGTGCCGGTATCATCGCGGCCGTACCTGAATTGAAAAGACGGGGTTTTCGTTTTGTCAAAATTTCTGATTTTCCCTTAAAATGATTAAAAGCATTGCATAGCAATAAACTCATGGATTATAATAATCACTTTTTACCTTGAATATATACTAACTGCCTCAGGAGAATCTGATGTTTAATAATTCCCTCACCACTAAAGTTCTATCTATTCTTGGGGTGATCCTTAGCGTCACTCTGGTATCCATGGGGGGGGTAACCATGTGGCTCCAGTATCACGCCACCATGGAGTTGCAGACTAAAAATGCCGGGAACCTGACCGCCATTATCATAAAAGATATTCAGGAGTATATGCTCCGTGGTGATGCAAAGGAAGTGATACGGTATATTGATGAGGCCAAAAAAAAGGCGTTTGTCCGCGATCTGAAGATATTCAATGATCAGGGTAAGGAAGCGGGTACCGGAGGGGGGGCTTCGGAGGCCCACATCAGTCAGGCCCTTCAGAGCGGCAAGGAGGTCCGTTTTGCCACGGTGGAAAACAGTATCCATCAGTTGACTATTGCCATGCCTATACTTAACGAAAAACGGTGCAATCAGTGCCATGGCGAGTCTAAAACCTACTTGGGAGCGGTTCTGGTCACCACTTCCATACAGGACGGTTATGATAATGTGGTAACTCTGCTTCTCACACTGATTATTCCCGGTCTACTGTTTTTTCTGGCCCTGCTGGGAAGTATTTATCTTTTTTTCAAGAAGGCCATTATCCAGCATATTATTGCGATTGTCGGCAAGGTGGGTGAAATGGCCGGCGGCAACCTCACCGTCAGTATTAACCACAAAAGCGGCGATGAACTGGGGTCTCTCTCCCACTCTATCGATCAACTGATTGTCAAGTTCAGGGATGTGATTGCCGAGGATAAACTGTCGGCAGACAATGTGGCCTGTGGTAGTCAGGAGCTATCCCATATTGCCACCAACCTGTCGAACACCGTGCGACAGCAGTCCGACATGATCATCGAATGTGACAACTTGACCAAGGATGTGGCCGGTAACCTTGATGCCACTGAGGAAATGGCCATTTCGACGACGGAAACCGTTGAAGCGACCCGCTCGGTCCTGAGCAGTTTTGTGGCAGATCTCAACAGGGCCGGAACCATCATTATCAGTGAGTCGGAAAAACAGGTGGCTCTGGCGTCCCAGACCCAGGAACTGGCCGGCAAGGTGGGGGATATCCGCTCGGTTCTGGAGATTATCGCCGATATAGCTGACCAGACAAATCTGCTGGCACTCAATGCTTCCATCGAGGCGGCGCGGGCAGGTGAAATGGGGCGCGGTTTTGCGGTGGTCGCCGACGAAGTCCGGCAACTGGCTGCCAAGACCCAGAGCTCACTGGCCCAGATACATAGCGGTGTGTCTGTGGTGGTGAACAGTGTGGTTTCGGTGTGCGCCGCCAATGAGGACAGTGCTAAGAGAATGCGTGATATTTCGGTCACTACTCAGCACCTGATTGACAGCATCGGTGAAACCGGTGAACAACTTCGGGGGGCGGTTGATATCTCGTCGGAGTTGACCAGCAAGTGTACCTATATCGCCACCCGTACCAAACAGATGATTGATCTGATGCGGCGGATAACCGAAGCAGCGGAACAGAACCGGACCGTTGCCAGTGAAGTAGGAGGCGTTTCGGCCTCCTTGGCTGAAAAATCGGAAAGCCTGCGGGCAGCCCTTACCCATTTCAGGACCTGATCAGATGAACGTGCCGTCGGCATTACCATCCCGCGAGCTCACTCTGTTGTTTGTCGAAGATAACGAGTTTTTCAGGGAAATCGGGATGATGAGCCTTTCCCACCTGTTCAAGCGCATTGTAATGGCGGAGGATGGTGAAGAGGGGTTGCGTCTTTTTCATGAGTGTGCCCCTGATATCATAGTAACCGACCAGCAGATGCCCGGTTTGAGCGGCATGGAAATGCTGGCGCAGATCCGTATGACTGACCGGTTGACGCCGGTGGTGTTAATGACCGGTAACATTGATCACCAACTTTTGGTAAAGGCGATAAACCTTGGGGTTACCCAGTTCATCCCCAAACCGTTCAAGTTTGATCTGATGGTGCAGGCTCTTGATGATATTTCTCAACGAATAGCCAACGAGCGGTTCCATCGGCATCATCAACAGCAGGAGATGGAGCTGTTGCGGTATCGGGATCAGTATAATTCAATGCAGCAGGAGGCTGCCGTCAGGAAAGAGCGTCATGTTGTTCGACATGACCTCCGTTTTCAGACAGTTTCAGACAGTCGGGGCAATCGGTGGGGGGTTGATGTTGCCCACGTTTCCCGTGATATCATGTGTGGTGATGGCTACAGCATCTGCCGGTTATCCGATGACAGGGTCATGGTTTTCCTCATTGATGCCATGGGGTCCGGCCTGTCGGCTTCGCTGACCACGCTGTTGGCGACGTCCTTTTGCAATTTTCATTTCGAACATTTTTTCCACTTTTCCGGCTATGAATTTTCCCGTATGCTCGGTTTTTTTACCGAATATATTGCCGGAATTCTTTTGGATGATGAAGTCGTTTCCTGTGGATTTCTGCTCATTGACCTGGCAAATCTCAATCTGGAAACAGCACTTTTTGCTCTTCCTCCGTTGCTGGTACGGGATCTTGATGGTTCGGTAAGCAGTATTCGCAGCAAGAACCCACCCCTTTCACCCTATAGCGGTGCAGCGGCAACCACCAGTTTTTCCCTGGAAAACGTTGCCGATTTGCTACTTGTGTCCGACGGGTTTTCCGATGCCGAACTTTCGGTAGAAGGGCAATATCGGGAACATCTGCTTGATGATTACATCGCTTCTCCGACCCTGGCATCATTACTGGAACTGTTCCATAGCCGGGTTGGTGCATCCTATGAACAGGACGACCGCACCATGCTTCATATCAGGCGCATTGATCTTCCCCGTGCCTGGCACTGGAGCTGTCCGGTGCCTCCCCGTTATGATGCGCTCCATGGAGCAATTGCTACGGCCTTGGAGAGGTTGGACCGTGAAATGCCACTGTCGGAGCAGTTGAGGGATGAACTGGAGCTGATGCTGTCTGAGGCCTTAACAAACGCTTACGAACATGGCTGTCTCAGGATTGACAGTGCCGAGAAGAAGCGTATCATGCTGACAGGAGAGTATGAAGATTTTCTGGAAACGTGCCTTCCACCGGACGGTTCCGCCATGTCCCTTTCCCTGTCACTCTGGCGTGGCATGGGGCTTCCCCTGCTTTCTCTGGAAATTCGGGATAGTGGCAGCGGGATTCCTCTGGCTGGTCTTGGCACTGCTGACTCCCTTGCCGTCTGTGGCAGGGGCTTACGGATGATCGACCGGTACTGTGATAGCCTTTTTGTTGGCGGCCCCTCGGGGTGCCTGATTATTTTAAAAACCATTTGAGGAGATATAGACCATGCAGATTGAATATAACGACGGCTCCGAGTTGACCATAACCGGAAATATCAAGTCGATTGAAGACAGTATATCGATCAAGCAGGCCATCATCAGGCTTCGTCGCGATGGTGCCCAGAGTCTGCGTATGAACATCATCGACTCGTTTTCCATTACTTCGACAGTGATTGGTAACCTCATGAAGCTGGTCCACCACGACAAGGTAAGCTTGTCACTGATAGTCGGTGATCAGCGGTTATACGATCTGCTTGCAGAACTGAATGTGGTTCAGACGTTTAATGTGCGTTTTGTAAAGCGGCACTGATTTTTTCAGATTGTTGTAACGACGAAAAGGCGGGGAATAATTTCCCCGCCTTTTCGTTGACTTCATTTCCATCCGGAACCTTTTCTGTTTCAGCTCACTTTTTTACCTCATCTTTTTTTACTACGGCCATGGCGTCGTTGAGAATCTTTACCCCGGCTTTTGAGGCGGCGATGGATCCGGTCAGGCTTTCCCGTGCCAGTTCCGGATTATGGAACCCGTCCGAGTTTTCCGCAGTCCAGTATTCCCATAACACATGGGCTTCTTCATGTTTCTCACGGGCCTGGGTCAGAACACTTTCGGTAACGCCCATGCGCTGGGCGGCGGCATAATTGTCGATCAGCTGTCCGAGCCAGTATTCGGCTTTACGCATTTTCCCTTTAGTATAGTTGATGATGGAGTCCATCTCGTACTGTTTCTTGGCAACGCTGCTGTCGCTGTGACAGCCAAGGCAGGCGGCCTTGATGTTCTGCTTTGGTTTGACAACTCCATGGTTGGAGAACATTTTGCCTTTTTTGTCCTTCTGTTTAGGCATATGGCACTGGTGGCACTGGACCCCGGCCTTGTCATGGACACTGCCTGCATAGGTCTCTGCCTCAGGATGCTGGAACTTGATCAGGCGGGCACCGGTCACGGCATGTTTGAAGTCGAAAAAATCAAGCTCCCGGTAATGCTTCAGCAGTTGGAGGGCATTCTTGAGGGGGAAGTGGTTCGTCCTCTGGTCGTCATATTTAACCGCTTTGCCATCGCTCCATTGGGTCCCGGATCCACAGGCATATTCCACATGGCACTGGGCGCACATCATGCGTGAGTCGGTTTTTCCCATGACGCCGATCTTGCGGAAGCCGTCACGGAACGAGATTACTTTCAGGTCTGTCTTGCCATCTTTGGAAAATATATTGGTCCTGGAGTCCCGCTCAATTGCCTGAATCAAGCCGTCACGAACCACGCGGGGCTGGGAACCATGGGGATCATGGCAATGGATGCAACCGACCGGATTATTGGTGTCCTTGGCAACGTCAACGATATTGGACGTGCGATCCCACTTGGCTTTCGGATCCTTGTCACCCATGAATTTCCATTTAAGAATATGGTCAGAGGTTTTGCACTGGATGCAGGTCGGGTTACCGGCCATGGCGGTTTCTTTCAGCTTGAAATCCTTACCTTTGTCTTCAAGGACATCCCATGTTTTACCGGTCTTATCAATATTTTTCCATCCTCCTTTGAACTGGAAACGTCCCCCCTGAAAGCGGTCCACGGCAAACTGGTCAATGACCATGAAAGCATGGCCGCGGGGTTCGTTATGCTCAATGGTAAAACCGTAGGGGGCCAGCAGTTTGTCCTGCATGGGTGAACGGCCGGTTGGAACCCCTTTTTCCTTACGAGCACCTCCGTCACGGTTGACGTTGTAGAAACTCTCCAATTGGCTCCTGTGGCATTTCCCGCACAACTGCTGATCAATGAGTGTGACCGGCTTGTTCTTTTCCGGGTCACTGACATGGGCCTGAAGATTGTCGTGGCAGACCGTACAGGCTAGTTTTGCATGCTTTGAGCCTTCTTTGAGTGCTTTAATTTCGTCATGGCACTCGTAGCATTTGGCGCGTCCATCACCCGCCACAGCAGTTGCCGGCTTGTTGACGGCTGAGGTAATCAGGGGGGTGGAGAGGAGGGCTAGTGCGCCAACCAGCGCAGCGGCCAGGGCCAGGGTCGTCTTCTTCATGTTTCGTTCTCCTTTGTCAGGCGGATAACTGTCTCATACGATAGATTGTCGCGCACATTACCGATAAATCATTTGACCAAAATCAAATTAGTCACTATTTACCAGCGTCCTCAGTTAGCTTTTTGCATGAGGCCACGGTTCGCCCTCATCCGCTCTGACGGGCACCTTCTCCCCCCGGGAGAAGGTGCCCGTCAGAGCGGATGAGGGGATATGGCAGCGTTTTTCGCCGTGCAATTTTCTAACGGACAACACTGAATATTTACTTAGTTTCATCGGGAAGATATTATCTCGGTACCAGTACAATTGCTTTCGGTTCTACCGGACAGACATATTCACATTCGCTGCATCCGGTGCAGAACAGCGGGTTTATCTGGACCCCTATACCGGGAATCGGCTTGATCGCCTGGGTGGCACAACGCTCGATACAGGCCGAGCAGGCCGGGGAACTGGCCAGACACCGTTCGTTAAAGGCTTCGGCCTTCATATCAGGGCGGGCTTCCGGTGATGCCGATTCCAGCTGCAGTTCAGGAATGGCAGGGAGATGTACTTTTATTGATTCTGCAAGATCAAGGGCTGTCTTGCCCAGTGAAAACAGGCTCTGTCTGAAAAACTCCTTACGGGTAATGCTCATCGGAAAATCTCCCTGGTCACCTCATGTATGAGAGGATGTGATACTATCATGCGGCGATATAATTGCAATGAAGTGGCTTGACGAAACCTGGAAATGTTTTTAATTGACGTTTTCTCCCGTAGTGTTAAATTGAACTCAATTATCCTTTGAGGAAAGGTGGACAGTTATGGCGTTGGAAGGGAAGAAGGCACCGGATTTTTCGCTGGCCGGGAGCGATGGCGAGCAGCATACACTTCAGCAGTACGCCGGCAAAACGGTGGTGATTTATTTTTACCCGCGGGACAATACGCCTGGGTGCACCAAGGAGGCCTGTGGCTTTCGCGATCATTACCAGACCTTGAGTGAACGGGGGATCGTAATCCTGGGAGTAAGCAAGGACAGTATTGCTGCCCATGGCAAGTTTATTTCCGCCTATGGTCTGCCGTTTCCGCTCCTGAGTGACCCGGACTGCTCTATGATGCAGGCATACGAAGCATTCGGCGAGAAAACCATGTATGGCAAGAAAACCCTTGGTACGATACGTTCAACGGTTATCGTAGGGCCAGACGGCATGGTCAGAAAGCAGTGGGCCAAGGTTGCCAAGGCCGAGCTGCATCCCGACCAGGTTCTCGCGTATCTGGCCTCCTGAAATAAAAGAGATCAGACCTCAATACGGAACTCTGCCCCGTCTTCGGTGTTTATGGCGGTCAGGCTTCCGTTCATATTCTGCTCAACGATAATCTTCGACATGTATAACCCGATACCGGTTCCCTTGTCCGGAGCCCGTGTCGTGAAGTAGGGATCAAATATCCGCGGCAGGACATCGTCGGCGATGCCGCCGCAATTATCCCGAATGGTCACCAGGGAGTGGCCGTTGATGCCGGTAACGTCAATCCAGACACAGGGGGAACTGATATTTCGTTCAACGGCCGTCTCACGTGCATTTGAAAGAATATTGAGAAGTACCTGGGCATATTCGTTCTGGTAGCCGGTGGCCCGTATCTGCCGGTCATCGGAAAACTCAACCCGGATGCCATGACTTGACATGATTGCCGAGACAAAATCAAGGGCACGCTCTATTGCCACTCCCACGGGAAATTCACTCTGCTGCTTGTCTTTGCGGAAGAAGTTCCGAAAATCATCAATGGTGCGCGACATATGCATGATAACATCCATGGTCTTGTCTATGTCGTGTTGTAACTCTTGCGTTGTGCTCGTCCCGATTGAGCAGGATACCTGCATACCCTGAACGATCAGGGCAATATTGTTGAGGGGTTGGCGCCATTGGTGGGCAATGTTGTTGATCATTTCACCCATGGCAGCAAGACGGCTTTGCTGAATCAGAGTTTGATCCTTACTCCGTGATTCTGCAACGGCGCATCGTATCCTCTCTTCCAGAGAATAATTCAACTCTTCCAGGCGTGCCTGGACGTCCGTACGTTGTGCGGCTTCCCGCACCAGTTGTTCTTTCTGCTCAAATAATTTACTTTCAACCTGTTTACGGTCTGTAATGTCCTGATTGCTGGCCCGCCATCCCCACGGCATACCGTCTGCGGTATAAACCTGCTGACAGATATGGCTTATCCAGCGAACTTCGCCATTTTTGCAGGTTATTCGATGCTCTATGG
Organism: uncultured Geobacteraceae bacterium; assembly: GCA_903901875.1. Taxonomy (GTDB): domain Bacteria; phylum Desulfobacterota; class Desulfuromonadia; order Geobacterales; family Pseudopelobacteraceae; genus JACRCG01. The sequence continues at coordinate 12,369 of CAIUSO010000094.1, read as the reverse complement.
GCTGAACATGTCCACGGGAGTCGGTGCCATGGATATGGTGACAAAACAGCTCCCGATCATCGGGATAGATTATCGAGAGGATCAACTTCTCATCATGTTCGAATTCCTCTCGTGAGTAACCGGTTATGGCCTCGACCGACGGAGACATATAGAGAAAACGGTTGTCGGGTAAGCGCCAGTACTCCCAGTTTGAAGAAAAGTCGGCAACTATTCTCAGGCGGGATTCGTTTTTCTGCAACAACTCCTGTGCAGTCTGGCGCTCGGCCATCTCTTCCTCAAGCTGCAGCGTCTGGAGGTGGAGTTCGTTTTCGGTCAGTTTCTGGAGCAGGGCGTTTCGTGACAGATGCCGGGCTCCGGCAGATGCCACTGCAAGCCCCAGTAGCCAGATGGCTCCATGGAAGACCAGTGAACCGATAAACTGGGCCTGGCCAGCATCAATCAGAGGTTGTACCGGAATAGAGACGCTGATGCCCCCCCGAATGGATCCAGCCGTATATCCCTGCTCTGCATGGCATTTCAGGCACGGTTCTTCGGTAACGAAGGGCTTCATAAGTCGTAAAAATGGTTTGCCGGACACGGTTACCAACTCACTGACCTCCGGCAAACCACTTTCAAAGGATCGAAGGGCTCCGGCCTCCCACGGGTCAGGTGCATTTTCCGGGCGAAGCGGATTGAGGCTGGTTATGTGCGCCTGTCCTAAAAACGGATTTATAATTTTGGATAACTCATTGACCTGGCGGGTCATGTACGCGGGGTTGACTAACGTCAAATGCCTTCCGGAGGGGGTGGAAATATCACGTTCAGGAATATGGGAAAGATAGTTATTGGGGGGGGACTCCGGGGTAGCGGGAACGTAGACTCCACCTCGGGCCGCAGCCCAGCGGCGATAAAGCGCATCTCGTTCGATAACGGCGCGGGCTTCCGCTTGGGCTACCTTGTGAAAAACCTGCTGCTCGGCATAGTAGTTCCAGCACCATGATGCCGTGATCAGCACGGTCCAGCAGGCAAAAATAATCCAGGAAAAAAGTTTAATCCTTCTGGTAAGAAAACTTTCTTCTTCAAAGGCCTTTCCAGATCTGCGTAATAAGGACATGGGATACTCCTTAATAAGACCAAATAGTTTATAAACTACCATTATTGATGCTCTTGAAAAAAGTAATTTCCTCCCCCAAGCGGGGGGAGGTCAGGAGGGGGGATGTTTTGCATCTTGTTGAGACAACCTCAGAAAACGCCCCCTCCCTAACCCTCCCTCCTGGGGAACTTGTCAGCTTTTTTCGAGTGCATCAGTATTAATCAGTGTTGTCCGTTTGATTTTGCAGTTGCCTTAAAAGTCCCCACTCCCCTTGTGGGACATGGAGAGTCTCAAGGGAGTGGAGGCTAAACGCAAGAACCAATCCGGAGACTACTGATTATTAAGGCGTTTTGCAATAGTTAATAACGATATTCAACGGTCAATCCTCCTCCATTCCTTACGGCAATCGGAGTTATCCTTACCGGAAAATAGTCAGGAGAACCATGGGAACGTACCACCGCCTTGCCGACAAAGTAGCCTATGGCGCCTCCCAAAAAGGCGTCGGAGGCCCAGTGCTTATCGTCATAAATACGGGCTAATCCGGTCAACGTGGCAAGTCCGTACGCCAGTGGCGGCACGGCGGGATTGTTGCCGTACTCTTCCGCAATGACGGAAGCGACTGAAAATGCAGCGGTGGTGTGCCCTGACGGGAAAGAATAATCGGCGAGGTCGCCGCGTGGGCCGTTCCAGGTGGTTGAAGAGACACCGTCGCCGGGGCGGGGACGCTGGATGATTTCTTTCAATGTCCAGGTAAATGTGCCACTGATTGCCAGGCTTTCAACGGCCAGCAACGAAGTGCGGCGCGCCCGGCTGTCATCGGCAAGGTGTCCGTACAGGTAAAAGAGGCCAAGGGTCGGGCCTGTATAGAAGGGATTACCCAGTGCATTGCCGACCTGTGCAGCCGTGGCACCGGTCGGGCTCTGGTTTCTGTGGGCGATCTGCCTGATGTCACTGTCTCCCAGATATATTCCCGTAGTGATGCTGGCAATGATACCCAGTTTCAGCCATGAATCTCCGTCCCATCCGCCCGGTGAAGTAAGTATTTTCCCGGTATCGGTAAGGTAGCTCTTGAGATATTCGCCGGATAGTCTGTCAGGAAACTGCTGGGGTGGCTCAACCGGTGTGGGGTGGTGCACTCCCTCTATCGAAGCGGTGGTGGATGGTGCCGGTGCCAGATCTGATGCCCATGAAACGCTGGCGTGGGAAGCGGTACATGCGGCGGTGAAAAACAGATGAATGCACAGGAGACGAAGTACCGCACCATGGGATCGTGAGAGTTCCCGTGGTATACTCATAATTTTTTTTCGATTCGTTTCAAAAGTAGTGAATTAATGACAACGGACACCGAAGAAAAAGCCATGGCCAAACCGGCATATTCAGGTTTAAGGGTAATTCCGTAGCGTGACAGCAGTCCGGCAGCCACCGGTATGCCGAGGACATTATAACAAAGGGCCCAGAAGAGGTTCTGCCGTATTTTCCCCAGGGTTTCCCTGCCTATGATAATGGCTCGCACCGCATCCCGCAGTTCACTCTTAATCAAAACAATATCGCCGGTCTCCTTTGCCACATCGGTTCCGGCACCGATGGCAATGCCGATATCTGCCTGGGCAAGGGCCGGCGCGTCATTGATGCCATCACCAACCATGCCGACGATCATGCCCCGGCTCTGGTACTCTTTCACGATCGCCAGCTTGCGTTCGGGCAGCACGTCTGCCTCAAAATGATCGACTCCGGCCTGTTGTGCCACCCTTTCCGCAACCGCCCCATGGTCTCCCGTAATCATGCAGGTGGTAATTCCCATGGAGCGCAACGTGGTGATGGCGGCCAGAGAACCGTCACGGAGCGAATCGGCAAAAGCTGCTACGCCAACCAGAGAGTTACCGGCAGCAACGTAGACGAGGGATTTGCCGGCATCGGTCAACGTCGCCGTTTTCTTGGAAAGGGGGGCCAAAGAAATTCCCTGCTCCTCCATGAGTCGCTCATTACCGACCGCCAGTTGGAATCCTCCGTACTGACAGGTTATTCCGAACCCGCCCCGTTCCTCGAACTGATCGGCTGTTCCCGGTTCAACACCCGCGTCTCGGGCAGCAGCAACGGCTGCCTGGGCCAGGGGGTGGGTCGAATGCGCTTCGGCGGTGGCCAGACATTCAAGGAGTTTTAATGGGTCAACGCTGCGGGAGACCGGTACCAGATCGGTCATCTCCGGTGTGCCTTTGGTAATGGTGCCGGTTTTGTCGAGGAGTAGTATGGATATTTTTGAAATCACCTCCAGGGCGGAACCACGCTTTACCAGAATTCCACGGCCAAGGGCGATGCCGCTTCCCACCATGATAGCCGTTGGTGTTGCCAGTCCCATGGCGCAGGGACAGGCGATGACCAGCACGGAAATGGCATGCCGGAAGGCGATCAGGAACCCACTGGCGTGAAAAGAATACCAGTAGGCAAAGGTGACTGCCGCAAGCAGCATGACGACCGGAACGAACCAGGCTGAAACGATGTCGGCAAATTTCTGGATAGGTGCCTTGTCCCCCTGGGCGGTGCGAACCATGGCGATTATCTGTGCCAGCAGGGTTTCCTCGCCGATGCGGGTTGCCCGAATGTGCAGGTAACCGTTGGTATTTATGGTTGCTCCGGCGACGCTGTCGCCGACCTTTTTCAACACGGGGAGTGCTTCTCCCGTAATCATGCTTTCATTAACGGCCCCCCCGCCAAGGATAACCGTTCCGTCCGCCGGAATAACATCACCAGCCCGTACCAGTACGATGTCACCAACCCGGATAACCGAAGCTGGCACAGTTTCTTCACCTGTTTCCGTCACCAGGATGGCTTTATCCGCCTGGAGGTGGAGAAGTTTCTTGAGCGCTTCGCCCGCCTTGCCCCGTGCCCGGGCTTCCAGATATTTTCCAAGACGTATAAAGGCGATCAGCATGGCCGACGTTTCAAAAAATACCCCTTGGTGGGCTCCGAAGAGGCCATAGTAGGCGGCAAGGGAGTAAAAGTAGGCTGCCGATGTGCCGAGGGCCACCAGCACGTCCATGTTTGCGGTGCGGTTTTTAACGGCACTCCAGGCACCCCGATAAAAGACCAGACCGGCGGTGAACTGGACCACTGTTGCCAGGAGCAAGTTCAACTGCATCACGGCATGATTGCTGTGATTTCCCATGGTAATCATGATCGGCAGAGCGGCACAGAGTGAAAAGATAAACCAGTTTCGCTGGGACTGGAGATCATCAACGGATGCGGCTTCGGCCTGGGCAAGTTCCACCGGAGTATAGCCGGCATTGTGAACCAGGCTGAATATGTCAGACGTGTTCAGCAGTCGATCATCATATCGGACAAAACCGGTCTCAGCGGCCAGATTAACGATTGCGGTGGAAATTGCCTGGTGTTCGCGGAGTTTTCGCTCAAGGGTAGAAACGCAGGAAGCACAATGGAGACCGCGAACGCCGAAGGTGATTTCACCGGACATGGTGGCAGGAGAGGGGATGGATTGATCGGTATTCATGGAAAGTTACCTCTGATTGAAATCGCCCTGTACCAGGTGTCCCCAGGTGATTTTTATGGCCGATGCGATGGGGAGAGCCAGCAAAATTCCCCAAAAGCCGAGTGTTTCACCCAGTGCCATTACCATGATAATGGTTACCAGCGGATTAAGGTTCATGGATTCCTTAAATACCAATGGTTTGATGAGATAACCTTCGACAAAATATATGACCGCAAATGTCAGTGCGGTCTGTCCAACCATACTGGCGGACTGAAACTGAAACCAGGAGAAGAAAAGTGCCGGCAGTGTGGCAATGATAACACCGATAAACGGCAGGATTGAAGCGGCACCGGCAAAAATGCCACAAAAAAACGGATGGGGGGTGCCAAGAACGAGAAGTGCCACGCTGGCAAGAACCGCAACGATGATCGAAACAAAGACCTGTCCCCGGAGATAGCCACCAATGCTGCTGTTTACCTCATTGGCAATGGCGATGATCTGGTCACGTCGGCCGTCGGGGAGCCAGGACTTTAAGGTTTCAATGACGGTCTGTTTGTAGAAAAGCATAAAGAAGACCAGTATCGGTGACAGAACAATATTAAAAAGATTAAAAATTATTCGCGTACCAAAGTTATAGGCACCGACACCGGCTTTTTCGGTGGCGGTGTCGATATTGGCGGCCGCTTTGTCAATAAGCCACTGTATTTCGTCGGCACCGTAGCGGTCAGGGATCCGGCTTTTCCAGTCAAAGGCCACCTGTTTCAGCTTTTGAATATAGGCGGGGAGATCGTGGATAAAGGCGTTCCAACTGATGGTGATGGCCGGAAGGATAAATGCTAGGAAAAAGAACCCCACAAACAGCAAGACGACGTAGAGCAGGCCAAGTGCATATCCCCGTTTTAACCCGCGCTGTTCAACCCGCACCAGCAGGGGATCCAGCAGGTAGGCTATTACCCAGGAGAGGAGAAAACAGGAAATAGTGTGTTGCAGGGCGTATCCGGCAGCCGCCAACAGGCAAAATAACAGAACGGTGGCGATAAACCTGCCGTAATCATTTCGGGGGAGATGTGGGTGATGGTGCTCCATGGTGTCCCCTTACACGTGCTTTGTGCCCCGTTGGATGGCATCACCGGTGATCAGATTGTTCTCATCCATCCAGTTCTTCAGGCGATTGGCAAGAAACTGGTCTTTCAACAGGGCAAAGCTGTTTTCTTCGGAAGGATAAAACGACAGAATATCCTCGATTTTTCCAAAGGGTTTTTTTCCCTCCAGGGAGTTTTGCAGCAAAATTCTCAGTTCCGGTTCGGTTATCTGGGCGACGAATTCGGTCAGAACCTGACGTTCGGTGCGATAGTCAAAAGGGGGGATTTCCAAAAAACGCTCACCGTTGTTTTTAAGTTGCTGCCGGACCTCGCTGTTGTCGGAGGTTGGCACCGAAAATATTTCTCCTGTCAGACGATCCAGGTAATGGATCTTATCCGGTTGGCCGCTGGTAAAGGCCCCCAGCAGATCTTCCCATAGTATTTCAACGCGGTGAATCGAAGCCATCGATGTACTCCTTCTACTTGACTTTTGACCGGGGATCGAAGCACAATCACCCCATGAGAACTCTTTTTATTGCCGATGCCCATCTGAAGTCACCGGACCAGCCTAATTACCGTCAATTGCTCCGCTTCTTACATGAACAGGAGGGGCAACTTGATACCCTCTATATTATGGGTGACCTGTTCGACTTTTGGGTGGGATTTCCCTCCCAACCGTTTCATCATTATGATCCCGTTCTCGATGCCCTGAAACGGTTGGTTATCCGTGGCTGCAGAGTGGTCTATTTTGAAGGTAACCATGATTTTCACCTGGGACCGGTCTTTTCCCATCGCCTGAAGGCGAGGATTGAACGGGGACCGTCCATCGAACGGGTACAGGGACGACAGCTCTATCTCTGCCACGGAGATCAAATCAATCCGGATGATTATCTCTATCGGTTGCTGCGCTTTTTTCTCCATTCACCGGTCACGGCCACCTGTGTCAGGCTTGTATCCCCGACATGGGCCGAGTGGATACGGAGTCGCCTCCAAAGCCACAGCCAGTCAGGCTACGAAAGCAAAACCGCCCGATGGAATTACCAGAAAATTCTGTTTGATTTCGCCCACACCCTGAGTGAAAGCGGGTGTGACGGGATGGTGACCGGTCATTTCCATTTGGCTTTGCATGAAAAGGCACCGGGTACTTCCGTGGAAATAGTAGCACTTGGTGACTGGATGGCCCAACAAACCTACGGAGAAATGGTCGATGGGGTGCTGAGTCTCAAGAGCTACGGTGCCGAATCAGCTATTTCCGAAAAAACTCTTCCAGAGCCTGGGCTCCGACCTGGGACGCCTTAACCTTCCATTTGTCAGGATTAATCACCAGGGCAACCAGTGCGATCTGTGGGTTCTTTATCGGTGCAAACGCGGCAAACCATGAGTAATGCCCCTTTGGATCGGTGCCGTTGATTGACCCGGTCTTTGCAGCAACCGGCACATTGAGCAGAAATCGTCCCCGACGGTCATGGAACGCCTTACGTGAGGTTCCGGTAAGTACCGTACTTGAGAGCATACGTGTCAGGGATGCGGATGTTTCAGGCGTTACCAGTTGTCGAAGTTCCCGGGGGGTAAAGGTCTCTTTTTCAATCCCCTGGCCGTCAATGACACTGCTGGTCAGGCTGGGAACCATCATTTTCCCCCCATTGGCGATTGCCGACATAATGACCGCCGCATGGAGTGGTGAAATTTTTACTTCATGGTCCAGCCCAGCCCCCATCAGACGCAGGCCATGGTTGCTTGAGGGTTCCCCGGCCCTGCTCGGTTTTGCCGGTGTGCCGGGAAATAACTGCTGATTAAATCCAAAATGTGAAACCTGCTCCATTACCGATGTTTTGCCGGCTATTTCACTGGCTACACGACCGTACACCGGGTTGATTGATTTGCTCATGGCGTAGGTGAGGTCCATCCGGTTATTTTTCCCCCGGGGGTTGATGTCCCAATAGCGTGGATTTTCCGAATAGGAGGCACCCCGGAATTCAATGACCGATTCAGGGGTTATCTTATGGGACTCCAGCGCGGCCGAAGCGGTAATAATTTTAAATAGTGAGGCCATGGGGTAGAGGTTGTACGGCGATTGCTTGATCCAGTTAGGGTCAATGGCAGAGTAAGAAGTCATGCCAAGAATACGGCCGGTGTGTGGCTCAATAGCAACGAATACACCATAGGGCACTTGGTTCTTTGCCAAAAAATCATGGACTCTCTGTTGCAGATTTCCCTGGATTGTATAGATATGCTGGAGTCCTTCAGGGGTACGGGCCTGGAGTCGTGAACCATTGAACTGGGCGGTTGACAAGAGATTGCTTGCGGTCTCGAAACGGCTTACGGATACGGGAGGTTTTGCCGCCTCGGCCTGCCTGGGGGCCTCTGGGGTTATGGTGCTGAACAAAGTTTCGGGATGGATGCCACTGCTTTTTATCTTTCCCAGTGCCATAACACAGAGCGGGGTAACCGTAAGTACCGTGGCAATGAACAACAGTACCGCTTTAAGACGGAAAAGCTTTTTTCCCGTTGGTACGGAAAGTTTTTCACGAATTGGTTCTGCAGTGATTCTGTTGTGAGAATTACGGCTACCCCTGACGAGACGCTTGAACGCGGAAAACTTTTTTTGTTGTGTCAGATGCTTGAAGTCCTGCATGATGCCTCAGGGTAACACGTTATTGGAAAACGGGGATTATACCGTTAACTCTCCTCTGTTGTCAACGTACAGCGGGTGATGGTGCGTATTTTTTTAGTCAAATACAAAAGAGTTGATCCTGTTAATAAACGCGATCAACATGCCGTAATGGTGATGGTCGAACAAGAGGGAAATTCGTGGTAACCGGGCAAGATCCGGCTCATCACTCTCCTCCGGGAATGCCTCACAGCAACGAATTGCATCATTTTCCTTGATGAGTTCGGGGAATTCGGAGGAGAGAGTCCCTGTCTGCTCAGGTGTAAGTGGACGAAGCAGACGGATTATCAGACGATTCTCTATAAAACGGAGTGAATGGTAGGTGCTGTAGAAGTTGTCTATGACACGAAGTGCTTCCTGCTCGCAGGTTGTTACGGTAAAAAGGGAAAAATCCTCGGGAGATATAAAACCTTTAACGAGCAAGTTCTCTTTAAGGAATTCGATAAACTTTTGCCAGTAACCATCCTTGTCTTCCATCAGGATCAGTGGCTTAGGTGATGTCTTGCCGGTCTGAATCAGGGTGAACACCTCCATGGCCTCGTCAAGGGTGCCGAACCCTCCCGGAAACACCACAATGGCGTCGGTCTCCTTAACAAAGGCAACCTTGCGATTGAAGAAATATTTATACGTCACCAGTCGGGGATTACGGTACATTATCGGGTTGGGTTTTTGCTCAAAGGGAAGACGGATGTTCACCGCAAAAGAATTCTCGCTTCCGGCTCCCTCATTGCCTGCCTGCATGATGCCGGGACCGCCGCCGGTAATCACCATGTAGTTTTTTTCTGCAAGAATATGTGAGAAGCGAACGCACTTCTGATACATTTCGTCGCTTTCCAAGGTGCGGGCCGAGCCAAAGATAGTCACCTTTTTTCTCTGACGATACGGGGAGAATACTTTTGCCGTGTACCGCATTTCACGCAGGGTGCGGTTGATCAGTTTAAGGTCAGCAAGATAATCAACATTCTGACCGATCTTGAGTGTGGCAAGAATCATCTCCTTGATAATGTCAGGGTGGTAGATGTTGCCGCTTTCTTCAATCAATCTGGTTATGATCTGATCAATCTGTTTGTTGCCTTTGGAAAAGCTCAATTCCATTGATTGTACACCCTCCTGGTGGGTCACGCAGGTAATTGTTGAGAGGGAACACACGGTATCACAGCTTCCTCCGTAAAGCAAACAGCTGATGCTGATAGTCCGGGACACAATCGGGAGATTATGCTTGTGTGCCTGTGGGAGGTTTGCTATAAATGTCCATGACAATCCGTATGTTTACAGCAGTTAAGGAGTTTGGTATGTCCAACTCACCGATGATCCTCTATGAAAATGAATCAAAAGAGATTCATGAAGTAATGGATCGTTTACTCAAAGAAGCCAGTGCCAAGGTTGTTTTCCTCGTTGACAAGAACGGGCAGCTCATCTCCAGTGCAGGAGAAACGGACCGTTTTGATACTACATCGCTTGCGTCTTTGGCCGCGGGAAATATAGCGGCAACCGGTGGGCTTGCCAAGTTGATTGGTGAAAAGGAGTTTTCAATCCTTTTTCATGAAGGAGAAAAAGACAATCTCCATATTTCAATCATCGGTGGCGCGGTTATTTTGGTGGTACTATTTGACAGTCGTTCCTCCCTCGGTCTTGTCCGGTTGCGGGTTAAACAGGCATCGGAGCTGCTTGCGGCCATTTTTACGACAATCGGAGAGCAAGCGGAAGAACGGAAAAAACGGGGAACGTCACATTTCCCCCTGGATGAACTGACGGATGACGACATAGACAATCTTTTTTGCTGATTTACTGCTAATCTATCAGGCATAGCCAAACCAGAGTGTAGGGAGCCCCCGCGATGTCATTCATCAATTATGCTTCCCGAGAAATAAATTGTAAAATCGTCTATTACGGACCGGGCTTGTGTGGAAAGACCACCAACCTCCAACATATCTACGAAAAAACCGATCCCGAAGCCAGGGGAAAGATGATCAGCCTGGCTACCGAAACGGAACGTACCCTTTTCTTTGATTTCCTCCCGCTTTCTCTCGGGGATATACGGGGTTTCAAAACCCGTTTCCACCTCTATACCGTTCCGGGACAGGTTTTTTATGATGCATCCCGCAAACTGATCCTCAAAGGGGTCGATGGTGTGGTTTTTGTCGCGGATTCGCAAGAAGAGCGGATTGATTCGAACATGGAGTCACTGGACAACCTGAGGGAAAACCTCACGGAGCAGGGATACGATTTAGATAAACTGCCGTTTGTCATTCAGTATAACAAACGTGATCTGCCGGAAATAATGACTATGGAAGAGTTGCACTGCCAACTGAATCCAACAGACGTTCAGGAGTTTGAGGCGTGTGCCGTGACCGGTGAGGGGGTTTTTGAAACACTCAAGGCGGTGGCAAAGCTTATTCTCATTGACCTGAAACGGGGAGGTAAATAAATTAATAGACAAAATGTGGTGCGATTTGCTCTTTCGGCTTGATTTTTTTTGCAGAGCATGGTAAACAGACTTTCTGCCGTTATTAATTATGTTGTTCCCCAAACGGAGAGATGGCCGAGTAGGTCGAAGGCGCTCGCCTGCTAAGCGAGTATACTGGGAAACCGGTATCCAGGGTTCGAATCCCTGTCTCTCCGCCACTAAATAATCAGATAGTAACCAATAAAGACAAAAAGCCCTTGAAAAATCAAGGGCTTTTTCTTTTCTGTTGTCCAGTATGGTTTCGCTTGATATAGTTAAATCCACTGATTTTCGAGTCACGCTTAGTGGTATACCTCCAAACAATAATTTCAAATGACTTCAAAAAAGGAGAAAAGCCCCTGCCTACTCAAAGGGATCAGATCGACACTTTCAAAAGTAATGTTATGAGTTACATACTGGACTAAACAACAAAAAAACGACCCACCATTATCCCGAAAGGGCATCTGGTGGGTCGAATAGTATGAAATGGATGGGTCAGTTTTATTGAGCAAACATGGGTCAATTCAGATGAGCGTCAAAGGTTTGGTCGAATATTGTCACCGGTGTTCTGAAATGGTTCTTCTTCCGGCATCTTGAATTTGCTTGTTCTTTACAAATGAGATTGCTTCAAAGGTCATTGATGCCTCTTTTCTTATGTGTCACAGTCGGCATATTCGATTCTTTGCGGTCTGCGCATCTTTACTCTCCTTCGCATGCCAGGTTTCAGGTGAACTCTATCGTCAAGATGTATTTTGTCAAGAGTGTAGGTTTGACCCCTTGATTCCCTGTTTTGTCAAGAGTGTAGGTTTGACCCCTTGATTCCCTGGACCCCTTGATTCCCTGCTATCATGATAATCTCCTGTTATAATTTGGACTGCTGTACTAAATGCTGGGGTTCTTCTGTGACATTTGAATCAGATTTTCTGACATGAAGATTATCTTATATAAAGCACTGATAAGGTAAAGTAATGCCTAATTTGACGGGAAAGTTTATGATTTTAGGAGTGTTACCTCGGAAGTACAGGCATTGTAGCCAGTTGGATAAAAGCCGATGGCCTGCAGAATCAATGCGCTCAGTGTCACTGCAATCAATGATGATTTCTTTCCGAGTGCTTTTACTTTCATACGAACTGATGCAATAAGTCGTCGACTTGAAGCAATCGCTGATATAATGGAGCTACAGGCAACAGATGATGTGCGGACATTGAGTCAAGAACTTAAGGGAGTGCCATTTTAGCAGGGTTACAGTTGCCAGGGCGCTGAACATGACACGTTCAGGTGTGAGTGTGGAGGTAAAGCGTGGAGGGGAGATTGTCAGCAGGAATCCGGCACTCAGGGACAAGTTAGTTGACTAATCAACAACGTCACCCTAATGCTAAATCCGCTAATAAAAATTCTTATTTACCGATGTGCTGCTACGTGTTAATAAGTTGAAAACATATTAACGGATAAATTATGCGCAAAACCGATCTCAGTCCTGAGCGTCAGCAACTCTTAGTCCATCTTGACTCACATCCTGGAGCACTTGCCCTAATCCCGCCGCCTACCCCCACTACTCTGAACCTACCAGGGTTACGAGGTGAAGTTGCCAAGGCACATGAGGCGTTGGGTCTT
>CAIUSO010000093.1 GCA_903901875.1 uncultured Geobacteraceae bacterium | reverse complement strand
GAGAGGACCGGGATGGACGTACCGCTAGTGTTCCAGTTGTGCCGCCAGGCGCAGTCGCTGGGTAGCCACGTACGGAAAGGATAACCGCTGAAAGCATCTAAGCGGGAAGCCTCCTTCAAGATTAGGTATCCCTGGGTGTAATAACCCCTAAAGGCCCGTTGTAGACCACAACGTTGATAGGCCGGGTGTGTAAGTGCAGTAATGCATTTAGCTGACCGGTACTAATCGGCCGTGAGGCTTGACCATAAAATTGAAATACCGGGGAAGGGCGGGTCTTAGACCCGCCCCGACCTGGATATAAACAAATCATACAACCGATACAACTATCCAAACCAAAGCAATTGCCAGGAAAATTCTGGGATGTTCACGAAAGTGAGGCATACCATAACGTTTTCTCGGTGGCTATGCCGAGGGGGTCACACCCGTTCCCATCCCGAACACGGAAGTTAAGCCCCTCTGGGCCGATGATACTGCACGGGCAGCTGTGTGGGAAAGTAGGTCGCCGCCGGGAATTTTATTCACAAGAGCCCCGCAACCAGAAATGGATGCGGGGCTCTTGTGCGTTGTGCGGAAAAAGATACAATTAATCGAGGATGCCGATATACTGATTGCAGCAACGGCACTCAACAAGGAGATATCTCTTGTGACGGACAATCAGGAACATTTCAAACGGGTGCATGGGTTGAAAATTCATAACGGGCTGATGTAACCCAATTTACGCCATCTTCTTTAATTCATCCAACAAATTGAGAGCTTCCAGCGGAGTAAGCCGGGAAATATTTATTTTCTTCAGACGGGAACGGAGCAGGTCTTCCGTTGATTCGAACAGGGAAAATTGGCAGGTCTGCTCCGTTGGCTGCATGGTTCTGCTTTTAGCCAGGCGGGGGGCTCCCTCTTCAAATTCACCATTTTCAAGATTTCGCAACACTTCTTTGGCACGCTCGATAACATCGGCGGGCATACCTGCCAGACGGGCAACCTGGATTCCGTAGGAGTGGGACGCTCCCCCCGGAATGATAGTGCGGAGGAAGATGACCTGATCATTCCATTCACGGACGGCAACGGTATAGTTTTTAATGCGCTCACGGGTGGTAGCCAGTTCGGTCAACTCGTGATAGTGGGTAGCGAAGAGGGTACGGCTACGGCAGGTAGGAGTGTCATGGATATACTCGGCCACCGCCCATGCAATGGAGACGCCGTCAAAAGTAGAGGTGCCCCGCCCGATTTCATCCATGATGATCAGACTCTGGGGGGTGGCATTACGGAGAATACCGGCCGCTTCCATCATTTCCAGCATAAAGGTGGATTGGCCCCGTGCCAGATTATCACCCGCTCCAACCCTGGTGAAAATACGATCTGCAATACCAATGCGTGCCTGTGAAGCGGGAACAAAGCAGCCGGTCTGGGCCATGAGGGTAATAAGGGCAACCTGACGCATGTAGGTTGATTTCCCCGCCATGTTAGGCCCGGTTATCATTAATAATTGATTCGACTCCCCGTCGAGCAGTGTGTCATTGGGTACAAAACGTTCCCCCAACTTCATGGCTTCGATGACCGGGTGACGACCGTCACGGATATCGATTACCGTTGATGAGTCTACAAGCGGTTTGCAATAGCTCCGTTCACCGGCAACGGTGGCAAATGAGATAAGAACATCGAGCACGGCAAGTCCATCGGCGGTACGGGCAACCCTTTCAGCCAGTGCGGCAACTGATTCACGTATTTCCTGGAAAAGCGTAAATTCCAGATTGCAGATGCGTTCCTCGGCACCCAAAACCTTCTCTTCGTAGTTTTTTAACTCTTCGGTAATATATCGTTCCGCATTGGCAAGTGTCTGGCGTCGTATATAATCAGCAGGAACCGATGAAAGGTTGCTTTTGGTAACTTCAATCGAATAGCCGAAGACACGGTTATAACGGATCTTCAGCGTGGAAATACCGGTCCTGGTCCGTTCCTGGGCTTCCAGACGTGCGATGAACCCTTTGCCTTCACTGCTGATGGTACGGAGTTCGTCAAGCTCTTCATTATAACCGGTGGCAATGATTCCCCCCTCTCTCAAGGAAAAGGGGGGGCTTTCAATTATGCCGCTCTCCACCAGTCGAACAATCTCTTCCAATGGATCAATGGTGGTAAAGAGTGATACGAGAAGTGGTGCTTCCATGGGGGCCAGCAAGCGGAGCAGCGGGGGGATGTGAATCAACGAATCAGAGAGTGCCCGCAGGTCCCGCCCCCCCGCACTGGCCATGCCGATGCGGCCATTAAGCCGTTCAAGGTCGGAAATGTTTTTGAAACAGGTAAACAGCTCTTCTCGAAGCGAGGCACGCTCAACCAGTTCTTCGACCGCATCCAGACGCTGCTTTATTGGATCAAGATCGATCAGGGGGTAGCTGAGCCACTGTTTAAGTCGACGGGCACCCATGGAGGTGCCGGTCCTGTCAAGGCAGCCGAGGAGGGAACCGGCCCGCTTTCCTTCTGCCATACTGGCGGTAATTTCGAGGTTGCGCCGGGTGGCCGGGTCCAGGGCAAGATGTTGGCAGCGACGGGAAACGAGGAGATCACGGATATGGGGCAGTGCTGCTTTACGATTCTCTCTCAGATAATAGAGGGCGGCTGCAGAGGCGAGCAGGGCCGCAGGCGTGTCTGCCAGGCCAAGAGCCTCGGGAGAGGCGACGCCAAAATGGCTGCAGAGCAGTGTTGACGCGTAATCCCGATCAAAAATCCAGGAGGGAGCCCGCGAAATGATCCGATCCGCGAAAAAACTCCTGAGATCGGCAGGAACGGAATCCAGATTCAGGGCGTCACTGAGCAGTATTTCGCGAGGATTAACGCCGGCTGCTTCGGCCAGGGCGGCAAGCGCACCCGCAGCTTCAGTGGCCCGGAATTCCCCCGTTGACACATCCAGCCAGGCACAGCCCCACGCCTGGGGGGAAAGCTCGTGGAGGGCCAGCAGGTAGTTATTCTCATCCGGGATCAGACTTTCAGATTCAATGAGGAGACCGGGTGTGACGACCCTGACCACTTCCCGCTTTACAAGACCCTTGGACTGCTTCGGATCTTCTACCTGTTCACAAATGGCAACTTTATGGCCGTTTTCAATGAGCCGGGCAATATACGGAGTAGCGGAGTGGAAGGGGACACCACAAAAAGGAATTTCATCGCCGCTTCCCTTGTTGCGGGACGTGAGCGCAATATCAAGAACCCGGGAGGCAAGGAGGGCGTCATCGAGAAACATCTCGTAGAAATCCCCCATACGGAAGAAAAGGATCGCGTCGGGATACCCCGATTTAATCTCAAGATATTGCCGCATCATGGGGGTTTGTTCTGCCATTATCGTTCCCTCCGGGAGTTCTCAGGTCATGGCGTTGTACCACATCCTCCCCGCGTAATTCAAGGTGGATGGAACTACTTTACTCCATAGAGCTGACGATAGGTTGCCGCAGATGCATACACTTTTTTGACATAATCCCTGGTTTCCTGATAGGGTATGCTCTCGATGAACTCATCTTTGCGTAACTGCTTAAAGCTCTTTTTCCACCGCTCAAGTGCCGATGAACCGGCGTTGTAGGCGGCAGCCATGAAGATGACATCACCAGAATGTTCTTTCATTAAGTCATGGAGATGCCTGGTGCCAAGTCTGACGTTGTATTCCGGTACCGTCAGCCGCTGAGGGTTGAAAGTTCCCTTCTCTTTTGCGGTCAGTTTGGCGGTCGACGGCATCATCTGCATCAAGCCAATTGCTCCGACCGGCGACTTGATGGAGGGAGAAAAACCGCTCTCGGCCCGTATCAGTGCATAGACAAGGGCTTCAGAAAGGCCGTTCTGGGCAGCATTCGGAGAGACCAGGTCCGCAAAGGCGCGGGGATAACCGGCAACCCAGAGTGGAAGGTTTGCTCTGTCCCACGCTATGGGGCGATTTTGCATAAAGAGTGCGATGGCGGAGTTGTAGTCCTGTATCTCAAGATAGCCACGGGTAAGGGTGGGGAACTGCCCCCGCTTTTCACCAATCTTCTTTCGGAGGGCTGTCATTTCACCTTTGGCATCATCATACAGTCCAATTGATGCAAGGAGTCGAACCTTTTCAAATCCGGGGGGGAGGGGAAGTTCGGCCAAGGCGTTGCGATTGCCGAATGGCTCACGGGTATCCTTGATCCCCTTTTCCTCACGGTACCAGGTCGCATAAAAACCGGCGGGAAATTCGGCCAGCAGGCTTCTGAATTGGGAGGGGTAGGCAGGATCAGCCATTTTTTCCTGGCTTCTGCCAAGCCAGTAGAGGGCCTTTTCCCGGAGAGCGTCGTCGCCAAGGAGTGATTTGAATGACTCACAGGCACCCACATAGTCATTGCCGAGGTAACGATTCCAACCACACTCCCAGAGTGCCTTTGAGACAATCTTTGTGTCGGTTGAGATTTTTGCAGCCTGCTCAAACAAGCGTGCCGCCTCTGCGTACTGGCCGAGTCCCCGGCGTATCTGGCCGGCTTCAACCAGAGCGTCATCGGCAAATTCCTGTTTTTTCCCCTCTGCGGATAACTCCAGGAAGAGCGTCACGGCCCGCTCTTTAAAATCCTGACGATCAAGGGACTTCGCCAGCCAGAAGCGAGCTTCGGAACGGATAGCCGGGAGCGGGCTGGTTGTGGCTCTGGCGAACAGTTTTTCCGCACTTTTATACTGCTTGAGCCGAAACTGTGCCATGCCGGCCCGCAGGTCGATACGGCTGGTTATTGCCGGAGCAAGTGCGGAGGTAGAGATTGTCTCCAGGGTCTTGAGGGACGCGGTGAAATCATTGTGGGCAAAGAGGGTGGAAGCCCGTTTCAGGAGCTCTTCAGGGAGGCAGGGAGCTGCCTTGAAGCCGGCCCGCTCAAGCTGTGTGATCCGTTCCTGGGCCTTGCCTGCCGAGGGGGCTGCCGGGTTATTTATCCAGAGGGAGCGGTAGGCCAGCAGGGCACCGGCTGTGTCGGCCAATTCCTCGCGGCAGCGTGCGGCACTGAACGCCGCCTCAATGGAGTCACTGCCGGAAGGATATTTTTCCACAAAGGTCTGATAGGATTTGAGGGCACCCTTGAAATCCCCCGCCTCAAACTGTATGTCGGCAAAAAGCCGCTCAGAACGGCGGATGGTGCGTGACGACGGATAGGCTGCCGGGATGGTGGCCGCTTTGGTGAGTGCTGCCGGATACCGGTGGAGCTTTTGCAGAGCTTCAACCTGATAGAGTGCCGCATAATCGGCGATGGTCGGTACCTTCTGTTCCGCCTCGGCCAGCAGTGTGGCAGCCTCTTCAAATTTTTCCAAACGCAGTGAGGACATGCCCCGCACAAACGTGCGCAAAGCTGCTTCCGAAGATTTACCGGCCGAAATGTATGCAGCACCAAAATCTTTCTCCCGGTAGGAGGAGGCGGCGCGGACCAGAAAATCATCGGCAAGGGATGACACGGTGGTACACGCAAGAATGATGCTACCGGCCATACAAACAGCTGCCGGTCTGAAACGGGTTGACATTGTGGGAACCTTTCAAAAAAGGCCGTGAGCAGCAGCTCATGGCCGGAGTGTACAGTGAATATCCTGCCCGATTTCCGTCAGGGATGACGGGGAGAGACAAGAAAAGAAAAATAATCGGTACAATGAGTATTACAAATGACGGCGTGCCATTTCATCGTGGTAGAACTTCTGATAGAGCAGATCATAGTCCTTGCTTCCGGGAGCCTTGTTGCGCAACTTGGCTTTTACTGCCGCCTCAATGTCCTCCACTGCGCCAAAAAAAGCCTCCAGAGACTGTTTTACCCGCCCAAGGACGCGACGGTCATCCGGTATGTCGGCAAGCTGATCCCGCTTGATACCGGCGATTATTTCATGGGCAATTGTTGAAATACGGTCTTCCGATAGCGACATATGCCCCCCTACAGGACGAATTTACGTTCTTTTGCCAGTTTGTCTTTCACCATTTTCAACATGCGGCGACGATCAATGTCTGCACCACCCCGCCCCATGGAGGCAATGGTCTCATCGAGAAGTTTTTCCGCATCCCGTTCCAGTTGCTGTTCTGCGGCAAAATTACGGGAAATGGTTGCTGCTATTGCGGAGACAACCTTGCCCCGTTCACCCTTTGGGGTAATCAGCTTGTCAGCGGCCAGATCGGCGTATACCTTTTCCGCCAGTCCACGAACCTGTTCTTCTTTCAGACGCATCGGTCACCTCAAATGAAAAAGGCCTGCAAGTCCGGCAGACCTCATCGACGGGTTGTTTTTGCTTTTCTCTGACGAAGATTCATGAGAAAGTGGACACATTGTACTTATTATGCGTAAAATTGCAATGGATAAAGTAATGTCAATGACACTTGGAGACAGCTTTCATGGAACGTAAAGCGGTAGTTTTATACAGCGGCGGCCTGGATTCAACAACCTGTATGGCCATAGCCGGAAAAGAGGGGTTTATCCCCTATGCGCTCAGCTTTTCCTATGGGCAGCGCCATGCCTACGAATTGTCAGTTGCCCGCAAAAATGCCACCCGCAGCGGAGCGGTTGAGCATATGGTGGTTGAATTTGATCTGCGTCTGATGGGGGGGAGTGCCCTGACAGCGGATATTGACGTGCCAAAGGGGGGTGTGGGGTCCGATATTCCGGTGACCTATGTGCCGGCCCGCAATACCATTTTTCTCTCCTTTGCCATGGGGTGGGCCGAAGTACTGGGTGCTACGGATCTGTTTATCGGCGTCAATGCTCTGGACTATTCAGGGTATCCTGATTGCCGACCGGAATTTATCGAGGCATATGAGAAGATGGCCAATCTGGCCACCAAGGCTGGAGTTGGGGGGGGGAGACCGTTCAAAATCCATGCGCCACTTATTGCAATGAGCAAGGCGGATATCATCCGGCGGGGTGTCGAATTGGGGGTAGATTACGGTCTTACCCATTCGTGCTATGATCCGTCGCCCGAGGGTCTTTCCTGCGGTCTGTGCGATTCATGCCGCCTGCGGCTGAAAGGTTTTGCGGAGGCCGGCCTGGTTGATCCCCTCGACTATCTGGTGCGATGATGAATATTGAACAGATGAAAAGTGTCATAAAAGAGATCATGGCCAAAACCGACCTCACCCCCTGCGTGGTGGGACATCGGGGGGTCGGCAAGAGTGCCGGCATCATCCAGGCCTGTCGGGAAATCGAACGGCGCTATATTTCGCTCCGGCTTGGACAGATGGAAGTGGGGGACCTGGTCGGCATTCCTTTCCGGGAAGGTGAGATCATGAAATGGTCCCGCCCCTCCTGGTGGCCGGGGGATGAGGACCCGCCAACGGTGGTCCATTGTGACGAACTGAATCGGGCACAGCAGGAAGATACCCTGCAGGCGATCTTCCAGTTTGTGGAGCCACCGGCCGAAGGGTTGTTCCGCTCGCTCCATACCCACCATCTTTCCCGGCGTCATAAAGTGATTGTCAGCATTAATCCCCCCGATGGTACCTATCAGGTGGCGACCCTGGACCGGGCCCTTGTGGATCGGATGGTGATGCTGTTCGTTGAAACCGATTATCACTGCTGGGCACGCTATGCCGCCGAGCGCGAGCTTTCCGGCGATGTGCGGCAGTTTCTGGCAGGCAACAGCGGTCTGTTGGCCCGGCAGGGGGCACCCATGGAATTGCAGGTGGAGCCCACCGAACGGGGGTGGGAGATGGTGAGCCAGCTTCGTAAAAACTGCCGCTTTCCCGGCGATCTGGAAATGGAGGTCTACGCCGGTGTGGTCGGAAAAGAGGCTGCTATCATGTTCATGCGCTGGCTGGCTGACCGTGCGGGACGCCCCCTGACCGCCGCCGAAATTCTCAACGACTGGGTTCAGGTTGCTCCCCAGGCAGAACGGCAGCGTGATGACGTACAGGCGGCCACCATCAATGACCTTGTCGTGACGCTCCAGTTGGCACCGACCATGGAACAGCAGCAGGAAGAGAACCTGGTCAACTATATAGCAATACTCCCCCGTGATCTTCGCTTCGGCTTTGTCAAGTCGCTGCTGAAAATCCCCGAGGTGGCCCTGGCCATTGCCCAGGATACATATGACCGGGTGATCTTCGATGCCATCCAGACTATTTCCCGGGAGGCATAACCTGGGAGGCTCACTTGAAAACGCCGTGGTGCGATTGTTGCGGGACCGCCCGTTTTACGGCCACTTTATCCTGAATCTGCGGAGGGAACAGCGGAATCTGCAGGGGAAAGGGGGGGCGATCACCGTGCGGGACGGTATTCCGGTGCTGTCGGTTGATCCGGAGCTGTTTGCCTCCCTGGAACCGCTTGCCCAGCGGGGACTCCTTGAACATCTGGTCAAGCATCTTCTCCATCTCCATCCGCTCCGCCGCAAGGGACGTAATCGCCATGACTGGGATATCGCTGCCGACCTGGCAATCAATCCGGGCATTGAAGGACTTCCCGCTGACGCCCTGTTGCCGGTCCATTACGGAGTGGAGGATGGTCTGGCGGCAGAGGAGTATTACGACCTGCTGGTTCCCCCTTTTGACAGCGGTAATCTGGACGGCAACGGGTATGGTGATGCCGATACCGCTGAGCGGGGCGCCAATGGTGAGGGAACGGGAGGGGGGGCGGTTACGCTTGATAACCACGGGCTGTGGGGGGATGCGGAAAGTACGCCGTTCCCCCTTGCAGAGGAGATGATCCGGGCCATCGTCCGTGACAGCCTGCGGGGAAGTGATGGGGAAACCCCGGCTGAACTCGCCGCTGTTGTGGGCGCACTGTTACACCCCTCACCGATTCCGTGGCGCATGATCCTGCGCCAGTTTGTTGCGACCGCCGGTCGCACCGGACGCCGTAGCTCCTGGATGCGGGAACATCGCCGCTTCAGTCATATCACTCCCGGTGTCCGGAAACGCCGTCGCCTTAATCTGCTGGTGGCCATTGATGTCAGTGACTCAACCAACAGTGTTGAGCTGCGGGAAACCTTCGCCCGTGAACTGCTGCAGATTGCCGCCGGTCGGGATGCTTCCATTACGCTGCTGTATGCCAACAGCTGTGTCCAGCGGATTGTCACTTTCAAAGGGGCACCGGGGGCCATTGAACGGTACGACGGGGGGGGCTTTACGGACCTTCGGCCGGTATTTGACTATGCCAAGGGGATGCATCCTCTGCCGGCGGCGGTTATCTATCTGACCGATGGGGTTGGACCGGCACCGGAGTGGATGGAGTTTCCAACACTGTGGGTCTTGACGGCAGAGGGTGAAAAACCGGTACCGTGGGGTATCGAATTACGAATGGAGAGATAATGGTGGACACATATGTGGCAATGACCGCCGAATCGGTGGGGGACATACTCAAAGAGGCGGGTGCAGAGGTTATGGTGCGATCGGGACGGAGCGAAAACTACAGTGCCCCCCGTGAGTTCTCCTTTGAGGTAAAGGCACTGTTCCCCAATGGCATGGGGATGCATGTGGTAGCCCGTCAGTTTAACTACCGTGAAGCCTGGGAGGCGACGGGGCGGGTGAATGATATGGTGGATGTGATGCTGCTGAGAAACGGTGCCCTGACGCCATTGCCGAAGGGGTATGACCGGTTCCAGGGAATTGACGAAGAGTGCGGCCTCGACGAAGCGGGGCTGCGGGACATCGTCGAATGCGTGAAAAAGGTAAATGTGAAACTGTACCTGCTGCAGGAAATGACCGGGGATCTGTAACGACGGGCAAACGGTATGTGGTGGGGGCGTATGGGCCTACGCCCCCACCACCAATTACCCCTGTGACGCCTGCACGGCGGTGATGGCCGTCACGTTGACGATGTCTTCCACCGAGCAGCCACGGGAGAGGTCGTTGACCGGCTTTGCCAACCCCTGGATGATTGGTCCGACCGCTTCTGCTTCGGCAACCCGCTCCACCAGTTTGTAGCCGATATTTCCGGCGTCAAGGGTGGGAAAGACCAGCACGTTTGCCTTGCCTGCCACCGGACTGCCGGGAGCTTTTTTACCCCCCACACTGGGGAGCAGAGCTGCATCGGCCTGCAGTTCTCCGTCGATCTGGAGATCGGGTCTCATCTCACGGGCAATGGCCAGTGCCTTTGTGATCTTGTCCACATCGGGGTGGACGGCACTTCCTTTGGATGAGAAGGAGAGCAGTGCCACCCGGGCATCAACATCCAGAAAGGCCTTACAGTTTCCAGCGGTGGCAACGGCGATTTCTGCCAGTGCCTGGGCGTCGGGATTCGGGTTAACGGCACAGTCGGCGAACAGCATGATGCCGTTTTCACCAAAAAAATGATTCTTGGTGATCATCAGGAAGAAGGAGGACACCGTCTTGATACCGGGTGCCGGGCCGACCGTCTGGAATGCCGCCTTGAGTACATTACCGGTGGTGTTGGCTGCACCGGCGACTTCCCCCCCCGCATCCTTGGCCTGTACCATCATGCCGGCAAAGTAGAGGTTGTCGGCTCCGGTCAACAGCACCCGTGCCTCATCGGAGGTAACAACTTTTCCCCTGCTTTTTCGCAGTTCAACAAAATCGGCGATATACTGATCCAGCTTGGGAGATGTGGCCGGATCAACCAGCTCCACTCCGGTGAGGTTAATGCCCTTTTCGGTCGCCTCAGTCTGGATCTTTGCCGGATCACCCAGAAGAACAACTTTTGCCAGCTTTTCGGCAACAACTTTCTCCGCAGCGTACAGCATCCGCTCGTCGTAACTTTCCGGAAGTACGATGGTCTGCAGATGCCGTTTTGCCTTTTCCTTAATCTGATCAACAAGATGCATGTTCAGTCTCCTTTAGTAGATATGAAATAGCCTGTTACGGTGAATGTCGTTTATGCTTTATAGTCGATACATCCCCGGATGGTCAATAAAAAAAGCCTGATTTCTCAGGCTTTTACCGATACTTAATAACGTATGCCGACGTTAAAATTTCATTCCCAGAGCCTCCGCCACCGTATGCATATCCTTGTCTCCCCGACCCGACAGACAGACCACAATGGTTTTGTCCCTTCCCAGGGTCGGTGCCAGTTTCAGGGTGTGGGCGATGGCGTGTGACGATTCCAGTGCGGGGATGATCCCTTCCTCGCGGGTCAGGGTACTGAACCCCTCCAGTGCCTCATCGTCGGTGATGGATACGTACTCGGCACGGCCGGAATCCTTCAGCCAGGAATGTTCCGGGCCCACACCCGGATAATCCAGGCCGGCCGAGATGGAGTGGGCGTGGGTGATCTGTCCGTTGATATCCTGAAGCAGATAGGTTTTGTTGCCATGGAGGATGCCGGGGGAACCGGCGCAGAGCGGAGCTGCATGTCTGCCACTGGGGATGCCGTACCCGGACGCTTCGACGCCGATCAACCGCACGCCCCGGTTGCCCAGAAACGGGTAGAAAAGACCCATGGCATTGCTCCCTCCCCCCACACAGGCCACCAGATAGTCAGGCAGTCTCCCCTCAACTTTTTTATGCTGTTTTTTTACTTCGGTACCGATGATCGATTGAAAGTCCCGCACCATCATCGGATAGGGGTGGGGGCCGGCCACGGTACCGATGACATAAAACGTCTCATGGATGGTGGTGACCCAGTTGCGCATCGCCTCGTTCATGGCGTCCTTAAGGGTTGCGGTCCCGGCGGTAACCGGCGTCACCGTTGCGCCGAGCAGTTTCATCCGAAAAACATTCTGGGCCTGACGGTGGGTGTCCTCCTCTCCCATGAAGACTTCGCACGTCATGCCGAAGAGGGCGGCCACCGTGGCGGTTGCCACGCCATGCATGCCGGCTCCGGTTTCGGCAATAACCCGTTTCTTGCCCATTTTCCGGGCCAGAAGCCCCTGGCCGATGGTGTTGTTAATCTTGTGGGCACCGGTATGGTTGAGGTCTTCCCGTTTCAGATAGATACGGGCTCCCCCCAGTTTTTTCGTGAGTTTTTCGGCAAAATAGAGTGGGTTGGGGCGACCAACGTATTGGCGTAAATAGTAGGTGTATTCCTGCTTGAACTCCCGGTCGTGGCGGAAATGTTCATAGGCGTGTTGCAGTTCAAGCAAAGCGGGCATCAGGGTTTCCGGAACATAGCGCCCGCCGTAGGGGCCAAAATGTCCTGTACTGTCCGGTAGTTTCATCTGCAGCTCCTTATAAATCGTCGTACCAGCTCGGGGTCTTTTTTTCCCGGTGAACGTTCAACACCGCTGGAAACATCCACCGCATAGGGGGCCACGGCGGAGATGGCCTGGGCAACATTGTCCGGGGTCAGGCCACCGGCCAGAATGATGGGGTGCTGGCGGGCCGCCCGTGCGGCAATATCCCAATTAAAGGTTTTTCCGGTGCCACCGTATTCCTCCGCTGACCAGGCATCCAGCAGGCAGGCGGCTGAGGGGAATTCCGCCAGCCGGTCGAGAACGGTGGCGTCCTTTACCCGGAACGCCTTGATGACCCGCCGGGTGACCGCGGCAGAAAAGTCGGGTGCTTCGTCTCCATGGAGCTGTACCAGATCCAGGCCGCACCGGTTGGCCGTGGCATTAACCGTTGCCAGCTCTTCGTTGACGAACAGGCCGACGGTCTGGACGAAGGGGGGAAGGTGTCCGATGATAGCTGCCGCCTGCTCGGGGGTGACGTGGCGGGAGGAGCCCTGATAGAAGACGAAGCCGAGAGCATCGGCTCCGGCTTCGACCGCCATCAGGGCATCTTCACGGTTTGTTATACCACAGATTTTGACTCTGACCATGGTGGCTAGAGGCTTATCTTCGGCAGGCGCTCCAGCGCAGCTTTTACCATGGCATCGGGATATTCGTAGTCTTCCAGGCTGCCGGAGAGATAGGAGTCGTAGGCACCCATGTCGAGCTGGCCATGGCCGGAGAGGCCGAACAGGATGGTCCGCTCTTTACCCTCTTCCTTGGCCAGTACTGCCTCGTCGATGGCGGCCCGCACGGCGTGGGATGACTCGGGAGCCGGGACGATCCCTTCACTGCGAGCAAACAGGAGTGCCCCTTCAAAGCAGGAGTTCTGCTTGTAGGATTTGGCCTCAATCTGTCCCGCATGGTAGAGCTGGGAAACCAGGGGTGATTCGCCATGGTAGCGGAGTCCGCCGGCGTGGATGCCGGGGGGCATGAAGTCATGTCCCAGGGTGTACATCATGGCAATCGGTGCCACCTTGGCGGTGTCGCCGTAATCGAAGGCGTAGACCCCCTTGGTCAGGGTGGGGCACGAGGCCGGTTCCACCGCCAGACAACGGACGTTTTTGCCGTTGGCCCGGTCGGAGATGAACGGGAATGCCAGGCCGGCAAAGTTGGAGCCGCCGCCGCAGCAGGCGATGACCACATCCGGGTAATCACCGGCGATCTTGAACTGGGCCTGGGCCTCCTGGCCGATGATGGTCTGGTGGAGGCAGACATGGTTCAACACACTTCCCAGGGCATAATTGGTGTCGGCATGGGTCGCAGCATCTTCAACCGCTTCCGAAATGGCGATGCCGAGGGAGCCGAGACAGTCCGGATCGTGGGCCAGAATGGAGCGGCCGGAGTTGGTGAACTCGGAGGGGGAGGGAATTACCTGGGCCCCCCAGAGCTGCATCATGCTTTTGCGGTACGGTTTCTGGGTGCAGGAAACCTTGACCATGTAAATGGTGCATTCAAGGCCGAACATGGTACAGGCCAGGGCAAGGGAGCTGCCCCACTGGCCGGCGCCGGTTTCGGTCGCCAGTCGGCGGATGCCGGCCTGCTTGTTGTAGTATGCCTGGGGTATGGCGGAGTTGGGCTTGTGGGAGCCTGCCGGTGAGACCCCTTCATATTTGTAATAGATCTTGGCCGGTGTGCCGAGGGCCTTTTCCAGACGGCGGGCCCGGAACAACGGAGACGGACGCCACAGTTTATAGATTTCACGCACTTCATCGGGAATGTCGATCCAGCGCTGGGGTGACATTTCCTGCTCGATGAGTGCCATGGGGAAGATGGCGAGCATATCTTCCGGTGTGACCGGCTTCATGGTTTGGGGGCTGATGACCGGTGCCAGGGGGCCGGGCATATCGGGGATGATGTTGTACCACTGGCGCGGAATCTGATCTTCGGGAAGCAGGATTTTGGTGTACATGGGTCCTCCGTTGAGTATGATTTTATTCCAGATTGTCTTCGATGCGGATGAAGCTGGTCTTTTCACAGATGATATTCAGTCGGTCGATTTCGGCCAGGGCCTGCTGAATCGCCCCTTCACGGGCTTCATGGGTCATGATGACGATGGGCACCGGTGCGGTGTCATCGGCTTCGTGGGCGGTCTGTACCATGGATTCGATGCTGATGCCGTGGCTGCCGAGGGAGCTGGTGATACTGCCCAGTACGCCCGGCTTGTCCAGGGCACTGAAGCGGAGCATGTATTTGCTGACGATGTCGGCCATCGGTTTGACCGGAATGGTGGTGATGGCATCATCCAGAAAGCCGAGGGGGGACATGCGGCGACCGGCACCGGACTTCATGGTCCGGGCAAGACCGATGAGGTCACCGACGATGGCACTGGCGGTCGGGTTCTGGCCGGCACCACGGCCGGAGAACATGACGGGGCCCACAAAGTCGCCGGTCAGGCGGATGGCGTTGAACACGCCATTGACGTCTGCCAGGGGGCTGTTGAGCGGAATCATGGTGGGGTGAACCCGCGCCTCGATCTCTCCGTCCACATGTTTGCCGATGGCCAGCAGTTTGATACGGTAGCCGAACTGGGCCGCATATTTGACGTCGAGGCCGCTTATGTTGGAAATCCCCTCGGTATGGATGTCAGCAAAGGCAATTCTGGTGCCAAAACAGAGGGATACCAGGACAGCCAGCTTGTGGGCGGTGTCAATACCTTCCACGTCAAACGTCGGATCGGGCTCGGCATAGCCCAGTTCCTTGGCAGCCTGCAGCACGTCTCCAAAATCGGCCCCTTCCTGGGTCATGCGGGTCAGGATGTAGTTGCAGGTGCCGTTCATGATGCCGAATACGCTACTGAACCGATTGGCCGCAAGGTTGCTCTTGATGGCGGTCAGTACGGGGATGCCGCCACCAACGGACGCCTCAAACTGTACCTCAACTTCTTTGCGGATGGCGGCGGCGTAAATGTCCGGGCCATGGAGCGCAAGCAGTGCCTTGTTGGCGGTGACGATATGCTTTCCCCGCTCGATTGCTTTCAGGACAAAGCTCTTGGCCGGTTCGTAGCCACCGATCAATTCGATGACCACGGAAATTTCAGGGTCATCAAAAATCTCGTTGACGTTGGTGGTCAATACTCCCGGAGGGACTTCCACTCCCCGATCGGTGGTAATGTCCAGATCTGCTATACGTTTCAATACAATACGTGTACCGACTTTGTTGAGAATGACGTCACTGTTTTCTCGGAGCAGTTTAACAACCCCTGCGCCGATATTGCCAAATCCTATGAGACCAACCTGAATGTCTTTCATTGTTCCTCGCTTGTCGCTTCAGTTTTTGGGCAAGACTCTATTTCGTCGAGAATGCCGTTAACAAATGCCGGTGAGTCCTTGTCGCCAAAGCGGCGCACAATCTCGATCGCTTCGTTGATGGTGACCTTTTTCGGGATGTCGGCGCGGTACATCAGCTCATAGGCGGCCAGACGCATGACGTTGAGGTCTACCCTCGGCATACGGGAGAGGGACCAGTTTTTTGAACGGGCCCGGATAGCCTCGTCGATGGTGGTCCTTCGTTCCTGAACTCCCCGCACCAGCTCTTCGGCAAACTCCCGCACCCTGCTTGTGACCTCCCCCTGTTCTTCCCGGAAGGTCTGGAGGGTTTCACGAATCCCGACAGAGCTGTTGGCGTCAAGGGCGTAGAGTATCTGCAGGGCCAGTTCCCGTGCCTCGCGTCGGAGCCCCATTATTTAAGCACCTTGATCAGATTGACCGATTCAATGGCGGTGACCGCCGCTTCAAACCCTTTGTTGCCCGCCTTTGTTCCGGCCCGCTCCACCGCCTGCTCAATGGTGTCGGTCGTCAACACGCCAAAGGCGATGGGAATACCCAGATTAAGGGAAACGCCTGCCACCCCTTTGGACACTTCCGATGCCACATAGTCGAAGTGGGGGGTGGAGCCACGGATAACCGCACCGAGGCAGATCAGGGCGTCATATCTGCCGGTCTCGGCCATCTTTTGGGCGAAGAGGGGGATCTCAAAGGCACCGGGAACCCGGGTGACGTGAATGTCGGACTCCGTAACGCCATGGCGGACCAGAGCGTCAATGGCCCCCTCCAGAAGGCGTTCACAGATGAAGCTGTTGAACCTGCTGACCACAATCCCGAATTTCTGTCCCGTGGCCTCAAGTTTCCCCTCAAAATAGTGCGGCATGGTCACCTCCTGATAAATAGAGCATAAAGAAATGGCCATACTAGCATAAAATTCAATGCTGGGGAGAAAAAATATCCATGAAAATATTCCCGGACGGCCAATCTGTCCGGTACAATGGTGTGCCCCTCTCTGTTGGATCGCTTCCGGTGGAGGGATGAATGTTTTTTATTGTCAGCGGTAGGTGCTTCTGCTACTTTTCCAAGGTTAATTCTACTACATTCAGAAAAAATATCAGGGTGCGTAATGAATGATTCCTGGCTTGAAATTGCCTGTGAAATACCGGAAGAGTATGGGGACGTTGTCGCTGAATTTTTGACGGAACTGTCCGGAAACGGTGTCTGTGTTGACAATCGAGCCGTCGATGCGTTCTCACCATCGGAAATTCCCGCTTCCGTACGGGTGACGGTTAAGGCATATCTCTCTGCCGATGATGACCCGGCACCCCGGATGGGGGAGATTGAAGCGTTCATAGCCCAGTTGTCTCACCGATATCCGGAGGAAGTCTTTGCGTCACCGGTTCTCACTGCCGTCAATGCGGAAGATTGGAGCAGCAGCTGGAAGGTCCATTTCAAGCCACTGCGGATCGGGGCCCATCTGCTGATCGTACCCACCTGGGAGGAGGTTGACTCTCGGGAGGGGGATCTGGTGATACGTATTGATCCGGGCATGGCCTTTGGTACCGGTGGTCATGAGACAACCCGCCTCTGCTTGGAGATGGTGGAAACGGTTATGGCAGAGGGGGGGGGATGGTGCGAACCCTCACTGCTGGACCTGGGAACCGGTTCGGGGATCCTGGCCATGGCAGCCTGTCTGCTGGGGGCCGGGCGCGTACTGGCCCTGGATATTGACCCCGACGCGGTAGAGGTGGCGCGGGAAAATATGGCCCTGAATGACCTGGCCGGCCGGATCGAGTGCGGGACTGAGCCGCTGGAGTCCCTGGCGGAAGGCTTTGACATCATTCTGGCCAACATTCTTGCCGAAGAACTGGTACGGCTGGCCCCCCACCTGGTGGAACGGCTTAATCCCGGTGGTGCCCTGATACTCTCCGGTATCCTTGCCGAAAAAGAGTCGCTGGTTCGGCGGGGATTTGCTCCCCTGCCGTTGACCTATGAAGCGACCAGTGCCGCCGGTGAATGGGTTGCCATGTTGTACCGCCGGGGGAGGTGACCATGGCACCCCGCCGCTTCATGATCAATTCCGGGGCCATTCGGGACGGTTTCGCCTCCTGCGATGGTGAACTCTATAATCACATCGCACGGGTGCTGCGGCTGGGGAACGGTGACCCGGTTCAGTTGGCCGATGAGAAGGGTTTTGTCCATTCCGGCACCATCGATCAGGTGGGACGGGAGTGGTTAACGGTGAAAATCGAATCCTCCGCCCCCTCGGAAGAATCGGAAAGTGGGGCACCCCGTATCACCATCTGCCAGGCCTTGCCAAAGGGGGATAAAACCGAACTGATCCTGCAGAAGGGGACGGAGCTTGGTGCCCATGACTTTTGGCTGTTTGGTGGGCGCCGGTCCGTAGCCCGGGTGCGTGACGATCAGCGGGACAGCAAGCTTGAACGGTGGAATCGGGTTACCTCGGAAGCGGCGCGACAGTCCGGTCGTTCCTCCATTCCCGGCGTCCTGTGGTGTCCGGGAGCTGCCGAGGCTGCCCGGGAGGCCGGCCATGATCTGCGGTTGCTTCTCTGGGAAGGTGAACGGGAACAGTCACTGAAGGGGCTGCTTTCTACCTGTGACAGGCCGGCTTCCCTGATTGTTGCCATAGGCCCGGAAGGGGGGTTCGACCCGGCTGAAGTGGAGTTGTTTACTCGTCAGGGCTTTTTGCCGGTGTCACTGGGGTCCCGTATACTGAGAGCCGAAACGGCAAGTATTGCTATTCTTGCAATAATGCAATATATCTGGGGTGAGATGTGATAGTCATCGGGTCAGGGAGCCGGACATGAAATGCCCCAAGTGTGGTTATAACAGTTTTGAGTACTATGACGCCTGTAAAAAGTGCTCCACGGATCTGAGCGGCCATAAGAAAAACTTTTCTCTTACCCCGCTTATTCTGCCCCTGGAAGCGAGGTACGCCCTGACCGCTGTGACAGGGGAGAGCGCAGATTCTCTGGATGAAAGCGGTGATACTGTTGCGCCTCAGGAAGAACTGTTTTCCTTTGATCTGCCGGAGGAAGCCGGGGTGGCGGAAGCAGCACCAGCGGACAATCTCTTTGCTTTTGATGATACAGCCCCGTTTTTCGGTGGGGGCGATATCCCGGTTCCTGCGTCGGTACAGGATGCCCTGGCAGATCTGACGGGAAATCCCCCGGCCGGTGCCACCGATTCTCCCTTCGGTTTTATTGCAGCGGGGAGTGGAAACGATGCCGGGGCCGACGGATTTGATTTCTCGTGGGATACTACTCCGTCTGACGGTGCCGATGCACTTGTTCCAAAGAGTGGAACTGCCCCCTCCTCAGAGGGCCTGGATGATTTTGATGCCCTCTTTGGCGATGCACCGGAAGATAACCGAAAGTAAGTACAGGGTAATTGCCATTTTAATCAAAAAGAGCGGGTTTTCCCCGCTCTTTTTTCGTACCGAACGGAGCAGCCATGTCCCAGCGTATAACCATTCTGCCGGAAACCCTTACCAACAAGATAGCCGCCGGAGAGGTCGTCGAACGGCCGGCCTCGGTGATAAAGGAGCTGATAGAGAACTCCCTTGACGCCGGAGCAACCGACATCATTGTTGAGATCGTTGCCGGGGGGAGGCGGCTTGTGCGGGTTACTGACAACGGCCATGGCATGTCGCGGGAGGATGCACTGCTTTCCCTGGAACGCCACGCCACCAGTAAGATCAAAGTTGATTCTGATCTGGAACATCTCTTGACGCTGGGATTTCGCGGTGAGGCACTCCCCTCAATTGCCTCCGTTTCCCGGTTTACTCTGGCAACGCGGGAAAGCACATCACCGGAAGGGACCGAAATCGTGGTTGAAGGGGGGCGTGTTCGGGACGTCAAAGCCTGTGGCATGGCCCCCGGAACGGTCATAACGGTTGAACAGATTTTTTTCAATATGCCGGCCCGCCACAAATTCATGAAAAGTGCCGAAACCGAGGCGGGTCATGTGGCCGATGTGGTGGCCCGTCTGGCGGTTTCACGCCCCGACAGAGCCTTTACCTGCATCAGCGATGACCGGGAACTGTTCCGACTTCAGCGGAGCGACCTGCTGCGGCGGCTTTCCCTGGTTGTCGGCAAGGAAAGTTCCCGCCATCTGTTTCCGGTGACAGGCGAAAGGGGGGGCATCTCGGTGCATGGCTTTATCTCCGGTCCCGGGCTGGTCCGCTCTGGAACCCAGGGGATCTACACCTTTATCAACGGCAGGTTTATCCGGGACAAGGTTGTGCAACACGCCCTCATGCAGGCCTACCGGGGGGTGATTGACCGGGGGCGTTATCCGGTGGTGGCACTGTTTATCGAACTTCCCCCCGGTGAGGTTGATGTTAACGTACACCCTACCAAGCATGAGGTCCGCTTCAGGCAGCAGGCAGTTGCCCATGATGCCATACAGGGAACTCTGGAAGAATTGCTGCGGGATTCTCCCTGGCTGGCTCCCTCCACTGTCACCGCTTCGGTTACTTCGGCTGCTCCCGTTGCAGCGGTGCCGAGCGTCAGTCAGGCCCACAAGGAGCGGATCGCTGCTGCAGCCCAGGTATCGCTGCAGCTTCCCCCCCGTCATCAGGTTCCGTATGGGGAACCATCGGGGCAACCGGTGGCGGCTCCGCCCAAGCCGACCGAGCCACCAGCGGAGCGGAACGGTGCCGTCAATGATCCGGCCCCACCGTTTGTAGCGGAACAGCCTCCCCCCGAGCCGACGGGGTATTTTTCCTCCCTGGCCATCATCGGCCAGTTTCACAACGAATATATTCTCTGCCAGTCCGGTGGCGAACTGGTAATAATCGACCAGCATGCCGCCAGTGAGCGGGTGGCCTTCCAGATCCTCAAACAGCAGTGCCAGGGGGGGGAGGTGGAATCCCAGCGGCTGCTCTTTCCGGAGACCATTGAGCTGACCTTCAGCGAGGTGGCGGTGGCGGAGCGTTTCAGCGGAGAGTTGGCGGCCCTGGGTTTTGAGTTGGAGCCCTTTGGCGGAACCACCCTCATGGTTGCTGCCGCCCCGCGCATGGTGGCCCGCAAGGCCCCGGTGCCGCTGATCCGAGATATTCTGGCGGACATTGAGCGATTTGGCAGCAGCGCAGCCTTCAGCGATGCCCTGGAGTCGGTGCTGTCACGTATCGCCTGCCATTCGGTGATCCGGGGGCCCCATCTCCTGGATCACCGCCAGATCAGGGAGCTGCTTGCCCGTATGGACCAGACCGACTTTGCAGCCAGCTGCCCCCATGGTCGCCCGGTTTCACATGTGGTGACGCTGGTGGAGTTGCAGAAAATTTTCAAACGGATATGAACAGACAGCCCCAGCGTAACATTGTGGTCATAGGCGGCCCGACCGCCTCGGGCAAGAGCGATCTGGCCTTGCGCCTGGCTGAATCGATCGGCGGAGAGATCGTCAATGCCGACTCCATGCAGGTCTACCGGGGGATGGACATCGGAACGGCCAAGCCGTCACCCCGGCAACGGCAGGACATCCGTCATCATCTCATTGATGTGGTCGAGCCTGACCAGGCGTTTTCTGCTGCCGACTTCGCCACTGCCGCCGATGCCGCCATTGCCGACATCACGTCACGGGGCAAGCGGGCCATCGTGGTTGGTGGTACCGGCCTCTATATTCGGGCCCTGCTCAAGGGGCTCGTTGATTCACCGGGGGGAGGTGCAGAAATCCGGGCGGCACTCCAGCAGGAGGCGTCACAGGTTGGCAACGGTGCCATGCTGGAACAGCTCCGTCTGGTCGATCCGGACCTGGCGGCACAACTTCATCCCAATAATCTGGTCAGGATCATCCGGGCCCTGGAGGTGTACCGATTGACCGGTGTGCCCCTTTCCCGCCAGCAGCGGGACCATGGCTTCCGTTCCAGTCGGTACGAAGTCTTGCAGCTCGCAGTTGACGTTGAGCGCTCCCTGCTCTATCGCCGCATTGAGCAACGGGTGGAGCGGATGGTGGAAGAAGGATTGCTGGATGAAGTCGCCCGCCTCCTGGCCCATGGGTACGGGCGCGAGCTGAAATCAATGGGGGCAATCGGCTACAAGGAATCGGCCGCCCATCTTTGTGGTGAATTTTCACGTGATGAGGCCATTCGGCTGATAAAGCGGAATACCCGCCACTATGCCAAACGTCAGCTTACCTGGTTCAGGGCCGAACCGGAGATAATGTGGTTTGAATATCCGGAGAAGTTTGCTACAATAAACTCTCAGGCAATTGATTTTTTTCGACAATAGGGGGCGTGTATAATGTCAAAATCGCCATTTAATATTCAGGACCAGTATCTCAATCAGGCCCGTAAGGAACGGGTACGTGTAGTGGCCACCATGATGTCGGGAGAAAAAATGGAGGGGTTTATCAGGTCCTTCGATAATTTTTCTCTGTTACTCGATGCGGGGGGGGATGTGCTGATATACAAGCATGCCATTGCCACCATTACTTCCGCCGATGGCACCTTCCGGCTGCACCAGTAGCGGCCAGCTCCCCCGATTGACCATGCCGGTCCACCGGGGGGCCGCGTGTCCATGCCCAAAAGTACTCGATTTCTTCTCATTGTCTCCCTGCTGCTGGTTGTCCTGACCTCGGTAGTACTCTACTATTCCTCCGCACTGTTTCTGCAGTTGTTCATTGCTTTTGCCCTTGCCTACATTCTGAATCCGGCCGTGGTTTTTTTTGAGCACCGTGGTCTGGGGCGCCTTCCTTCCATACTGCTTGTATTTTGTGTGGCACTTCTTCTTGGTGGAGGATTCACCATTTTCCTCATCGTCTCACTCACGGAGGAGTTCTCCCGAATGCAGGTCAATCTTCCGGCCTATATCCCCCACCTGTACGATATTACCCCACCGGCAATCAAGGGGTACCTTGGCGTTGAAACTCCGGACCGCCTGGTGCTCCGCCTGAATGAACTGTTTGAACAGGCCCGCACCGCAGCTCCCGGACTGCTGAAGCCCCTGTTGCAGTTTATCCGGGAAACGCTTACCTCAACGGTGGGGGTCGTTGTTACCCTGCTTGGTTACCTTATTGTGCCGGTCTACCTCTTCTATCTGCTCTTTGATCTTCCCCGGCTGAAACGGTTTGTGGAATCATTTGTTCCGGTCCGGTTTCGCCCGGCATACGGTGCGAAGCTGGCGGAGATCGACGGGGTGCTTTCCGGCTTTGTCCGGGGGCAGCTGTCGGTCTGCGGGATTCTGGCCATTCTCTACAGCACAGGGCTGTATGTCATCGGTATTGATCTTGCCATCGCCATCGGTACGCTGGCGGGGATAGCGTTCATAATCCCCTATGTGGGGACCCTCGTCGGCATTACCCTCTCCGTGGTGATGGCACTGCTCAAGTACAACGATATCATGCACCCTCTGCTTTGTCTCGGCTGGATCGGGCTGGTGCAGCTTCTGGAAGGGACCATACTGACGCCGAAAATAGTCGGTAATACGGTGGGATTGCACCCCCTGGTGGCCATCGTCTCCCTGTTAATTGGCGGCCAGCTTTTCGGCATCATCGGCATGTTGCTGGCGGTCCCGGTCACCGCAGTCCTGCAGGTGTTCCTCCGCTCACTATCGGAGTATTACCGTATGTCCGATTTTTATAGGGGGGAATGATGGCCGGACTCCGCATTGAATCGGTTGCCCCCGATTCCATAGTTGACCAGTTCGGAGTCACGGGGGGTGACCGACTGCTGGCGGTGAACGGCCATCCGGTGCGGGATCTGATCGACTACAGCTATTACACTGCGTCAGAAGAGGAGCTGCTGTTGGAGGTTGCCGTCGCTGATGGTGAAATCTGGGAGCTGGAGATAGAACGGTCCGCCGGGGAACCCCTTGGTCTGATTTTTGCCGCACCGGCACCCGCCCGGTGTGCAAATAACTGCCTGTTCTGTTTTGTTCACCAGCTCCCCCGGGGTCTCCGCAAGCCGTTATACGTGAAAGATGAGGATTATCGGCTCTCCTTCCTGAACGGCAACTATGTGACCCTGGCCAATATTAAAAACTCCGAGCTGAATCGTATCATCGAACAACGGTTGTCTCCACTCTACATTTCCGTCCATGCCACCGGCCGGGAGGTGCGGGAAAGACTGCTCGGAAAGCAGGCTATTCCGGATATCATGGAGCAGCTGAAGAGGCTGGCCGCCGCCGGGATTGCCCTCCATACCCAGGTGGTACTCTGTCCCGATATCAACGACGGTGAGGAGTTGCGGCGGACCGTCGGTGAACTGGCGGCACTTTTTCCTGCCGTGCAATCCCTTGCCATTGTTCCCTTGGGGCTTACCGATCATCGCCAGAATCTTCCCCCGTTGCGTCCGGTTGACCGGGAGTATGCCCGTGGTTTCACCGCCCAGTGGCAGCCGGAGGCGGTCAGGCTCCGAAAAAAACTGGGTCAGCCGTTCCTGTTCCTGGCCGATGAATTTTTCCTCAAAGGGGGTGAACCATTTCCTCCCTTCCGGGAATACGGCGATTTTCCCCAGGTGGAGAACGGTGTGGGCATGGTACCGCTGTTCATGAAGGACGGGGCACGGGCACTCAAGAGGGTCAAGCCGGTTGGTACATTTCGGATCACGGTTGTTACCGGTGTTTCGTCATCCGGTTTCGTGGCTGATTTTCTTGCACAGGTTGCGGAGAAAAGCGGTCTGGAGATCGTACTGATCCCGGTAGAAAACCGGCTTTTTGGTGAAAGCATTACGGTAAGTGGCCTGGTCACCGGCCGAGATATCGTGGGGGCAGTGGGAGAACAGGTGGTTGGCTTATATCTGCTGGTTCCGGACGTTATGCTGAAGGAAGGGGAGGGGCTGTTTCTCGACGACATGTCTGTTGACCAGCTGGAACGGCAGATCGGCACGCCGGTACGGACCTTCGATTCAACCCCCTCCGGGTTCTGCCGGATGCTCCGTATTCTTTCTGGTGAGGTGAAATCTGGTGAATAGCCTGCTTATCCATGACGTTCAGCTTCTATTCGACCATGCAGCACACGAACAATCACAATTGAATCAGAGGCAACCTGACGGTAGAAAACAATGTGGCTCCCGTGATTAAAATGACATCGAGGCGAGCTGTCAAAAGAACACTTTTCATTTCTCCGTACAGGGCTACGTTCCGAACGTTATTGTTAAGTTCTTTAAGGTCATTATTCGAATGTTTCAGCGTGACCAATCCCATCACTCCGACAATGACAACCCCAATAATCCCTAATGACGAAAGTACCAATAACTTCGTTCTCATCTTTACATCTGACCAACCCATAATCCCATTCTCCTCTGTCGGATCAAATCTCACCTACCTAAAGATAGTGGATCCTATGTAAACGAGTCATGGGCTCAAATACTACAAAAAAAATCGTACAATAATTAGTGTCAATGGAGTGTTTGAATGCATAAGTAAGAGTTGATATGAATATCCTTGGTGGTATTATTGCTCTATCAAAACAGACGCACATAACCTTCTTGCAGTACGCTTTTCCCGCCAGGCTTTACCGAATTAGGGACTGCGTAAACAGATTCTGTTGCACACCCTGGGTAGTGTTTCAAAACTGGTGGGAGAGTGAAGCTGCTTCCTCCAACAAAGAATATTGCTAAATTGACCAAATTATATATAATACAGTCCATTCAGTGACGGAGTTATGTAAATGTATATTCGGCAAAAGCAACTTGAGAACCTTGGCACTATCCTGAAACCAGGCAAGGTGGCTGTTATTTATGGTGCCAGACGCACCGGAAAGACGACCCTGCTGCAGGAGTTTTTAAAGGGTGAAACAGCACCGTATCTTTTGGTCAGTGGTGAAGATATTACCATTCAGAGTTATCTTTCCAGTCAGTCCATTGATAAACTGAAGGCCTTTGTCGGCAACAATCGCCTGCTGGTGATTGATGAGGCGCAAAAGGTAGAAAATATCGGCTTGAACCTCAAACTGATTGTTGATCACATCCCGGATATCCGCATCATCGCAACCGGGTCATCCTCATTTGACCTCGCTCGCAGCATTGGTGAGCCGCTTACCGGACGGAAAACAACTCTTATTCAATATCCTCTGGCACAGATGGAGATCGGTGCTACCGAACAGAGGCACGAGACCGAGGCGCGTCTGGAGATGCGTCTTCTGTTCGGTTCATACCCGGAAGTGGTGTTGCTGCAGGATAATCGCGAACGGGAGCAGTACCTGAAAGAGATTGTCTCTTCCTATCTCTACAAGGACATCCT
Source organism: uncultured Geobacteraceae bacterium (assembly GCA_903901875.1). GTDB lineage: Bacteria > Desulfobacterota > Desulfuromonadia > Geobacterales > Pseudopelobacteraceae > JACRCG01. The sequence continues at coordinate 2,531 of CAIUSO010000093.1, read as the reverse complement.
GGAGCTTGAGGGGATCAGGCACTCAGCCAAAATCGGCAGATTACTGCAACTGTTGGCTTTTCAGATCGGTAAAGAGGTCTCCTATACCGAGTTGGGCAATTCCCTGGGCATGAGCAAGAACACGGTTGATCGTTATCTGGATCTACTGGAAAAGGCCTTTGTTATTCAGAAACTGGGTGGATTCAACCGGAACCTGAGAAGCGAGGTTACCAAGAACAGCCGCTTTTATTTTATTGATAATGGCGTTCGGAATGCCCTGATCAATAACTTCAATTCGTTGGAACTGCGTAATGATACGGGAGAACTCTGGGAAAACTACCTGATCATGGAACGGTTAAAACGACAGGAATATTTGAGAGAACCATCCAATAACTATTTCTGGCGAACCTATACCCAGAAAGAGCTTGATCTGGTTGAAGAGCGGGGCGGCACTTTGCATGGTTACGAGATGAAATGGGGCAAAGCAAAACCACGCCCACCCAGGGAGTGGCGCAGTGCCTATCCTGAGGCAACGTGGCAGGTGATTAACCGTGAAAATTATCCGGAGTTTATCGGGCAATAATGTTTAAAATTGTGCTAATCTCTGGTAACAAAGATTGATAATACTTGTCTCGGGAAAACCAGAACCGTCGATGGTGGTCAAATAAGCCGTGTCCGCAGTTTCCAACAATTCCAGTCCCAGGCTCAATGCTTCTTGGAGTTCGGGGGACAGTATATTTAATTGCGCGATAATTTCTTTGGTCCCGGTTTCTGCGGTCGGAGTGTTCTTCCAAGCAAAGACTCTACCTCATCAATAAATATCTCTTGACCAAGGGGTCTGCCGGAGTGCTCATGCTTGTGAAACGTGAGTATCTGATCTTCGGATGGCAATGATAGAAAATCTCTCCAGTTTTCAATCATCGAAAGCAGCGGTTTTGTCTATACCAATTTGTCGTCCTGAGCCGTGAGGTGGGTATGGGCACTATTGTTCCGGTTGTTTGACAATTCCGGCAGCAACTCAGCCATCAGATCAAGAGAGGAAGTATAGTCGTCGTTACAGAAAAAAGTCTGCTGTCGTCGGTTGCCACGCTGGGTGATGTGGTGTGGTATGCCAGGGGCTATTACTCGTGCAATTCGTGCCATGTGTGGATAATAGCAAAGTAATATTGCATGACAATTAAATATACTGTCCGTACGCAGTAACAGTTGAATATCTAACGGGTTAAAGTCCCGTCCGGGGAATTATCCGATTCGCCCCGGTAGTTCAAGGGAGTGGCGTTCTGGTAACAGAGGGTCATAAGTTCCCAATTGGCAAAGCAGCAGGCCGTAACGCAAGTGAACCTGGATGTAGCCTCGTAAATACAAATTGAAGATGCCGAGCCAGTGGACAGATGGGGAAGGCCGTTGCATTCAGGCATTGATAACGGAATCAGCCTGTATGATCTTCCGGGGTAGGAGGGTCGGCATGTTGTGGAAGATACTCATCCCAGTGCTGGAGACCCGTTACGGTGATGTTTCAGGAGCATCATCTAGCGCGTATAAGGAAACGAAATCGCGGTGGGCTGTAACGGGAGTCGGAGGGGGTCATAGTACCGTTTGAAGGCATGGGACAACATAACCCTGCCTGAGGGAAGGAACCCTGCTTTGTTCACGCAACCAAAGAGCGGAGGTAAGGGGATTGCAACCATGCTAACACCCCCGGAAACAATCAGAACGCTACAGAGGAAGCTCTACCGCAAGGCCAAGCAGGAACCTGCCTGCCGCTTCCACGCCTTGTATGACAAGGTGTATCGGGCTGACATCCTTGAGTTTGCCTACCGCCTTGTCCGTGCCAACAAAGGGAGTGCCGGTATCGACGGCGTAACCTTCGAGGCCATCGAGGAAAATGAAGGGGCACCCGCATTCATTGGGGAGCTGGCGGAAGCATTGAGAAACAAGACGTACAATCCCGATCCGGTTAAACGGGTCATGATACCCAAGAGTGACGGCAGTCAGCGTCCTTTGGGTATCCCGACCATCCGTGACCGGGTAGCTCAAATGGCCACTAAACTGGTAATAGAGCCAATCTTTGAGGCTGACTTCTGCGGGATCTCATATGGATTCAGACCGAAGAAATCAGCCCACGACCCAGTTGATGACGTTGCAGATGCCATGGTCAGTGGGCATACCGAAGTCATTGACGCCGATCTTTCCAAATACTTTGACACCATTCCCCATGCCAACCTCATGGCGACGGTAGCCGAACGCATTTGTGATGGCGAGATACTTCGCCTCATTCAGATGTGGCTGAAGGCTCCTATCATGGAAATGGACAAGGATGGAACGAAGCGGAACATCGGCGGCGGCAAGAGCAACCGCAAAGGGACTCCCCAGGGCGGGTTATCCGAAGCTTCGGATAAACCGCCTTATCGGAAGTAAATCGTTATCCGAAGTAGCTACTGTAAACCCACGCTATTTATTATATTGTTTCTTATTTACTTCGGATAATTCGTAAGCAAAAATAAGTATGGAAATCAAAAGAACATCTCAAAAAAGCATTTTATAGTGATATT